>NZ_DASYCB010000014.1:0-79363 GCF_036500425.1 Luteibacter sp.
CTGTAGGAGCGCGCTTGCGCGCGATGGGGGCTTGCCGCAACCCCGATCGCGCGCAAGCGCGCTCCTACAACAGCCGGGCTTCAGACGCGGTAAGGTAGGGCTCCCCCAAGGGAGCCCCGCCATGCCCAGCACCATCATCCCCTGCCTGCGCTACCGCGACGCCCATGCCGCGATTCGCTTCCTCTGCGATGCCTTCGGCTTCAGTGAGCATGCGGTCTACACCGATGAGACAAATCCCAACCTCGTCGTCCACGCCCAGCTCACCTACGGCGACGGCATGCTGATGCTCGGCTCGGTGATCGACGAAACGCCATTCGCGGAGCACATCGTGCAGCCCGACCAGATCGGCGGTCGCGAAACGCAGTGTCCTTGCGTCACCGTGGTGGACCTTAAGGCTCACTACGAACACGCCAAAGCTCACGGCGCGACGATCATCGACGACTACGAAGAGAAGGACTATGGCGGCGCGGGCTATTCTGCGCGCGACCCGGAAGGCCGTCTCTGGTACTTCGGCAGCTACGACCCGTGGTCGCCGCCCGCGGGCTAAGCCCAGCGGCGTCCGTGGTCGGCCATGTACAGGCGGATTTCGTCCTCGGCGATATCCGCCAGGGCGCGCAGGCCTTGCTTCTGCGTTGCGTCCAGCTGGCGTGGCACGCGGTCGACCACGCAAAGCGCGCCAACAGCCTGGCCATCGGGGCCACGCAAGGGGCAGCCCGCGTAAAATACGATGGGCTCATGCCCGGTAACCAGCGGGTTATCGCGAAAGCGCTCATCGGTGCGCGCGTCCTCCACGATCATGATGTCCTTGCCAAGGATCGCGTGGCCGCAGATCGCCCACTCGCGTGGGGTTTCCGTCATGGTCGTGCCGTGGTGGGACTTGAACCACTGGCGGCGCGACGTGAGCAGGGTGATGAGTGAGACCGGTGCGCCGGTAATGAGCCCGGCGAGCCAGGTAATCCGATCGAAGGCTGGCTCCGCTGGCGTATCCAGCAGCCCGGTTCGACCTACCGCGCGAAGGCGCGCCGCTTCGTCACTGGGCACCGGGTAGCCAGGCGTCCGCTCAGGGCGTAATTCGGCGGACATCGCCTGCAGCGGGTCCGCGGCAAGCGCTGTACGTTCTTCGAGCAGGGCGATGACCGCGCTCTGGCGCATGCGGCGGTGGCCACCCGGTGTCTTCCATGAGGCCAGGGCGCCACTTTCGATCCATTTCTGTGCCGTGCTGACAGATATGCCAAGCAATCGCGCGGCATCGCGCGTCGTCAGGGTCGGGTCATCCATGTGGGAGGTCGCGTGCTGGTAACTCAAGGCGGCGTACAGAGGCAGAAGGAAAGGAAACGCAAGCAATAGCAGATCGACGCTACCACAGCGGACGACGCAACGCGCTTGGCGACCGTTGCGTTTTTCGGTGGCGGTAGGGCTGCTCGTTGGATTCGCGACCGTGAGCCGGGCTATTTTGCCGGATACGCGTAACCTGGCTGCTAATCGAGGCCCAGGCGGGACGCAGAGCGACGCAGGTTTGCCCGGTCCATGCCCAGCTCGCGCGCCGCAGCGGCCCAGTTGCCGTCGTGGCGTGCCAGGGCGTCTTCGATACGCTGGCGTTCGTAGAGCTCCAGTGCCGCGCGCAGGGGCAGGGCGTCGGCCCCGCGTGGAGGCGTCTCCGGATGAGGTGCCGGCGGTGTCATCGGGCCGACCAGGTCCAGGTCACCGGTTTCGATGACAAGCACCTTGCCCCGGCCAACGCGGGCCAGGCCTTTCAGGCACGCGCGGCCGATCGTGTGTTCCAGTTCGCGGACATTGCCAGGCCATGACCAGGCAAGCAGCAACGCCTGTGCTTCATTCGCGAGGCGAACCCCCGGCAACCCCAGTCGCGCCCGGCTTTCTTCCAGGAAGCGACCAGCGAGGAGCAGGACATCGTTGCCACGCTCGCGCAGCGCAGGCACCACGAGCGGATACACGCTGAGGCGATGGTAGAAGTCTGCCCGGCACCGGCCAGCGCGCACTTCATCGGCAAGGTCGCGGTTGCTCGCGGCGATGATACGTACATCGACGCGGTGCTCGCGATCCGAGCCGACGCGTTGCAGTTGGCCGCTCTGCATGACCCGCAGCAACGCAGCCTGTGCGCCCAGGGAAAGATCGGCGACCTCATCGAGGAACAGCGTCCCGTGGTCGGCCAGTTCGAACTTGCCGCGACGATCCGTCGTAGCACCCGAGAACGCGCCACGCACATGGCCGAACAGCTCGCTTTCCAGTAGCTGCTCGGGCAGCGCCGCACAGTTCACCGCGATCAGTGGGCGGTCCGCTCGCGACGAGGCGGCATGGATCGCCTGGGCGACCAACTCCTTACCCGTGCCGGTTTCTCCGCGCACCAGCACCGTCAGGTCGCTATGTGCGACGGTGGCGATGTCTTCCGTGAGGTGACGGAACGCGGGACTGAGGCCGGTGAGCCGGCGCGCGGGCGCCTGGCCCGCCGCCAGGCGGAAGCCTTCGGCGCGCGAGCGTTCGCGCTCGGCCACGCGCTCGAGCCCGCGCATGCGATCGCTTGCCGCCACGGTGGCGCCTGCCAGGCTGGCAAAGGCGCGCAATGCTTCCAGGTCCGCCGCATCGAAGCGACCTGCTTCCAGGGCATCCAGCGTCACCAGGCCCCAGGGTTGGCCGCCCACCTGCAGCGGGCAACCCATGCAGTCGTGCACGTCGAGGTGGGGTTCGCCGGTGACCAGGCCATCGTAAGGGTCGGGGAGCGGGCTATCGGAAGGGAACAGGGTCGGGCCTTCCTGGGCGAGCAGTGCGCGGAAACGCGGGTAGTCATTCACGCGAAAGCGGCGGCCCAACGTATCCAGGCTCAGGCCATCCACGGCAAGCGGGACCAGTTCGTCCCCTTCGAGCCGGAGCAAGGCGCTAGCGTCGCAAGGCACCAGCTGGCGCATGGCCTCGAGAAGGCGCCTGAAGCGCTCGGCCTCCGGCACATCGCGCGCGAGGTCGTCGACCAGCGGAAGGAGTGAAGCGAGGATGGCGTTGGACGCAGTCATTCTGACTCCCGGCCAGGTCGAATCGACCCGAGGCTTATACGAGTCATTATGACCCGGTTGCCGGATAAGGTATTGATCCAGAAGGTCGCAGGCGGTTGGCACGTGTCGTGGATGGAAAAGGCCATCCCCAACGACAGTACAAGAAGGTCAGCCCATGCTCTCCACGGAACATAAAGCCATCATCCGCGCGACCGTGCCCCTGCTTGAGGCCGGCGGTGAGGCGCTCACCACCCATTTCTACGGGATCCTGCTCGACGAGAACCCTGAGGTGCGCCCCTACTTCAACCAGGCTAACCAGCTGACGGGTGAGCAGCCCCGCGCGCTCGCAAATGGCGTGTTGATGTATGCGAAGCACATCGATCACCTGGAGGCGCTGGGTGACCTGGTCAACGTCATCGTCAACAAACACGTCTCGTTGCGCATTCGCCGGGAGCATTACCCGATCGTCGGCGGCTGCCTGCTCCGTGCGATCCGCGAGGTTCTCGGCGCCGAGGTTGCCACCGATGCGGTCATCGATGCGTGGGCCGCAGCCTATGGCCAACTGGCAGACATCCTGGCCGGTGCCGAAGCCACGATATATGACGCGCAGGCAGATGCCCCTGGTGGCTGGCGCGATGGCCGTGCGTTCCGGCTGGTGGAGAAGACCTCCGAGAGCGAAGAGATCACGTCGTTCCGCTTCGAGCCGGTCGATGGCGGCGCGGTGTACACACACACGCCGGGCCAGTACATCGGGCTGCGCGTGATCGTGGATGGGCAGGACATGCGCCGCAACTACTCGCTCTCCGCCGCTGCCGACGGCAAGGGTTATCGCATCAGCGTGAAACGTCACCCCGGGGGCGCTGTCTCGAACTTCCTGCACGATCGCCTGCACGTTGGCGATACCCTGGAGCTGTTCCCGCCCGCGGGTCACTTTACGCTGGAAGAAAGCGAGCGTGACGTCGTACTGATCAGTGGCGGTGTCGGTATTACCCCGACCCTGGCGATGCTGGAGCAGGCGCTGGCCACGCAGCGCCCCATTCATTTCATCCATGCGGCCCGGCATGGCGGCGTGCATGCGTTCCGCGATGCGATCGACGCGTTAGCTGCGGATCACCCGAACCTCAAGCGTTACTACTGCTATGAAGCCCCGCGTGACGGTGACCCGGAGCCGCATGCGACCGGTTTCATCGACCGCGACCTCCTTGCCGCCTGGTTGCCGGCGGTCGATGCCATGGATGCTTATTTCCTCGGACCCAAGCCTTTTATGAAGAGCGTCCGCAACGCACTGCGCGACCTGGGCGTGCCGGAACACAGGGCGAAGTACGAGTTCTTCGGTCCTGCGTCCTCGCTCGACTGACCCGCCCCGCCTTGCCGGTGGTTGCCTCCAGGCCACCGGCGAGGCGATGATCTGCCCTCACGAAAAAACGGGGGGACCGAGCATGTCGTCGCATGGGCAGGATCAGCAACTCGAACGGCTGACGTTCTTTTCGGACGCGGTGTTCGCTATCGCGATCACGCTGCTGGTCATCGAGATCCAGGTTCCGGACCTGAAGGGCGGTGATGATGCCGCCTGGCTCGAGGCGCTCGGGCACCTGATACCGCACTTCCTCGGCTTCGTCCTGAGCTTCGTGGTGGTCGGTGCGCTATGGGCCGCGCACCATCGCGTCTTCGGCATGCTACAAAAGTACGGCCCCTCGCTCGTGTGGCGCAACCTGGCACTGCTGATGTCGGTGGCTTTCATGCCGTTCTCCTCGGCACTGATGAGCACGCATCCCACGGAGCGTATTCCCGAGATGTTCTACTCGCTCAACCTGTTTATCGCAGGGCTGCTGCAATGGCGGCTCTTCCGTACGGCGCTGCGTGCGCCGTTCCTGCACGAAGGCGTCGCTATCGCCGATATCACCGCGATGCGTCGCCGCACACTGGCGCTACCGCTGATGTCGACGCTGTCGTTCGCGCTTGCCTTCTGGATTCCAGGGATGAGCAACATCCCGCTTATCCTCATGCCGCTCGTCGTGGCGTGGTTTGCGCGCGGTGGGTTCCGGCGTCGCGACGTGCCCGCTCCGCAGGAAGGTTGAGATTTTTCTGCCTTGAAGCATTTTCTCAATTATTCCGAATTCCTACATAGAAACTCGAATTTTTGAGGAAAATTCCATATCCCCGTGTAGGGGTAATCCGACAAACTTTCTCTAGCGCTCGCGTAGACGGGCCCGGCTACGTGTCGCGCGGGGTGACCCGTGTCACCCCAGGCCGGCGGTCCATGGTGGGCCGTTGACTACGTAACTTTTGAGAAAGGTTGATTGGATGAACCTCAAGCTTATTTCTTCCGCCCTGCTGGTAGCAGGCCTGGCTGCTCCGGCGGCATTTGCTGAAACCGGCACCATTACCTTCACCGGTAAGATCACCAACGTGCCCTTCGCGCTGCACATGGAATCGTGCAGTGACCCGGTGGGGCTTGCGGTCCGGTTTCGTTTCGGCAGAGAGGCGGACGCCGAGCCGGGTCATCCCGGGTGGTTCAGCTTATCCGGCCCTGAAAACGTCGCGCTGGAGCTGGGGGACGAGAGCAAGGCGACCATCGCGCCTGGTCACGAACTGGAGAAGAGCGCGGTGCGTACCGGCGGCCGGTACGACTTCAACGTGCGCCTGCGCGAGACCCGGGACACGGTACGCGGTGGCACGTTCCGCCGTCCGATCACGGTTGAAGTGCGCTACCTCTGACAGCGCTATGATTCGGGATCTTCCCCGGCGTCATCGTGGTACCCCGTCATGCGTAATCCCCTCCAGGAACAGCTCCTCAAAGCCGGCCTCGTCAAGAAGGACAAGCTGGCCAAGGCCGTGCGCGAGCAGGCGAAGCAGCGTCAGGGCAAAGCGCCTGCCGCGCCGGCCGAGGATAAGGTCGATACCCGCCAGCTCCAGGCTGAGCGGGCCGAGCGCGATCGCGCGCTCGCGGCAGAGCGCAACGCCGAGGCTAAGGTGAAGGAGATTCGTGCCCAGGTCCGGCAGATCGTCGATCTGGTCAAGGTGAAGCGCGATGGCGATACGCCCTACCGCTTCAATGATGGCGAACGGATCACCAGCGTGCTGACCAGCGATGCGCAGCGAGCCCAGCTGGCGGTGGGCATGCTGGTCATCGTCCGTCACGGCGAGGGCTTCGAGATGATTCCCCGCCTGGCGGCCGACAAGATCTACACCCGGGCGCCCGACGTGATCGTGCTCGACCACGGCCGCAAGGAAGGCGACCCACTCCCGGCCGATGACGACGACGAGTTCTATAAACAGTTTGCCGTGCCTGACGACCTGATGTGGTGAGGGCGGCCCGATGACGATCCTGGTCACCGGCAGCGCGGGTCACCTGGGCGAGGCGCTGGTGCGCCAGCTGCGGGCCCAGGGACGCGAGGTCCGCGGCATCGACATCAAGCCGTCGGCCTTCACCGACCACGTGGGCTCGATCTCGGACGAAGCCTTTGTTCGCGACGCCATGGCCGGCGCCACCGGGGTGATCCACAGCGCCACCTTGCACAAGCCGCATGTCGCCACGCACAGCAAGCGCCAGTTTGTGGATACCAACGTGGCTGGCACGGTGGCCCTGTTGGAGGCGGCGCTGGCGAACGGCGTGGGCGCCTTCGTCTTCACCAGCACAACCAGTGCCTTTGGCGCGGCCCTCTCGCCCGCCCTTGGCCAGCCCGCCGCATGGATCGATGAGGACGTCGTTCCGATCCCGAAGAATATCTACGGCGCCACCAAGATCGCCGCCGAGAGCATGTGCGAACTGGTCGCCCGCAAGGATGGTTTGCCCGTGATCGTGCTACGAACGTCGCGCTTCTTTCCAGAAGATGACGACAGCGCCGGGGTTCGTGCCGAGTACAGCACACAAAACATGCAGGCGAACGAGTTGCTCTACCGCCGGACCGATATCGAAGACATCGTCGGCGCCCACCTGCTGGCCCTCGATAAGGCCCCAACGCTCCGCTTCGGCCGCTATGTCATCTCGTCCCCGCCGCCGTTCACCCGCGATGACGTCGGGGCGCTGCGCGCCGATGCCGCGGGAGTGGTGCGCCGGCTGTTTCCGGACGTCGATGCGCTATACGCCGACAAGGGTTGGAAGCTCCTGCCCTCGCTCGATCGCGTCTACGACAGCCGCCGGGCGGTCCGCGACCTGGGCTGGCAGCCGAAGCGCGATTTTGCCTTCGTCCTGGATTGCCTGCGCCGCGGCACAGAGTTCCGCAGCCCCATGGCCCTGGCAATCGGCGCCAAGGGCTACCACGATGAAGTGTTCGAAGACGGGCCTTACCCGGTTCACCGGTAGCCGTCCGCCAGCCACACAAAAAAGGCCCCCGCCGAAGCGGGGGCCTTTTCTTTCAGTGTTTTACGGCGCCGCCGGCTCGGGCCGCGGGGCCTCCAGCGACTTGTTGATGCGCAGGGCCAGCAGGGTGCAGACCACGCCCGAGAGCAGGTAGGCGCTGACCGCGATCAGGCCGAAGCGGTACGACAGGCCAAGCGCCACCAAGGGGGCGAAGGCCGCGCCGATCAGCCAGGCGAAGTCGGTGGTCAGGGCCGCACCGGTATAGCGGTAGCGCTTCTCGAAGTTAGACGTGACCGTGCCCGCCGCCTGGCCGTAGGACAGGCCGAGCAGGGCGAAGCCCAGCACCAGGAACGTATCCTGGGCGAAGCGGCCGCCATCGAGCAGGAACGGGGTCGCGACGGCAAACAGGCCGATGAGGATCGCCATGGTGCCCAGGGTGTTACGGCGCCCGAACTTGTCCGCGATGACACCCGAGGCCACCGTGGCCAGCACCGCGACGAGCGCGCCAATGATCTGTACGGTCAATACGTTATCAATGCTCTGCGAGTGGTCGATCGCGATCCAGCTAAGCGGGAACACCGTTACCAGGTGGAACAGCGCATAGCTGGCCAGGGCGGCGAAGGCACCGATAAACAGGTTGTAACCCTGCGCATGGACAAGGTCGATCGTGCCGATCGGCTCAAGCACCCACTCCTCCAGGGCCTGGGTGTATTCCTCGGTAACCACCAGGCGCAGGCGGGCGAACAGGGCGACCACGTTAATGGCGAAGGCCACGAAGAACGGGTAGCGCCAGCCCCAGTCGAGGAAATCCTCGCGGGAAAGCTGCGTATGGAGGAAGAGGAACAGGGATCCGGCGATCAGGAAGCCCACCGGCGCGCCGAGCTGGCCGAGCATGGCGAACCAGCCGCGGCGGTTCTTCGGGGCGTTCAGGGCCAGCAGGGAGGGCAGGCCATCCCACGAGCCGCCGAGCGCAATGCCCTGCAAGAACCGGAGCAGGCCGAGGATGAAGATGACGGTATAGCCGCCGGTCGTATTGGACGGCAGGAACGCGATGCAGACGGTCGAGGTGCCCAGCAGGAACAGCGAGGCCGTCAGTTTGGTGCTCCGGCCGAAATTACGCTGGATCGCCATGAAAAGCGTGGTACCAAACGGCCGGGCGATAAAGGCAAACGAGAAGATGGTGAAGGCCAGGAGGATGCCATCGACCTGGTTGAGGAACGGGAAGAAGACCGACGGAAACACCAATACGGAGGCGATGCCGTACGTGAAAAAGTCAAAGTATTCAGAGGCCCGGCCGATCACCACCCCCACGGCGATCTCATTGGGCGCCACCGGCGCATGGCTGGCCTGGTGCTGCCGGCGGACGTCGTTTTCAGCGACGTCGACGGCATGGTGAGGGGCGTGTGAAATGCTCGACATCGACCAACTCCCTAACTGTGCTTGGCTACAGCATACCCCCGGCGGGGGCGTCTGGCTTGGATCCCATGGGACAAAGTGTCCTATGGTCCTAACGTGAAATTCGGCGTATTTTTTCGGGTCCCCACGGTAGCTCCCACATGCGAATGTCCATGAAGATGTTGCGCGGATTGCTGATCCCCGCCCTGGCCCTGCTTTTGTCAGGCTGCGACGCCGTTCTTTTCTCCCCGTCCGGTGATGTCGCCCGGCAGCAGCGCGACCTGATCTTCATCTCCGTCGTCCTGATGCTGATCATCATCGTCCCGGTCATCTTCCTGATCCTGCACTTCGCCTGGAAGTACCGCGCCGGTAGCAAGGCCGCCGAGGCCGAGTACGATCCGGACTGGAACCACTCGACGGTGCTGGAGCTGATCGTCTGGTCGGCCCCGCTGATCATCATCATCGCCCTGGGCGCGATCACCTGGACCAGCACCCATAAGCTGGACCCGTACCGCCCGCTCGACCAGATCGGCCCGTCCCGCCCCGTCGCCGCCGGCACCAAGCCGCTGGTGGTCGAGGTCGTGGCGCTGGACTGGAAGTGGCTGTTCCTCTATCCGGAACAGGGCATTGCGACCGTCAACGAGATGGCCGCCCCGGTCGATCGCCCGATCGAATTCCACATCACCGCCTCGAACGTGATGAATGCCTTCTTCGTCCCCAGCCTGGCCGGCATGATCTACGCCATGCCGGGCATGGAGACCAAGCTCAACGCCGTGATGAACAAGACCGGCGATTTCGAGGGCATCTCGGCGAACTACAGCGGCGCCGGTTTCTCCGACATGCGCTTCCGCTTCCACAGCCTCTCGCAGGGCGATTTCGACGCCTGGGTGGCCAAGGCCAAGGCCAGCGGCGATGCGCTGCAGCGCGATGACTACCTGAAGCTGGAGCAGCCGAGCGAACGCGAGCCGGTGCACTACTACGGCTCGGTGGCGGGCGACCTGTACAACCGCATCCTCAACCGTTGCGTCGAAGCCAACCGCATGTGCACCAGTGACATGATGGCGCTGGACCAGGCCGGTGGGCAGGGCATCGTGGGCACGTACAACGTGACTTCGCTCGACGCCAAGACCCGCTCGCGCCTCGGCCTGAACGACGATGGTCGCCGCTACGTGGGCGCCCTGTGCGCCGCTCGCGGCACCACAGGTGAAGCCATGACGCCCGCCGGACGCCCGCTCTAAGCGGTCGCCCCCATCGATTTAAGCTTGCCGAGTCCGGTAATGAATACGCCCGATCTAGCCAAACTGATCTTCGGACGCCTCACCCTTGAGGCGATTCCGTACCACGAGCCCATCCTGCTCGCCACGTTCGCCGGCGTGGCGATCGGTGGCATCGCCTTACTGGCGGTCATCACCAAGTACAAGCTGTGGGGCTACCTCTGGAAAGAGTGGTTCACCAGCATCGATCACAAGAAGATCGGCATCATGTACATGGTGTTCGGCATCGTCATGCTGCTGCGTGGCTTCGCCGATGCGTTGATGATGCGTGCCCAGCAGGCCATTGCCTTCAACGGTAACCCCGGCTTCCTGCCACCGCACCACTACGACCAGATCTTCACCGCCCACGGCGTGATCATGATCTTCTTCGTGGCGATGCCGCTGGTTACGGGCCTGATGAACTACGTGGTGCCGCTGCAGATCGGCGCGCGCGACGTGGCCTTCCCGTTCCTGAATAACTTCAGCTTCTGGATGACGGTCGCCGGCGGCCTGCTGGTCATGGCCTCGCTGTTCGTGGGCGAATTCGCCCGCACCGGCTGGCTGGCCTACCCGCCGCTCTCCGGCCTGGCACAGAGTCCGGATGTCGGTGTCGACTACTACATATGGTCGCTACAGGTGGCCGGTGTGGGAACGACGCTCTCGGGCATCAACCTGATCGCGACCATCGTGAAGATGCGCGCGCCGGGCATGACCATGATGAAGATGCCTGTCTTCACCTGGACCTCGCTCTGCACCAACGTCCTGATCGTCGCTGCCTTCCCGGTCCTCACGGCCGTGCTGGTCCTGCTGGCGCTGGATCGTTACGCCGGTACCAACTTCTTCACGAACGACTTCGGCGGCAACGCCATGATGTACGTGAACCTGATCTGGATCTGGGGCCACCCCGAGGTCTACATCCTGGTGCTGCCGGTGTTTGGCGTGTTCTCCGAAGTGGTTTCCACCTTCAGCCAGAAGCGCCTGTTCGGCTACGCCTCCATGGTGTACGCGACCGTCGTGATCACCGTGCTGTCGTACCTGGTGTGGCTGCACCACTTCTTCACCATGGGTTCGGGCGCGAGCGTCAACTCGTTCTTCGGCATCACCACGATGATCATCTCGATCCCGACGGGCGCGAAGATCTTCAACTGGCTGTTCACGATGTACCGCGGCCGGATCAACTTCGACGTGCCGATGCTGTGGACCGTGGGTTTCATGGTCACGTTCGTGATCGGCGGCATGACCGGCGTGATGCTGGCGGTTCCGCCGGCCGACTTCCTGCTGCACAACAGCCTGTTCCTGATCGCGCATTTCCATAACGTGATCATTGGCGGCGTTATCTTCGGCCTGTTCGCCGGTATCAACTACTGGTTCCCGAAGGCGTTTGGCTTCCGCCTGGATGCGTTCTGGGGCAAATGCTCGTTCTGGTTCTGGCTGGTCGGCTTCTATGTCGCCTTCATGCCGCTGTACGTCTTGGGTTTCATGGGCGTTACCCGCCGCATGAACCACTTTGAAGATCCGTCGCTGCAGATCTGGTTCCAGATCGCCGCGCTCGGCGCGGTCCTCATCGCGCTTGGCATCGGTTCGTTCCTGGTGCAGATCTACGTCAGCATCAAGAACCGCGACAAGCTGCGCGATGTCACCGGCGATCCGTGGCATGGCCGCACGCTGGAGTGGGCGACCTCGTCGCCGCCGCCGGAATACAACTTCGCGTTCACCCCGGTCATCCATGAAGCGGATGCCTGGTGGGATATGAAGGAGCGCAACGCGGGCCGTCGCACGGAAGGTTACCTGCCGATCCACATGCCGAAGAACACGGCAGCTGGCTTCGTCATCGCCGCCTTTGCCTTCGTGTTCGGGTTCGCAATGATCTGGCACATGTTCCTGATCGCCGGCCTGTCGTTCCTTGGCATCCTGGTCAGCGCCATCACGCACACGTTCAACTACAAGCGCGACTACTACATCGACGCTGGCGTGGTGGAGCGTACCGAGACCGCCCGCACGGAAGAGCTTGCCGCCCATGTCTGATATGCACGCTACCCCGTCCGCGGCACTCGCGGAAAACCAGACGCAGTTCTGGATGACCAAGGACCACCATCCGGAAAACGGAACCCTGCTCGGGTTCTGGATCTACCTGATGAGTGACTGCCTGATCTTCGCCAGCCTGTTCGCCGTTTATGGCGTGCTGGGCCGCAGCTACGCCGGTGGCCCGTCGGGTGCGGATCTGTTCGAACTGCCGCTGGTGGCGCTCAACACCACCATGCTGCTGCTCTCCTCGATCACCTACGGCTTTGCCGTGCTGGAGATGCAGAAGAACCGCCGCGGCACGATGATGGCCTGGCTCATCATCACCGGCCTGTTCGGCCTCGCGTTCCTCGGCATTGAAATGTACGAGTTCGCGCACCTGATTCATGAAGGTGCCGGCCCGCAGCGCAGCGCGTTCCTCTCTTCGTTCTTCACCCTGGTCGGCACCCACGGCCTGCACGTCACCTTCGGTATCGTGTGGCTGGTCACGCTGCTGGTCCAGGTTGGCAAGCACGGGCTGACCGGCGCGAACAAACGCCGCATCATGTGCCTGTCCATGTTCTGGCACTTCCTCGACGTGGTCTGGATCGGTGTCTTCACCTTCGTTTACCTGATGGGAGTGCTGCCGTGAGCGCGCACGCTGAATCGCACGATCACCACGATCACGACCACCACGACGACGAAGTCGTCAGCCACAGCACGCTGGGCGGTTATCTTCTCGGCTTCTTCCTGGCCGTGGTGCTTACCGCCATTCCGTTCTGGCTTGTCATGGGCAAGGTCATCCCGGATACCCGCACGATCTCGGTGGTGCTGCTTTCGTTCGCGGCCATCCAGATCGTGGTGCACATGATCTACTTCCTGCACATGGATACGAAATCGCAGGGTGGCTGGAATATGCTGGCGCTGATCTTCACCCTGATCCTGGTGGTGATTACCCTGTCGGGTTCGATCTGGGTCATGTTCCACATGAACGCCAATATGATGCCGGGCATGTCCCATGACATGAGCCAGCAGGTGAAGAACCTGCCTTGAGCGCATCACGGGCAAATGACCACGAGACGCCGCGCCCTTCGCGCGGCGTCTTCGTTCTGGGCCTGCTCGCCCTGTTCGGCGCGGTGGTCTTCGCTGCGTTCGTGGCGCTGGGCACCTGGCAGGTCCACCGTCGTGCCTGGAAGCACGAGTTGATCGAGCGGGTCGATGCCCGCGTCCACGCCCAACCGGTGGATGCGCCCGGCCGCGGCCAGTGGGCTCTGGTTTCCGCGGAAAGCGATGAGTACCGCCGGGTCAAGCTGTCGGGCACGTTCCTGCAGGACAAAAGCGTGCGCGTGCGTGCCAGCACGGAACTGGGCCTGGGGTCGTGGCTGATGACGCCGTTGCGCCGTGATAACGGCGAGGTGGTGCTGGTCAACCGCGGCTTCGTCACGCCGAGCTGGTGTGCGGGCAAGGCGACCTGTCCCACGGGGCCGGCTGGCCACACGATGGTCACGGGCCTGCTCCGTATGACCGAGCCCAAAGGCGCGTTCCTGCAGAAGAATGACCCGGCAGGCGGGCGCTGGTTCTCGCGCGATGTGGCGGCGATCACCCTGGCCGGCGGCCTGGCCGATGCCGCGCCGTACTTCGTGGATGCCGACGCCGCGTCGGCGCCAGGCCGCACGGATGGGAGTGATGCCCCGGTGGGCGGCCTGACAGTCATTGCCTTCCCGGATAACCACCTCCAGTACGCGCTGACCTGGTACGCCCTGGCCTTGCTCACCCTGGTCGGTGCCTGGGTGGTCTGGCGCGACCAGCGCAAGCGCCGCTAAGCCGGCGTTTCAATTTTCGGCGCCCCGGACGTCTTAGGGAGATGCAGCCTCGCATCTCCCACAGCCGCACGCTCCATGACCTGCCCCTGGGCTGGTCGCCGCCCACCGCCGACATCGGTGGGCTACGCCTGATGATCGAGCATTTCCGCCGCCGTGCCACACAGCGGCACCGGTTCCCGCTCACGGAGAACCGCGTGCGCTACTTGTGGCGCACGCTGCGGGCACTGCCGCGGCAGGCCGCCTGGCTGCGGCTGGTGGGTCGTTCCCGCGATATGCGCGCGGCCGCCGAGGTGAATCCCGCGCTCTATGAGCGCTGGCAGCCGCACTACATTTCCCGTCGCTTCGACATGGTGGACCGCGCCCGGATTATCGAGGCGCACTACCGCTTCGTGTCTCGCGAGTTTCCGGAGCGGCTTCGGCTGCGCCTGCTTAAGGGCCATGACGTGCGCCTGGCGACGCTCCCTCTCGGCGATGGGCAGGTGGCTTATGTGCACGCCCGGGCCCCCGAGAGCGCGCAGTGCGGGGAGCTCGGCCTGTACCTGTTGAATGCGGACAAGGAAGTGATCTCGTCGTGCGCGCTGACCTTCGCCGGTGCGGAGGGCATCCTGGTCGGGGCGATGCGCGGTTCCTGGGCATACCTCGGGCGGGCGGCGATCACCGGCTTCACGCGCGCATCAGGTGGATTGCACCCGCGCGAGCTCTTGCTCGCCGTGGTTCGCGCCCTCGCCACGTATTACGGCGTGCCGCGTATTCGTGGCGTCTCGGTCGCGCAGCACCCGCAAGACCGCCGCGCCGGTGTCACCCTGGCCGCCTACGACCGTTTCTGGCGTCGGCATGGCGGCGTCGCGGGTGCGAGTGGCTGTTACGAGGTACCCGTGCAGGGCCTGCCCACCGGTCACACGGCTCGCGACGCGTTCCGGCGCGAGGCTTGCGAAGTGGTGCTCAAGTCGTTTCAGAAATCGTAGGAACCGGTGAGCAGCACCGTACGGCCCTGGCGGATCGGCACGAACGTATCGTCGAAATTGACCGCATAGAGCGTGCGGGCGAAGAGATTCTTCACGCCCAGGGTGAGCCGCCAGTGCTCACCGTAGCGAGTGACATTGGTTTCCACGCTGGCCTGGCCCGGGATACCGAAGTACTGGCCATTTTCCGCGCTGGTACGACCAAGGCTCCGGCTCCGGGCGAGGATGCCCGCGGCCACGCCCCAGCTTTGCAGTGGGCCGCCACCGAAGCGATAGCTACCCCATACGGCAGCCTGGTGTTTCGGCGAGCCGGTGGGCCGGGTGTCGTCGTGGTTGTGGATACGCGCCTCGGTCAGGCTGGCAAGGACATCGAAGCCCGGCGCGATGTTGCCGCTGAACTCCAGTTCCAGGCCGCGATTGGTCTGCCCTGGCCCCGGCGTGGCGAAGTAAGGGGGCTCGGGCGATACCAGGTCGATGCTGTGATCGACGTGGATCCGATAAACCGCAGCCGTTAGTCGCGCCCGCTGGTCGAAGAGATCGAACTTGCCGCCCACCTCCAACTGCCGCGAGGTCACCGCGGGTAGTGGCTGGCCATCCTTGCCCAGTAGCGGATCCGGCTGGAAGCCCACCGCGGTGTCCGCATACAACGACACGGTCGGCGCCAGTTTGTAGACCACGCCGAGCTTCGGTACCCAGCGCGATTTGCGCTGGCGGCGCGGCAAGCCATCTTCCCAGTGAGTATCCAGCTGGTAGGTGGTACGGCGTACGGCAGCGAGCACATTCCAGCGTTCGCCGATCGCGACCTGGTCCTGCAGATAGAGCCCGGCATTGGTCTGCCACGATCCACCGAGGTTCTGTACGGTGGTGACCGGCGCCACGAGCGAATTGAATTTCCCGGACATGCGTGTGCCCGTCACCAGGTTGAAGGCGATGGGGGTGGTGACGATCTGTGCATCACGATCGGTATCAGCCGATTCCAGCGTTTCGACGGTGCTGCCGCCGCCGCTGTCACCCGCATGCGTCCGGGCCACGTCGAAACCCAGCAGCACGGTGTGCGTGGTCTCACCATGGCTGAACGTCGTGCGCAGATCGTTCTGCCAGGTCCAGTAGCTTCCCTGGTAGCGGAAGCTCCGCGCTACCGGCGTCAGGTAACCCGCGAAACCTCCATTGACGTACGACCAGTTACGTCCATCGCTGCGCTGGCGCACGTACTGGCCCTGGCTATGGAAGCTCCAGTCGTTGCTGAAGTCGTGGTCGAACTCGAACACGGCTCGCGTGGTGCGGTACGTGGAATATTCGTCCGGTGTGTCGGGCAGGTCGCGATAGGGCGACGCCGTCGCCAGCGACGCGCCAAGGAGCACCGTGTGTTCAGGGCCGGGTACGCGGTTGTCCACGTACTCCAGGCCACCCATCACCCGGGTGTCCGTGCCCTGCCAGGCGAACGATGGCGCAAGGTAACCGCCCCGTCCGTTGCCATGCCCTTGTGGGGTGCGCTCACCGCTCTGACCGGCCGCGACGAGGCGATAGGTCCACGCGCCGTCATTCGACAGCTTGCCGGCGAGGTCCAGGCCCAGGCGCGCGCCATCGTATTCGCCCGCCGACCAGGTGAGCGTCCGTACGGTATCGGCTTGTGGCCGCTTCATCACGACGTTGATCGAGCCGCCGAAATTATTGTTCTGTGAGGCATCGCCGAGGATCGCTTCGGGGCCGCGCAAGACTTCGACCCGCTCGATGCCGATCAGCGGCGGCAGGTCGTCCGTGCGCGCGATGCCATTCGGCATGCCGTCCGTCATGCCATTGCCGGCATCAAACCCGCGGATCAGGAACAGCGGCGAGCCGCCGTACCCATCGACGTACTGGACACCTGCGACATAGCGGGCCACATCGCCAATGCTTACCGCCTGCTGCGAAGCGATGACCTCGCGGGTTACGACGCTGATCGACTGCGGGACATCGCTGAGGTTGGCTTCGGTGCGCGTGGCGGTGCGGGAGGTATCGGCCTTGAACCCATCATCTGCGAGGATGCCGCGGACATCCACCGTCGCCAACGGCGTGACGGCGTGCGGGTCGAAGGCGATATAGGGGTCGACCGGAGCGGGCACCGCATTGTCGGGCTGCTGCTTCTGGCGGACCACCACCGTGTGCGAGTCGTACGATTCGCGCTCGAGATCGGTACCTTCCAGCAGTTCGTCCAATGCGGCGTTGGGCGTGAGCAAGCCGCTTGCACCGGTGGAACGCCAGCTCGCGATACTGCCAGATGCGGTCAATACCTGGACGTTGGCCTGCTTACCCCAGGCGAGCAGGGCGGTCGCCATGGGCTGCGGGGCGATCGCAAACGGCAGCACGGAGCCGGACTCGCCGGCGGGCGATCCTTCCCCGGCCAGGGCAGGGTGGAGCGCTAGCATCAACGCAAGCGCGAGCGCGCCGGTGGTTACGCGCCGGCGCCCGCGAACGGTGTGCTGCAAGACCTGCGGCCCCACGACTTCGGGTTGGGTCAGCGCGGTTTTGGACCCCGCGCCATGGATGTTTGTCGCGTTAGCTCCAGGTGGTCGGCATACGTATCCACCCGGACGGGGAAGACGCGCGGCAAGGCCGCCACCCAACTGTCGATGGTATCGACCTGGACCGTGCCAGTAAACGTCAGGCGCGAAAGTACCGGGTCGGTCATGCGGACCGGGCGGCTACTGTACCGGTTCACATTCTCCAGTACCGACGACAGGGGCTCGTTGACGAACTCGAGCCGGTGTTCGCGCCAGGCGGTCGCAGTAACCGGGTCGATATCGAGGATCCGCATGGCCTTGGTCTCAGGGTCGAACGAGACTTCACGACCGGCGCCGAGTTCCACGGTGCCCCCATCACTCTGATCGGCCGAGGGCGATACGCGCACGCGGCCCTCGGTCACGGCGACGGTCACGCGGTCGCCGGTACGGCGCACGTTGAAGGCGGTACCCAGGTCACGGATACGCAGCGGACCCGCAGTCACCACGAAGGGTCGTTCGGCATGGGCGACCCGGAAGAAGGCTTCGCCGGCATCCAGGTCGATCGCGCGGATATCGTGGCCATAGCGGGCCGTGATCGACGTCGCGCCGCCCAGTTCGATACTGGAGCCATCGGGAAGATCGATATCCCTGTGCCCTGCGCGCTCGCTGGCATAGGCGCGCGGCGCTTCCGGACCATGCCGGTACGCCAGGAACAGCCCGCTGCCGATGACCACGACCGCGGCCAGGCCGGCGGCGAGGGCGAGCATGGTCCGTCGCGGCGCACGCCGGTTCGTGCTGGCGCGGGGCGCGAAGCGGGCGATGAGGTCGGCCCGCTGGTCGTCCTGCATCGCAGCTGCCGTTTCGGCCATCGCGCAGGCGCGGTCGAACGCTTCCGCGTGGCGCGGATCGGCTTCCAGCCAGGCGGTCCACTGGGCCAGGGCCTGGTCGGGGAGTGCCGGGTCGCGCAGGCGGGCCCACCATTCGGCGGCCGCGTGTTCGATCCGGTGGGCGGGGGCGAAGCTCGAAGGACTCATCAGAGGGTCTCCGCACGGTCACGGCGGTCGCGGCAATGCGCCAGGGCATGGCCAACGTGGTAGCGCACCATGCGCTCGCTCAGGTTCATTTCTTTGGCGACAGCCGCGAAATCGCGGCCATCGATCACATGCATCACGAACGCCCGGCTGGTCTTCGGGGGCAGCTCGTCCAGCGACACCCGCAAATCGCGCCACTGTTGCACGGCGGCGGCGTGCTGTTCGGGGATGGGCGTGACGTGCCAGTCATCGAGGTCGGGATCGACCGGGGCAGCGGCGCGTACGTTGCGCATCCGCAGGCGGTCGACGGCCAGGTTGGAAGCGGCGCGGAACAGAAACGCCCGGGGCGAGTCGATCTTCGTGGCGTCATCCAGGGTAAGCAGCTTCAGGTACACCTCCTGGGCAACTTCCTGGGCATCGGCGAGCGAATTCAGCCGGGCGCGCAGGAAGGCGACCAGGGCCGCGTTGTGCTCGCGGAAGAGGGCGACGACTTGATCGGCCCGTCGTCCGCGTGGCGCGCCAGTCGCCTCGGATGGATCCATCGTCTGGGGTACCGCGTTCATGAGGGGGTTCCGCGTATAGGGTCGCACGGTGCGGAACCGGCGTGCGTACGGGCAGGGACGCACGCCGGTATCCGCACCGGCGAACACCCTAGACGTCCCAGCCACGAAAAATTGAAATGGCCCCCTATTTGCCGGATTCGCCTTCGGCCGCTTGAGGGATGCGGACAGCCGGGCGGATCGGGATAGTTGGCGCCACGGCGCGCCCCGGGGCGGCGCGAACCTGGGGATACGCCATGAACTGCCGGAATGGGATGTTTGTCCTGTCGTGCCTGCTCGTGCCGGCGATCGTCGCGGCGCCGCCGCCGCCCCTGGCGCCGGAACACCCGGTGACCGATACCTATTTTGGCCGGATCGTGGTTGATCCCTACCGCTGGCTGGAAGATGCCAGTTCCCCCGACACCAGCGCCTGGCTTGAGGCGCAGGCCAGCCACGCACGTTCGACGCTGGATGGCTTGCCGGGCCGCGAGGCCTTCGCAGCTCGAGTTCGCGTCTTCAGCGACGCGGCACCGTTCTCCAACAGTTACGTCCGCCAGGCAGGTGGCAAGCTGTTTTTCGTCAAGCGCCTGCGCGGGCAAAGCCAGGGTGCACTGGTCGTGCGGCCGGCGCAGGGTGGCCGCGAGCGGACCTTGATCGATCTCGAAGCCATGGTCGGGAAAGGCCACCATGTTTCACTGATGGACTACCGGGTCAGCGAGGACGGCAAGGTCCTCGCCGCCGTCATGCAAGAGGGTGGCGCAGAAATCGGAACGGCACACTTCTATGACGTCACCACGGGCAAGGCGCGTGCGGAGACCGTGACGGGTCTCTTTACGGACATGTTCTACCTCAGCGCCGACGGCCGCTCGTTCTACTACTTGCAGCGCGAAACGTTGCCGCCCGGCACGGCCGACGTAGATCTCCTTCGCCACCTCACCGCGATGATCCATCGGTTGGGCACGTCCGCGAAGACCGACGTACGCGCTGCTGGCCAGGGTGCATCATCAGGCATCGTGGTGGCGGACTTTGCCGCGCCGATCGTCAAGCCAACTGACCACGCCGCGTGGGCCACGGCCTTCGTCGTCCCGGCGGACAGCCTGTTCATCCATGTCTGGATTCGACCTGCGAAGGGCGGTGGGGCGTGGCGCAAACTGGCCGGCACGGATGACATGGTGTCTGATGTCTATGCACGGGATGACGCGATCTATCTGGTGAGCTACCGCGATGCACCGAATGGACGCCTGCTTCGAATCACAGGACCGGCACCTGATCTCGCCCATGCCCAGGTGGTCGTACCCGAGAGCGACGATGTCATCACTACCGGGGAGCCCATAGCCCCCGGTGCCCTGGTGCCTGCCTCGGATGCCCTGTACGTGCACATCATGCGGCTTGGCCGCGGCCACATGCTGCGCGTGCCTTATGGTGACGACGCGCAGCCACAGGAGGTGCCGTTACCGGATCAACTGCAAGTCGTCAGGAGTTCCTCGAACCAGGGTGAACCCGGTGTCATGGTCCGCCTGCAGTCATGGACCGATCCCGGCGATATGTACCGTTATGACCCGGTTCGCAACTCCGTCAAAGCGACAGGCCTCACGGTGCGCAACGACATCGACCTGCGTGACCTGGTGGCCGAGGAGGTCATGGTCACAGGCAGGGATGGCACCCAGGTGCCGTTATCGATCATCTATCGGAAGGGTTTGCGTCGCGATGGCAGTGCACCCGCCTTGCTGACCGGCTACGGCGCCTACGGTGCGATCGAATTTCCATACTACGCGCGCAATATGAATGCCTGGCTCGAGAGAGGCGGTGTCTACGCTGATGCGCACGTGCGCGGCGGCGGCGAACTGGGCGAGCGCTGGCATCTCGCCGGCCAGAAAGCTACCAAGCACAACACCTGGGAAGACTTTCTGGCATGCGCCGACTATCTTGTCGAGAACGGATACACGTCGCGAAAGAGGATGGGCGCATGGTCGCAGAGTGCGGGTGGGATCCTGATCGGCCGGGCCATAACCGCGAGCCCCACGGCGTTCGCAGCCGTGGTCGATGGCGTGCCGTTGTCCGATACCCTGCGCTATGAAACCGATAGCAATGGTCCAAGCAACGTGTCCGAATTCGGAACGATAAAGACGCCGGAAGGTGCCGATGCGCTCTTCAAGATGAGTTCGTACCACCATGTGACGAAAGGCACGGTGTATCCGGCGGTGCTGGTGACGGCGGGCGCCAACGATCCGCGGGTGCCTGTCTGGCAAGGTGCGAAGATGGCCGCGATGCTGCAGGCGTCGACGCGGGGTGGCCCCGTGTTACTGCGTGTTAACCGGGATGCGGGGCACTTCGCTGACACGGCAGCGCAGGATGTGTCGGATGTTGCGGATATCGCCGCCTTCCTGCTGTGGCAGTTCGGCGATCCGGCGTTCCAACCACCGACGCCGGAACGCATCGCGACAAAGTGAGCCTTTCATAAGGGTCCTGTAAGGGCTTCGACACGTAGTGTGGGCTAGCATCTCCGTATGACTACGGGCTGGCTGCCGCATGCGTTCCACTGACGATCAAAGAGCGTTGCGGCACTTCGCCTGGTTCATGCTGATCGCGTTGGTCGTGCTTGCCGCTGGCATCGGCTTGCGGGATCCATGGCCGCCGGATGAGCCGCGCTTCGCCCTGGTAGCGAAGCAGATGCTCGAATCCGGCCAGTGGTTGTTCCCGCACCGTGGCATGGAGCTGTACTCGGATAAGCCACCGATGCTGATGTGGACGGAAGCCGCGTGGATGTGGCTCACCGGTGGCTGGCGCGGTGCCTTCCTGCTGACGTCCTTGTTCTCAGGCCTCGGCACCCTGGCGCTCACGTGGCATCTCGGCCGCCGGCTCTGGGATGCACGCACGGGGCTTTACGCTGCGGGCATCGTGCTCATGTCCATGCCGTTCGTGGAGGTCGTGCGCCACGCACAGATCGACCCACTGAACCTGTTCTGGATCACGCTGGGCAATACCGGCATTCTCCTGCACTGCCTGCGTGGTCCGAACTGGCGCATGTACTGGCTTGGCTGTTTCGCCGCCGGCCTGGGTGTTATCACGAAGGGTGTGGGCGTGATCGCCTTGTTCATGCTCTTGCCGTACGTTGTCGTGCGAGCGCGGGGATGGCCTGGCGTACTGCATACGCGCGGCGACGGCTGGCGCTGGGCCGGCGGAGTGCTGGCGTTCCTGCTGGCTATCGCGTTGTGGCTGGGGCCGATGCTCGCCACCGCGTATGGCCACCGCGCGCCGGAATATCTCGCGTACGTCAACGACATCCTGTTTCGCCAGACCGCCGAGCGCTACGCCAACTCGTGGCAGCACGAAGAAGCACCGTGGTATTTCCTCGGCGTGATCGCGATCGGATGGTTGCCGACCTGGCTGCTGGTTCCGTTCCTGGTCCCGTCATGGCGTGATGCGCTACGCCTTCGCGAGCCGCGCGTATGGATTCCGCTGGCCTGGAGCGTCCTCGTACTGATCTTTTTCTCAATCCCGCGTGGCAAGCGCGAGATCTACATCCTGCCGATGTTGCCCATGCTGGCGATCGCCATGGCGCCGTATGTGGTGGAACTCGTAAAAACGCGCTGGCTACCGCGCGTAGCCTTTTGGCTAACGATCCTCTGTGGCGCGGCGTTCGCTGCCGCTGGCACCTGGGCACTGATCGCCGCGCCCAGTGCGGCGCGGCGTATCGCCCGAGGCTACGAACTGGCGGGTCACGGGCAGGCGCTATGGGTGTACGTGATCATCGTGGGTGTGGGTTATTTCGTGGCGGCTGCCGTGTTCCGGCCGCGTCGTGGCGTGGCAGCCTTGCTGGGCGGCATGGCGCTAGGCTGGATCATCTGGCCTCTCGGCACGTATCCCCTGCTTAACGAAAACCAGTCCGCACGGGCAGTCATGGTGGCGGCCGATGAGGCGATCGGTGTGGATGGGAAGATGGGCCTGGTGGCCTGGCGCGAGGAGAACCTGCTGCAGGCAAAGCGCCCCGTCGTCGAATTCGGATTTGCCCGCGCCGCAGCGGACCAGCTCGCCGATGCACGCGCATGGCAGGCTGAGGATCCGGCGCATCGCTACATCTTCGCCAACGACGATGCGCTGGATAGCTGCGTCGTGAAGGACCACGTGCGCATCCTGGGCACGGCCAACCGCGTGGATTTCGTGCTGCTGCCCGCCGATGCAACAAAACCCGGCTGCACCCCCTTGTAGGAGCGCGCTCCTACAAAGGCGTCGCGTCAGGTCGTGGTCTTGGGCGCTTCGGCGATCGTGCGTTTGAGCATGCGCTCGTATTTTCTCTTGGTGCGGGCGGCATTGTGCGAGCGCTTCATCGATTGATGCGGAATGATGTTCTTCTCGCCGAAGCCGTCGATCATTACCAGGCGCGGGCCGCCGCGCGAATCTTCGCCGTACACCACGTTCCACGCGTGCAGGTCGGCGGCGATCGTATCGTGGCTGAGCAGGCGCGCGTAGAACGCTTCCATCTCGGCGCGGGTGCGCTCGGTGAACCCCTCGGCCTTGACCCAGTCGTGCAGGGTCGGCGCCAGTCGCCCATCCGGGGTGCGCACCTTCTCCACGACCTGGCCCAAGCCGATATCGGTCATTTCCAGGCCGACGACGCGGGCGATGGGGGAGGTCTCGTAGCCGCCTACATAGACACTGGTGACGTACTCGCGGAACTCACGCACGAAATCCTTGTAGGGGCCGCAGCGGGCGAGCCGCCGGTACCAGGGGGCCTGGTTCCATCGCGTTTCGATGGAGGCGCTGGAAATCACTTTCACAAGGAGGTTTTCGTCGTCCGGGTGCTGGTACACCTCACGGACATGGCCGGTGGCAATGGGCGTGGCGTCGGCCAGTCTGAACATCGTGGATCCTCATGGGCGCCCCGAAAGGCTGCCGGAAGTTGCTGGTAAGGCGCACAGTGTAAAGTGACCGGGCAGTAACATGCCCGTCATCACGCGGCAGCCGCGCCGCGCCCAGCCCGGAACTCCCTTGTGCGCAAGCTAATCTGGCGTTTCGTCGCCGCTGTCCTCGTCTTCCTGACCCTGGCCCGCCTGGGCTTATCCGCATGGCAGTGGACCCGAGTCCATGATGCGGGCGGTCTCTGGCCCGTGCTGCTGGGTGGCTGGCGGATCGATCTGTCCCTGCTGGCCATGGTCATCGCGGTGCCGGCCCTGCTGGCGCCGTGGCTGGGCCACCGGGCGTGGCCCACCCGTATCACCGCGTGGTGGCTTCGCCTGTGGTGGCTGCTCTATGTGCTGCTCGAGGTTTCTACGCCGCAATTTATCGTCGAGTACGACACCCGCCCGAATCGCCTGTACTTCGAGTACCTGACGAGCCCGCATGAAGTCGCGGCCATGCTGTGGAACGGCTACAAGCTCTCGGTCGGCGCGGGCCTGGTCGTCTTCGCGCTGATCGCCTGGATGGGCTTCAAGCTGCTGCCGACGCGGCGCCCGGATGCGCGCGCCGTGCGCGGCTGGATGCGCCCGGTGGCGACGGTCCTCGTCTTCTGCGTTCTGTTCCTCGCCGGGCGAGGCACGCTGCAGCATCGACCGCTCAACGCATCGCAGGTGGCCTTCACCAACGATGCCATGGTCAACACGCTGCCGTTGAACTCACTCTACAACGTGCTCAACGCGGCCTTGGCGCTCGGTAACGAACGTTCCGCCTCGGCGGTGTACGGCAAGCTACCCGATGCCGAAATGAACGCTATCGTCCGTGATACCGCAGGGTTCACCGGCGCGCCGCTCAACCCCGACTATCCCTCGTTGCACAAGCAGGTGGCCACGCGCCAGGATGGTAAGCCGCTCAACCTCGTGATCATCCTCGAGGAGAGCCTGGGGGCGCAGTTCGTCGGCAGCCTGGGTGGCGCGGGCTACACGCCGGAGCTCGACAAGCTTTCCAACGATGGCTGGTGGCTGGAACGCACGTACGCCACGGGTACGCGCAGCGCGCGCGGGCTCGAGGCGGTCACCACGGGTTTCCTGCCTACGCCGGCCGAAGCCGTGCTGAAGCTGCCGCGTAGCCAGCGCGATTTCTTCACGCTGGGCGCCTTGCTCGATACCTTCGGTTACCACACGCGCTTCCTCTACGGCGGCGAAGCGCACTTCGACAACATGCGTTCGTTCTTCTTCGGCAACGGCTTCAACGAAGTGGTCGACAGCGCCAGCTTCAAGACCAAGCCGGGCTTTGTCGGCTCATGGGGCGCCTCCGACGAAGATATGTTCAATGAGCTGCACCAGCGCCTGCTCGACGATGGCGACAAGCCGACGCTGACTGTCGCGTTCTCGGTGTCGAACCACACGCCGTGGGAATACCCGGCGGGACGCATCACGCCCGAGGGCGAACCGGCCAGCAACGCCAATGCCGTGCGCTACGCCGATTGGTCGATCGGCCAGTTCTTCGCGAAGGCAAAGACGTCGCCGTACTGGAGCCACACCGTTTTCCTGATCGTGGCCGACCACGATGCACGGGTGTTCGGTGCCAGCCTGGTGCCCGTGCGGCATTTCCACATCCCGGCGCTGATCCTGGGCGCGGGCGTGCCGGTGAAGAAAGACGAGCACATCGTGAGCCAGGTCGACCTGGCGCCGACCCTGCTTTCGCTGATCGGCATCAGCAGCGAGCACCCGATGCTCGGTGCCGACCTGACCCAGCGTTATCCCGACCGCGCGATCATGCAGTACGGCGACAACTACGGTTACCTGAAGGGCGATACCTTGCTGGTCCTTCGCCCGAACCAGCCGCCGACGCAATACCACTACGGCGTGGAAGGCGAGAAACTCGATCCGCAGGCCGTGGACCCGCAACTGGAAAAGGTCGCCCTGGCCCACGCCCTGTGGCCCAGCTGGGCGTATAGCCACCAGCGCTACCGCCTCGCGCCGAAGTCCGCTGACGCGCACCCCTGAACCTGCCACGGTCATCGGTGGCCTACAATCCGCCGATGACCGCAGCGCTTGCCCACGCCCTCCGCCTGCTCGCCGAACACGGCGATGCGCGGCCATGGCTGGCGCAGGCGCGCCGCGATGGCTCGCTCATGGCCGTGGCGCTGTCGCACGCGGCCACCGGTGAGGGCGAACACGGCGCGTACGATCAACCGCATGCCTTCGAGGTATTCATCCGCGCCGGAGGCAACCCGCCCCTGTATGCCGAGGTAAGCGCGGCGCTGGCCCGCCTCTACGAACAACTCGGCGCGCGCTGCCTGCTCGATATCGGCGTGGGCGACGGCATGGCCCTGTTGCCCGCGCTAGGACAGACCCGGCGGGCGCCGGCCACCGTGGATGTCGTGGAGCCCTCTGGCGGCTTGCTCGATACGCTGCGGCCGCGCCTGCCGGCCGGCAAAGCCTGGCAACTCACCCTTCAGGCGTTCCTTGCCCAGCTGGCGCCAGAGCGGCGCTGGGATCTCGCCCAATCCACCTTCGCGCTGCAATCGATCCCACCGGGGGAGCGACTCACCGCACTCAAGCGGCTACGCCGCCATGTCACTCGCCTGGCGATCGTGGAGTTCGACGTGCCGTTGTTCGCCAACGCCGGCGAGCGCTTCAGCTCGCTGGCGGCCCGTTACGAGCGCGCTGCGCGCGAATACGGCGAGGATGCGCCGCTGGTCGCCGGCGGCTTCCTCGCCCCGATGTTGCTTGGCCAGTTACGCGCCACCACGCCGTCGAACTGGGAGCAGCCGATCAGCGCGTGGCAGGAGGAACTCGTGCGCGCAGGCTACCGCGTGGCCTCAACCAGCCACGTGCACGACTACAGCTGGGCGCCGGCCTGGCTTATCGTCGCCAAGGCCTGAGGCCTAGCCCTCGCTGGGCAACGCGCGGACGATGGCCTCCTCGAGCGACGCTTGCGAATAGGGCTTGGCGAGGCGGGGCCGCTCGAGCCGCACGCCGGCTGGCAGGTCGGCGTAGCCGGTGGCGATGATCACCGGCAGCGATGGCGAGCGATCGCGCAGCTGCATGGCGAGTTGAGCGCCGGTCATATGCGGCATGGCGTGATCCGTCACCACGACATCCACGGGATGATCCACCAGCAGGCGCAAAGCCTCCGCGCCTGATCTCGCCGTTACGACGTCATAGCCGAGGTCCTCGAGCATTTCCACCGTGGTATCACGGACGAGGTCATCGTCATCCACCATCATGATGCTGAGCCGCTTCGTTCCCGTACCCGGCCGCCTGGATAGCGGTTCCTCCGCACGCGGGATGTCCATAGACGCCGTCGCTGCCATCGCCGGCAGCCAGATCTCCGCCGTCGTACCCGCATCCGGCTGGCTGCGCAGTACCAGCATGCCGCCGAGCTGTTCGGCCAGACCGTGCACCATGGACAGGCCGAGCCCGGTGCCCTTACCGACACCTTTCGTGGTGAAGAAGGGTTCGGTCGCGCGTTTCAGCGTGTGCTCGTCCATGCCCGCACCCGAATCGGACAGCGCCAGCCGTACATAATGACCCGCCGGGAGGCGTTCATCGGTGAGATTGACCCACGCCTCGCTCGTCGTGATGACGATGGTTCCTACGCCATCCATCGCGTCGCGAGCATTGGCCGCCAGGTTGAGCAGTGCCGATTCCAACTGGCTCGCATCGGCTTCCACGGCGGGAAGGCCCTTCGCGAAATGGGTTTCAACCGTGATCGTGCTACCGAGTGAGCGCCGCATCCCCTCGGCCATACCGTCGATAAGCACGCGGAGGTCCACCCGTTCCGCCTTCAGGTCCTGGCGGCGTGCGAAGGCGAGCATGCGGCGGGTGAGCGAGCTGCCACGCTCTGCCCCGGCGCGGGCGTTATCGACCAGGCGGAGCAGCATCGGATCCTGCGGTATGCGCTCGCGCAGCAGCTCCAGGCTGCCCTGGACCGCCATGAGCAGGTTGTTGAAATCGTGTGCGATGCCACCGGTGAGACTGCCCAGTGCCTCCATTTTCTGTTCTTCGGCACGCACGTATTCCGTGGTTTCCACGACGATGGCGATCACCCCGCCGGGCATGCCGCTCTCGTCGAGCACCGGCGAGTAATCGAGATTCATCCACACCGACTCAGGCTTGTTATGCCGCTGCAAGGTCAGGCGTTGGTTCTTATATGCAAGCGTGCCGCCGGCCAGGCCCACGCGCATCACGTTGTCATTGAAATCCGCGATCTCGTCCCAGCCCTGCCGCACCTCAGAACCCAGCAGCTGCGGGTGGCGTCCGCCCGCGAACACGGAGTAGGCATCGTTGTAAATCATGATGCCCTTCTCACCCCACAGGAGCACGATGGGAACCGGCGAAAGCAGTAGCAGGCTGGTCGCGGTGCGCAGGCTTTGCGGCCAGGTCGCCAGCGGGCCCAGTTCCGTCGTTTCCCAGTGGAACGCGCGAATCAACGCGCCGAGTTCGCCGCCACCGTCGAGCCAGGCGAGATCGCGATTCACGGCAGGTGGAAAAGCGTCGGTCATCAGTACGGCCGGTGGGTCAGCGGCTAAAATGTAACCACGGCAAATGTGATGACAGCCGCAAGACCCGGCCTAGGGCGTGCGATGGCGCGCTTCGTCGAGCTTCAGGCAGAGCGTGCGCACGCTGGGCAGGATCGATGGCGAAGGCAGTGCCAGCGTCGGCGCATCAATGACCATGACGTTACCGTAGCGGGCGGCGGCCAGCGCGCCTGCCTGTTTCCACGGCGCGAGGGAGTCGCCCTCGCCACCCGCCGTCATGATCACGTCCGGCTGGCGTGCCAGCACGGCTTCGCGGCCGACGGTCGGTGCAGCCTGGGTGAGGTCGTTGAAGATGCTTTCGCCACCGCACAGGTCGAGCGCGTCCGAGATCATCTGCGCGCGTCCCACCGTCATCAACGGCCGGTCCCAGATCTGGAAGAACACTTTCAGTCGCTTCTTGCCGATGAAGGCGCTGCGCAATCCGTCCAGGGCCCGGGTAAACGCGAGAGCGTTGGCGTTCGCCACCGCCTCGGTACCGGCGAGTTGACCGAACCGCCGCGTGGCCGCGGGAATATCGACCAGTCGCGTCGTTTCCGCGTAATAAATGGGGATGCCGAGGCGCGCGAGCTTATCCACCTGCGCGGCGGGCGTGCCGCTTTTCCATACCATGATCAAGTCGGGCCGCAGCGCCACGATACGCTCGAGATCGAGCATCGTGGCATCGCCGACCACGGGGATGTGGCGCGCTGCATCGGGGTGCTCGCTAAAGCGCGAGGTGCCAACAACGAAGCTGCCCGCGCCCGCGGCGTACAGTGTATCGGTGATGTTCGGCGCCAGGCTGACGATCCGGTGCGCCGGTGCAGGCAAGGTGACCGTGCGTCCCGCATCGTCCGTCACGCGGATGGCGGCGTTGGCCGCCCCGGTGGCCAACAGGGCGAGCAGAACGAGGGAACGCATCATGGTCGGGTATCCGTAAGGCGCGCGGCGCGGAAGAACACCTCGCCATCGATCGTGATGCCGCGGATCGGGTGATGGAACGCGGCGGTAAGGTGGGCGGGTGTCACCACGGTGTCCTTCGTGCCGGCGAGCGCGCCGCCATGGCCGTCCAGCAGTACCGCATGCGTCGCATGCTGCATGGCGAGGTTGATGTCATGAACGGTAAATACCACGGCGTGACCGGCGCGCGATGCGAGGACCAGCTCATGCAGCGTCTTCATCTGGTGGTGCAGGTCAAGCGACGACAAGGGCTCGTCCAGCAGCATCACGTCGACGTCCTGCGCGAACAGCGCTGCGATGTTCACGCGCTGGCGCTCGCCGCCCGATAGCGTGGTGATGTCACGCTCAGCGAGACTTTCGAGCTCGAAACGCGACAAGGCCGCGCGCACGGTGCTCATGTCTTCATCGCCCCACGCCCAGAACGGCAGACGCGGGTGGCGCGCGGCGGTCACGGCTTCCATCACGGTCAGGCTGAAGGCATCGACCACCGATTGCGGCAAGAAACCGCGCCGCCTCGCGAGGTCGAGCGGCTTCCAGCTCGCCACGTCTCGACCCTCGAGCAGCACGCGGCCGCCCTCGGCAGCGCGCAGGCCGGCCAGTGTGCGCAGCAGCGTGGATTTGCCGGCACCGTTGGGGCCGAGCACACACCACACCTGGCCCGGCTCGATGCGCAGGTCCAGCGCATCGACCAGCTGGCGGTCGCGAACGGCCAGGCGCAGGCGCTCGGTGGCGAGCATGGCGCTCACCGGCGCCGGACCAGCAGGAACAGGAAGGTAGGCACGCCGATGATCGCCATGACCGCGCCCACCGGCAACTGGATCGGGTCGGCCACGATGCGTGAGATGGCATCGGCGATCACCACCAGCATGCCGCCACAGAGGGCACTGGCGGGGATCAGCACGCGCTGGTCGTTGCCGACCAGGCGGCGCAGCGCATGGGGCACCACCAGGCCGACGAAGCCGACGGTTCCCGCCGTGGTCACGGCAACCGCCGTGGCCAGCGACGCGATGGCGAAGATGGCGGATTTGACCGCGTTGGGCCGCACGCCCAGGGCGCTTGCCGATTCTTCGCCACGTGCGAGCAGGTTCAACTGCCGGCCAAGTGGCGCTACTGCGAGGAGTCCCGCAAGCATCGACAGAAGGGGAGGCCACGGGCTGGCCACGCCGCTGAGATCGCCCATCATCCAGAAGAGCATGCCGCGCAGGTTCCGGTCCGGGGCAAGGACCAGCATCATGCTGACGATGGCACCGAAGCCGGAGGCGAGCATGACGCCGATCAGGATCAGGTCCGTGGCGTCATCGCGGTGGGCGGTGCGCCGGCGGCCAATCAGGTCGCGGTGGGCGAGCACGAAGACGGCCACGCAGGCGAACAGCGCACCCAGGGCGGCGCCGCCTGCGGTGACCATCGCACCGGCGCCGGCCAGCATGGCGCCCAGCGCACCCACGGCGGCGCCCCCTGACAGACCCAGGGTGTAAGGATCGGCCAGGGGATTTCGGACGAGGATCTGCATCAGGCAGCCAGAGAGCGCGAGCAGGCCACCGACCCCGTACGCGGCCAGGGCACGCGGAATGCGCAGCTCGTGCACGATGCTGCGCATGGGGGTGTCGGCCGCGCCAATGAGGCCAGCCCAGGAGGCCCTGAGCGTGGATCCGTCGCCGCCAACCAACACCGAGGCCAGGACCACGAGCGCGGAGAGTACGAGCAGGGCCGCCCACAGGCGTAGGGCAGCCCCGAATGTGGCCATCCGCGGAACCCGCGTTGTAGCTGCGCTTCGCACCCGGCGACGCTCCCGCCAAATAGCTCGGCAGGATAACAGTGACGCCACCCCCGCCGACAGGCGGGGACCCCGGGCCGACCGGCCTGGCAGGTCAGGGCGCGGCCCTCACCGGGACCGTGCTATTTCGAAAGCCGGCGCGCGCGTCTGCGGTGACCATGCGACGTACGCCGGGCTGCCGCGCGCTAACACTGCTGGGGGCATCGATGTTCGCGATCGTCGTTTCACTGGGGGTGCTCCTGCTCGCCTGCCTCAGCCTCTACCTGGGTGCATGGATTTCGCGGCACCTTCCCGAGGAGCACCGGGTCTACGAGGCGCAGAAGTCGGCCCAGTTCGGGATCAGCATGATGGCCACGCTCGCGGCCCTGGTCCTGGGTTTCATGGTGACTTCCGCGCGGGCGACCTTCGACCGCGCTAACGACGATATCGTCGGCGTCGCCACCTCGACCCTGCTGCTTGATCGCGCGTTCTCAGGCTATGGATCAGAAACGGCGCCGATCCGGGAAGACCTGCGTGCCTTCCTCGCCCGCGCCACCGCGCGCGTGGCGCCCGATGGCGAGATGGAAAAGATCGTCTTCCGACTGCCGCAGACCAGCCTCAGCATCATCACCCGGTTGCAGCAGAAGATTCTCGACCTGCGTCCGACGACCGAAGCGCAGTGGTGGTTCCAGCATCGCGCCCTTGAATGCTCGGCCGAACTGGCGCGCGAACGCATCCTCACCTCCGAGCATGAGAAGTCCTCGGAACCGCTGCCCCTGCTCGTCGTGGTGACCGCGTGGATCGTCCTGATCTTCCTCGGCATGGGCGCGTTCGCCATGCACAACGCCTCGGTACGCATCGTGCTGTTCTGCGCGGCACTGGCCTTCTCAGGCTCGATCTTCCTGGTCATGGAGCTTGAGGCGCCGTACACGGGTCTATTGCGAGTCTCCGGAATGCCACTTCAGCAAGCCGCCATGGAACTTGGGTCGCCGTGAAAACCTCGCAAAATATTGTCGTATCGCACCACTGCGTGAAGTGATAAACCATGCGTCGCGGGGAGGCTGGAATGGGAGCCAGCAATACGTATGGAGCGATACATGAAGCACATCAAACGAGCAGCGAAGGCATTTTTCATCGCCACGTTTTTACTGGTTGGCATGGGGGCATATGCCGATGACACGCCAGACCACGTCACGGATCAACAGCTCTCCGATGCAAAATGCGCTATCGGCATGGAGAAGTTCCTGCCGGGCGATTATTTCTATTGTCTGGGCGCGCAGAACTACGGTACCCAGCACACGGAAGCCGCGCAGCGATTCTTCAAGGAAGCGGCGGGCTGGGCGAGCAAACCCGCGCAGTACGTCCTCGGCATCATGGCGCTCAATGGTGACCACCAGCCGATGGATCGGCCATTGGCCTACGCATGGTTCACCCTGGCCGCAGAACGCGATACGCCCCGCTTCGTACAGCCACGTGATGCATTGAAGGCGACGCTCAAGCCAAATGAGCTGCGCCGGGCCGACGCGTACCTGGCGGACATGCGCCGTACTTATGCGGATGCGGTTGCCGCGCCCCGCGCTGAAACGCGTTACCACGATGGGATGGCCGCATTGAAAACCAGCGGTGGCAATAGCTACTGCATGGCCGGGTCACAGGACTTCCGCGACCTCGCGAACGGTAAGGCACCGCCTTCGTGCCCACCGACGACCACCGTCGTGCAGTTCATCGACAAACAGGCGGATAACGTCTTCGAGGACTGGACCGGACATGTGACGGTAGGCGCATTGCAGGCGGCATCACTTCCCGACCCGGTACACTGACAGGGGTGTCGAAATCGGCGACCGCCGTTCGACGTCTGGGATAGAGGGATGTCCTCTGCTCACACAACGAGGTGGAAACCATGGGTACTGTCACGCTGCACCGCGTCCTCCGCACCACGCCCGAGCGCCTGTTCAAGGCCTTCACCGATGCCGATGCGCTGCCCAAGTGGCTGCCGCCGCACGGTTTTACCTGCAAGGTGCACCACCTGGACGCGCAGGTGGGTGGCACCTTCAAGATGTCGTTCACGAATTTCACGAGCGGCAACAGCCATGCTTTCGGCGGCAAGTACCTCGAGGTCGTGCCCGGCGAGCGCCTGCGCTACACCGATGTCTTCGATGATCCGAACCTTCCAGGCCAGATGATCACCACCGTGGTGATCACGAAGCTGGCCATGGGCGTCGACCTGCACATCACCCAGGAGGGCATCCCTGACGCGATCCCGGTGGAGATGTGCTACCTCGGCTGGCAGGAATCGCTACAGCTGCTGACGCTGCTGGTGGAGCCCGAAATTCCGGGGTGACAACGTCGGCGAGGTGCGCGGAGAGGCAGGACAGCCGGCGGCTTGCTTGCGGTAAACTGGCTTCCAATAGCCTGCGGGGTTGCCTATGCCGGCGCCGCAGGCGGTAGCCAGGGGATCACGCGTAGTGAGCATGAGTGTTGGGGAGAGCGGCCGCGGTGGATAAGGGAAGCCGGGAAACCAACCGGGTCGCCGCGGTCTTCATCACCTTGATCGTGTTGCTCACGTTGGCGGCGTTGTACGCCCCGCGTGCCTGGCGGGCTGTGGAGAGCCGCAAGGCGGTCACCTCCGTGAAGCCCTTCACGCCAGCCGTCGCGCTTTGGTTGAGCACGGCCGACCACCGGTTGAAGCTGGCCCCCCAGACCGATATCCCTCTGTTCGCCCGCGGCACGGAAGACGCCGATATCGTTGTCGATACCGACACACGGCATCAGGTCATGGACGGCTTTGGCGCGTCGATGACGGATGCGTCGGCGTGGCTGATCAAGAACCGGATGAGTGCCTCGCAACGGCACGCATTGCTGGAAGAGCTGTACGGCGAACCTCCCGACTTGAACATGAATATGATGCGCTTGACCATCGGCGCATCAGACTTCTCGTTGAACGTGTACACGCTGGACGACATGCCGTTCGGCGAAACCGATCCGCAGATGCGCCACTTCAACCTCGCGCCAAACCTGGATTACCTGATTCCGGTGGTGAAGCAGGCGCTGGCGATTAATCCGGGCATGCTCATCGTGGCCTCATCGTGGACCGCACCGGCTTGGATGAAGGAGAACGAGAACCTGATCGGCGGCGAGCTCCAGGAGCAGTATCACGGCGCATATGCCGACTACCTCACGCGTTACGTCGACGCTTACCGCGGCCAGGGCATTCCGATCTTCGCCCTGACCTTGCAGAACGAGCCGCTCTACTCACCCGTGAGCTACCCCGGGATGATCATGGATCCGGCCACACGTATTAGCGTGATCAAGTCGTTGGGCCCCAAGCTGGCCAGCCGGACGCCAAGGACGCGAATTCTTGAATGGGACCACAACTGGGCGGTTCCTGCGCAACCGCTGGCCGTACTGGCCGACCCCGGCGCCGCACGCTATGTCGATGGAGTCGCGTGGCACTGCTACGAAGGCAGTCCGTTCGAGCAAGGCAAGGTGCACCGCGCTCATCCCGATAAAGACACCTACATCACCGAGTGCACCGGTGGCGATTGGCCACTGGATATGAACGGCGAGCTGTTGTGGTTCTCACGCAACCTGCTGGTCACCGGCACGCGGCAGTGGGCCCGTGGCGTCATTTACTGGAACCTCGCGCTCGATGAAAACCACGGTCCGCAGTTCGGCGGTTGCCGTCTGTGCAAAGGCTTGATCACGATCGATTCGCAGACCGGTGAAGTGACGCGTAACGACGAGTATTACGCCATCGCTCACTTCAGTCGATTCGTGCTGCCTGGCGCGGTTCGTGTTCGCTCTACCGATACGGATGCCGACAAGGGTCTTGCCAATGTCGTGTTCCAGAATGATTACGACGGATCGATCGTCATGGTGGTGGTGAATATCAACACGAAAGCGCGGCGTTTTTCCGTGGCACAAGGGAAGATCCGTTTCGACTACACGATGCCAGCGGAAAGCGTGGGAACGTTCGTGTGGAACCAGGCGCCAGCGGCAGCGTGGGTACGGCGCGCACTGCAATGGCTGAATGTGAAATCCCCCTCAGTTCCCGCTAACTAGCGCAGTCAGGCGAACACCTGCTACCTGCAATGACGTGTTCGCCTGAGCTGCCACGTCATGATTAGTCAGCCCAGATGCCCTTGAGCGGCCCCACCTTGATGCCGTTGATAAGGCAGTGGTTGGGATTTTTCGGCAGCGGATCCTTCTCCACCGTGCCCCCAAGGTTGATCACCAACGTCGTCGTGGATGTCCAATAGGTGTCGTAGCCACGTGTGCGATCGGAGGCGATGAGCTGGTCGACATCCGACTTCTTGAAGTTGCCGCAGAGTACGGACACACGTTCCAGTTTTCCGTTGCTGTCGCTCTCTTCCTTTTTATAGTTTTCATCCGTATTGGCTGCGCCACTGCGAACCATCAGCCAGCCCTTAGGCGCGGGGTCGCCCGCAAAGGCGGAGAGGGATGAGCCCAGCAGGCAAGCCATAGCAACGCTCTTGAGAAGCAGGTTCTTCATGGGGTGACCTCGATGTCGTGTCGTGCGTGGCCATGCGGGGGAGACAGTCTCCTTGGGCGATGGCTGGCCAACGCATCGTCCATGCGCCCGTCGCTAGGTTCGCCGGCACGGGGTGAGCGTCACATCGGGTGATGCCTGATATCGGAGGTGAATCGTGCTGAGAACGTGTCTAAGAGCCATGGCGTGTTCTAGTCCCGTAGGGTCCGGAAGGCCGGGTTAGTCATCACGACGTGCGTATCTGGAAAGGCGCCACAGGATCAACGCAAACATGAGCGGAATAAATGCCGCGTAGGCGTCCTGACCTCTTGCCACGCCGGTGCCATACGGAAACCAGATACCCGGAACCCCGAGGGCATTTACCTCGGTGGCAAAGAGGCCAATGCCCACAAGGACTGCGGCGAAAGCTGCAACATAGTCGGGCCATTTCATCGAGCGCGCCACGCCTTGGCCGATGACCCACAGATAGAGCGCCGCAAGCGCGATACGTGCGCCAGCGACGAGGACATCAGTGGCAACGACGACGCCATGCGCCGTGTTGACCCATGGCCTGCCAAGGCACGCGGAAACCACATAAGCCGTCGTGAGCACGGTCACTGCATTGTGCAGCCAAGGATGGCGCGTGAGGCCGAACCAGTCGCGCCATGCCAGCACCCACGATGCAAGCACCAGCGGCCTCAACAGTACGGTGACTGCAATGTCATAGTTACGCAGGCTCCAGTAAGGCGTCCAATAGAAAAGCACCTGGTTAACGCGGAGCAGGGCAAGAAGGATCAGCGCGATCGCCAGCCAGGCATGCGTAGGGTGGTCCCGGCTTTTGATCAGGGCCGTTAACATGATCGCAAGCAACACAAACGCAACGGGTTCGGCGGCATCGACGACGTAGCCCTTGAACGTCTGTAGCCACTGCACCTGGTGCAGCCGTTCAATGCTTTCCGTATCGCCCAGCATGGGGGCGACGTGGATGCCTCCACTTTCATCGCCGGCATCGATGGGATCCATCCAGACGCGGAAAGCGAGATGATAGGTCCGCACGCCCGCAGTAACCGATGAAGGCATCGCGAACACCACAGGTCGAACGCTGTAGACCGATGGCGTCTTGCCTGCGAAGTCGCCCGGGCCTCCGACGCGCGTTCCGTTCACGAAAAGCTCGTACGTCGAATCGAGCAGGGTGGGGCCTGCCAGGGCGAGCGGTTTGCCCCCAGCGTTTTCCACAGTGACATCCAGCCGATACCACGCATAACCGGTGTAGTGGGCATGCCCGCGCTGGCTCCATCCAGTGACATAACCCGGCAGCCCGACATCGCCGTCGTGTGACCCCGGAGCGGGTGTGAGATCGACGGTCTCCCAGGCGCCGTCGTCATAGGTCGGCAAAGACCACCTGGGGTCGTCACCGACATGGAACCGCCATGGTCCGTTCAAGGGAGCGACGGAATCACCCAATGCAATGTGGGTGGCCGGTGTGGCCTCGGTGGCGGCAAGGCTTGGTGCGATGAAGGCTGTCAGAAAGAGGTAGAAGACACGCAGGACAGGCGAGCATCGCATCACATCACATCGCTCCGGGAGGCACTCCGCGTAACGTGGCACACGGCATGTCGGGCTATCAAGTCCCGCTACTCGAGCAGGATCTACGTGTCTTTGATGACACAAATCTTTTCAAGCCGTGACTGAAACGCATGAAGAGGGATTTGGCCGAACTGCAATTAAGGCAAATCAATCGATGGAATTCACATCGTTGCCGAATATGTCTATAGGTGTCGCACTAAATGAATGAGCAATTCAGATCGTAGCCCGCGTTTCACTTCAGGCGCTACGCTAAAGCCTCCCATCAACGTGTCGGAGGCTTTATGCGTACTTTCTATCGTTCTTCCTTTCTGGCTGCCGGTCTTGCTTGCATGTTCTTCATGAGCGTGGCGGTGGCAGCGAGCCCGCAGCACCAGGGTTCCGCACGACAGGCGGAGCCGCCGACCAAGTGCGATAACCCGGCGAAGTGCTCCATCCAGCGGCCTTAAGCGGCGCGGCTTTCTGGGCTCACCGCTCCTGCGATGCCGGAGCGGTGAGCGATGGGCTCCGCCGCAGGGCGCGTGCGCCGATCCAGAGGGCGATGGACAGCATCAACGACAGAAGCACCTGGACCCGCAGGGTCGCCGGGTCAAGCAGATCGTTGGCCGTGATGGCCAGGGCGACGCTCGCGACCATGCCACCCACGGCCGTGCCGTGCCAGTCGTGCCGCCAGGCGAGCCCGATGACGGGCACCATCAATGCCAACTGGGCAGCGAGGCGGACGCCATCGTGGTGGGTCGCCATGGCGAGCCAGACCAGAGCCATCAACACGGGAAGCACCCAGCACAGGGTGTCGCGCAGGAGCGGGCTGCGCCAGACGACCGTGGAGGTCAGCGGCGCACCCTGCAGTCGACGGAAGCGTTCGCGCAGGGCGAGGATCAGCGGGGTCAGGGTGAGCGCACCCAGATAGGCGCCCAGCAAGTAAGCGAAGAAGTAGTCTGCCGGCACGATGTCAGGCCATTTGCCGGGCGTGTGCTGCAAGGCCAGGATCAGGCGGACCGTGGTGGACAACGCGGTGATCATCGCGGTGCCCAAGGCTGCCCACAGGATCATGGACATGCGCACATCGCCTCTCGCGTCGTAGAGCGACCAGCGCCGACGCATGGGTTTTAGCAGGGCCATCCAGAGCACGACCATCGGTACGGCCTGGGCCACGGCCCAGGGCGCGCCGAACCTTGGGGCGCAAAGCAAAGCATTCTCGAGGAGGGGCAGGCCTTCGCCGAGGACCAGCGCCGGCCAGAAACGCACCGGCAGCAACAGCAGGCAAGCAAGGCGCAGGCCTGCCGTGCATAGCCACTGGGGGAAGGAGAAATAAAGGGTCAGCTCGTAGCACGCGGCATATACCGCGGCGATGGCCAGGTGCTGGCCCCAACGGGACCAGTGGAAGGTGTGGGCCATCCTTTGGGTTGTCGTGCTTCCCTTCACGCCTGTTCCTGAGCCCGGAAAGAAGATATGCGGCCGAGCATGCCACGATTCAGGCGCAGATACTTTCGGTTGCGTGCGAACTAGCCCCTACATTTCGGGTATTCGCCGAAAATGCGCCACGTTGTCGCCTTCTGCACCAAGGCCGGCCTTGGGCCCCGTGAGCTCCTACCCTCACGTCCTGTCGAAGGCGGCAAGCAGGTTGGATGCCTAGCTACGAAGAGATGCTCCCCGTCGAATCGTCCACACGCGGAGGGCGACGAATACGAACGCTGCCAGTGTTGCCGCGGCGCACCCGAAAAGCTCAGAAGTATTCGGTGTAATCAGCTGTTTGATTCCAGCTGCCCCGACCATTGAGTACTCATCGTCGACGAAGAGCATTCCCCCAAATTCGCGACTCGGGATGATGCCGCCTATCTCCGAGGCATAGCGCCATTGCAGGAAGACAATGAAATGGAGGAGCGCTAGAGGAGCCAGCGAAAAAATCAAGGACATAGCGTTCACCCACAGGGACATCCGACCCTTGAATGGTTGTGGCAGACCGAGCATCAACGATAAGCCGCCAGCATCCTGAAGAAGCGCCGCGCCCGGCGTGATAAGGCGCTGTCGAAGATAGATCAATGAGACTGTGCAGACTAGGTAGCCTAGTCCGACTGCCCAAGGCGACAGTTTGAGTTGGTCAAGCCAACCGATTGCAGGAAGCCACTCCTTGATCGATAAGGGAGTTCCTCCTGATGCATCGGTCATTAGTTGCTTTAGTTCGGCTAGGCGGTTGGTCTCGTAGGCGCTGTACTGATCCCTGGTGAGGGTTGCATAGGGATTGCCGTCACCGCCAGCTTGAAGGGCATTAACGAAATCGGCAAAGCCTTCATTGGTTCTGCGTCTGTCATTCTCGCTCTGCGCGAGGAAATCAGTGATGAATTCCGGATGGATGCACATCCAGCTATTCGGGAAACTCTTCATCAGGACTTTCAGTACACGAATAAATGCGATCTTGCGATCGCTTATCGAGGCAGTGAAAGAGATATCGCTCAGAGTGGCCACACTGAACGGGCGCTCGAGCAAACCCGTTCTTTTTGCGGCCTGCTCCGTACTTTCGAGCGCCCATAGCGCCTCAACGAGCGGCGTTCTAACTCCCGACACTCCACCCGTAACCGAATCGTGAGGCGGTGCGGTTTCCTGCAAAGGTCCGGCGTTATCGGTGGATATCTCTGGGGAGGTTCCGGACATTCCGCCATCAGAAGGCACGCCGTTCTGCGCCTTGGTCGACGACTCATAGTCTTCGACACTAGTCGGATCATCCCCGGTTTTTCCCTGATATCGACAATAACTATCCCATGTGAAATCGTCGCGATCTCCAACGCGCCGCAGCGCCATGAGCGCGCCTTCAAAATCCCGCCAAAACTGATCGTAGTTTCGTATGGCCTCCCCATACGAGTCATCGATTAAGACTGGCGGTTGAAGCTGCAGTCGCGCGGGCTGCTTTCCGACACCGACTTCATTGGCAAGAAATTCATGAATAGCGTGTAGCTGCGGAAGTTCGGCAAGGCGACCGCGAATGGCGTTGGAGCTTCTGGGGTCATATAAATGTGCTGTGCTCGCGAGCAAATTCAGGGCAACGCACAAAAAGAGCACTACGGTAAGGATAGCTGTCGCTGTAAAGCGCCACTGAGGCGATACATCCCAGGATGCGATATCTGCAGGCAGATCGGTGCCGGTGTTGTCATTCACGTCGACGATCTCTCGCGGGCGGCTAGGGCCGCGTCTGATCTTAAACGTGCGGCGCCACTACAGTCAGCTAAGCCGATCGGTTGTAGGTCATAGCCCGCTGGCCCTCAACCTAAGGGCATAGGTATTTTTACGGACATATATCTATGGCGGGACGGACAGGAGTTGCCGATACCGCGCCGCGCGGACTGGCGGCGCTCATCTCATGTCGCGGATGACCAGGCGTCGCGGTAGATCGCGACGCCTGGCTAGGCGACTTCAGTCCAGCGGGCGGACCCAGATATTCCGGAAGCTGATCGGCTTGGAGTGATCGCCGTGCGCTTGCAGCTTGATCGGCGCCTCGGTGTACGGCTTGTAGGTGGGCTTACCGATATAGAACGTTTCACCGGTCAGTTCCGTATGGTTCTGAACGAGCACGCCGTTATGGAACAGCGTGACATACGCCGGCGATTTCACCGAGCCATCGGCGGCGAACACCGGTGCAGTCCAGACGATGTCGTAGGTCTGCCATTCACCCGGCGGACGCATGGCGTTGACCAGCGGCGCAGCCTGCTTATAAACGCTGCCCGCCTGGCCGTTGACGTAGGTGGGGTTATTGAACGAATCCATGATCTGGACTTCGTAGCCCTCGTCGCCAGGACCCGTCGAAGCGACGAAAACACCGCTGTTGCCGCGCCCCTGCCCTTCGCCGGTGATGTCTTTGGGTACCTGCCATTCGAGGTGCAGCTGATAGTTCTTGAACTTCTGTTTGGTCTGGATGTTGCCCGACGTCTTGTCGACGGTGAGCACGCCATCATGGACATTCCAGTGGGCAGCCGAATGATCCTTGGAGGCTTCCCATTGGGAGATGTCCTTGCCGTTGAACAACACCACGGCATCGGAGGGCGGCGCGCTGTTCGGGTTGCCCGGCGTGACGACCTTCGGCACCGGTGTCCACTGCTCGGTGGCCTTCGGATCCTTGGGATCGGTCTGCGCCCACGCGGCCGACGTACCGGCAGCGAGGACGAAAAGCGTGGCGGCACCTGTGCGAAGGAGGTTCATACCGTGCATATCTTGAAGGCCTCTGCAAACGATTCGAAGGAGTCGGGCCGCGCCGGCATGAACTCGTGCGCGATGAAGCCCTGGTAGTTCAGATCGGCGATCGCCTTGGCGATAGCGTGGTAGTTCAGTTCCTGCGTGCCGTCGATTTCGTGCCGGCCAGGAACGCCGCCGGTGTGGAAATGACCGATCCACTGGATGTTGTCGCGGATGGTGCGGATCACGTCGCCTTCCATGATCTGCATGTGATAGATGTCGTAGAGCAGCTTGACGTTAGGCGAACCGATACCCTTCATCACTTCGACACCGAACTTCGTGCTGTCGCCCTGGTAGCCGTGGTGGTCGACCTTGCTGTTCAGTAGCTCGACGCACACGGTGACACCGTTCTCGGCGGCGAGCGGAGCGATTTTTGACAACCCCGCGACGCAGTTGTCGAGTGCCTGGCGATCATCGATACCCGCCTTGCGATTACCGAACATCGTGATCACGTTGGGCACGCCGGCCTTCTTGGCGAGCGGAATCGTGGTTTCCAGCTCTTTCAGCAGCGCGGCGTGATTGGCCGGATCGTTGAAGCCCATCTCGATGAAGTTCTCGCGCTTGGCGGGATAACCCATCGATACGGTAAGGCCGCTGTCGATCACCGTGGACCATTCGTCCATGTAGAGCAGATCGACACCGACGAAGCCGAGAGCCTTAAGACGCTTGCACAGCTCCGGCAAAGGCGCCTTCGAGGTCCACCGGCTCAACGATTGCTTGAGACGTCCGGGGCCGGCTTTGCCCGAAGCACCCTTGCCGGGAAGCGTCTCGGCGGAGGCGATCAGCGGTGCGGCGCCAAACGCCGCCGCAGCGGTCGCGAGATGGCCCAGCGCCGCACGGCGGCCGATGTCAGGAGTGTTATCCGGCGTGGTCATTCGAGCCCCAGGATGGTTCGGTTGAAGGCGCGGTCACTGCCGCTCGCGGCGAAGTCGTCGAAGGCACGCTCGGTGACCTTGATGATGTGGTCGCGGATGAAGGGTGCGCCTTCCTTCGCGCCCTGCTGTCCATCCTTGATGCAGCATTCCCACTCGAGCACGGCCCAACCGGGGTAGTCGTACTGCGCGAGCTTGCTGAAGATCGCGCCGAAGTCGATCTGGCCATCGCCAAGCGAACGGAAGCGACCGGGGCGGTCGATCCAGTTCTGGTAGCCGCCATACACACCCGAGCGTCCATTGGGCCGGAACTCGGCATCCTTCACGTGGAAGGCGCGGATGCGCGCGTGGTAGTTATCGATGAACTGCAGGTAGTCCATCTGCTGCAAGACCATGTGGCTCGGATCGAACAGGATGTTGGCGCGCGGATGATGGTCGACCGCATCGAGGAACCGCTCGAAGGTGACGCCATCGTGCAGGTCCTCACCCGGGTGCAGCTCGTAGCAGACGTCGACGCCCGCCTCGTCGAAGGCATCGAGGATCGGCTTCCAGCGCTTGCCGAGTTCCGCGAAGGCCTCTTCCACAAGGCCTGCCGGCCGCTGCGGCCAAGGGTAGAACATCTGCCATGCCAGCGCGCCGGAGAACGTGGCGTGCGCGGTCAGGCCGAGGTGTTGGCTCGCCTTGGCCGCCAGCTTGAGCTGCTCCACTGCCCACGCCTGGCGCTCCTTGGGGTGGCCACGCAGCGCAGGCGGGGCAAAGGCATCGAACAGGGGATCGTACGCCGGGTGCGATGCGACCAGCTGCCCTTGCAGGTGCGTGGACAGTTCGGTCACTGCCAGCCCGTGCTCGGCGAGCATCCCCGCGATATCGTCGCAATACGTCTTGCTCGCCGCGGCCTGCTCGAGATCGAACAGGCGTGCATCGTTGGACGGGATCTGCACGCCGACAAAGCCGAGCGATGCCGCCCAGCGGGCGATCTCCGGCAGCGTATTGAACGGCGCCTCATCCGATGCGAACTGGGCGAGGAAGATGCCTGGGCCTTTCAATGTCTTCATGTCAGATCTTCAGTTCGGCCTCGACGGCCCATGCCTTGCCGTTGCCGGCCTGCGACAGCGGGATATCCGCCTTCCACGCGGCGGGGACGGGGTCGTACTGCAGCACCTGCGTACAACCCGGCTGTGAGAGAAAGAAGCCCAGCATCGTGAGTTTCTTGCTCATCATGACGAAGTCGGCCGCGGGTGACAGCGTGGAACCCTTCGGCGCGGCCACTGCTTCCGCGTGCAGCTTCGTGACCAGTGCCGTGCGCTGGGCCGGATCGAGCTGGAGGAAGGGCTTGCCACCCGCCTTGTCGAAGGCGGCAAGGGCGGTCAGGTAACGCGCCTGGTCTGCCTTGTTGTAGACGGCCTTGAACAGCTGGTCCATGAACAGCGGTACGCCCGCGTCGACCGCGCCCGGGGTGTCGGTGCGTGGAATCACGATATCCGACACGGCGCCGACCAGGCTGTACTGGGCCGGATTGAAGAACTCGGGCTTGGCACCCGGGGCTTTCGATGCGGCATGCGCATCGAACACGGCCAACAACGACGGAGCCGCAAGGGCGCCGACGGCCAGCGCGGACATGCTTTTCAACCATTCGCGACGATTCATGGCGATATCCTCAGAGGTTGCCGCGCTTGAGTTCTTCCACGGCGTGGTTGGCCGCACGTGCGGTCAGCGCCATGTAAGTGAGGGACGGGTTCTGGCAGCCGGACGAGGCCATGGCCGAGCCGTCGGTCACATAGACGTTCTTGCAGGCATGCATCTGGTTCCAGCCGTTGAGCACCGAAGTCTTCGGATCCCGGCCCATGCGCGCGGTACCCATCTCATGGATGCCGGCACCGACGTTGGCCTTCATCGTGAAGTGGTTCACGTCGCGATAACCCGCACCGGTGAGCATCTCCATCGCGTCGTCGATGATGGCCTTGCCCATCATCTTTTCGTTTTCCTGGTGCGCGGCATCGAAGTTCAGCACGGGCAAGCCGTACTTGTCCTTGTGGTTGCGATCCAGCGTCACGAAGTTCTTATGGGAGGGCAGCATCTCGCCGAAGCCCATCATCGAGACGTACCACGGGCCTGGTTCCTGGGCGGCCTGTTTGAGGTCCTGTCCCAGCAACTGTTCCTGGACGAGACGGGTCCAGTCCTGACGGCCCGCGCCGCCCTGGAAGCCGAAACCACGCAGGTACTTCTGCTTGTCGGTGCCGATGTTGCGATAACGGGGAATGTAGAAGCCGGTGGGGCGGCGGCCGGAGTAGTAGCGGTCTTCATGGCCTTCGACCATGGCGCGCGCGCCGGTGCCGAACATGTGATCCATGATGTTGTGACCGAGCTCACCGCTATCGTTGCCAAACCCGTTGGGGAAGCGGCTCGAGGTCGAATTCATCAGGATGTGCGCGGTGCCGAAGGTCGACGCACACATGAAGATCACTTTCGCGAAGTACTCGGTCTGCTGCCCGGTCTCCGCATCGAGCACGCGCACGCCGGTGGCCTTGCCCTTGTCGTTGTCGTAGATCAGCTCGTACACGATGGCGTTGGTCACCATCGTCATGTTGCCCGTGCGCTCGGCGGAGGGCAGGGTGGACGAGTTGCTGCTGAAGTAACCACCGAACGGACAGCCGCGCATGCACAGGTTGCGATACTGGCAGGTGCCGCGTTGCGGGCTCTGGTCGTGCTTGAGCGGTGCCGAGAGGTTGGCAGTGCGGCCGATGATGAGCTTGCGGTTGAACTTGCTGTCCAGCTTGCCCTGGAAATCCTTCTCGACGCAGTTGAGGTCCATGGGCGGCAGGAAATCACCATCCGGCAGCTGGGCCAGGTGATCGTTGTTGCCGCTGACGCCGATGAAGTGCTCTACGTGGTCGTACCACGGAGCGATGTCTTCATAGCGGATCGGCCAATCCGCGCCCACGCCTTCCTTGCCGTTGGCCTCGAAGTCCATCTGGCTAAGGCGATAGCTCTGGCGGCCCCACATCAGCGAGCGTCCGCCGACGTGGTAGCCACGGAACCAGTCGAACGGCTTGGTTTCTTCGTACGGGTTGTCGATGTCGTCGACGAACCAGTGCTTGGTCGACTGGGTGATGCCGTAGAACGACGGGCGCGTATGCTTCGGCCAGCGTGCGAGATCGTGCTGGGTCGGCTCATCACCGTACGGCAGCTCCCACGGCGCCTTCATGGCGGTCGGGTAATCGAGATGCTTGACCATCGGGCCGCGATCGAGCACGAGCGTCTTCACGCCCTTTTCGGTCAGCTCTTTGGCAGCCCAGCCACCGCTGACGCCGGTACCGACGACGATGGCGTCGAATGTGTTCTTTTCCATGCGTGTTCCTTAGCGAAGCGGCTGCAGGTAGGCGAAGTCGACGCGGGCGGCATCGAGCGAACTCATGCGGGCGAAGGGGCCCTCCTGTTCGACGAAGCAGTGCTTCAGTCCGGAGGCGTCCGCCGCGGCCATGATCGGCTTGTAATCGAGTGTGCCGCGGCCAAGCTCTGCACCGGGGTAATCCTTGGCGTTGCCGGGTAGGAAATCCTTCGCATGCATCAGCGGGATGCGGCCCGGGTTGGCCTTGAAGTAATCGGTGGGATTCTTGCCGCCCGCGTGGACCCAGCCGCAATCCAGTTCGAACTGCACGAGCTTGTGATCGGTTTCCGCGAGCAGTACGTCGTAGAACACCTTGCCGCCGCCCACATCGGTGAACTCGGCATGGTGGTTGTGATACGCGTACTGCAGGCCCGCCGCCTTGGCCTTCTCGCCGAGGCGGTTGGCGTACTCGGCCGTGCGCTTGGCATCATCGAGCGTATAGGTCAGGTCGCCGCTACCGCCTTTTTCCTTCTGCATGATCGCGGGCAGCATGCTGCTGACGATGTACTTCGAACCCAAGGTGTGGGCAGCGGGAACGCCTTTGTCGAAACCGAGGCTATCGAAATGCATGCTGGGGCACGCCAGGCCAGCTTCCTTCAGCTGGTCACGCAGGGTTTCGGCCGTGCTGGTGACGATCGCTTCGATTTCCGTGTAACCGATGGACTTCAGCGTCTTGAGCGTACCGACCGGGTCCTTCTGGTAAGCGTCGAGCACCATGTAGAGCTGGATGCCCATGCTTTTGCCCTTGGCCGCGGCGGCGAGGAGTTTGGAAGGGGCAGCAAGGCCCAGGCCCAACGCCGTGCCGCACAGCGCGGAGCGCGTGAGGAATTGCCTGCGAGTCACCATGAACGGTTTTCCTTCAATCAGTTGGCTTGGGTCACGGGCGCACGCGCCGCTACCTTGCGATCCTTGAACATCACGACGAACAAGACGAAAACGAAAGCGGCGAAGGCACCGGCGATCAGCCAGATCGATGTCCAGTCGTGGGCGGCGTCACCCTTGGTATAGGCCTGGACGACCGCGCCGGAAAGCCACGAGCCGACGAACATGCCCAGGCCATAGGTCAGGAAGGTGATCAGGCCCTGGGTCGCTGCGCGCAGGGAGGGCGGCGCTTCACGGTCGATGTAGATCTGGCCCACCACGAAGAAGAAGTCGAAGCAGATGCCGTGCAAGACAATGCCGATCCAGAACATCCACATCATGCTGCCGGCATCGCCGTAAGCGAATGCGGCGTAACGCACCACCCAGGCGAGCATACCGACGGCGAGCATCCACTTGACGCCCAGGCGCCGGAAGAACCAGGGGATGAGCAACATGCAGAACAGTTCGGACATCTGCCCACCGGTCATCTTGCCGGCGGCATTGACCACGCCTACCTCATTGAGGAACAGGTTGGTGAACGCGTAATAGAACTGCAGGGGGATGCAAATCAGGAACGAGGCAAGGGCGAACACGGCCATCGAACGATCGCGAAGCAGGTGCAGGGATTCCAGCGGCAACGCATGCTTCATCTCGAAGCGCGTGTTGCGTGCAAGCGGCGGCGTCGGGGGCAGGGTGAAGCAGTAACCCGCCATCACCACCGACAGCCCGGCCGCGAGGAGCAGGGGCGATGCGGTGGCTTCCACGCCCCATGCACCGACGATCAGGCCCATGATGATCCAGCCGATGGTGCCGAACACGCGGATCGCGCCAAATTCCTGCTCGGGGTCGCTGATGTGGCGCATGGCCAGCGAGGCGGTCAACGCCAGCGTTGGCATGTAGCAGAGGCTGTACGCCAGCAGGGCGGCGTAGACCAGGCCGAACGAGGTCTGTTGCGCGGCGACCACGAGCAACACCGCACCGATGATGTGCAGCAGGGTAAGGACGCGGCGCGTATCGAAGAGGCGATCGGCGAGCAAGCCGACGAAAAGGGGCGAAATGATCGCGCCGATGGCCGTAGTGCCGGCGACGGCACCGATTTCCGTGCCGGTGAAATGCAGCGTCTTGCCGAGCCAGGTGCCGACCGTGACGTACCACGCGCCCCAGATCGCGAACTCAAACAGCATCATCACTCTAAGGCGCCATTTCATCCGCGTTTCCTCGTGGTACGTGTGGGTTCGAGAGGGTCTTCGACCAGTTGCCAGATACCGCCGGCGGCATGGCTCTTGAGCATCGCGTCGATCACCAGGCTGTTGCGGTAACCATCGGCGAAGGTGGGCAACGCGGCAGGCTTCTTGCCGGGTGTGGCGCCGCTACGGATCCATGCATAGGCATCGGCGATGACGTTACGGAACGCATCGGCCCAGGCTTCGGGATGGCCCGCGGGCAGGTGGGCGTAACCGCGTGCGGCGGGATCGAGCAGGGACGGATCGCGCGTCAGCACCGTGTTCGGCTTGGCGTGGTTACCGATCCAGAGTTCGTTGGGCTGTTCCTGGCGCCAGGCCAGCGAGGCCTCGCGGCCATTCACTTCCAGGCGCAGGTCGTTCTTGTGGCCAGGAAGCACCTGGCCGACGGTGACGCAGCCGCGCGCCCCGTTGTCGAAACGCAGCAGCACGGTGGCGAGGTCTTCGCTGGTGATCTTGCGCTTCTGCGCGGCTTTCTTCGCCGCGCCGGCGAAGGCTTTGGCCGACGTGGCCGGTACTTCGCGCACGGGCACGACGGTGTGCAGATCGGACAGCACGGCGGTGATACGCGCGCCGGTGACGTGTTCGGCCAGGTCGCACCAGTGTGAACCGATGTCGCCGAGCGCCGAGCTGGCCCCGCCGAGCTTGGGATCGAGGCGCCATGTGTACGCGCGCTCGTCGGTGAGCCAGTCCTGCAGGTAACAACCATGCACGAACACGCTCGCTCCGATCTTGCCCTTTGCGATCATCGCCCGTGCCTGTTGCACGAGCGGATAGCCGCGGTAGTTGAAGGTGACGACGTGGGCGAGGTTAGCGTCGCGGGCGGCTTCGTAGAGCTCTCGCGCTTCCTGCATGGTGGCGGCAAGCGGCTTGTCGGAGATGACATGCTTGCCCGCGCGCAGCGCGGCGAGTGAAACCTCGCGGTGCAGGTGGTTCGGCGTGGTGTTGTGGATCACCTGCACGGCAGGATCAGCCAGCAGGTCCTGATAATTGCCGAAGGCCCGTCCCACGCCCAGTTCGCGGGCCCGCTTCTGTGCGGAGGCAAGGCTGGAGCCAGCAATGCCGACGATCTGGACATCGCCCAGGCGGCGCACGGCGTCGAGGTGATGCGCGGCGATGAAGCCGGGGCCGACGAGCCCCATGCCAAGTGATTTCATCGGTTTACCGTCCTGGCGCTTGTCGTGGTCGACTGGCCTGCCATTTATCCCCCGATGTACCTCCGCCCGCAAATGTATTCGATTACATTTTCAGGGCATCGGCGCTGGATCGTGTCGCATGTACGGAAAGGTGTAGCCCCATGGGCCGCGCTGTCGCAGGGCGGCCCGAACATGCAAAGATATGTAACAGATGGATAAACGCCTACGCAACGATTTCATGTAATCCATTACATTGCGCTGCACAAAAGAGGGAGATGGATCGCGTGAGTTCGGAGGGTGGAAAGCGCAAGAAGAAAGGCGTTCCGCCGAATGCTGCGGCGCAGCCTGTACGCGTGCGCACGGTCAAGGAGATCGCCGCGATCGCGAATGTATCGGTCGCGACCGTATCGCGCGCACTGCAGCGTCCCGAGATCGTTAGCGAAGAAACGCGCCGACGCATCCACGAGGTGGTGAAGCGCCTGGGCTATACGCCGAACGCGCTGGCCCGCAACCTCCGCACCGCGCGCACGCGGCTGATCGTCGCCCTCGTGCCCGACATCTCCAATCCGTTCTTCTCGGAAGTGATCCGTGGCATCGAGCAGGTGGCCTACGAGACCGGCTATTCGGTCCTGCTGGGCGAAACGCAGAGCGACCTGGTCCGCGAGCAGGCGTATGCCGACATGGTCGCTGCACGCCAGGCGGACGGCATTGTCACCATGTTCCATCGCATACCGAACATTCCCTTCGAAGGCCGGCTGCCGGTCGTGAACGCCTGCGAATACGTCAAGGACAGCGCGATCTCGAGCGTCTACATCGACAACGTCGCCGCGGCCACCAACGCCGTGAATTACCTTGTGACCCTGGGCCACCGTGAGATCGCCTTCATCGCCGGCCCTGCATCGAGCCCGATCTGCGTGGATCGCGAGCAGGGCTACCATCTCGCGCTCGAGCGCGCCGGGCTCACGTTCAATCCAGCGCTGACCGCCGTGGGCGACTTCTCGATCGAGGCGGGGGAACGCGCCATCGAGCTGTTCCTTTCGCAGGGCCATCCGTTTAGCGCTGTGTTCTGTTCCAACGACGAGATGGCCATCGGTGCGATGCGTGCGTTGATCTCGCGTGGGCTACGCGTGCCGGAAGACGTCTCCATCGTCGGCTTCGACGATATCCGCTTCTCGCGCTATACCTCGCCGTCGCTGACTACCGTGGCGCAGCCAAAGAACGCGTTGGGGCGCGAAGCCATGACCATGCTGATCGAGTTGCTCAACGACCCCGAGGTGCCGCCGCGGAAGCGGGTGTTGTCGGCGGAACTGGTCGTGCGCGGGTCGACAGGGCCGCGATAGGGCGCCGCGCAGCCTGGCCCGCCGCATGTCAGCGGGCGGGGAAGCGTCCCGTACGCAGCGGATCGAGCAAGCCCTTCAAGCCGTTGTGGTCGAGCTCGAGTGCCAGGGTGAGCAACGTGCCTAGCTGGCCCTGCGGAAACCCCTTACGGGCGTACCAGGCCAGATAGGCACCGGGGAGGTCGGCAATGAGCCTCCCCTTGTATTTCCCGTAAGGCATGGCGACGGTCACCAGGCTCTTGAGGTCTTCGGGTTTCAGAGGGTCCAGCCTGCTCGGTAATCGCGGCGCAGGAACTGGTTGGCCGACGGAATGTTGGTGACCTGCATGTTCTGCGCATCGTACTCGATGCGGTGGCCCGCACGCAGGGCGACGATGCCGAGCAGCATCACCTCCGTCAGCTGCGCCGCATACTCGAACGGCGAGCTGGTCTTCCCCTTGCCCTTACAGGCATCGACCCAGTTCATTTCGTGCGAGGTCGTGATGCGCGTGTACTTCTGTGGCGGTGTACCCACCGACTCCTGCAAGGACTGCGGCAGCAGGCGCGGATTATCGCCGTAGGTTTCATGCACAAGCTTGCCCTTGGAACCCACGTAGAGCGTGCCACCGTCGTGCATCTGGCCAGCACCCAGTGCCTCCAGATCGGGCGGCAGCAGGTTGCCGTCGTACCAGGTGAGCCGCACCGGCGGCTTGTCGCCACGGGCCGGGAAGTCGTAGTACGTCATCGTGCCCGTGGGGTACGAGGCGTTGTTGAACGGCGTCGAGACCGTTTCCACGGAGGTCGGGAAACCAAGGTCCAGCGACCAGAACGGCGAATCGATGAGGTGCGCACCCATGTCGCCGAGGGCGCCCATGCCCCAGTCGACCCAGCCGCGCCAGTTGAACGGGTGATAGAGCGGGTGGTAGTCGATTTCCGGGCCCGGGCCGAGGAAGAGGTCCCATTCCAGCCCCTGCGGCTTCGGATAGTTACCGGCCATGGCGTTGGCGAGGCGCGCGTTCACGGCATCCATGTCCCAGCTGGTGGCGGACGGCGCGGGCACGGTTTGCGGGCGTGGAACACCCTGCGGCCAGTAGCCCAGCGGGCGGTTCGTCCATGCGTGCACCTCGCGCACCTCGCCGATGGCGCCGGCATCGATGTATTCGTGGATCAGGCGGGTGTCGTCGGTCGAATGGCCCTGGTTGCCCATCTGTGTCGCGAGTTTCGGGTTTTCCCGCGCCTTTCGCGCCATTTCGCGGGCTTCGAAGACCGACCACGTCAGCGGCTTCTGCACGTACACGTGCTTGCCAAGCGCCATCGCCGCGCTGGCGATCGTTGCGTGCAGGTGATCCGGCGTGGCGATGACCACGGCGTCGATGTCCTTCCGTTCCTCGAGCATCCGGCGGAAATCGGTGTAACGCTTGATCGAGTCGTACTTCTTCGCAAGCTGCTTCGTCAGCGCGATCTGCTGCTGGATCTCGAGGCGCTTCTTCGCGGTCGTGGCCTTGTCCAGGCGCGCCTGCGCGTTCGCCACGCCATCGAACATCTTGTGGAAGTTTCGGTCGGTGTAGCCCCAATCCACGTCGCACAGGGCGACGATGTTCTCGCTGGCCAGGGCGCGGATGTTGTTGCCGCCCATGCCGCCGACGCCAACGCCGGCGATGTTCAGGCGATCGCTGGGGGCCGTATGGCCCACCCCGCCCAGCACATGGCGGGGCACGATCAACAAGCCGGTGGCGGCGATGGCCGAGCCGGTGAGGAAGTTGCGGCGGGAGAGTTTGATATTCCCCAGCGTGTCGCTGGGTGCCTCCCCAGTGGCGGCGGCTTGCTTCTCGTTATCGAGCTTCGATGTGTCCGACATATGCGCTGCGATCTCCGTGTGGCTAGCAGGAAGCGGTCGGGACGAAGCCCGAGCCCAGGAAGGCAGCTAGGGTTCATATCGCATATCGCCCGGAGATTCAATCGATCCAATTGCAGGGGTGTGATGGCATCGACCGCGCGTCGCGCGGTGTTCCATGTGCGGATATGGACCCCTAAGCGTCAGAAACGAATGGGATAGTTACGACAAGACGGCGAGGGAAAGCGCTGGCACCATGCTCAATGCCGGGCAGGGCAACATCACTTCAATCCATGTCTGATAGGAGTACCGCGATGCCTACGATCACCACACCGGACGGCGTACAGATCTTCTACAAGGACTGGGGATCCGGTCAGCCGATCGTCTTCAGCCATGGCTGGCCCCTGTCGGCGGACGACTGGGATGCCCAGATGATGTTCTTCCTTCACCGCGGCTACCGGGTGATCGCCCATGACCGGCGCGGGCACGGTCGGTCCGAGCAGGTCGCCACGGGCAACGACATGGATCATTGGGTCGCCGACCTCGCTGCACTGACCGAACACCTCGGTCTCCGCGACGCCATCCACATCGGGCACTCCACCGGCGGCGGCGAGGTGGCGCGCTACGTGGCTCGGCACCAGGACCGGGTCGCCAAGGCAGTGCTGGTGGCCTCGTTGACGCCGAACATGTTGAAAACCGACGCGAATCCTGGCGGTCACCCGCAGGAATGGTTCGACGAGGTCAGGGCAGGCATGCTCGGCAACCGGTCTGCGTTTTACCGGGCCGTCCCGGAGGGGCCGTTCTATGGATTCAACCGCCCGGGGGCCAAGCCGTCTGAACCGGTGATCGCCAACTGGTGGCGCCAGGGCATGGCCGGCGGCGCCCACGCCCACTACGAGACCGTCGCCTCCTGGCTGGAGGACTACACCGACGATCTGAAGAAGATCACGGTGCCGGTCCTGGTCATGCATGGCGAAGATGATCAGATCGTACCGTTCGCGAGTGCGGTACCGCGTGCGGTCGACTTGCTTGCGAAGGGATCGTTGAAGGCGTACCCGGGATTCCCGCACGGCATGCTGACCACCCATGCGGATGTCCTGAATCCCGACCTTCTTGCGTTCATCAAGGCCTGACGGGACATCCGCCGCGCGCAAAAGCGAAGATCATTCGGGTGACTGCCGCCGGTAGTAGGCGCGAGCATCGCCGCTTTCCACGCTAACAGCGCGGACCTTTCCGTGTGCATCGCGGTGAAACTCAAGCTGCATGAGGGGCATCGAATCGGAATCCGGATCGACGAAGCGCGTCGGCGACAAGGCCTTAAGCCGGTGCACGTCAGCGTCACCGGGCACGCGCAACGATGCCTCGCCGTGGGACATCATGATCTGAAACGAATCGGCATCAAAGTCATCGGCGAGCCGGCCGCGCACATCCATAGGCACGCTGTCATCCAGGCGATAGGTGCCCTGGTAGTCCGCATAGGAGACATCCGCAGGATCGAGTGCGACAGCATGTAGCACTGGATCGACACCCTGACCGATCATATCGGACAACGCATGCCGGATTTCCAGACGAAGACGCGCACCGTTCGGGCTGTTGGTAAGGATCACGAAGCCGTCGCCTGTCTGCAGATAACCCTCCATCCAGGCGCGGTAGTTGTCGTTGGAGCCACTGTGGAAGAAGACCCGCCCGTCACCCGATCCCATGAGTTCCGGTCCCAGTCCCTGGGGGCTGGGCGAGACGGCGCTCATCATTTGTGTGGCAAGGGTGCGCGAGAGAAACCCGTTATGCCCCTGATAACTTTCGATCAGCATGGCGACCATGCCACCGAGCTCGTTCGCGTTCGTCCACAGCCCCGATGCGGCTTGCTCGGGAAACGTCTGCCAGCCGCGAGGCAACGCGATGAGCTTGCCTTGCTCATCGTGGGCTTTAGCGATATTGCCCCGCGCGGCGGACAATGGACTCTCAAACGTGCTGCGCTGCATGTGCAGTGGATCGAGCAGCCAGGTGCGAGCTGCCGTGGCAAATCGGTGTGGGTCACATCTTCGAGTAGCTGCTGCTCCACCTCGATGCCCCCGCCGGAGTAAGCGTAGCGCGAGCCTGGCGGATGGATGAGCCGAACGGCATGGTGTTTCGCCGGTGGCAGGCCATCCAGCGTCTGCAGCAAGGTCGGCACGTGCTCCTGAGGCAGGAAATCAGGAAAGCCGCCCACGTTGAACCCGGAGGTATGCGACATCAGCATGCGCAAGGTGACGTCGGGATGGGGCGTGTCCTTGGTGGCCGGAACATGCCAGCTCGTCAGGTAAGTATCGATGTTGCGGTCAAGGTCCAACTTGCCTGCCTGCACCATGCGCAAGATCATCACGGCCGTCGCTACCTTGCTGATCTAGCCAGCTGAAAACAGCGTATCGCCATCCACTTTGTCACTCGTGCCAGCTTCCTTGAGCCCGTACCCTTTCACCTGCCAGACCTTGCCATGACGCAGCACCGCGACGGCCACGCCGGGTACGTGGTAATACGCCATGCGGTCACGCAGCGACCAGTGAGGCACGGGTTGGCCTGCGTCCGCGATAGCGGGGCGCAGATGGTTTTCCCAGGAAGAGCTGTCGGTAGCTACCCCAGCAGCCGAAGCGAGTGGAACCGAGAAAGCAACGAATGCGAGGGTCGCCAGTTGAGAGACAAAGCGAGGTGTCTGGTGCGGCACTAACTTGATCAACATGCGGCAACTCTCCAGTCCGTCGAGGTTTGGCCAGGTCGGCAAACGATGGTGGATCGCGTACCGGTTTGACTATAGCTTTCCGATGCCCCGGCGTGCAGCAGGACGTCCTGGAGGCGTCGTGGCCGCGGCCGCGTTAATCTTGCGGACTGGTGCAGGCAGCGTAACGGGCGCCTTCCACCTGCGTCACCTCGCCGTGGCCTTCGACCGTGACGCTGCCTGTGTAGTGCTTGGCGCTGTCGAAATCCACATGTGCCGAAGCCACCGCTCCCCCCTTGCAGGTGAGCTTCCATGCCAGCGAGGTACTTCGGCGTTGCTGGTCGGTAGCGGCGCACTCGCCCTCCGCCGGCGTCCACGCGGCGAACGTGGTCCAGGGGTCGGCACCTTCATCCACGCAATGCCAATGCACTTCCGGTGCACCTGCCTTGCCGTTGGCCACGTGCCGGACCAGGATCTTCCACAGGCCGGGCATGGCGCCGAAGTCACCGGGATCCGCGCGGACAGGTGTGGCCGCACTCATGGCAAGTGCACACGCGGCGGCAAGCGGGGGCAGCAGCAAACGCTTCATCATCATTGGACTCCTTGCAACACGAAAACCCTGCCCGCTTGCGCGGGCAGGGTCGGTATCGAGTGGACCGTGAGCGATCAGTCAGCGATCGCGGCAGTGTCGCGGACATCCTTCCGGGTGAAGTTGAACATGTCCATGAGGTTGCCGATGGCCGGCGCGTTCACCGGGACATACGGATGATCCCTGAACGACACCGGGTTAGGCAGATTGTCGCGGCTGCGGCCGGAGATCTGGTCCTTCAGGTTCCAGTTGGCCTCGACGAATTTGTCGAACGAGACATGGTCGTAGTACGTGTGCACGACCTTGCCGCCGACGGAGTACTTCGACACCACCAGCAGCGGGATGCGCGTGCCGTCGCCGAAGAAGTCGATCGGCTGGATGTAGCCAGAATCGTAGTAGCCACCACCTTCATCGAAGGTCACCATGATTACGGTGTCGTCCCATACCTTCGGGTTGGCCTTGGCCATATCGACGATCTTGCGCACATACCCTTCGAACAGGTCCAGCTTCGACGAGGCCGGGTGACCATCGAGGATGCCATCCGGCTTGGCGATGGAAACGGCCGGCAGCGTGTTGTTCTGGATGTCGTCGTACAGGTCGTTGATATCCTGGTTCTTGGCGCGCAGTTCCGGGTCGGTCATGACCTGGGTGGAATACAGGAAGGGATCGCAGATGTTGCAGAAGGTGCCTGCCTCACCGTCTTCCTTGCCGCCACCGAAGCCCTCGCCGTAGTACTTCCAGGAGACCTTGTGCTTCTCCAGCAGTAGCGCCAGGTTTTCCTGCGTGGTCGGCGGGATGGTGAACTGGTCGGGGCCCAGCGGAGCCGGCGTGCCGTCACCCATGTAGCCTGGGTTGTAGTTGTTCACCAGGTAGTAGGCCTTGGCCTTGCAGTCCGTGCCCTTGAACGTCAGGTACGGCAGCGAGCGCAGGTAGTTCTTGATCTGCTTCACGCCCGGCTGGCTTTCGTCAGCGCACTCGACGTACGAACCACCGCCGTAGCCGTCCTGCACCCACCAGTTGTTGGTACCGAACTGCGCATCCGGGTTCTCGATCTGGTTTTCCGGCGGGGTGGCCGGGTTACCGTTGGCATCGGCGTAGTAGATCAAGGTGCCGAAGCCAAGCATGATGTGGTTGGCACCCGTGCCGCCCATCACCGACTGGTGGAAGTTGTCGCTCAGCGCATACTTCTGTGCCAGCTCCTTGAAGTAAGGCGCATCGCCCTGGGCCATGTTCAGGAACTGCATGGCGGTGGAGCCTTCACCGGTGGTCTGGTCGTTAAAGTTCGCCGGCAGCGGATCGCCGTTGTTGCCCGCGCCCATGGTGGTTTCGACCCAGGGGAACAGATCGTTGCGACAACCGCTCGGGTTGGCGGCAGTGGCTGCCTTGGTGTCGCAATCGAGCTGCTGCCACATCTGGAAGAAGCGATGCACGGGGCTGTTGGCGTAGGCGTCGTAGCTGATCGACGCATGCATGTCGACCGGCGCGTTGACGAGCTTCGCCGGGAAACGGGTGTCGACTACGCCGTTGGGCAGGCCTGTGCCACCGGCAGCGAGCATGTCATAGGCGTCATCAGGCAGGGCCGGTTCAAGGGCCTGCGCCTGTGCTGCGGAAGCGAAGGGTGCCGCGGTGGGAGCGCCACCGGTGTTCATCTGCGGAAGCGTCTTGTACTTGCCGGCCTTCTTCGGCGACATGTCGAACTTGCCGGTGCTCGAGGCCATGAACTGCGTAGCAAGGTCCACGTTCGGACCCGGCGTGCCGTCGGCATTGACGATGCCCTTGGACAGCAGGTTATCCACCGACTGCCCCTTCGGCGCGGTGTAGGTGCCATAGACGTGGTCGAACGTGCGGTTTTCGCCGATCAGCAGGATCACGTGCTTGATCGGGGTGACGGTGTTGGCGCTGTTGTCCTGGCCGTGCGTCGGCTTGTGCAGCACAACGACGCCGCCGGGAAGGCCAGCCTGGTTCTTGAAGGGAGCCACGGGCACATTCTTGCGGAACTGCGCATCGTGGTCGGGCGGAGTGGTGTCCTGGGCGCTGACGATGCCGGCGAGGCCGACGGAAAGCGCACCAAGCAACAGCGGCGAAAGCCGCGTGCGGCGCAACCAAGTAACCATTTGCGAATTTCTCCCTACTGGAAGTCTTCCCCCTGATGCTTATCGACTGAGGTTGTGGATGACCCGTCGACCGCCGAGAGCATCTGCCCCGCATGTGACGAATTGTTGGCATGGTGGCGACAATGCGCGAGGGCGTGATGACGTTAACGTGTCAACGCAAGATATTGCGAACAGTCGTTACCGCCGCAAGAAAAAACCAAAGGGCTCAGACCAGTTCGTAGGGACGCATCATTTCGTTGTCTTCGTGCTCGAGGTAGTGGCAGTGCCAGACGTATTTGCCTGGCTCACCGTCGAAGCGCGTGATGATGCGGGTGACCATGCCGGGGTCGCAACGCACGGTGTCTTTCCAGCCAGCTTCGTGCGCGGCCGGTGGTATCGATGGCCCGGTGAACTTCAGTTCCTTGCGGGCATTCCATGCGAAGAGGTCGAACGGACGGCGCTCCAGTATCTGGAAGCGCACAAGGTGAAGGTGGATGGGATGCGCGTCGCCTGTCACATTGACGAACGTCCATGTTTCAACCGTGCCCTTTTTGGGCTTTTCGCTGATGGGATCGCTCCACATCTTTCCATCGAGCAGCATCGTCATCGGATTACCGCCCGAATCGTCCTGCTCGCCCAGTGCAAGCACGCGGTCCTGCACTGCGGTGGATGGCTCGATGCGTTGGACCGGACGCAACGTGGCCGGTACCACCGAGGTATCGCGGCGACCTTTGGCGCGAACGCGGAATTCGACGATGCCGTCGGCCTGGTGGCGTAGCTGCACTGACTGGCCCGCATAAGCACTGAAGTCGACGATTACCTCGGCACGTTCGGCTGGATAGAGTTCGATGTTCAGGCGATCGGTGGGCGCTGCCAGCAGTCCCTGGTCGCTGCCAATCTGCTGGAACGGCTTGCCATGCGACAGCGACAGGTTGAAGAAGCTGGTATTGGCCGCGTTGATCAACCGGAAGCGATAGCGGTGCGGCTCTACTTCAAGATACGGATACAGCTTGCCGTTGCACAGCACCGCGTCCCCGCGGCATTCGGATACCCAGGGCGCGTCGGGGTCGTCCGACACCGGGTAATAAAGCTTGCCGCTCTTGGCGAGCAGGCGGTCGTAGAGCATCAACGGAATATCGAATTCGCCCGAGGGAAGCCCCAGGGCCTGCTCGTCGTCGTCGTGTACATGGAAGCTGCCGAACAGGCCCGCATAGATGTTCAGCCGCGTGATACCCATGGCGTGATCGTGGTACCACAGGGTGGTGGCGTCCTGGTCGCCCGGGTAAAGGGCGGTCAGCGATTTGCCCGGCACGTACCAGTCTTCAGGCCAGCCGTCGTTCGGCGCGGACACGCGCGCACCGTGCACATGGGTGATGGTGCGAACCTCGGGTTTGGATTTCTCGGCGCCATGAATACCGTGATCGATAGGCAGGAAATGCCGGGTGGGCAGTTCATTGGCCCATTCCACCAGTACCGGCTCGCCACGGCGCGTCACGATCGTCGGGCCCGGCGTGGAGCCTGCGTAACCCCACTGCGGTGTCGGCGGCAGGTCCCGGTGCACCCTGGCATTGAATGCCTGCATTGGCATGCGGTAGAGCGGCAGCTGCCGGCTTCCGAATGCGACGTGGGTACGCTTGCCCGTGGGCACGGCGATCGGCGGCACCGGCAGGGCATCGGCAAACTTTGCCATGGTCACCGGGTTCACCAGCGGCACGTTCGGCGCGGCCAGGCCCGGCATGGCCATCCGCTGCTTCATCGGCATGGCCATCGGCATATCCATCGCCTGGGCGACCCGTAAGGTATCGACGAAGACGCATGCGCCGGCAAACCCGCCGGCGACGCCCAGGAAACGACGTCGAGAATTATCCATGGGGAGTTATCGTTGGTTGCCTGTTGAGCAATCCAACGTAGGTCGGGTGAATGACAAAGACATTTCAATCGAATCGGGCGCGGTAGAATGACTCCGCATGGTCAATAAAACCCTTACCGCCAGCGATGCGCTGAGTGCCGATAGCCTACGGCCGGTATCGAAGAGCCAAAAATCCTTTCATACGTTGGTGACGAGGATCAAGGAACGGCGAGCCACGCTGGCTGATTGGGAAGCGTACAGACTCGAGTTCAACCGCAAGTACAACGGCGACCTCGTGCCGCGGCGCCAGAAACTGGATGAGGTTCGATCTCAGCTCATTCAACGCCTCGACCAATCGCACGACATGAGGGAGCTCACCAGGACGGAGCGCAAGATCGTCGTGGATCTCATCTCGCACGTCGCCGAGCAGGTGCTCATGTCGGTGGATGACCCGGTCGTCGCGGAGATCCACGGACGCTACAACGCCTCACCTCGTGCGGACGAAGCGAGCATACAGGCCGAACGGGCGGCCGCGTTCCACCAGGTGCCTGCCGACGACCTTGCCGAGGACGTCGACACGAGCTCACCTGAGGAAGCCATGCGGCGTATTCAGGATGAGCTCGACCAGCAGGAGCGCCGCGAAGAACAGCAGCGCCAGGCGCGCGAGGACGCTCAAGCTGGACGCAGGAAGGTCCATGAGCGTAAGTCGGCCAGGGCGCGTGCCCATACCGAGGAGACTGAAGCCCACGTTTCGCTTCGGGAGGTTTACCGCAAGCTAGTGAGCGCGTTGCATCCCGATCGCGAGGCCGATCCGGTCGAGCGCGGGCGCAAGGCGACGCTGATGCAGCGAGTCAATCGCGCATACGCTGATCGAAGCCTGCTTGAGCTGCTGGAGATCCAGCTTGAGCTGGAGCACATTGACCAGGCAGCGATTGATAGCGTGAGTGCGGAACGCCTCAAGCGCTGGAATGCGGTTCTCAAGGAACAGCTCCGCGGGCTCGACCGGGAGTTGGCTGAAGTGGATTCGGAGTTTCAGATGCGCTGCGGACTGAAACCGACCGGGACGACCTCGCCGAAGATCATCAAGCGCGCGCTCAACGAATACCTTGCCGATGTGAGCAGGTTCATCCAGCTGTTCGAGCGGGACCTTAAGGTGTTTGACGATATCGAGCGACTTAAGCCGTGGCTTAAGGAGATGAAGGGGCATTTGCAGTCGGTTGATTGATGCTGCCGAGACCCGAAGGCGGTGCTTTTCCAGCCACGCACGATTCAGGTAGATCGCCCTCCGACGGCTCGAAGGTCTCCGCCATACGTATCCGCTCTGATGTTGACGGATGGTTGGCGCGAATCAGCCGGCCAAAGGTATCCGTATCTGGCAGGGCCAATTCATCCTTCCAGCTCCGGAACAAGGTTCCCGCCGCGCGCCGCTCACCGGACAGAGCCAGGCCAAACCGATCGGCGTCGCGCTCAATATGCCGGTTGTACGACAAGAACAGCGGAAGAATCGCCGTCCATACCAGCACGGTGCAGACGGCCAATAGCGGCAGGGATCGCGGATCACCGATCTCGTCGAATCCGAACTGATTTTTCCATCGCCTGGTTAGCGGGCGGCCGGCGAAGTGGAATGTCCCGCCGATTAGCAGGATGAGCGCCACGGAAATGGCCCAGGCTTTCCAGTTGTCGCCTTCCACGTAGTGCTTCAGTTCGTGGGCGATCGTGAAGCGTATCTGGGCTGGATCCTCGACCTTCTGCAGGTCCGATTGCAGGACGATGGCACTTGCCCCGCCTAAACCCACCACATGCGTGTCATTGCCGCCGACGACGACCTCTGGGTGCGCGACCCCGCATTGTGCGGCCAGAGACCTGATTTCCGCGGAGAGCGACGTGTCCTGCAGCGGACGCAGCCCGGAGGCGCGTACCGTCCATACAGGCTGGAGCACGAACACAGCGAGTAGCGCGGGGGCGGATACAGCGCCCAGCCAGAGCCACCAGCGATGCGGACTCCATCGCATGAGGCGATAGGGCAACCACACCAGGATGGCGACACCTAGCATAACGGGCACGAGCGATCCGAACTGCCCGGTGAGCCATTCGCTGAACGAATCAGCATCGGGTGCCGGGTACTTCGCATGCTGATAAAAATTGCCTGGGAGCTGGACCAATAGCCACACAAGGGCGAGAAGCCAGCCGTAGGCCACCAGTGAAGGATAGCTCCGCTCGCGGAACAGGCGGCGGAACCAGCCGTAGCGAGTCGAGCCCCAGCCAGTTGCCAGGACGAGAATGAAAACCGCCAGAACAGCTATACGGTTAACGACCCAGACGAGATCGATAACGTGATTCCACGTCACGGCCATGTCATCGATTCGTCCAACCGCGTCAAGCAGGTCCATCTGCACAGCTAGCATCATGTGGCCTCCGCCGTTCCCCTGGAGCCATTCTCTCTACGACACAGGACGTGGGCAACCGTGCCAAACGACATGAGCCACCGTTTCCATCCATTCAGGCCTTTGAGTGGCGCATCCGATCGCTGCGTCACAAGCTCTGCCTGCGGAACGCTCGGGTCGACAGATGCGCAGCTGTCTCAGTTCACGAGTTGACCGTATCTTTCCGCCACGCTGATGGTCGCAGTCATTCCGGCATTGAACTCCAGGAAATCGGCCTCGATCCCATCGCTGAAGATCACGCCGTAGCCTGCCATCTGCGAGACAAGTTGTAATGGCTCTCTAGCAGTCACCTGCCCGAAAACCAGCTCGACCTGTGTCGTGCGGCTTGGGAAGGGTTCGCGCACCGTGAACTGCAAATGGTCGGCATCCCATGCGAAGCCATGCTCGCGCATGGCCTGAATCGGTCCTGCAAGCGCGTGCCCTGCAACGCCGGCAGCACCGGCCAACAAACTCTGAAACCACCCAGTCGAACCCAGTCCAGTCGATACGATGATGCCGCTGGAGGAATGCGTCTCGGAGCGGCCTCCTTGCTGAATCTGATAGCGCGCGGATATCACGCTCGAAGTTGCGCCTGGAGTGGAGAGGAGCTTCCGGATTCCTGATGCCGTAGACCCGGGCTATGACTTATTCGATATCTGGATCGAGGATCCGCTCGGAGAACGCAGAACACTGCGATCTCCACGCATCTATTGCGGCCCAACACGCACTCGGACAATCAGCCCCAGAGAGAGCTTCAGACGAAACGTCAGTCTGTTCGGGCAGGCGGGAGGTTACACTTTCCGCTGCCCTGGGCTTCACCATGTCTGGTGCACCTTTAGGCCTCGTTACGGCCAGATGATTGTTTCCAACAGATTAGACGTCGACGTCAGGACTATTAGCCGGGACTGGGAGCGGGCGGCACGAACAGTCCTTACGCAACATGCTCGCCTGCTTTACCATCGTCTCCCGGCCGCGCAGCACGGGCAGCTCACGTCGGTGAGTGAGTTTGTTTCGACCAACCCGGCGATAGGTTCGCTCGGTTCAGTTCACTATGCTATCGGATCGGTGTTGAAGTTGAGCGAAAGTAAAAAGTTACGAACACTTGCCCGCAATCATTTCGAGCGAGCTTCACAGGATCGTTGGATAGGCGAGCACCAACGAGAACAGGCATTGAAGCAACTTTCGAACAAATGACGATGTCGAGAAGCACTAGGTGAGCTCAAACTTTACGTGCTAAATCAAACTTCGAAAGGCTAGGCTGTTGCGGTGAGAACGAACTGAGAGCTTCTCCATTTTCCCGCGTCGTGCGCGGCATCCCCAGACAGCTCGGTGAAAATGTGATTCGCGTCGGTTTGGTGCGCGAGATATCACGCATCTTAGAGCCCAAACTCGTCGAGCATGTAACGCTCAAGTCCGTGGGCGCTTAGGATCTTCTCAAAATCTTCGACCTTCACCGCATTATGCTGTCGAAGTGACGCAATGACGGATCCTAACTCAAAGCTTCCGGTAATCTCGGCATTGGCGGAAATGCCGCGGATCATCGACGAGACAGAAACGTTTACGAGTTGCCTTGCCGACGGCATTCCTCGTCAATTGCGTCGGAGAGCGCGAATACGGCTTCGGCATAGCCCGGCTCTGGGGTCACGCCTTCCACTCCAAGGGTCCTGACGAGGGCGCCGGACGCCTCGTTGACGGTCGGAAGGTCGAGTAATATCGCATGAGCCGCCAGAATCAATGCTCTGAATCGCACCTCTGTCAGGTCTCCGACAAGCAACGCGTCACGAAGCGCTTGGCCTTCTTCAAGCAGGGTGGCGAGGCTTGAGTGAGTGTCATGGTCTGGCATTCCTGATACTCCGCTGGACGCATTTTAATCACGATTTTAATCAGAAGCGGATCATAGATTCGAAAGTTCCATCTGGCACCCCATCGGCTTAATCTAAGGCTGACACGATAGGTGCCAAGCCATGGTGGACGGTCCATGGACGCTTGCCGATCACGTGAATATCCGGTCTTCGTCGCAGCGTATATGCGCATGTCTACAGACATGCAGCGTTACTCCCTGGAGAATCAGGCGCGGGCCATCAATTCTTACGCCGACAGCCACGGTATGAACATCGTCCGCGTTTACGAAGACGCCGGCAAAAGCGGTCTAACCATGGAGCGCCGCCCCGGGTTGAGTCGCCTCCTCCGCGATATAAACGAGGGCCACACAGTTTTTGACGCCGTACTCGTCTTGGACGTGAGTCGCTGGGGGCGATTCCAAAATACGGACGAGGCCGCATTCTACGAATTCCTGTGTTGGAAGAGCGGGGTGCGGGTGCTTTACGTTGCTGAGCTATTCGACAACGACCAAAGCCCGTTCTCGATGGTGTTCAAGGGGCTGAAAAGAGTAATGGCAGCGGAGTATTCGAGGGAGCTGTCGGCGAAAACCACGGCCGGCCAGCGACACTTAGCTGGGTTCGGCTACCGCCAGGGCGCCATCCCCGGATACGGCCTCCGCCGTTTGCTGGTTAGTGCAAACGGGGAGCCGAAAATGGAACTGCGAGAAGGGGACCGGAAAAGCCTATCAACTGACAGAGTAATCCTTATTCCAGGGCCGCCCGATGAGGTGCGGACCGTTCGTTGGATCTACGAGCAGTATGTCGCTGGGAATGATTGCACGGCAATTGCCCGGATGCTCAATGAGCGGGGTATCGTGACCCATCGCGGGAAGCCTTGGGTTTACGGAACCGTTAAGACCATTCTGGACGGGGAGAAGTACGCGGGACACGCGGTCTATTGTAGATCCAGCAAGAAACTAGCCGGACCACTGATCAGAAACCCGCAGTCCGACTGGGTCCGTTGCGATGGCGCCTACGAGGCCGTGGTCCCGCTGAAACTATCCCTGGCCGTCAGAGCTCGCAGGGAGCAGGCGAAGGTCCGCCACAACGACGAGGCGTTGCTCGACAGTGTCAGAAAGGTCTACGAAAAGCATGGGCGGCTGACTGGCAACATTCTTGATACCGAACCTCGACTCCTGAGCAGCCATGGCCTGGCTGCTAGGTTCGGTGGCCTGAACAATCTTTACAAGCATGTGGGCTATGCGCCTCCCAATCACCGTCGTTATGGCCTGGTTCGGGCGTGGGTTTCTGCGTGGCGGAGGAGCATGACGGCCTTTGCATCGGAGGTTATGAGCGAGGGAGGCTCGATAGTGGAGCGGGACGGGTGGATTCTTACAGTGGACAGGTGCTGGACGTTGTCACTGCTCATCGTCCACGCGGCCCGACCGCCAGGACACATGCAAGCCTGGTACAACCATCGCCGCCCGCCTGCAACCGATATTGTCGTGTATGCGAGAGCCGTCTTTGGCGAGCCAGGTCCCCGGGACTACTTCATCCTACCGGCCGCTCTCTTTCCCGCATGGCCCAGTGGCTTCTATGAGCGCAACGGCCCCCTCATAGAATCGTTTCGGTACTCGTCTCTCGCAGTACTCGAAGACCTGGCGCGTCAGTCGCGAAAGGAGACGCAGCTATGTGGGTGACCCGAAGTGAGCGCGAGTGGCGGAGAAAAGAAGAGGACCAGGTACTGCGAGACGCAGCTCGTAAAGCCGAGGCGCGATTCGCTGCGGTAATGACCGCCCTGACCGTCATCGGCGCCGACCCAGTTGGCGCAAGCCTGCTGGAGTCACACAACTTACATAGAGTCCCTAGGGGACGATCTGGACGAATCGCGGCAAATGGCCGGGCCGAAGGGCTGGCCATCTTGGAAGGCGTCGTCCTATCGGGCGTCATCCGCATTCTCCTGACGGATGTCGAACTGGTTCTGTGGCTCTCGCGGCACTATCCGAGAGAGCTGGCGATATTCCATGTAGCCATTGGGTCGCTCCCGACAAAAAACGCCCTCACTGAACAGGGATCATGACGCCATCGGTACATCATCACCCGCTTGATTGGATGGCGGTCCAATGCTTTGCAGTACGGCAGCGTGCGCGCTCGAAACGGCAATGGATGCCTCTCGAATAACGTCATCGAGCTGGGCCTCGTCGACCAAGGTGGAGTCGTTAAACATCTCCTCAGTGAAGATGTGTATTGAATCGCCGACGCGCAGATCAAGATTGCCCGAAAGCTGGATCAGCGCGAACGATTGCCCATTGACTCGTTTAACAACAGCGCGCATGCATTGCCTCGCTTCTGCGTTCAGCATTCAGTGATTCAACATACACCGATCCGGCTTGGATGATCAGCGAATATGCATGAACGTGCATCTACCGACATTCCTGAACAACGCGGTCGCTTCGCCTCCGTGAACGTTGCTGAATAGAAAGCCAGTCATTGGGGCCTTCGGATCACGTTGAAGACCACGATCCTCGCGTTCCATCATCGAGAGCGACGTCGGTTCGCCGTGAGGAGCTCACGCTTTGGTGCAATGTGACGAATTTGAACGCGCAAAGTTTGGCAAGCACTCGCGCGAAGAATATGGCTTCGCACAGCTACGAAAAAACCCGCTTGCTTTAACGCATATGCTGTGAAATGTTGACTATCACAGTCATCCACTGCCGTGCGCGGACTTCCGTTCGCCTTGGGACACTGGGAGGCAAACGTGGCGCATCGAGCCGACGAAAGCGATCTTAGCATCGAGCTTATGGCCGGCCGCTCGATACCGCCTGTCATGACGTCTGAGCAAACGAGTCGGTGGCTCGGGTACCCCTCCGTAACGTCGCTTATGCGTGCACGGAAGAGGGGCGACCTCCCGGTGGCGATGTTTCAGCTGCCTGGCCGAAGGGGCTGGTTCGCCGCGACGCAAGCTTTGATCGCATGGGCGAAGTTCTCGACTACACCCTATCAATTCACGCCGCCACGCGAGGAGGACTGAGATGTAGCCGGATTACCAGGGCGCGAAGAAAAAACGGCCTCGTGCTAGAACACGAAGCCGTTTAGATGGGTCGGATTATAGCTCCCCGACACCCCGATTCTCCGCGCGACCCCGATCGATAGTCAAGCCCCAGGTGAAGTCGGGGCCGGCATCGTGCGCCTTGCTCGGAGGACAATATGCCTACAAATGCGATCAAAGCCGTCGTACGGCCATCCGCCACAATCTCGCAACTGGCGAGACAGTATGTTGATCGAGTGCGACTGAACCCAAGCAGGCGCCCCGCATCAACGGGCATGGGCAACTGTTGCTATCGATACGCAAGCCAGAAGATGGGCTGCGTGCTGATGGGCGAAAGCACGCTCGAATATCGCCTCCTTCTGCTACTCGAGTACGACCGTGGCGTGATCGAGTACTACGATCAGCCAGAGCCCGTATCGGTACAGATCACCCGAAAAGACGGCCGCCTTACCCCCAGCCGCTATACAGCTGACGCTCTCGTGTTGAGAGGGGATTGTTGCATCTTGTATGAGGCGAAGTACGTAAAGGACTGTGATGCTCTATGCCGGGATCGATCCAATGACTGGACTCACGATGGCAGCCTCTATCACTTCGAGCCCGCCGAGCGCGCTGCTAAGGCTATGGGCGCGTCGCATATCGTGGTTACAGACATTGACCTGCCGGCGATTCTGGCGGAGAACCTGGAATGCCTGCTTAGCAGTCGCGATTCGCTTGACTTCAGCGGGGACAGAAAACTTAGCGCTTGTCTCGACATACTGCGCGACGTCGGGGAGAGCACTATCTCGTCCCTGCGTAGCAGGCTATCCCTGACGACTGTCGAGCCCATACTGCGCTGGATCGACGCAGGCCATATTAGTGCGGACCTGAAGGGACAAAGGTTAGTCATCCCGGAAGAATTTCGCGTGGGTTCGCGGTGCCACACCCTTAGCGTGGGTCAAGCCGGACGCGAGGTGCCTGTCGTGGCGCTTCATGATGCTCCCAGGGATAGCGGGATGCGGGAGGCATATCGTCGCCTTCAGATCCTGCGCGGTGAATTGCATGACTCTGACGTCTCAAAGCGTTCGATTCGACGGTGGCGTGTGCTCTATGAGGGCAGTGATAGAGACATTCTGTCCCTGGTCCCAGTCGTCCACCGAAGAGGGAATCGTACGCCGAGAATTCCCGAGGATCACGAGCGACTGATAAAAGCGGTCATCTGCGAGACTCTCAAGACTCCGATTGCTGCGAATGCCACTTTTGCTTACGCTAGATATCTAGCCGCACATAAGAACGCTGCGTCTAGCAAATGCCCTGGCGCACTAGTTGAAAGCAGGCCAGTGTCTTTCCCGACGTTCCTTCGCCGCATCGCGCAACAGGACCGAGTCTCGATGGCTTCATCCCGCTCAGGGACGCGATCAAGGAGGCGCCGGAGAAGATCAAGCATCTGACTGTCCTCGAGCCGCACCGACCGCGCAGCAATGATTTCCCGAACACGAAGGAATGCGGAAGGCGACACGATGCCGTCAAAAGCCCCATCGCAGCGCACCCACCGTTCGGGCGGATTGGGCGACGACGGCTTTTTCAACTTTCCGGAGGTTCGGTTGTAGACGTTGTTGCCGATGTATTTCTCATTGGTTAGGACCTGATGGACGGTGCCCCGAGTCCACGGTCTGTCCCAATCGGTGACGATGCCCTCTTGGTTCAATTCGTCGGCAATCGTCCGCTCGGTCTTACCTCCGCTGAGAAACGCCTCATAGATGCGGAGTACAGTGGCGACCTCGTCTGGTGGTCCCTCCACGAGGACCACGCGGTCCGTCTGAATACTTTTTTGCTGGCCACGCTCCAACAGGTCTTTGAATCCTCGGCGCTCGTCCACCAGTGCCCTACGAAGGCCGAGCCCCGCACTTCCGCCTTGGTGGAAGCCCATTTGTACGAGGCGACACTGGCCGGCGAAGACTTTTCCAGATAGCTCACGGCTGTATTCCGCGGCCATTGATCGCTTCACCCCCTTTACGATCGTCGCGAGGGGAGAGCCATCGTTGTCGAAAGGCTCGGCGCAGTACACGACTCGCACCCCGGCCTTGGTGCAAAGATACTCGTAGTGCGCCGCTTCGTCTGAGTTCTGGAAGCGTCCCCAGCGGCTGACGTCGAAGACCAAGATTACCTCGAAGTCAACGTGTCCCATCTGTACATCATCAAGTAGCGACCGCAAGCCCAGGCGCCGTCCAATCTCTAGGCCGCTCTTCCCTTCGTCCTCATAGGTCCGAACAATCGCCATGCCATGGGTTGTCGCGTACTCACGAATCGCCATCGCCTGGTTCGCTGTCGAATACTTTTGATGATCTGTCGACATGCGGACATACTCCGCCGCGCGCACCACGGGCGGCAGAGGGGAGGAGGCAGTGTCTGACGCCGGTGCCATGGGCAACTCGACTGGTGGGGGAGATGCGACTTGAGGCGCTCAAGCTACGCTGGAACCCAAGCGAAACTGCGACACACGTCGCAAATCCGCGTCCGTGGCATGCGCATATTTCACGCCAAAAGGCGGCGCCGACCGATGACTGATTGCTTCGAGACTATTCGGGGAGGCTTTCCCTCCGCCGTGGGTTGAGTTGGACTAACGGCGTCCCTTCGGCCCACCGACCTACGCGAATCACCGTTTCCACCGTGTCAGGCATCTTCGCGACCACGTGGAGGTATTGTACGTAGGCAAATCTACCGACAACACGCTGAAGCGCCTGCAAAACCATAACAAGTGGGGCGAGATAACGACAGATCTCGGTACTGACGAAGTCGCAATCGTCTATTTTATGGAGATTGAGGAGTCGCTCTTCTCACGAACGTCGGTGGGCCCGGTGACTTTTCTTAGCAGTACGCGCGACGAGGATATTGATCGTGATTCTGCCGCATTGATCACCGAGGCTGCCCTGATAAAGCACTTTTCTCGGACGAGAAGTACAATCGCCAAGTCGTCGCACAGGATCTCGCGGAGGTGAAGTCAGTCCGAGAGAGGCTACTCAACCGAGGTTATAGCGCGATACAGGTGGAGCTCGAACTGGACGGATCCTTGGGCGTACTTGGAACGCCAAAGACAGGTTATGTACGGCGGCACGAATTCATCCACAGATTGCGCGATCTCTAGCGAATTCACTTGCGCGCACTGTTCTCGCGCTGACAGGCTCAGATCTCGGCGTGCGCCGAATGCGCCATTGGGCCAACATCGACCATTCTGACGAACCCCGCTAGTGAGCGAACTCCGAAGGTTCGAATGACTGGAGTGCAGCGGTGCCGTGCAGGCGGAAACTGAGGGCAACTGGGCAGCTCCCATGCCAGCGCCGGTCCGCACCGCAGGGCGCCGACCTAATGCCCAAGATCGGCGGGTCGACTTAGAAGGCGACGCCCAGGCTTTGGCCAGGTGTCATCTGCTACAGCGGATCGAATCCAAGAGCATCGAGCTCATCCGCAACCCTGAGCATGCCTGCTCCGTAGCCCGGTAGCGGCATCGTCGCCACTGGGCCAAGGATAACAACGAGGTGAGCTGCGGCGAGCGCTAGGTCGACATATCCGAGGTCATCGGCCTTGGCTGCAATCAGCTGCGCCCGAAACCTTGCCTCGTCGAGATCAAGAGCCAACGCAGCATCGTTCATATCTGCCGCTTCTCGAACGAGGACGGCAACATCAAGGATATGGCTCTCACGGGAATCCATGGCGGGAGCATATCGACGGCGACCAGGAAGGGCACCTTGCTGCCAGCGCACCGGGGAGCGTACGGTGAGCAAAACGGGCCATCCAGGCCGATTGACATCATGTCCCGCATGAAATGCCAACCTTGAATGGCGCACTTAGGCCAGTTCCGATCCGCTTCTGATTGTCGCCCCCCGGCTGCCGCGTCATCGCAGGGATTTTCGGCAAGAACCTTGAACACCTATCCAATTCAACCCGCCCAGCGCTCACTGAGGGGGTGGATGGTCTATTCTTTGCACAGTGATAAAATGGAAGCGTGGGTAAGTGTCGACGTCGCAGCCAGGCGTGCAGCGACGGTTTCACCGGAAGGCTTTCTTGATCGGCAGCGTACTCTTCTGTTCAAAATCGGTTCAATCATTTCGTTGCGAGGCGTCAATGAGTGCCGCCCTACCGCCCCCAATCTCTCGAGAAGCAGGGGATAAAACAAAGGGATTTCGATTTCAGAAGTTGCGTGCAGCCGTCAGGTTGCTCCAGCGGATCGGCATCAGTCCTCACTCACAATGCTACTGCGCCATGGAGTTCGTAGAGGACAGCGCGATATTTTCGGGTAGGGACCCAGTGGCCGTCGAAGAGAATAAGCAGTATTCCGCAGGACTGAGCTTCAATTCCGACACGGTAAAGAACAGCATAGTCGCTTTTCTGGATGCCGATGCCACCTTTGGTTACAGCCAAGGGCTTCGCTTTGGCTTCTATGCCTCGGCGACTATTGCCGATGAACGCCTACCATTAGCACCTGATAGGAACGACGCATCCGGTCGGTCGACGAGGTCATATCAACTTCTCCGGAATCTCGCATCCGGTGTAGCACTTTCTGACGAAGAAGCCAGCATCGCGAAGGATCTGATAGAAGTCGAATACCGCTCTCAGTATCCAGCTCGCGACGGAATGGCACCTCGCACACCCCCTGTTGCGACATGGACGGCCAAGGAATTTCGGTCATTCTTAGAGAAGATCGACTGGACGTTCACGCTTCAGGATAATGACGATATCGAGAAAGAAGCTCTTGAGCTCGTCCGAAAGTGTCCTTTCTTCGACTACAGACATGAAGGCCTAGAAGGCTTTTTGCTCAGCGCTATTACGGACTTGCTCGAGAAGCGATCGCATGCAAAAGGGCATATTGACCGTATCGTGGGGACGTCGGATATCAAGGGTCTCTTTTCAGAGATTCTTGCACTCCGTCGCGGCGAAAGGCTCGACCCTGCCCACGAAGAGTGGGAGAACGAACATGTCGACGACAGGCGCAACCTTTCCGAAAAAGTACTGGCCGTCTCCCCCGACTATTCCAGCAAACGGTTGGCTCGGCTTGCTCGGCGAATTGCCCTAGCCCGGCACGAAGGAAATGCTTTCGGTCGCGAGTACGTATCACTGCTTCTTCGTGTGCTCAATGCATGTCAAGAAGAGCTTGATCGTCCTGGATACAAGCTACCCAACATGTCTGAGGGCCAGATTGACGCATGCATTGATGCGCTAGTGAAAGCTTCAACAGCGCGCATGAACGCGTTGTCGTCCACATGGACCTACCGGGTCAAGGACGAAGAAGCGATTCGCGGTGCCGTCCTATCGCTATTCAATGACTGCTACTTGGCATTCGATCATGCCTAGCCACGACATAAGCGATCTTCGTAGGTTGAATCACTTAGTTGGGGAAGACTTCTACTTCCTCACTTACAGCATACTTTTGACACTGCATGTCGCTTCGCCACGAGGCGGCGTCTTCCGCGACAATCGAAAGCTGGCCCACGCTTTACAGTTTGTCAGTGACTCACGCCTCCTCAGCATTCTCGACCGACACCAGGGAAGCCGCGTGGACAACCCCGTCGATAGAGAGCTTCTATTCGCCGCATTCTCAAATGCGGAGCTTCTAAAAAGAGAGATCTATAAGCTGCTTATTTCTCTGGATAGGCGCGGCATGCTATCCGCAGTGGCTTCGGGCGTACCAGGTGTCATCAACGTGTCATTAAATTCGGACGCCATCGAATCCGACTTCCTCTCTAGTGCCATATTTGAAAGCGAGCGCAGGAACCGCCTGTGCAGAGTTGCAATTGATCGATGAGAAAGATGCGGATTTCTCTGATGACGTCCTCTCGGTCGAGCCTGAGTCGTTTCTTGTCAATCTTTGGCGTCGATTGGGCCTCGGGATAAAACCTGCATCGTGCTCCATCGCGGCGTTCACAAAGCATTATCGATGCCACCAGGCGAAGACAGTCCGGGCTGAGACCTTGAAGTTCGCTGTAGGGAAGATCGGGGTCGAGGCGCTCCCATGTACCGCCCCACACCACCGAGAAGACGACCTTCTCGTCTGCCGAAAACACTCCACCAGGGACCATGACCGTTCCTCGAGGATACAGACCCCGTGGGTTGTAGATCGTAACCGTGTAGCCGAGACGCTTCCGTCGGCGCGACGCTCTTTCTTTACTCATCCAGCGTAGACGCAGGTCCCGGATGGCCGCGCCCTTGGCGATGCCACCAACCTCAGTCGTTAAATTCCGTTCCATGAGTACACGCTCCGCAAACGTCATCCGTGCCTAGCCACCCGTAGAACCCTTGAGTTGCCTTAGTTGCCCCCGGACTATCGGACTCGGAAAGCCTGACGAACATTCCTCGGTTGGCACCGTGCATATGTCGTCGTGCCTTCCCCCAGGATGAGATCCTGGGCAACCTCTGACTTTGGATCGGGGAGCAAGTGGTATATGTCGAAGTTGTTCTTAAAGTGCTCAGATAAATAAGCACGCTCGTAGCATCCGACTTAGGCTGGCCAATACATCCGTTTGAGCGGCACCAGCCTCTTAGTTTCGCTGTCGGTCGCCTCGTAGTGCTCGACCAGAGTGCGGACGAGGGTGTCCAGATTCCACAGTGTCAGCGGCACCGCTGCCCGTTCTGCCTCATACAGTGCGTCTTTAGTGAACCCACCTGTGCTGACATACAGGCCGCGGTCGTCTTTGTGGCGGCCGCCCAGGAAGCTCCGGATCTGCTGGCTGCCCATCTGGCCGTTGCGGTGTTTTACCTCAACCACGATGCGAGGATTCTCAAAGCCGAAGCCATCCGGCGAAGCAATGATGTCCTTACCACGGTCCGCCCCCACGGGCGAAACCTGGGTCTTGTATCCCATGGCACGGAGGATACCGGCGACCAACTGCTCCATGTCCCTGGGACCAATCGCGCTAACCAAATCTTTGATTCGCTCGATGGCAGCCGACTGGATGTCCGCGAACGGATCGGCAATCTCCTCGTCAGGAAGATCTCCTGGGAGCTCTTCGAGCGTTGACACCTGAGCTACGGCCGCCCCGGAGGCTCGGCTTTCGATCTCGGCTTGGGCATGTGGCGGCAACAAAAAGACCGTCAGGGTCGAGCCGAGCGTGTTCTTAGTAGGAAGCGACAGCTGGTCTCGCTCCACTTCCTGGGCAGCCCATTCCACAGTTCTAGCGATGCCCATGCCGTCCGAGATCCACTCCGGATGAAACTGGACGTCACCGGTGACCTTGCCGATCAGGTAGGTCCGGTTCGACGGCGAATACGTAATCACCCCGTCACCAATACGAACCTCGTTGGCGAACCGCCACACCTGGGAGGCGCTGGAGATTACTGTGCCCGCCTTGGCGTCCGGCCGTGCTGTGCGGTAGATCTCGGCAAGCTCCTTGCGCGTCACGCCAGGCTTCGCATGCTGCGCTAGGTCACTCCAACCGATGGCGGCCACACCACGATCGCGGAACAGTTCATACAGCGCGCCGCCCTCACCCCGCACCATCCACAGTCGTTCCATGTCTTACTCCGTGTGACCCATCGACGAAGGGTCGAGGTCGGATTATGAGGCGTTTCCTTTTGGAAATCTGCCGGTGTATTCGGCACCGTCGGATAAGGGCTGATGCCGATTTGTCCATCAGTTGGCCCCAGGGAAATCAGTTCCCGTGGACCAAGTACGACACCATCATTCAGTACACTGACAATGAAGAACTCGCCTTCATGAGGAGACGGTTACGAAGTATTCTCACGGCGTTCCGGTCGCATAGCAAAGGCAGCATGCAGCGATTTGCGGACAAGATGGAACACTCAAGGATGGTCAAGGATGCGAGAGGCCAGGCACTGCTCGATGCGCTGCTGGCAGACGGAATATTGAGTCTGGTGAAGGATTCCACCTTCTACGTACTGAACGCCGAAAAGATGGGCGAGACGCTTGGCGTCAACTACCAGGCGCTACAAAAACAACAGTACACAGCTCAGTCGGACGCCTATGTCCTAGCCGTCGCAGCCGGGGCGTGAACGCGATGACTTTCGAATTTATCTGATAAACCTCGAAGATTCTTCTCCGATTTTGACGATGTGGGCGTAGATGGGCGCATTCCGTCTACGCCCATGATTCGTTGGAAGACCACAACAATGACGTACTTCGCGGCTCGACGGTCGGTACGCATTGCAGGAACTCTGAGCGATGCGCGCGCGGGCAGTTGCGGGTTCGAAGTAGTGCTCGTGTTTGACCTCAGCCATTGGGGGCACTTCCGGAACGCGGATGAGGCTGCCTACCACGAGTTTGTCTAGCATCTTGGTGGCGAGCGTGTCATCTGCGTGGCCGAGCCTTTTTCCAACGATGGTTCACCCCCTGTCGTCGGTGCTCAAAGGGCTGAAGCGGGCAATGGCTGCCGAGTAGAGCCGCGAATTGTCGGGCAGGTGTTCTCCCGACAGAGTCGTTTCATCAATCTGGGCTTCGGTCAGGGTAGATCTGCCGGGTAGGCCGCCACACGCGGCCAAACTTTGTCGGACGTCCGCGATAGTTTGTCCGTTTTGGCCAAACTATGTCGGATCGCGCAACCAAAAACTAAGATTAATCTTCCGATTGGAAGTTATTTCGCCTGTTATCCAATCCGGACAGAATATGCTTGTATGTCAACCATAAAGCGTCCAAAGCGGCCACTTTATGGTTTCCCGCACACAACGACTATGACGACAAAGCGCATTGGTGGGCCCACCAGGATTCGAACCTGGAACCAAGGGATTATGAGTCCCCTGCTCTAACCGTTGAGCTATAGGCCCCCTGCGGGACGGGGGAGTGTACCGAATCGCTGTACAGGCTGGTGCGCTAGCCGCGGACCGATCTCGCACGGATTGATACCCAGTCGCCGGCCAGCGGGTCACCTTCTTAGGGTAAACTGTCCGTTTTTTAGCGACTTAGCATGCAGCAAAGCCCTCCACGAGCGGCTATCCGCGGATCGACCTTCGTGCGCCTGCTGGCGCGCATGGGGGAGGTCGACGCGGGCCAGCCAGGCGGATCCCTGCCTGACCGGTTGAGCCAATGGCTCAGCTGGACGCAGTCGATCGCCCTCTCGTCGGCGCTGGATGGCAAGGTCGCCCCGCTCGATGAGCCTCCACAGGGCGAGACGCCCAACGACGCCCTGCTGGCCGGTGCCCGTACGGTGCTGGTCGAGGCGATCACCGATGAGCAGGCCTGGGCTCGTGCCCGGAGCCGCTCTATCGCCCGGGCTGGCGCCGTGGAGGGCGATCCCGACTACAAAGTCGATTACTCCGCGCTCCGCGAACGCTACCTGCTGATGCAACGCTCGATTCAGGGCACCACGGGCAAGCTGCGTGGTGAGCTCCGTGACCACCTGGCCATGGCCTCGCCCGAGCTGGCGCGGCTGGCCGAGGTGGATGGGGTGATGGAAGGGGCGTTGAGCCCGCGCGAGCAACGCCTGTTGGGCGGCGTGCCCGCGCTGCTCGAAACACGTTTTGAAAAGGCGAGGAAGGCCGCGGAAGAGGGCGCCGGTACCACCGGTATCTGGCTCGATCTCTTCATTCGCGAGATGCAGGACATCCTGCTCGCCGAACTCGATGTACGTTTTCAACCGCTGGAAGGGCTGCTCGCTGCCCTTCACGGCTCATAACTGGTAAGTCATGCGCAGAAATTTCCTCCCCTTCGCCGTGTTCGTGGCCGGCCTCGTCATCGTGTGCTGGGTCGGTATCGGCTACGTTGGCTCGAACCCGCTGGGTGCGCTGGTCGCGGCGCTGATCGCGCTGGGTTACCTCGCCGGTGCGATCGAGCTCTTCCGTTATCGCCAGGCGACGGCATCGCTCGACGAGGCTGCCGCGGAATTGAGCGCGACGCCGTCGAGCCTCGCCGAATGGCTGGGCAAGCTGCACCCGAGCCTGCGCCATGGCGTGCGCCTGCGCGTCGAAGGTGAACGCGCCACGCTGCCTGCACCGGCGTTGACGCCGTATCTCGTCGGCCTGCTCGTGCTGCTCGGCATGCTCGGTACGTTGCTCGGCATGATGGCGACGCTGCGCGGCACCGGTATCGCGCTGGAAAGTGCGACCGACCTGCAGGCCATCCGTGGCTCGCTCGCCGCGCCGGTGAAGGGGCTTGGCTTTGCGTTCGGCACCTCGATCGCCGGCGTCGCGACCTCGGCCATGCTTGGCTTGCTGTCCGCGCTTGCGCGTCGCGAGCGCATGGCCGCTGTCCAGTCGCTCGACCTCAAGGCCGCGACCACGTTGCGCGTGTTCTCGCAGGCGCACCAGCGTGAGGAGTCCTTCCGCCTGCTCCAGCAGCAGACCGAGCTGATGCCTGCGCTCATCGATCGCCTGCAGGCGATGATGACCACCATCGAGACGCAGAACGCGAGCACCGGCCAGCGTCACGCGGATAGCCAGGATGCGTTCCACAGCAAGGCCGAAGCGACGTTCGCGCGCCTCGCGTCGTCGGTGGAGCAATCGCTGAAGGAAGGCGTTGCGGATAGCGCGCGTGCAGCCAGCGCGGCGTTGCAGCCGATCTTCGAAACGACGATGGCGGGCATCGCGCGCGAGACCGCCGCGCTGCACGACAGCGTCAACAAGGCGGTCGAACGTCAGCTCGATGGCATCACCTCCGGATTTGCAAACACGACCACCAGCGTTACCGCGGTGTGGAACGATGCGATCGCCACGCAGCGCCAGGCCAGTGAAGCACAGGCGAACGATCTCCGTGGCGCGCTCGAGGCATTTACGTCTGGCTTCGAGCAGCGCTCGGCCGCAATGGTCGACACGGTCGCCATGCGTTTCGATGCCACGGCGAAGGCTTCTAGTGATGCCTCGTCGGAAGTCTTTGCTCGACACATCGAAGCCGTCGAAGGCCTAGTCGCAAAGCAGGCAACGACGAACGAAGCACTCGTTGCTCGCCACGAGGAGGCCATGGGCGCGGCTTCCAAGGCCTTCACCGAACAAGCGGCGGCACTGGTCGACACCGTACAAAAGGCACACGGCGAACTGCAGGCAACGCTGGTCGCCCGCGACACCGAGCGCCTCACGGCGTGGATCGACGCGCTGCAGGGCATGTCCTCAGCGCTAGCCGCCGACTGGAAACAGACGGGTGAAGACGCCGCCGCGCTCTGGAAGCGCGCCGGCGAAGAGGCCACCTCGCAGTGGACCCGTGCTGGCGACGATGCCATCGCGCAGTGGAACCGTGCCGGTGACGACGCGGTCGCCCAGTGGAACCGCGCAGGCGGCGAAGCCATGGCGCACTGGCAGCAGGCTGGTGAGGCCTCGGCTGCCCAGCAGGCCGCGATGCGCGAGGCGCTAGCGAAGACCACCAGCGATATCACCGCACAGTCGCAGGAATACGCCAGCGCCACCATCGCCGAGATTTCCCGCCTCGTCGATGCCGCATCGGAAGCGCCGAAGGCTGCCGCCGACGTCGTCGCCGAACTCCGCGAGAAGCTTTCCGAAAGCATGGTGCGCGACACGGCCACGTTGGAAGAACGCAGCCGCCTGCTCGAAACCGTCGAGACGCTGCTCAGCGCCGTGAACCACGCCTCGACCGAACAGCGCGCCGCTATCGATGGCCTCGTGACGACTTCGGCCGAACTTCTTGAGCGCGTCGGCACGCGCTTCATCGAGCAGGTGGAAGGCGAGACCGGCAAGCTCGAGGGCGTGGCGGAACGGATCACCGGCAGCGCCGAGAACGTCGCCAGCCTTGGTGAAACCTTCGGCAGCGCGGTGCAGGTGTTCGGCCAGTCGAACGAAGCGCTGCTGGCGCGCCTCCAGGAGATCGGCGAAGCGCTCGACCGCTCGCTGGTTCGTAGCGATGAGCAGCTGGCGTACTACGTCGCGCAGGCGCGCGAAGTAGTCGACCTCAGCGTGCTCTCGCAGAAGCAGATCCTTGAAGACATGCAGCAGCTCGCGTCGAAGAAGAACGGGGCAGCCAAGGCATGAGCGACGAGCTCGACATCGAAGGCGAATCGAACGCCCCGATCTGGGCCGCCTTCGGCGACCTGATGTCGGTATTGCTTGGTGCGTTCGTCCTGATCCTGGTCGGCGTCATCGGCATGCAGCTCCAGCTCACCAGCAAGCTGGAGCAGGAGACGAAGCAGCGCCAGGAAGAGCAGCAGCGACGCGTCACGTTGGAGCAGGCGCTCGCCGCACCGCTAGCGTCGGGGCGTGTCACGCTGGTCAACGGCCGCATTGGCATCAGTGGCAACGTGCTTTTCGCGCTCAACTCCGATCAGCTGCAGCCGGAAGGCCGGGATTTGCTGAAGACGCTGGCAGGGCCGCTCACTACGTACCTGAAGTCGCGCGACGAGATCCTCATGGTCAGCGGTTTCACCGACGACCAGGCTGTGCACGAAGGCAACCGCCGATTCACGGACAACCTTGAGCTTTCCGCTGAACGCTCGCTCACCGTGACTCGTGCGCTGATCTCTGAGGGTGTTCCATCGTCCTCGGTCTTCGCGGCCGCATTCGGTGCCGAGCAGCCCGTGAGCGACAACGCCGACGAAGCAGGCCGCGCGAAGAACCGCCGCGTTGAAATTGCGCCGATTCCCCGGCAGTCCGCGACGGACGCAAAGGCGCATGGACCGTAACTCCGCCAGCCCTCTAGGCGACCTGCTGGGCCACCTCTCCGCCCAGCAAAGCCCGACCGTCGATCTCGATACTGAGCTCGCCCGAGTGCGCAAGCTCTGGGACAGCGTGCGCACCCGCAGCCAACTACAACAGGCCGAGCTGCACATGCCGGAGATGGAAAGCACCGGCCCGCTCAACTCCGCCGCGCTGGTCCACCGCGCGATGGAACTGATGCGTGAACTCTCGCCAGGCTATCTGCAGCACTTTCTCTCGTACGTCGACGACCTGACGTGGATGGAGCGGTTGACGGTTGCTGCCGCGCCCGCTGTTAAAGAAGCGCCGCGCCCGGCGACGATTGGTACGAAGAAGCCTAAGGCGGCGAAGCCCAGAAAGCCAAAGGCAGCAAAGTAAGGCCGATCATCCCTGTAGGAGCGCGCTTGCGCGCGATCGCGCGCAAGC
>NZ_DASYCB010000015.1:0-86262 GCF_036500425.1 Luteibacter sp.
CGCTTGCGCGCGATGAGGCTTGTCGCGAGCACCCATCGCGCGCAAGCGCGCTCCTACAGGTCGGCGTTACGCAGCGCTGTCGACCAACACGAGCTCGGCATCTTCCTTCGCGGTGATGCGCAGTACGCGCTCATCGCGGATCGCCGCGCCATCGCCCTTGCCGAGTGCTTCGCCGTTGATCTCCACGGCACCGGCGGCCGGCACCATGTAGGCGAAGCGGCCTTCGCCCAGCGTGTACTCGGCGGTCTCGCCGGCCTTCAGGCTGGCGCCCAGCACGCGGGCATCGGTGCGGATCGGCAGCGCTTCGCCATCACCGGGCATGCCGCTGGCCAGGGTCACGAACTGGCCCGAGCGCTCGCCCTTCGGGAACGGGCGGGTGCCCCACGAGGGTGCCTTGCGCTCGCCATCGGGAATGATCCAGATCTGGAAGATCCGCGTGGCGTCCGGCTCGGCGTTGTACTCGGCGTGGCGGATGCCGGTGCCGGCGCTCATCACCTGTACGTCTCCCGCTTCGGTACGGCCCTTGTTGCCCAGGCTGTCCTCATGGGTGATCGCACCTTCGCGAACATAGGTGATGATTTCCATATCCGAGTGCGGGTGGGCCGGAAAACCGGTACCGGCGGCGATCGTGTCATCGTTCCACACGCGCAGCGCGCCCCAGCCCATCCGCTTCGGGTCATGGTACGAGGCGAACGAGAAGTGATGCTTCGCATCGAGCCAGCCGTGGTTGGCGCCACCAAGCGTGTTGAAGCGGCGGATGTCGATCATGTTCATGCTCCCCCGGTGGTCACCGGAATGGTTGAGTGGATGGGTGTATTTTCCGCTTCCGTCCCGGCTTGCGGAGCATCGATGGGCCGAACGGATCGTTTCCCTTGGTGACCAAAAGGGCTTGCTAGATCGGCTTCTGTTTGATTTCGCGAACGACCTTGACCGCGGGGCACCATGCGCTGCCAGCGATCTGCGCGCCCTTGCGGAGAAGCTGGCCGATCTGGCTGGGGCCATGCGAAGGGCAGCGGGCAATCAGGGTGCTAACCGGGAGCAGTCGGTGCCGTTCGGTGTAGAACGGCCACGCCAGGTTCCAGGCCGACTGGCGCGGCACGATGCGGCTGGTCATCCGCCTGGGCTCGCCGTCACGGATCGCATCGACGAACGCCTGGGCCCGAGCGGATTCACTGATCCGCACGACGAACTCGTCCGAACCGGTGCGGCCTACCGGCTGTACGGCGAAGTAGCGGTCGGTCTGCAGGGAATCGGCCCCAGCGGCGCTGGGCAGGGTAAGCACAAGCGCAGCGAACCATCGAATCGATTGCATGGGTTTCCTTCCTTGGCGGGTTCGAGCAGGGAAGCACGCGGCATGTCGGGCGGTCTATGCCCTCAATGCATGCAAGGGGCGGGGCCTACAGCACATGTCGGCATTCACTTACATGGTTGCCTTTGGCCGAAGGCCGCCCATATGGAAGGGATCGGTGCGCCTTCGCACCCCAAGGATTGCCTCATGATTCCGTTCTCAGTGCTCGACCTGGCCCCCGTGCCACGCGGCGCCACCCCCGGTGACGCCTTACGCCATTCACGCGACCTGGCTATCCATGCCGAACGCCTGGGTTTCCACCGCTATTGGCTGGCCGAGCACCACAACATGACGGGCATCGCCAGCGCCGCCACGGCGGTGGTCATCGGCTACATCGCGGAAGCGACGAAGACCATACGCGTCGGCTCCGGCGGGATCATGCTGCCCAACCACGCACCGCTGGTGATCGCCGAACAGTTCGGTACGTTGGCGTCGTTGTATCCCGGCCGCATCGACCTGGGCCTGGGCCGCGCCCCCGGTACCGATTACGCCACCGCGCGCGCGTTGCGCCGCGCGCTGGGCTCCAGTGACGATCGCTTCCCCGAAGACGTGGTCGAGTTGCAGCACTACCTCGGGCCGCTGCAACCGGGTCAGACCGTACGCGCCGTGCCGGGCATCGATACGCGGGTGCCGCTCTGGCTGCTAGGCTCCAGCCTGTTCAGCGCACGGCTTTCCGCTGAACTTGGCCTCCCGTTCGCCTTTGCCTCGCACTTTGCGCCCGACCTGATGATGCAGGCCCTTGAGGTATACCGCACGATGTTCCGTCCTTCGGAGGTGCTGGCCAAGCCCTACGCGATGCTCGGCATCAACGTGGTCGCCGCCGATACCGACGCGGAAGCGAATCGTTTGTTCACGTCGCAGCAGCAGGCGTTCTGGAACCTGCGCCGCGGTGCGCCTGGCCAGTTGCCGCCACCGGTGAATAGCATGGAAGGGATCTGGACGCCGCAGGAAAAGGCTCAGGTAGATCATGCCCTGGCCTGTGCCGTGGTCGGCTCGGCGGATACCGTGGGTAAGGGCCTCGCTGCCTTCATCGAGCGTACGCAACCCGACGAACTGATCATCACCGCGCAGGTCTTCGACCACGAGGCGCGCAAGCACTCGTACACGCTGGTGGCCGAACAGCACGCGAAGCTCGCCGCGAGCGCCGCTGCATGACGGTGCGGGTAGTCCTCGACACCAACGTGTGCCTGGACGCCTTCGTCTTCTGTGACCCCCGCGCCGCGCCCCTGGTCGCGGCGATCGAGGCCGGGGAAGTGGAAGCGGTAACCCGCGACGATTGCCGTGCGGAATGGCTCGCTGTGCTCGACTACTCGACGCTGAAGCTCGACGATGACCGACGCACGGCGGCGGTCTCCCGGTTCGATGCGCTGGTGCGCGTGCTGCCCTCGCGTGAGTGCGAGAAGCCGCCGCCGCGCTGCAAGGATCCCGACGACCAGAAGTTCCTGGAGCTGGCCGCGTCGTCACGCGCCTCCATCGTGTTCTCGCGCGATGCGGAAGTGCTCCGCCTCGGTCGCCGCACCAAGCGCGAAGGCCTCTTCGACATCATGCGCCCCGAAGAGTGGCCCGCCTTCCGTGATGCGGACTGATCTTTTGTAGGAGCGCGCTTGCGCACGATGGGGCTTGCCGTACACCCCACCGCGCGCAAGCGCGCTCCTACAGGGTCAGTCGGCGGGGACGAGCGCGATGAAGTTGCGCAGGCTGTAATAGCGCTCGTGCTGCGGCCAGTCGACCGAGGCGATCGCCTTGTGCCCGGCGGCCCAGGGTTCGTTGTCGAGTAGCACTTCCACCTGGGTCTTGCCATCGCCGACGTTGCCGTAGAACACGCGGATCCAGTGGATGTCTTCGGTCAGCGGTGCGGTAGCGATCGCGGCTTCCAGTGCCGACAGGCCGTCTTCGGGGATCTCCATGGGCGCGTCGCTTTCGCCGCGCAGGGTAAAGTCACCGATATAGATGGTGAACCGATGCGTGCCCACGCTGAGCTCGCGCACGGCCAGCTTCTTCGGGTTCACCACATGCCAGCAGGCAGCGAGCACGACGTGGAAATCGTTGCGCGCAAAGCTGTCCAGCGCATCGCGCACGCCCACCTTGCCGGTGCCGACGCCACCGAAGCTCTCCTCGATGGTCCGCTCTTCGTCGAGCACGATATCGATGTCGAGACGGCCCATGCCGCCGCCCTTGCCCTCCTGCCAGATGCCGCGGATGGCCGGGTAATCGCCGTCATCCGATCCATCGTCGTCCGAGGTGAGCAGCCAGTCTTCGTCCGGCACGAGGCCAACGTCGTTGGCGCCGAAGAGGTGGATGAGGCTGTTCTGGATAAGTTGGTCCATGGTTTTTCCGGTACGTGGATCAGTGGGACGGATTATGCGGTGTCGACGGCCCGTGCGAGCGCCATCGCGGCGGCGGGATTGCGTTCTTTCGCCGCCGAGATGAAATACACGAAGACCTCCTTCGGCGGCCCTTTCATGACGGGCTTACCCACGTGCGGTAAGTCGACCGGGTCGCCACCACCCGCCCATGCGGCGGCGCGCGCAGCCCAGTCCTCCAGGCCCTTCGCCGGGTAACCCGCTGTGTGGTTGGCCTGGCTGCGCATCAGCCGCGCGTAGGCGAACGGCCCGGTCAGGTCGGCCAGGTTGGGGTAATCGGGCGAATCGGTATACACGGTCGCCACGCCGCGTGCCCGGGCAAGGTCAAGCCAGCGTGGGTCGAGGAAGCTCTTGTGGCGCACCTCCACGGCATGGCGCAGTGGTACGCCACCGGCCTCTCCCGGGAGCAGGTCGAGGAAGGCCGCCATGTCGTCAGGGTCGAACGGGCGCGTCGGCAGACACTGCCACAGCACCGGACCGAGCCGGTCGCCTAGTGCCGCGGCGCCTTCAAGGAATTGCCCTACCCGCTCGCCAGTCGTTGCCAACAGCTTCGTCTGCATGATGTGCCGTGGCGCCTTCACCGAGAACACAAAGCCATCCGGCACCGTGGCCGCCCACTGCCGGTATATCGCCGGCGCGGGCGCGCGGTAGTAGGTACCGTTGATCTCGATGGTGGTGACCTGGCGGCTGGCATATTCGAGCTCGCGCTTCTGGACGAGGCCCTCCGGATAGAAGACGCCGCGCCATGGCGCAAAGGTCCAGCCACCCATGCCGGTACGGATCGTGCCCTGGGGAGTGCGTTTCGTGGCCATCGTGGTGTGCATGCTCGCAGGTCGTGGGTGGAGGTCATGTCGTTACATGCTGCGTGGGAGCGGATCGGCGATACTCCGTGCCCAGGACCTTGCCACCTTCGCGCCATGCCCACCATCCGTATCATGACCGTCGACGACCATCCCTTGCTGCGCGAGGGCATCGCCGCCGTGCTCGAAGGCCAGTCCGGGCTGGAGCTGGTGGCCGAGGCGAGCACGGGCGAGGAAGCCATCGAGCGCTACCGCAAGCTGCGCCCCGACCTTACCCTCATGGACTTGCAAATGCCCGGCATGGGCGGCATCGCCGCGATCGAAGCGATTCGTGCCGAATTCCCGGAGGCGCGTATCCTCGTGCTCACGACGTATCGTGGTGACGTGCAAGCGCTACGCGCGTTTCGCGCCGGCGCGCAGGGTTACCTGCTGAAAAGCGAGTTGCGCAAGGACATGCTCAGCACGATCACCCAGATGATGGATGGCAAGCGCCGCGTCCCGGACGAGATCGCGCACGAGATGGCCGGGCATGCGAATGACGACGAGCTCACGCCGCGCGAGATGCAGGTGCTCACCCATGTCGCCACGGGTGCGGCCAATCGTGACGTCGCCGCCACGCTGGGCATCGCCGAGGAAACCGTGAAAGCGCACATGAAAAGCATCCTGGCCAAGCTGCAGGCGAACGATCGCACGCATGCGGTGGCGATCGCCCTGCGCCGCGGCATCATCGAGCTGTAGGCGTGCTCAGGTGCGGGCGTGCGCGTAGCGCTTGCGGTAATCCGCCGGGGTGACCCCGAGGCGGCGCATGAAGGCGCGGCGTAACCCGTTCGCATCGGCGTAACCCAGTTTAGCCGCCACGCGCTTGGGCGTGTCGTGGCCTTCTTCCAGCCAACGGCGCGCGGCCTCCACCCGCATGTTCTCCACGAACTCGGCCGGCGTCATGCCCACCTCGCGGTGGAACACACGGGCGAAGTGGCGCGGACTCATCCCGGCGCGCGCCGCCATGCTCGCCACGGAGTGGTCTTCGCCGGGGTGGGCGGCGATGTAACGTTGCAGCTCCTGCAGCGCACCGCGGCCTGCGGGTGCCGCCTCGCCATGGCGGCTGAACTGCATCTGCCCGCCAGGCCGGCGGTAGAACACCACCAGCTCCGCGGCAACCGCCATGGCCACGTCGCGGCCGAGATCCTCTTCGACCAGTGCGATCGCCAGATCCATGCCGGCGGTGACCCCGGCGGCCGTGCACACCGGGCCATCGCGCACCACGAACGCGTCCGCTTCGACGGTGAGCGAGGGATGGCGGCTGCCAAGCAGCTCGGCGACCTTCCAGTGGGTCGTGGCACGGCGGCCGTCGAGCAGGCCGGTCTGGGCGAACAGCAGGGCACCGCTGCAGATCGAGCCGTAGCGTCGGGAGCGACCCGCGTGTACCCGCAGCCAGGCCAGGGTGTGCAGGTCGGTCGCGGCCTGCGCCAGGTCCGGCGAGCCCGCAACGAGCAGGGTATCCAGGGTCTCGATGCTGTCCTGGGTGCTGCGGTCGGGAAGGAAGCGAATACCGGAGGAGGCGGCCACGGCCAGCGGTGCGGTGCCTACCGTGAGGACGCTATAGACCTCGCGCCCGGTCTGGCGGTTGGCCTCGGCGAACACATCGGCCGGGCCGGAGACGTCCAGCATCTGCACCCCAGGCGGGGCGACGATGACGATGGCCAGGGGCTTTGGCATGGCCAGAGTATGGCTGTAATCGATACTCTATGACAAATGCGGCCGCGACAGGCGACAAAAAAGCATGATGTATTTGATCTGATAATCAGTCGTATTTACGATTAGCACCTTTCGCACGATCCAAGGCTGCTGTCGATGTCCCTTCGCCCCACCGTCCTCGCCCTCGCGCTGGCCGGCGCCCTTACCGCGCCCGCCGTGTTTGCCCAGGACGCTCCGCCTCCCTCACCTACCAACCTCGAGGGTGTGAAGGTCGTTGGCGACTGGCTCGGCGATGCCCAGCAGAACGTGGTCCAGAACCATCCGGGCGCCCGTACCGTGGTGCGCCGCGAGCAACTGCGCGAGGCCGGTGCGACCAACCTGCGTGATGCGCTGCGCCGTATCCCGGGCGTCCAGGTACAGGAGAGCAATGGCACGGGCGGCAGCGATGTCTCGTTGAACGTCGGTGTGCGCGGTCTGACTTCGCGCCTGTCCCCGCGCTCGACCATCCTGCTCGATGGCGTGCCGCTGGCGGTGGCGCCGTATGGCCAGCCACAGGTCTCGATGGCGCCCGTGGGCCTGGGCAACCTGCAGGCCGTGGACGTCGTCCGCGGCGGCGGTTCCGTGCGTTACGGGCCGCAGAACGTCGGCGGCATCATCAACTTTGTCACGCGCGATATTCCCGAGACGTTCGGCGGCAGCGCAGGCGTGCAGTTCCAGGGTAGTGAGCACGGTGGCATCCGCACCAACACCAACCTGTTCCTCGGCGGAACCACGCAGAACGGCCTTGGCCTCGCCCTGCTCTACAACGGCCTGCACGGCCCGGGCTACCGCGAGCACGAAGATAACGAGAGCATCGACGATGTGATGCTCAAGGCGAAGTACGCGATCACCAGCGAAGACACGCTCACCGGCAGCATTCATCACTACGATGGCCAGGCTGGCATGCCGGGTGGCCTCACCCAGGCCGATTACGACGCCGATCCGTTCCAGTCGCGCCGCCCGTATGACGACTTCCACGGCCGCCGCACCGATTACGTGCTGAAGTACAGCCACGTGGACGATCGCCGCTCGTTCGAAGTGCAGTCGTACTACTCCGACAGCTTCCGCGGCAGCCATATCGAAACCATCACCGAGAACGCGAACGGCAGCTACGCGCACCAGCTCAACGCGTACCCGCGTAACTACCACGTGTTCGCGATCGAGCCGCGTTACTCGGAGCTATTTGACTGGGGCCAGGTGACGCACGAGATCGGCGTGGGCTACCGCTACACCAACGAAGCGATGCACGAGCAGACCTTCCGCAACAACAAGTACACCTCGAACCTCTGGTACACGCCGTTCACCGGCGATCCGTACAACGGCCCGTACGTGCTCTCCGGCAACAACACCGGCAGTAATGAGGCGCATGCGCTGTATATCGACGATACGATCAACGCAGGCGACTGGACGATCACGCCAGGTCTCCGCTACGAACGCATTCGTAGCCAGTGGCAGGCCCATCCGAGCAGCACGGTGATCGTCAAGGGCCCGACCGCGCGCCGGGAGTCGTACTCGAAGCCGCTGCCTTCGCTCAACGTGATGTACCACCTGAGCGAGGCGTGGAAACTCTACGCCAACGCGGAAACCTCATTCGGTTCGCTGCAGTACTTCCAGATCGGCCAGAAGGACTCCACCGGCCAGTTTGCCCAGGGCCTGGAACCCGAACTCGCGCGTACCTATGAAATCGGCACGCGCTACGACGACAAGGCATGGGGTGGCGAGATCAGCCTGTTCCGGATCAACTTCGACCATGAGCTGCAGCTGGTCGGCAAGCTGCCCAATGTGCCGGATTCGTACGAAGGCTGGACCAGTCTCGGCGCTACCACGCACAAGGGTATCGAGACCTCGGCGCACCTGGACTTCGGCTCGTTTGCTGATGTGCTCGATGGCCTTACCCTGTGGGGCACGGCGACGTATACGCATGCCTTCTACAAGCATGGCTCGTTCGCCGGGAAGGACCTGCCGTTCTATTCGCGGCGCACGGCTAACCTTGGCCTGCGTTACAGCATCGCCGCATGGACCTTCAACCTCGACGCGTTCTCGCAGTCGCGCCAGCACTCACCGGGCTCGCCGAGCTTCGATCCGGCCAACCCGACCGTGTACGTGACCGAGCCTTCCGCCGACGGCGATCTCGGCAACATCCTGGGCTGGACGACGTGGAACGCCCGCGGCGAGTATGCCTTCGGGCCTTCGTTGTCGAACCTGCGTCTTGGCGTGGGTGTGAAGAACCTCTTTGATCGTCGCTATTTCACCCGCAGCACCGACAACAACGATGGTCTCTACGTCGGGATGCCGCGCACGTACTTCGTCCAGGCCTCGGTAGATTTCTGATGACCCCCCGCCCGCGCCGTTTTCGCAGCACCCTGAAGACCTTGCACTTGTGGCTGGGGATGTCGCTTGGCCTACTACTGGCGCTGGTAACGCTTTCGGGCAGCGTGTTGCTGTGGGAGCAACCGCTGTTTGCGGCGGGGCACCCCGAGTTGGTCGCGCGGCCCTTGCCGGATCTCGCGACGCAAGCGCGTTCGCTGGAAACGGTGCTTTCATCAAAAGAGGCGAAGGGCCTTCGCGGGCTTTCGGTGCCGGACGCGGAGCTTCCCGTGTGGGAAGCCCAGGCGCGCGGTGGCGATCGGTTTTATTTCGATGCGACGACCGGTGAACACCTGCTCACACGGCACAAGAGCGGCGATGGCCTGTTGATGCTGCTCGACTGGCATACGCATCTGCTGACCGGCGAGGTCGGCGAGACCGTGCTCGGCGTCGTGGCGATCACCGGATTGTTCATGCTGTTCTCGGGCGTGTGGTTGTACTGGCCGGGTCGCCAGCGTGCGCTGAAGCACCTCAAACCGCACACGAACCCGCCGGTACTGCGCTGGGCCAGTTTCCATCGTGCGGTCGGCGTCATCGCCCTGCCCTTGCTCATCCTCATGATCGGCACCGGGACCACCATGGCGTACCGTGGCGCCGTGCGTAACGGGCTTACCGCCGCCTTTGGCGAAAAGGCACCGGCGAAGCCGCCGAAGACCGCGCCCGTCGACGGTCCCGTCGACTGGGCGGCCGTGCTGGCCGCGGCGCAGGCGGCGGTGCCCGACGCGGAGTTGACCCGGATTACCTTGCCCGGCAAGGACACCGGCACGATCGCATTGCGCGTCCGCCATGCCGGCGAATGGAACCTGGCCGGCCGCAGCAGCGTCTTCGTCGATGGCCACGACGCGAAGGTGATCGGCGGCAGCGATGCCACGAAGCTTGGCCCTGGCGGGCGGCTCTCCGATGCGCTGTTCCCGATTCACTCGGCCGCAGTGGGTGGCATCGCGTGGCGGGTGGTGGCGTGTTTTACGGGCGTGCTGCCGAGCTTCCTGCTGGTCACGGGTTTCCTGTTCTGGCGCGCCCGTCGGCGTCGTCCGGCCGCGCGGGGGTAAAGGGTTCCGGTGGATCGCGCGCAAGCGCGCTCCTACACAAGCCCTGCGCAGGTCCCGTGTAGGAGCGCGCTTGCGCGCGATCCACGGTCACTGAAACCCCGCTGCCCGCCTTTCGCCAGATGAAGGACCGGCATCGGCCTTGGTACGGCCGTTATCCTGCGCGTCCATCTACCGCCGGGAACTTCCCATGCGCCGCGCCCTGCCCTTGCTAGTCGGCCTCGCCGCCCTGCCCGCTTTCGCCCAGTCACCTACCGCGCCGGTCAAGGCCTGGAGCGAGCCCTCGGCGCCGCATGTGATCTACGGCAACACCTACCAGGTAGGCACGAAGGGCCTGTCGTCGATCCTGGTCACCTCGCCGCAGGGCCACATCCTGATCGATGGCACGTGGACAAAGAACGCGCCGCTGATCGAAGCCAACATCCGCAAGCTCGGGTTCCGCGTCGAAGACATCAAGCTGATCCTCAACTCACACGCACACCACGATCACGCGGGGGCGATCGGACAACTCGCCAGGGACAGTGGCGCGAAGGTGCGTGCGACGGCCGCGGGCGCCAGGGCGATGCGCCTGGGCGGCAAGGATCCGGAGGATCCGCAGTACACGCCGGATTCGGAAGATGCCTACCCGACGTTCCCCGTGACCGGCGACATCGTCGATGGCACCGTGGTCACCGTGGGTTCCCTGAAACTCACCGCGCACATCACGCCAGGACATACACCGGGTGGTACCGCGTGGACGTGGGATGCGTGCGAGGGCAGCGCGTGCAAGCACATCGCGTACGCCGACAGCCTGTTCGCGTTCTCGTCGGGAACGTATCGCTATTCGGATCATCCCGCGTATGTGGCTGCGTACCGCAAGACCTTCGATCGCGTCGCAACGCTACCGTGCGACATCCTGGTGACGCCGCACCCTGAGCAGGGCGAAGGAAAAACCTGCGCGACCTACGCGCAAGCCGGCCGCGAGCGACTCGAAGAAAAACTCAAGGAAGAAGCGAAGTAACATGCTTTTTGTAGGAGCGCGCTTGCGCGCGACATCTTTCGTGAAAGAGCTCAGGCCCTGCAGCGGTTAGGCGAAAGATGTCGCGCGCAAGCGCGCTCCTACAGGGGCGGTTGTCGCGATCAGGCGGTTCTTGCGAAGGTCTGGGCGATGCGCTCGTCTTTCTCCACCCAAAGCTCGTTGATCCAGGCCTGGAAGCGTTCGCGGAAGGCGGTGTCGCCTTCGTAGTCGCCGCGCATGTTTTCCGGGATGGGGAGCTTGCGTACATGGATACGGACTTCGCGGATGCGGCCTGCGAGCATGTCCATCATGCTGCCGGCACCATCGGGGTAGACAATGGTTACGTCGAGCATGTGCCGGATCGCATCGCCCATCGCATCGATCACAAAGGCCACACCACCCGCCTTCGGGCGAAGCAGGTGACGATACGGCGAGTTCTGCGCATCGTGCTTGGCCTTGGTGAAGCGGGTGCCTTCGGTGAAGTTCATGATCGCCACCGGCAGGTGGCGGAACTTTTCGCAGGCACGACGCGTGGCATCGCGGTCGCGTGACTTCAGCTCGGGGTGCCGCGCGAGTTCCTCACGCGAATGCCGCTTCATGAACGGGAAATCCAATGCCCACCAAGCGGGCCCTAACAGCGGCACCCAGATCAGCTGGCTCTTCAGGAAGAAACGCATGAACGGAATGCGGCGGTTGAAGATCTTCTGTAGGGCAGGGATATCGATCCAGCTCTGGTGGTTGCACACCACCAGGTAGTTATCGCGCACGGAGAGGCCATCTACACCATCCACGGTCCAGCGCGTTCGGGTGAAAGCGCCCCACAGCCAGCCGTTGATGCTGAGCCAGCTCTCCGCGATATACACCAGCACGCCACCGCAGGCATCGCGCAGTGCCTTCACCGGCAGCACGATGCGCACCAGTGTCAGCAGCAACAGCGGAAGCACGTGCAGCACCGTATTGCACAGCAGAAACAGGCAGGCGAGCGGCACGCGCAGGAAGACGGGAAGCGAGGCGAACATGGAGGTATCGAGCCGGATGAGAATGCGCCCAGTCTACAGGCCCAGCCGCGCTACCACGTCATCCAGGCTTTGCTGCACCGCGTCGATGCCCTCCCACGGATCTTTCTTCTGGCGAGCCAGACGCTTGGGTACCGTGTGCAGGTTGAAGTCGGCACCGGATTTGAGCTTGCCGAGCTCATCCCAGCGCAACGGCACCGCCGCCGGCGCACCCGCGCGGGCACGTAGCGAGTACGAGGCCACCGCCGTGGCGCCGCGGCCATTACGCAGGTAGTCGATATAGATCTTGCCCACGCGCACCTTCTTCGCGGCCGTGGCGACGAATTCCAGCGGATGGGCCTGCGCCAGGGCCTCGGCGAAGCCACGCGCGAACGTGCGTACGGTCTCCCAGTCGGCGGCGGGCGCCAGCGGCACCACGACATGCAGGCCCTTGCCGCCCGTGGTCCGTACGAAGGAGGTGAGACCGAGCTGCTTGAGAAAATTCCTAACCGTGCGTGCCGCGTTAATCACGCGTTTCCATGCCACGCCATCGCCCGGGTCGAGATCGAAGATGACGCGATCCGCAGCATTCGAGGTCTTGACGTGGGAGCCCCAGGGGTGGAATTCGATCGCGCCGAACTGGACCAGTTCCATCAAGCCGGTGGCGTCCTTCGGATACAGGTAAACGGCCTGGGTACCGGTCTCTTCCTTGAGTTTTGCCGATCCGACATGGTGCAGGCCCGTGATCATGTGTTTCTGGAAGAAGCAGTGCTCACCGATGCCACCCGGGCAACGCAGCATGGGCATCGGCCGGTCGGCGATCGGCGGCAGGAACCAGGGCATCACCGCCTTGTAGTAGTCGGCGACGTCCTGCTTGGTAATGCCGTCGTCCGGGTACACGATGCGATCCGGATGCGTGATGGTGATCTCGTCGCTGCCCACGGGCTTCTTCCTCGCGGCCTTCGTCGCCGCCGTTTTGGTGGATGCGGACGGGGCTCGATCGCTATCGCGCAGGTCCTTCGGTGCCTTGTCGATCCGCAGCGCCTTCAGGCTCGGCTGACGTAGCAGGCCCAGGTTGCCGATGCCCCGGTAATAAACCTCGGCAACCACCTTGGGTTGAACCCACAAGGCACCGCGGAGCAGGGGATCGATGCCATCGAGCGGTACCGGCGGAGTCTTCGCTCCGCCCTTGGCGAGCGACTTGCCGAGCTCGCGAAGCATGTCCTCGGTGAAACCAGTGCCGACACGGCCCACGTAAGTCCATCGGCCTTTCACACCCGGTTTGGCGAGCAACAGCGAGCCGAAGGACACCCGGGAGCCCTTGGCCGGCGTATAACCGATCACGACAAACTCATCCGCCTCCAGGCGCTTGATCTTCAGCCAGTCGTCGTTACGGCCGCTGTGGTATGGACCGTCCGCGCGCTTGGCGATGATGCCTTCGAGCTTCTCCTTCATCGCCAAGGCGAACACCGCGTCACCATCACCCACGTTGTGTCCGCTATAGCCGAGATGGGGTGGGGCATGTGCGAGCAGGCGTTCGAGCAACGCCTTGCGTTCGACCAGTGCCGTGCGCGAAAGATCGAAACCCTGCAGGTAAGGCACATCGAACAACATGTACACGAGCGGCGCCTGCGCCTCACCAGAAAGGGTCTTCTGCAGGGCATTAAAGTCACTCCGGCCCTGCGTATCGAGGGCGATGAGCTCGCCGTCCAGACGCGCACTGTCGAGGCCAAGCGCTTCGATCGCCTCGACGATCTCCGGGATCCGTTCGTTCCAAGGCAGTCCATTGCGTGACCAGACACTGACCTCGCCGTCGGCGATACCCGTGAGGATCCGATAGCCATCCCACTTCACCTCGTGCAACCACCCGTCACCGTGCGGTGGTGCCTCGCTCAGGCGTGCCAGTTGCGGTGGAAAGAAGGCGGCGCTGGCCCTGGCTTTTTTCGCGCCCTTGATCGCCGCGACAGCTTTCGTCAGCGTGGCGACCGATACACGCCTCGTCTTCGGCGTGACCCCGGCATGAGTGACGATGTCCTGGAGGCTCATGGCTGGATGATTGGAGCGTGGCGGTGAAAAGGCTGTGCAGCCGCTCGGAGCCTGCTCCAGAGTTGTCGGGCCGTAGCTGGCATCGGTACGCTCGGCGTCCCGATGCTTTCACTGGATGCTCGCACGCCATGCACGGCCGCCGTCTTGCCTTGTTCGACCCCTCGCGCCGCCGCTTTGTCCAAGGGCTGGCGGTGGCTGGCGTGGGCCTGGCCGCCGGCGTCATCCGCGCAGGTGAGGTCGATGCGCCGATGCCGCGCATGGCCTCGCTGCAGGGCCCCGCATTCCGGCTAGCGGTGTGCGAGGCCGCGGTGGACTTCACCGGCCGCGCACGTAAGGCGGTCACCTTGAACGGCGGCGTGCCCGGGCCGACGCTGCGCTGGCGCGAAGGTGACGACGTAAGCATCACGATCGACAACCGGCTGGATACCGTGACCTCGCTGCACTGGCATGGGCTTATCGTGCCGGCGGACCAGGATGGCGTGCCCGGGCTCAGCTTCGATGGCATCCCGCCGCGCACCCCCTTTACCTATCGCTTTCCGGCGAAACAGGCGGGCACGTACTGGTATCACGCGCATAGCCGCTTCCAGGAACAGAGCGGCTTGTACGGCGCCATTGTCATCGAACCGACGGGCGGAGAGCGGTACCACGCCGATCGCGAGCACCTGATCCTCATCAGTGACTGGAGCGATGAGGATCCCGAGCGCATCTACGCGAAGCTGCGCACGCGTTCGGACATCTACAACTACGGCCAGCCCACCTTGGCCGGGTTCCTGCGCGATGCACGGGAGAAGGGTTTCCACGACGCAGTCACCATGCGCCGGATGTGGAACCAGATGCGGATGAACCCGACCGATCTGGCCGACGTCTCCGCTGCCACCTACACCTACCTGGTCAATGGAACGGCGCCTGCTGGCAACTGGACCGGTGAGTTCCGGCCGGGCGAGCGCGTGCGGCTGCGCCTCATCAACGGATCCTCCAATTCGATCTTCGACCTGCGTATCCCGGGCCTGCGCATGCAGGTCGTCGCGGCGGACGGGCAGGACATCGTGCCGGTAGACGTGGACGAACTGCGACTCTCGGCGGCGGAAACGTACGATGTCATCGTGACGCCCACGGACGATCGCGCATACACCGTATTCGCCCAGTCGATCGATCGCTCCGGCTATGCACGAGCGACCCTGGCGCCCCGTCCTGGCATGCAAGCCGAGGTACCCGCGCTGGATCCACGGCCACGCCTGGCCATGCGCGACATGATGGGCTCCATGGCGGACGACGCCACGGACAGTGGCATGGTTATGGCCCACCACGCGAATACGGAATACGGCCCGAATAACGACATGCGCGTGGATATGCCGCGGACCAACCTCGACGATCCGGGCGTGGGGCTGCGCGAGCGCAAGCACCGCGTCCTGAGCTATGCCGACCTGCATACCGTGGGTGGCGCGATCGATACACGCGAACCGGGACGTACCATCGAGCTGCATCTCACCGGCAACATGGAACGCTTCGCGTGGGGCTTCGATGGGCAGAAGTACTCCGAGGCGAAGCCGATCCATTTCCGCAAGGGCGAGCGCCTGCGTGTCACGCTGGTGAACGACACGATGATGAATCACCCGATCCACCTGCATGGCATGTGGAGCGAGATGGAATCCCCCGCGGGCGAATTCCTGGTGCGCAAGCACACGGTGAATGTGCAGCCCGCGCAGCAGGTGAGCTACGCGGTGACCGCGAACAATCCCGGCCGCTGGGCCTTCCATTGCCACATGCTGTTCCACATGGAAGCGGGGATGTTCCGCGAAGTGGTGGTGTCATGAGACGCTGGTTACTCGCGATCGCACTGTGCCCGCTTGGTGTGGCGGCGCAGGACATGCAGCACATGGAGGGTATGGACCACAGCGCCGTGGAGCAGCCGCAGCCGCTGTCGCACCCAACACCCGCGTCCGACGCCCACGCCGACCATGACATGGGTGGGATGGGCGGCATGAAGATGGGCCCGATGCAGGGCGGCACCGCGCCACCCGATGCGCGCAATCCAGACTATTCCGATGGCATCGCGCCGTCCGCGATGCAGGGCATGGCCATGCACGATATGGACGACACCGCGCCCAACGCCATGCTGCTGCTCGATCGCGTCGAAGCGTTCGCCGGGCAGGGCGGGCACGGCCAGTCGTGGGAGGCGGAAGGCTTCTACGGTAACGACACCGACAAGCTCTGGTTCCGCAGCGAAGGTGAGCGCGCAGGCGGGCGCCCGCATGAAGGTGATGCGGAGCTGTTCTGGAGCCATGCGGTCGCCACGTTCTGGGACACGCAGCTCGGCGTGCGCAGTGACTTTGGCGAGGGACCGAAACGGCAGTGGGCCGCGTTCGGCCTGCAGGGCCTCGCGCCGTACTGGTTCGAACTGGAAGCCACGGCCTACGTGGGCCAGGGTGGGCGTACCGCGGCGCGGGTACGCGCGGAGTACGAACTGCGCTTCACCCAGCGCCTGATCCTGCAACCCGAGCTGGAGGTGAATGCGTATGGTAAGGATGACGAGCGCCGCGGCCTTCGCTCGGGCATCGCATCGGTGGAAGGTGGCCTGCGCCTGCGGTACGAGTTCACCCGCGCCTTCGCGCCTTATGTGGGCGTCGCGTGGGAGCACCTCACCGGCGGCACGGCCGACCTGGCCAGTGAACAGGGCCGCCGGGTCACGGACAGGCGCTGGGTCGCGGGGGTACGGCTCTGGTTCTGACCGAAAGGGTTATTGACCCAAGGGCTTGATCGGTCGATCTTTCGTGACATCCAGTCATGAGTTTACCTGCATGTCCACCGACGGCCGCCTCCTCGGCAATCTCAGCGTCCTGGTCTCCGTCGTCGAGACCGACAATTTCGCCCGCGCCGCGGACGCCCTGGGTCTTTCACCCTCTGGCGTCAGTCGTGCCATTGGCCGTCTCGAGACCCGGCTGGGCGTCCGCCTGCTGCAGCGGACCACCCGCTCGGTGCACCTCACCGACGAAGGTGAACGCCTGGTCGCCCAGGTGGGACCGCTGTTGTCCGGCATCGAAGAGGCGGCACTGTCGGCGGCCGGTGATGCGCACGCCGTGCGCGGCCGGATACGGGTGAGCCTGGACCCGATGTTCTCGCGGCTCGTGGTGGCGCCGAAGCTCGCAGGCTTCCTCGCGGCGCATCCGCAGCTGGAGATCGAGATCGTGACCCGCGATGAGATCGGCGACCTGATCGCCGAAGGCATCGACGTCGCCGTCCGCTTCGGTGTGCCCGAATCGTCGTCGCTGGTGGCCCGGAAGCTGCTCGACACGCGGGTGCTCACGGTGGCAGCGCCCGTCTATCTCGCTGCCCATGGAACACCACGGACACCGAAGGACCTTGCTGGACACGACTGCATCCAGTTCCGCGACCCGGTGACCCGCAGGCCGTACGACTGGGAGTTTCACCGCCGCGGTAAGGTCACCACCGTCGATACCGCCGGCCCCATCCTGGTCGCCGATTCAGCGACCATGTACGGGTTATGCGTTGCCGGCGCGGGGATCGCCCAGGTGCTCGAGGTCAGTGTCCGCGACGCACTGGACGATGGCCGCCTCGTCGAACTCTTCCCCGACTATGCCGAAGAGACCTTTCCGCTGTACGCGTTCTACCCCAGCCGTCGCCACGCGCCACCGAAGGTACGGGCCTTCGTGGACTTCTGCGTGGGGCTGGCCCGGCGGGCGTGAGCGTGGCGTTGACGCGTGGGGTGGTTCTCTCGCTGGACTGACCTGCCGGGGAACGCCGCCATGCCGCCTCGCGATACCTACGATGACCCCACCACGGGTTCGGGTGATCCCACGCACGGGCAGCCGCCTGGGCCGGTGGAACCGGAAAACACCGGATCGGGTGACCCGCAGCACAAGCGCGACACGGATGTCGAAAACGCAGGCACCTGATCGACGTAGAGGTAGACGCCACCACACAGGAGCCTGCCATGAGCCGCCCGTTCCGTCGCATCACACCGTTCCTCTGGTTCGATACCCAGGCCGAAGAGGCGGCGAAGTTCTACACCTCGATCTTCCCGAACTCCCGGATCACCTCGACCTCGCATTACACGAAGGAACCGTCGGAAGCGTCGGGCCAGAGCCTGGGCTCGGTGATGACGGTGAGCTTCGAACTCGATGGCGAGCCCGTGACCGCGCTGAATGGCGGCCCGGCGTTCAAGCACAGCGAAGCGTTTTCGCTGGTTGTGTACTGCAAGGATCAGGCGGAGCTTGACCACTTCTGGGAGAAGCTCTCAGCCGGTGGCGATCCCAATGCGCAGGCCTGCGGCTGGCTGAAAGATAAGTACGGCCTGTCGTGGCAGATCTGTCCGGAAGACATTGACACGCTTGCGCAAAACCCCGGCGCGATCGCCGCGCTGATGCACATGACCAAGCTCGACATCGCCACCCTGCGCGCCGCGGCAACCTGAATCACGCGCAAGCGCGCTCCTACAAAAGCCTGCGCAGATCTTATGTAGGAGCGCGCTTGCGCGCGATCCACCGCACCGCAACGCCCCCTGTAGGAGCGCGCTTGCGCGCGATCCCGCGAAGCGCCCACTACACCCCAGCGATCACGTCACGAACAAAGTCTGCATAAGTACGCGGCTCACGCCCCAACAGCGTACGCAGCGTGCCGCGCGCCGCAGGCTTGGCCAGCATCCCATCGCGCTGGAACCGGCCCAGCATCAGCCGCAGGTCGTATGCGGCCCACGCTGGCGCGCGTTCTGCGATGGCGGCTTCTGCGGCGTCGAGGTCATCACCCAGATAGTTCACATCGTGTCCAAGGGCATCGGCCCAGACCTTCGCCGCGGAGACACCGGTCAGCGCATCCGGTCCCGCCATCTCGATAACTTCGCGTGGCAACGGTCCTGCGGCCCGCGCACGACGCAGCAGGGCGGCGGCAGCGATATCCGCGATGTCACGAATATCGATCATCGCGATGCCGACGTTACCGAGGGCCATGGGATACACGCCATACGCGGCGGCACCCTTCAGCCCCGCGTCGTTCTGCATGAAATACGACGGGCGCAACACCGTGGCCGGCAGGTCGAACTGCTCGATCATCCGCTCGATCGTGTATTTCACGGCGAAGTGAGGCACGTCGGTGAAGGTCTCGGCGTTGAGCACCGAGAGATACACGAAACGCTGGATCCCGGCATCGCGGGCCAGGGTGAGAACGGTCAGGCCCTGGTTGAGCTCGTCGGCCGTGACCGGATTCAGCACGAAGACCGTGTCGACGCCCTGCAGGGCGTTGCGCAGCGCGTTAGGGTCAGCGGCATCGCCGCCTACGGCACGAACGCCAGCCGGGCCGCTGTACTGCTCCGGGCGGCGGGTGAGGGCGCGGACGTCGGCACCCGCGGCGGCAAGACGTTCGATGACGGCGGAACCCACGGTGCCCGTGGCGCCAGTTACTAGGATGCTCATGGAAAACTCCTGTGCGGTTGGAATAAGCACAGGTTGCGCGTCTCACCTACGGTACGATAGCCGTTAAGATGAGACATCTCGTCTCACTGGTGGAACAAAAGGCCATGGACCTGCTCGCCCTCGCCGATTTCAGCGCTGTAGCCACCCATCGCGGCTTTGGCGCAGCCAGCCGCGCCACCGGGCGTCCCAAGGCCACGCTTTCGCGCCGGGTACGCGAACTGGAAGACGCCCTGGGCGTGCGCCTGGTGGAGCGCGGCGCACGGCCCTTCCGCCTCACCGAGGAAGGCGCCGTGCTCCACGGCGAAACCGCAGGCATGCTCAGCCATATCGAGCATGTCGCTGCGGATCTCACGGCGGGTGCCGGAGGACCCCGCGGGCGCCTGCGCATCAGCGTCCCGGTATTGTTTGCACAGCGTGGCGTTGGACGCCTGGCGTCGCGTTATGCAGCGCTATACCCCGCCGTCGAACTCGAGGTCGTCGCGGACGATCGTTTCGTCGATCCGTTAGCCGAGGGTTTCGACCTGATCGTGCGTGCGAACCCCAAGCCGACGACAGAACTGGCGGGCCGCTGTTTTCTGCGCGATCGCTATGTCGTGGCCGCCGTGCCCGCGTTGCCACGGCCTCGCGATGGCGATGCGTTTCCCGCCATCGTGCTTCCTGTCATGGCACGAAGCGATGCCTGGCAAGTTACGCTTGGAAAAAAGCGTATCGCCATCGCGCCACGCACGGTGTTGCGCCTCTCGTCCATGGCGATGGTGTATGACGCCGTGCTCGAAGGCACGGGCGCCGCGATGCTTCCTGCGTCGTTGATCGCGGGCGATATCGCAAGCGGACGCCTGGTCAGCTGGGGCTTCATCGAAGGCGGTGCGACGGAAGTGTGGGCGCTGTATCCGCCACAGCGCCATGTCGCGCCGAAGGTGTCTGCCTTTGTGAACCTGCTTGTTGAACACTTCAAGGACGCTTCTCCGGTGCATTTCAGTGAGTTGGCCAGCTCATAAGATGTCGTACCTTCATCGCGCGCAAGCGCGCTCCTACACAAGACCTGCGCAGGCTCTTGTAGGAGTGCGCTTGCGCGCGATCAACGTCACCGCAACGCCCATGTAGGAGCGCGCTTGCGCGCGATCGGTCATACGACACGCCAACATTCCTATCGGCGCATTGACACCACCCAGTGCCTCAGGTGAAAGTCGAACGTCATGCCATCGCGGGGAGAGGGTGTTGAACCGACGGGATTTCGCAAAGACGCTGGCGCTCGCCAGTGCGGTTGGTAGCGGTTTGTTTCCAGTGAAACAAGCATTCGCGCAAGCGCCAAAGCTGTCGCGCGGTGTCGTCGTCGATTCCGCACGGTTGCGCGACCTGCAGCAAGCCTTCCTTGAGTTGCGCTTCGGCATGTTCATCCACCTCAACATGGCGACCTTCGAAGAACGCGAATGGGGCGATCCCCTGCTTTCGCCGAAGCTGTTCAACCCGCAACACCTGGATCCCGGCCAATGGGCCAGGGCCGCAAAATCCGCCGGCATGGGTTACGCCTGCCTTACGACGAAGCACCACGATGGCTTCTGCCTGTGGCCGACGAAGACGGGGAGCGCGAACGTGATGCAGTCGGCGTATCCGCACGACGTTGTGCGCGCTTACGTGGAAGCATTTCGCAAGGCGGGCCTCAAGGTCTGCCTGTATTTCTCAATCCTCGACCTGCGCCAGGATATCCGCGCGCGCACCGTCACGCCGGAAAAGATCGCCCTGATCAAGGCACAGATCACCGAACTGCTGACGAACTACGGCCCGCTGACTGCATTGATCCTCGATGGCTGGAACGCCTCGTGGTCGCGTATCTCCTATGAGCAGCTGCCCTATCGTGAGATCTACGACCTGGTGAAGTCATTGCAGCCGGATTGCCTGCTCACCGACCACAACGCGGGTAGCTACCCGGGCACCGCGCTCTACTACACCGACATCAAGCAGTACGAGCAGCATGCAGGGCAGAAGATTCCACCGAACAGTCCGGTACCGTCGCAGTCGGGCACCACGCTGCAGAGCGACTGGTTCTGGAAGAAAGCGTATCCGACGTCCGAACTCGCCTCGGCGCAGACCATCGTCAATGACTGGCTGAAACCGTTCAATGCGAACCACTGCAACCTGATCCTCAACGTCGCACCGAACCGCGATGGCCGTTTCGACGACAACGCCGTGGCTCGCCTCGCCGAGATCGGCGCGTTGTGGAAGCCCGAAGGTAAGGTGGCAGCGATCGAACGACAGGTAACGATCACCACGCCCAACCTGGCCGCGGGTAAACCGGCATGGGCCAGTGCGAGCGATGAGGCGGTGGGTCCCGATCTCGCGTTCGACGAAAATTTCCGCACGTACTGGCTTGCCGACCGGGGCAAGGAGGAAGGCTGGATCGAAGTGCGCTTCGACGCGCCGGTCGCGTTCAACACGCTGTCGATCGTGGAGCCGCGTGACGACTCAGACTATGGCAGTACCAGCCGCATCGCCGCGTACAAGGCCCAGGTGGAGCAGGGCGGCACGTGGGTCGACATCGCCAGCGGCGGCACACCCGCCACCTACCAGTTCCACGAGATCCCGCGCACCACCGCTTCTCGCATCCGCCTATGGGTAAAAGGTCGCCAGCCCGGCATCACCGAATTCGGCCTTTACGACGAACCCCGTGCCTGACACCCGCCCGCTGTAGGAGCGCGCTTGCGCGCGATTCACGCAGCAAAGACGTAACCTGTTGAAATGCAGGTTATTGTCCTTATGTAAGGTCTATCGCGCGCAAGCGCGCTCCTACAGAAAGCAGGCGCGACCGGGAGGTGCGGCATGGCTACCGGGTGGGCGGGTGATACCGCTGTGCAGGACCAGATCGATGCCACCGTGGAAGACGCGGTGAAGCGCGTGCGCAGCCACATGACCAAAGGTCCTGGGCTGGAGCGCTGCGAGGAATGCGATAAGCCCATCCCCGAGGCGCGGCGCAAGGCTGTGCAAGGGGTGCGTTTGTGCGTGACGTGCCAGGAGGCGGCCGATCGCGATGAGGCCGCTTTCAGCGGCTATAACCGGCGCGGGAGCAAGGACAGCCAGTTGCGCTGAGGTTTACCATGGGCATTCCCCCGCGCTGCGAAGCCCCACGATGCTCGAACACCTGATCGTCTGCCGCCACGGCGAAACCGTCTGGAATATTGAACGCCGCGCGCAGGGCAGGGCAGATAGCCCGCTGACCGCCGCGGGTATTGAACAGGCGCGCAGCCTGGGCCGCGCCCTCGCGGCGCGTGGCATCGAACACGTGGTGTCCTCGACCCTTGGGCGCGCACTGCACACCGCGGAAATCGTCGCGGAGATCGCCGGGTGCGCGGTCTCGGTCGATCCGCGCCTTGTGGAGCGCTCGTTCGGCGCGCTTGAAGGGCAGAACTTCGACAGCATGGCCCTGGACCCGCAATGGACCGCCGTCGTGCGCTGCACGGACCCCGACGCCACCGCACCCGGCTCCGAGTCCCTGCGCGAAGTGGCGGCACGCGTCATGGCGGCCCTGGAAGCCACACGGGCGCTGCCCTATCGCAGCATCGCCGTGATCACCCACGGTCAGTCCCTGTCAGCCTTGCTCGGCACATTGCATAACAGCCACGACTATTCCACCTTCCGTCACGGGAATTGCGGCTACACGCCGCTGCACGTTCGTGAGGGGAGCTTCGTGGTGGATGCATGGAATCTCGATCCGCTCGCCGTCGCGCTGGCTGACACATCGACTGTCACAGATCAGAAATAATTGATTTAGAAGGATTTATTAAAGTTAGGATGGCTGGCTGCCGATAACCGGGCAGATCACCCACCATCCCGACATGCCCACCAGCCATCCCACCAGCGGCCGCGAGCCATCGCCGATCGAGCAGGTCCTCTCCGGGACCGCGCTCTCGGCCGTGTTCCAGCCGGTCATCCGCGTCGATGACGGTCAGGTGGTGGCGCATGAAGGGTTGATCCGCTGCGGATTCCCGCAACTCGATCTCACCCCCACCGATCTGCTCGACCTGGCCCGCACACGCGGACGTCTGGGTGAGTTCGAATTGAAGGCCGCGCGTCGTGTGGCCGAGCGCTTCGTCGAACTGGGTCTCGAGGGCCGGCTGCTGGTCAATCTGAGCGCCCAGGCGGTGATGCACGAAGGCGTCGCCGCCGAAGACGTCATCGCCGCGTTGTCGGTGCCGGGCCTCGACCTCGGCCGCGTCACCATTGAACTGACCGAGCGCGACATCGTGGAAAACGCGGCGCGGCTGGCCCACGCGCTTGGCTTTCTCCGCGCCCGCGGTGTGCGCGTGGCGCTAGACGACTTTGGCAATGGCCATTCGAACTTCGAGATGTGGAACGAGATCCACCCGGAAGTGGTGAAGATCGACCGCTACCTCATCAACGGCCTGGCCAGCAGCGCGGAACGTCTCGCGATTGTGCGCGCGCTGTGCTCGGTAGCGGAAACCCTTGGCGCCGACCTCGTGGGTGAAGGTGTGGAGGATGAGGCCGACCTGCGCATGCTGCGCGAACTCGGCATCCCCTACGCCCAGGGGTTCCTCATCGCCCGGCCCTCCACGGAGCCCGTTGTACAGATTCCCGAGCATGTTGCTGCCGCATTGCACCGCGCCCACGTGCCCGTACCACCGCGGCCCAGTGGCCCGGTCTCCGCACGGCCACTCACGGCCGGCCATATGTTGATCGAGGCACCTGCCGTCGCGCCGCGACAGAACAACGACGAAATCGCCGAGGTGTTTGCGGCGCACCCGCGCCTGCATGCGGTCGCCGTCGTGGATGCCGGTGTGCCTGTGGGCATCGTGAACCGGCGAACATTCACCGAACGCATGGCCCAGCCCTTCGCCCGCGAACTCTTTGGCCGCAAGCCGTGCACGAGTTTCATGCATGCCGAGCCGTTGTTGTGCGACGAAGACATGTCGCTACAGAGCATGGCGGACATCCTGCGCGGCGAGGACCAGCGTTACCTGAGCGATGGCTTCATCATTACCTCAGGCGGACACTACCTCGGCCTGGGCACCGGCGAATCGTTGGTGCGCCGCGTGACCGAGATCCGCGTGGAAGCGGCGCGTTACGCTAACCCGTTGACCTTCCTTCCAGGCAACCTGCCGGTAACAGAACACATCGGCCGGCTGCTCCAGGCGGGGCGGCCGTTCGCGGCGGCGTACTTCGATCTCGACAACTTCAAACCCTTCAACGACCAGTACGGCTATTTCCGCGGCGATGAAATGATCCGCCTGCTGGCCAGCGTGCTCACCGGCGACCTGCGCCACGATGCGGACTTCGTCGGGCACATCGGTGGCGACGACTTCATGGTCGTGTTCCAGGGCGGCGACTGGTCCACGCGTTGCGACGACATGCGCCGCCGATTCAACGCGATGGCCGGCAACCTGTTCGACGAGGCGGATCGTGAGCGCGGCGGCATCGAGAGCGACGACCGCCACGGCCTGCGTCGGTTCTTCCCGATCACCACGGTGGCCGTCGGCGTGGCGTGGTTCGGCGAGGGCCTGCCGGCCGATGCAGAGGCCGTGGCCAGCCTCGCCGCGTCGGCCAAACGGCTGGCCAAGAACGACGGCCTCGGGATGCATGTGGTGACGTGGCGGGACGACGACGACATTCTCGCGTCACGACATATTCAAGTGGCTGAAATAAAACAGTAATTCGGAAAACAAGGGCTAAAGTTGCCGAAAATGCGGCCGATGGGTGGGCTGTCCCCCCACCCCCCGAGCGATCCCCCATGCGCCTCCCCGCGACCCTTCCCACCCTTACGTTACGTGCGCGCCTCACGCTGCGCCTCGTCGGCACCATCCTCCTGTTACTTGCCCTGTGGATCGTGGGCGGCGTGCAGCTTCGCCAGGCCAACGGCCGCCTGCAATCGGTGGTGGGCGAGACCCTCGCCCCGGTCGCCAACGTGGGCCGGATCCAGAACGACTACAACGACCTGCTCGATTCGCTGGTACACGCCACGCTGGCGCGCCTGCCCTCGGCCACCGACGATGCCGTCACGGCGATCGGCGCCAACCGCCACGACATCGACAAGCAGTGGAAGGAGCTCGAAGCCAGCGGCCTCGGCCAGCAACAAAAGAAACTGTTGGTGGTTGCCGCCGAGCACCGCAAGGCCGCCGATGAGGCGGTCGATGCGGTCATCGTATTGCTCAAGGCTGAGCAATACGATATCGCGCCACTGCAACTGTCCAACGACGTGCAGTCCGCCGTCGGTCCGCTCAAGAGCGACTTCGCCAACCTGTTCCAGCTCGCGCTCGCCAACGGCAAGGCGGAAGCCGAAGCGCAGCAGGCGGCCGTGAGTCACGGCGCGGTCTTCTCGGCGATCCTGCTCGGTGTCGCGCTGCTGATAGCGAGTGTCATGGACATCGCCATCATCCGCTCGCTGCAGCGTCGCCTGCGCCAGGCGCGCGAAGTCGCGGCAGGCATCGCCCGCGGCACGCTCGGTGCGCATATCGACGTCGGTCGCGAGGATGAAATCGGCGAACTGCTTGCCTCACTGGCCGCGATGGACGCGCAGCTAGGCCACGTCGTGGTACAGGTGCGCGACCGCGCCGATCACGTGGCGCAGGTCGCCGGTGGCATCGCGCAAGGCAACGATGCCCTCAACAACCGTACGCGTACGCAGGCGGAACACCTCGAACACACCTCGCTGTCCATGCGCGACATGGCGAACGCCGCGCGCGGCGGGCTCGGCCATGCCACCGCGGCAAACCATGCGGTGGTTGAAGCGCGTGCCATGACCGACGAGGGCCACCGCGTCGCCCTGGACGCCATCGACAACATGCGCGCCATCCAGCAGGGCAGTGAGCGGATGGGTGAAGTCCTCGACCTCGTCGACCAGGTCGCCTTCCAGACCAATCTGCTGGCCCTGAATGCGGCGGTCGAAGCGGCGCGTGCCGGCGAGCACGGGCGTGGCTTTGCCGTGGTGGCGTATGAGGTGCGCGAACTCGCACAGCGCTGCGCGGCGGCGGCGCGGGATATCCGTGGCCTGATTACGTCAAGCGACGAGGCGGTGCAGGCCGGTGTCCAGTCGGTCGACCGTGCAAGCGCCGTGTTGTCCGGCATCGGTGAGCGCGTGGGCGCGCTGTCGACCATGGTGGCCGACGTGATGGCCGCGACCCAGGGCCAGACCAGCGGTATCGAACGCGTCAACGGCGCCATCGTCGTCATCGACGAAACCACCCGTGAGAATGCCGCACTGGTCGAACAGGCTGCGTCGGCCAGCCGCGCCATGCGCGAAAGCGCCGAGAGCCTGCGCCGCGAAGTGGCTTACTTCACACTGGAAGCCGCCTGACAGTTGCCGCGGGTCTGGCGGTCGCGTGATGAGGTAGGGCAAAGGCATACGCCACCGCCCGCCGCATCATCGACGGGCTGACGTAGCGCCTGTGCACACCCTGGATCGCGCGGATATAGAGGTGGCCAAAGGTGTTGTGGCAACGTACGCGCGTGCCCAGGGTGACATCGACGCTGCCTTCCACGATGCGCACGGCGACGCAGGAGCGGAAGCGAAGATGGCGATCGTTCGCGCCCAGGATGACCTGGGCGTGCGAGCCATCCGTTGCCACGCGTTGCGCATGCACTGGGAAGCGCCCCGCGAATACACGCGCATCGGCCGGGCCGAGCAGGGAGGAAACGGGGCAGCCCAGCGGCGATGTGCGTAAGCCAAAAGGCTTCACCAACGTATTGCGCAAGGCCATGAGCTGGGTGACGCCACGCGGCGGATCCTTCACGAAACCATCGAGGATCGCGGCGAGTAACACCTCGGCGCGCGTGCTCTCCGGCTGGCGCTCGGCGAGGACGAGACGAAACGCGTCTTCATGGTCGAAGCGATCGGCGAGTTCCTCGCGGAGTAGCGAATCGGCATCCACCGCATCCAGTTCCACCACCGTCTGCCAGCCAAGCGTCTCGCGAAGGAATCCACCCGCGCGGCGTAGCGTGGCAAGGCGGGCACGCACGGCACCCAGGGTACGGCGGGCGAAGCCACACAGCGTGACTTGCAGCGAATCCGGCGCAGCTTCGAGTGCCAGCGCAACCAGCGGTATGTGCAGCTGGTCAACGGGCGTTTGCTCCAGCCACGCCTGGACGTCCGAGGGCAGTACCTCGGTCAGTGAAGGAATACTTGCGTCGCCGGCCAGCACCTGTTCGCGCAAGGCCGGGTCGAGCTCGCCGCCCAACTCGTTCGTATGGCACGAAAGCGCGAAGAACGCCGGGTGACAGCCGTGCGCGTGCAGCGGCAGGAACTGGTGCCACGTACCGCCACCGAAGCGCACCGTGAACAGGCAGTCTGGCGGAATGGTCACGTGACGCAGGGCCCGCGCAAAGTTCGCCGGATCGCTGGCGAGTTCCGCAGGCGTCGCCGTGCTGAAGCGAAGCAGGGTCCCACTGCTACCAGACACCGCGGTAAACACCCGGTGCCCCGCATGACGATGGAACGGATGCCCGTTAGCGCCCACGGCGAAGGTGTAGAGCGACGTGGCATCACCCTCCGGAAAGTGCGTGCCGCCCAGCCGTGCCGATGGTTCGTCGAGCTCATCGATGAACGAGGGATGGGCCCGCTGGCGCGCGCCGGCGGATGCCGCAACCTGACTGCCGGCGCCGTGGCCGAGCTGGGCGATGAGGTTCACTTCCACGGGCAAACCGCCCCCGGCAGGGACGATCGTGGCAGAGGGAAACGAAGCGGTGGCTTGCGAACGGTACGGCATGGAAACTCCCCTTTCCGATGGCGCCGGCGCGGATCAGCCGGTGGTCTTCTTGGCGGCGATGCGGCGCGATTCGCGCTTGAGTGGCTTGCCCACGGGGCAGATCTCGAAGGCGAAGCCGGTGAGCGTGTTGACCAGGCTGTCCCGGTTGAGCTGGTACACCACGAACTGGCCGCGCTTCTGGCTGCTAACCAGGCCTGCGGATTCGAGCACCGAGAGGTGCCGCGAGATTGACGGCGCGCTCATGTCGAAGCGGCTGGCGATCTCGCCCGCGGTCATTTCCGTGGCCGACAGATAGGCCAGGATCTCCCGGCGGGGCCGGGAGGCGAGCGCTTCGAACACCTGGTCGATGGCCATGTATATTTCGATACTTAGCAAAGTTGCTAAGTATCTAAGCGCTATTCCTGGCTCGCGTCAAGTCGCCCTTAGCGTGCTACGGCGGTGCGCTGGTACCGCATCAAGGCCATGACCGCGCCGCGATCGCGCGGCGTTGCCTCGGCGAACCAGCGCTGCAACAGGCGTGCCTCATCGTTCTCCTCATCGTCGGATTCGCCGACGAGGAAGGCGATGGACACGCCAAAATAGCCCGAAAGCGCGCGAAGTATCGAAAATGATGGATTTGCGCTCGTCCCGCGTTCGAGCTGATGCACGTGTGACTTCGACATACCCAGCGCGTCGGCGATTTCCTGCAACGACTTCCCGCGCGCCTGCCGGGATTCGCGGATTCGCGAAGCTAGTGCGTTCGCCGCTGCCGGACCCGTCTCGGCGGCGTAAGAAAAATTCTTATCCTGGTCGCTGCCCTGCCTGCCCCTGACCATGGGTACTCCTCTCTCTGCACTCGCCGTTCCGCATGGATGCGGAAGCGGCTCGCAGCCCGTTCGGCCGCGAAAACCGTGAACTCAATGGCGCCGGAGCGCCATTTCCCCTGTCACCCGGCCGCGAATCACCGCCAGGTGTCGAACCCGTTTTTCGCAGCACATGGGCTCGTTTGTCAAATGGACGTCTAACCCACAAGGCGCAAATCCGTACCTCGGAAACGTACGAATCCGTCACTTGTGGATGAACACCTTCGCAAGAACATGAATAAATTGTTGACCGGGAGGCGACGTCTACCGTAAAAAAACATGCCGCGGCAATTGGTTCTCGGACCAGCTGTCTCGGCAACCTCGGCGACACCCTTAGGGAGGGGCCGCCGTTGAACTGACCTGGCGAGGCCTTTGACTCGCTCTTTTCTGGGGGAAAACTTGCATGTTCTCATCGATTCGGTCGCGTAACGCGACCGTCGTTAGTCGTTCTTTGCTCCACGTCGCCATTGCCACGGCGCTCGCCCTGCCCTCGGCTGCTGTGTTCGCGCAGTCCACCACGGGCTCGATCTACGGCCAGGCGCCCGCCGCCGCTGGCGAAACGATCCGCATCGAAAGCAATACCGGCCAGACGCGCGAAGTCAGCGTTGACGCCAATGGTCGCTACACCTTGCCTGAGCTGCCGATCGGCAAGTACAAGGTTTCGCTGCTGAAAGACGGTGCCGTCGTCGATTCGCGCGATAACGTGGGGGTGGTCGTCGGCCGCGGCTCGGAGATCTCGTTCGTTGCGGCTAGTGCCAGCAACGCGCAGGACCTGCAGAGCGTCACGGTTTCGGCCAACACGCTTCCGGCCATCGACGTGTCCAGCGTTGACTCCCGCACCGTCGTGACCTCGCAGGAGCTCGCCAAGTACCCGCTGGGCCGCACCGCCGAAGCCATCGCGCTGTTGGCGCCGGGCGTCGTCCCGGGCAGCTCGTACTTCGCCGGCCCGACCCGTAATGCGCTGGTCTCGTTCAGCGGTTCGTCGGTTACGGAGAACGCGTACTACATCAACGGTTTCAACACCACCGATCCAGTCAGTGGCTTCGGCGGCATCACCTTGCCGTACAACGTGATCGAACAGCAGGAAGTGCTGACCGGTGGCTACGGCGCCGCATACGGCCGTTCCGACGGTGGCGTGCTCAATCAGATCGGTAAGCGGGGCACCAACGAGTGGCACTTCGGTGCGCAGATGCTCTGGACCCCGCGTTCGCTCAAGGGCGACCCGAAGAACACCGACTACACCCAGGGCCCGAACGCCGGCAAGATCTACCGCCAGTTCGACACCAACAAGTCGTGGGTTGCCACCACCAGTGCCTATGCGTCCGGCCCGCTGATCAAGGACAAGCTGTTCTTCTTCATCTCAGCAGAGTACGAAAAGACCCAGGGTAACAGCGTCGGCGCGGTGACCCTGCCGTTCAACACCAAGTACAGCTACCGCGACCCTCGCTACTACGGCAAGCTGGACTGGAACATCACCGACGACCACCACCTTGAAGCGACCTTCGCGTCGAGCAAGGATCAGTACGCCGGTAACCTGTACGACTTCGACTACGCGACCCGTCAGACCGGTGCGTACAACAGCGGCGACATCTCGCTGAAGAACTCCGGTGACCTGGGCGTCCTGAAGTACACCGGCTACATCACCGACGACCTGACCATCACCGCCCTGTACGGCAAGCTGAAGTCGACGTACTACTCGGAGATCCCGGGTTACGATCCGACGCTTCCGTTCGTCAGCAGTCCTGACCAGCAGAACCCGATCTACGGCGGCAACATCGGTAACACGCAGACCGTCGCGACGTTCACCGATCCGCGCCACAAGTCGACCAACCGCAACCTCCGCTTCGACGTCTCGTACCACATCGGCGATCACACGATCACCGCCGGTATCGATAACCAGGACGTCCATGACATGGACGATGGCGACAACACGTCGGGCCCGGGTTACGAATGGATCTACTCGCATGTCGCGCCGGGCACGGCGATCCTGGATAACGGCACGGCCTTCGTCGACGCCCCGGGCAACTACCCCAACGGTGCGGAAGGCTATATCGTCAACAAGCAGATCTATAAGACGGCCGCCTCGGTCCGCGTGAAGCAGCGCGCCCAGTACATCGAAGACAGCTGGCAGGTCACGGATCGCTGGCTGGTGAAGGTCGGTCTGCGTAACGACCAGTTCACCAACTACAACCCGGATAGCGTCGCTTACCTCAAGCTCACCAGCCCGCAGTGGGCGCCCCGCATCAACGCGGCATGGGACGTGCATGGCGACTCGAGCATGAAGGTGTGGGCCAGCGCCGGCCGCTACTACCTGGCGTTGCCCGCCAGCGTGGCGTTGCGCTCGGCCGGTGCCTCGCTGTTCACCAACCAGTACTACACCTACTCGGGCATCGACGGACAAGGTATCCCGCAGGGTCTGACCCAGATCGCGACCTCCACGGGTGGTCCGGTCTCGAGCAATGCCGAATACGGCCAGCCGCGCGACCCGAAGACGGCCGCCGCGAGCAACCTGAAGTCGGAGTACCAGGACGAAGCCATCCTCGGCTTCCAGACGGAACTGAGCCCGGAATGGGTGGCTGGCGCGAAGGTGACCTGGCGCAAGCTGCGCAACGCCATCGATGACGTGGCCGATGCAGATAGCATCCTGACCAAGGCCCAGTCGCTCGGTTACGACGTCGACCCGGCGAACATCCAGGGTGGCTACTTGTTCAATCCGGGCCGCTCGAACACGTTCAAGATCTCGGATGGCAACGGTGGGTACTTCGATGTCCCGATGTCCAACGCCGACTTCGGTTTCCCGAAGCTCAAGCGTAAGTACTACGGCATCGACCTGAGCCTCGAGCATCCGTTCGATGGCAAGTGGCAGGCGAAGGCGCTGTACACCTTCAGCCGCAGCTACGGTAACTCCGAAGGCCAGGTGAAGTCCGATATCGGCCAGGACGACATCTCGGCCACGCAGGACTGGGACTTCGCTTCGCTGATGAGCTACGCCAACGGAGCGCAGTCGAACGATCAGAAGCACGTGTTCAAGCTGTACGGTTCGTACCAGATCAACCCGGAATTCCTGGTTGGCGCGGTGCTGAGCATCGCTTCGGGCAAGCCGCGTAGCTGCCTTGGCTACTACGGTCCGGAAGAAACCCAGCCGGCGTACGCGGGTCCGTACTACCACTGGTGCGGTGGCCAGCCTTCGCCTCCGGGCACGTACCGCTACCCGTGGCAGAAGGTCCTCAGCCTGAATGCTGAGTACCGCCCGGCGTTCGCGGACCACAAGCTGGCGTTCAACGTCATGGTCTACAACGTCTTCAACAACATCGAGACGACCACGGCTTACGCCTATTACGGCAGCAGCGAGGCCCGCCTCTCGCGTTACGACAGCGCGCTGTACCGCAGCACGCCGCGTTACGTCCGCTTTGGCCTGACCTACGACTTCTAAGTCGTAACGTCGGCTCCGGTCGACCCGCCATGGACGGCGGGCCGCCCACAAGTCCGGACGAACGCGTGGCGCACCAGAAAAGCCACCCTTCCGGCGGCGAACGCAGTTTCAACCGAATTCGCTGAATCTCCCTATGACCCGCGATGATCCCCGCGGGTTTTTTTATGCTCGCGATATTTGCTACTTAGTAATCCAGCTTCGGATACCAATCCGGTCTGCGACCCTCTGGCGTGCAATCGATCACGGTCCACAGCGGCATGAGGTCGGGTGCGCCACGCGGGTCCTGGCCTGGGTCGGAGGACTCAAAACCCATCTCACCCGACCAGAAGTGGCGCACGCTGCCGTCACGGCGGGTGAACACGTTGAATCCGGGAATATCGTTTCCCTGGTCGTCGATCGCGTAGTAATCGCGGCTGAAGTTGCCGTTGGTATCGGTGAAGAAACGCAGGTGCTGCCAGCCGCGCTCGTGGGCGAATGCCTGCATGCGCTCAACGGGGGAGCGCGAAATCACCGCCAGTGCCATGTTCTGTTCGATATCGCGCGCCTCGCCGTCCCAGGCGAAAAGTAGCGAGGTGCACATGGGACATGGCCGTTCGCGCTGCGGGCCGAACATCCAGCTGTAGGTCGCCAGGGTCTGGTTTGTACCGAACAGGCCTTTGAAGTCGACCGGGCCATCGGCACCCACAAACTGGTAATCGCCGGTGACCACGCCACCGGGCGGGAGTGCGCGGCGCATCTCCGCAACGCGTTCGATCTGCCGGCGCAACTCGATTTCTTCGGCGAGCAAGGCCGTGCGCGCGGTGCGGTACTCGGCACTTTCGTTCGGCATGCGCATGGGGCTGCGCGCGGCGAGATCGGTAGCGGGCGTGAGGGGTTGGGCACTCATGCGGTATCTCCTGGTCAGTCGCGATCGGGCGCGCCAAGGGGAAAAAGCGCGCGATAGGGCCGGGCTTCGTCGACGGCCCGGGCAAAGGAAGGCCGGGCCAGCAGGCGCTTCCGGTAAGCATGGACATGGTTGAAGCGGGGCTCGATCGGGTGGGCCCAGTCGGCGTAAAACAGTGCCGGCGCGGCGCTACAGTCGGCCAGGCTGAATGCCTCGCCGACGGCCCAGATGCGCCCGTCCATGGCCTGATCCAGCCACGCGTAGGCGTGATCGAGCATGCAGCGCGCCTGTTCGACGCCGTACGGGTCGTGCTGGTGGGACGGACGCAGGGCGTTGCCGACGATCGTCTGCAGCGGTGTCGATACGTAGTTGTCGAAGAAGCGATCCAGGTTGCGCACTTCCAGGGCGGCCTTCGGTTCCGTCGGCAGCAGAGGCACTGGGCCGGGGTGGTACAGCTGGAGGTACTCGATGATCGTGCTGGCCTCGGTCACCACACGCTTACCATCGACCAGAACGGGGAACCGCTTCAGCGGCCAAAGTTCGGCGAACTCCGCATAAATCTCCGGGTGATCCGCCGAGAGCATCTTCCAGTCGAAGGCCGTGCCATTTTCGTAAAGGGCAATCAGTGCCTTCTGGCAGTACGACGAGAAGGGGTGGGCATACAACTTCAGCGTCACGGGCGGTTCCTCGCTACGAACGGGGGTTCTCCTCCTTCGTCGAACGAGCCGGGGCGTTTTCGACAGACCGCCTTGGTATGCTCGGCAGGACAGGGAGGCACCATGAAAATCGCGATCGTTGGCTACGGAACGGCAGGGCAGGCCAGTGCCATCCTGCTCGCCGCACAGGGCCATGAGGTTACCGTGTTCGAAAAGAGCCCGTCGCTAGGGCCGGTAGGGGCGGGGTTCCTGCTCCAGCCGACCGGGCTGGCCGTGCTCGCCCGGATGGGCCTGGGTGACCAGGCGCTGGCCCTGGGCCAGCGCATCGACCAGTTGCAGGGGCACACGCCGCGCGGCCGGGCAGTCATGGATATGCGCTACGCGGACCGCCGGGTGGGCTGCTTCGGTCTCGGCATGACCCGCGGCGCGCTGTTCGAACTGCTGCGTGGCGCGCATGCCGACGCCGCGCAGGTCCGCACCGGCGTCCGCATCCGCGCCTATGACGAACATTCCCACCAGTTGTTCGATGACGCTGGCGGCGTCCACGGCCCGTTCGACCTGGTCGTCGCGGCTGATGGCGCGCATTCGACGGTGCGCCCACAGTGCACGGGCAACGTCCGTCGCGAATCGTTATACCGTTGGGGCGCGGTGTGGTGCCTTTTGCGGATCGACGACTGGGCATCACCGCATACCTTGCTGCAGCGCTACGCCGGTACGCGCGCGATGATCGGCATGCTGCCGGTCGGCACGCGGCCGGGGCATGAAGGGCGCTGGGTCACCTTCTACTGGAGCCTGCCGGGCGACCGGGTCGATACGTTCGATGACGCGGGTGTGGCGTCGATGAAAGCGGCGGTGCACGGCATCTGGCCGGAGATATCCCCACACCTCGCCCACCTGCATCGCGCGGAACAGCTCAACCGCGCCCGTTACCGCGATGTGGTGTTGAAGGCGCCGCACCACGCGCGCCTGGTGGTCATCGGCGATGCCGCCCACGCCATGAGCCCGCAGCTAGGGCAGGGCGTGAACATGGCCTTGCTGGATGCGGCCGCGCTGGCCGATTCGCTTGCCGCGCATGACAGCCTGGACGCCGCGCTGGCCGCCTATCGCAAGCAGCGCCACGCCCATGTGCGCATCTACCAGCGCATGAGCCGCTGGCTCACGCCGCTGTTCCAGTCCGGCTATACGCCGCTCGGCTGGTGCCGCGACGCGGTGTTCGGCCCGCTGGGTCGCGCACCGGGTGCGCGCGGTGCGATGCTGAGCATACTTACCGGCGAAACAGGACACCGCCCGACCATACCTTTGGCTGAGGGCGCCGAACCCACCGTTGGCATTACCCTCGAGGGTCAAAGCACCAAGGGAGTTTCCGTATGACCCGTTTGCTCGCCAGCGTGGCCTTGTTCCTGGCCTTCGCCACGACCGCCGGTGCTGCCGTGCCCACCTGGGGCGCGAAGCAATCCAGTGCCGCGGACACGCCGCCTTCCGCGCTGAAAGCCGGCGAATGGATCTGGGGTGGCGCACCGATGGCGCCCGGTCCCATGGCAGTCATCGTGAGCCTCACCGAGCAGCGCGCGTATGCCTACCGCAACGGCATCCTGGTCGGCGTCACCACGGTCAGCACGGGCAAGAAGGGGCACGAGACACCGACCGGTGTCTTCACCATCCTGCAGAAGGACAAGGACCACAAATCCAACGTGTATAACGCCGCACCCATGCCGTACCAGCAGCGGCTGACCTGGGATGGCGTGGCGCTGCATGCGGGCGGCCTGCCGGGCTACCCGGAATCGCACGGCTGCGTGCACATGCCAACCGAGTTCGCGAAACTGCTGTTCGCGGCGACCAACATGGGCATGACCGTGGTCGTGGCAGAAGAAGGCACGGCACCCGTCACCGTGGTTCATCCGAGCGCGGTCATTCCGATCGACCCGCGCAATGGCAAGGACCTGGCCGTCGCACCGTTGATGAACGGTGCGATGTACAGCTGGAATCCCGATGCCTCACCGACCGGCCCTATCTCCATGGTCCTGAGCGTGCCCGATCAGCGCGTCATCGTGTTGCGCAATGGCATCGAGATCGGCCGTGCGAAGGTCGAGGTGTCCCATCCGCTTGTGGGTACCCACGCGTATATCGTCGCGGCGGGCTACATGCCCAATTCGCCCACGCGTGAAGGCCTGCGCATGCCGAACTGGATCACCATCGGTATCCCCGGCCACGGCGATGAAGCCAACAAGGTCGTTGACGAGGCGCTCGCCGACCGCGTCGCGGCACCGCGCGAGTTCATGGAAAAGATCCTGCCCGAGCTCAAGCCCGGTGACGTGCTGCTCGCCACCGACGAACACATCCTGCCTTCGACCACCGGCCCGAAAGTCCAGGTCATCGATTCCAATCCACCCGAGCGCGCCCCTTAAAGGACGCGCCCGGACGTTGTAGGAGCGCGCCTGCGCGCGACCAACCCGCCTCAGTTCGGCAAAGGCAACGAAATCGGATTCGCCTTGATACTGGCACTCAACGCCGGAAACGGATCAATACCCGTTTCATCGCTGATGCTCTTGATCGACACCACCGTGCATACGGTCGCATCCACGTTCGTGCAGCGCCACGCTGCCGCACCACCCGCCGCCGGGTCGTAAATCGCCTTCCACGTATAGTTCGGCACGATCACCGCATCCGCACCGATCGTATCTGGCGTGGGGCCATCGAAACCGGGGCCGGTCACGACATAGATCTCGCCATCGTCGGACACCATGTTGCGCAGGCTCGTTTCGATCCGCTCCCACTTGCCGGTATTCAGGGTGTGGTTCTGCGGCACCATGTTCGCCAGCGAGAAGCTCTCGCGTTGCGCCGTGGCGTTCGGCTCATCGCCGCTGGGCGTCATGTGCCCACGGTCGTAACCGCTGCCTTTGTAATCGGCGAGTTGCGAGCGGTCCTCGGCGGGAATGCCGGTTTCAGCGTGGAATGCGTCTTTACGCGGGGTGTTCTGCGCATCGTTGATCTGCTGCGCGGTGAGGTGCTCAGCGGACCACAGCGGCCCCTTGGTGACACCCGACGCCGTGAGCGAGTAGGCGTCGAAACAAAGCACGGTAGTGCGTTCGGCGAGCGAGGTATCGATAAGATCCGGTGCTTGTGAGCCCTGGAACAACTGCGGGCAAGAAGTATCCGAAGCGTGTGCCGCGCCGGCGAGTACAAAGACAATAACGGCGCAGAAGGCGCGCGCATGGCGTTTGAACATGATGTGTTCCCCAAATGGACACGAAGTCCCCTGTTCGCGAGCCTGGTTATTCTTGCCGCGTAACGTGACGCATGCGGGACATACATGCCATGTGAAGTGCGACCACGGTCACGCTTCAGCGCTTATCCATCGTTCGTTCAGCGATAGAAGCCGTTTTCGCCTATGGTCTCGGCGAGATAATTTACGAAAGAGGCAATGCGCGCGGATATCGCGGTGTTGCGGTAGTACACCGCATTGATCGGCTGGCGATACTCGATATTCAGCTTCGGCAACACTTCGATCAGCGCCCCGGCGTGGCGGTCTTCCCATGTCATGAAGTCCGAGAGGCAGACGATGCCGTTACCACCGAGCGCGAGGTGGCGCAGCGTTTCGCCACTCGATGAAGCGATCGCTGGCTTGATGTGCATGGGCTGGCGCTGCGCATCGAGCAGTGGCCAGTCATTGAGCGACTCGGGCTCGGTGAATCCCAACAGCATGTGGCTATCGAGATCGGTCACCTTCTTTGGTACGCCCCTTTTTTCCAGATAAGCAGGGCTCGCGAGCAGCCGGACTCGGCTACTGCCGATGGGCTTGGCGTGGAGCGTGGAGTCCTTCAGGCGGCCAATCCGCAATGCCACATCGGTGCGTCGCTCCAGGAGATCGATATAGCCCTCGCTGGTATGCAGCTCGAGCTCGACATCGGGAAAGCGCTCACGATAACCCGCGACGAGCGGAGCCACGACATGCAACATGAAAGGCGTGGCGGCATCCACCCGCAGCCGACCCGCGGGGCGCGCGCGTCGCGTCGCCATGGCCTCTTCAGCGCCCTCCACCGACGCAATGATGTCACGCGCTCGTTCGAGGAAGGCCTCGCCTTCATCGGTCAGTTCGATCCGCCGCGTGGTCCGGCGGATCAGGGTGGTCTGCAGTTTCTGCTCCAGGCGGGCCAGCGTGCGGCTGGCTGCCGATACCGTCTGGTCGAGCTGCTGCGCGGCGCTGGTGATCGAACCTGCGTCGACCACGGCGATGAAGTTCTGGATCTCGTCGAGCGTAATGTTCATCGTTGCGTTCGCGGTAAATGTGATTCGCTTATACGCGGCTTTTTTGGCAAAGGTAAGCCCCGGAGAATTCGCCCATCGCCCCCTATTGAGGATTACGCGCATGGCCCTTCCCCGTTTTGGCCTCGGCACCTTCCGCCTGACCGGCAGCACTGTCATTGAAAGCGTCAGCATGGGTCTTGAGCTCGGCTACCGCGCCATCGATACCGCGCAGATCTACGGCAATGAAGCGGAGATCGGCAGCGCCATCGCAGCGTCCGGCGTGCCGCGCGACCAGCTTTACCTCACCACCAAAGTCTGGATTGACCACCACGCGCCGGACAAGCTCGCGGCGAGCCTGGCGGAAAGCCTCGCGAAGCTCCGCACCGACCGCGTGGACCTCGCCCTGATCCACTGGCCCGCACCCGGCCATGCCGTTCCGCTGGAACAGACGATCGAAGCACTCGCCGACGCGCGGGCCCGGGGCCTGGCACGCGCTATCGGCGTCAGCAACTTCAACATCGAGCAGACGCGTCGGGCTATTGGCGTCGTGGGAGAGGGTGGCCTCGCCACGAATCAGATCGAACTCAGCCCGTACCTGCAGAATCGCAAGCTCGTCGCCTTCCTGGAATCCCGTGGTATTCCGGTGACCTCGTACATGACCTTGGCCTACGGCAAGGTATTGACGGACCCGGTGCTGGCTCGTATCGCCCAGAAATATGAAGCCACCGTGGCGCAGGTCGCCCTCGCGTGGGCGCTGCAGATGGGCTACGCCGTGATTCCGTCTTCCACCCGCCGCGAGAATCTCGCAAGCAATCTGTTGGCAAAGGATCTCGAGCTCGCCTACGAGGATATGGCCGCGATCGGAATGCTTGAGCGGAACGGCCGCGAGGTGGATCCTGAAGGCCTCGCGCCGGAGTGGGATGACTGAGCCCAACCTCCGGGCGCAGACCGCTTGAGCTTCCGCGGAGTCTCTTCCGTGGCGTGCGAACTTGCCTTACGCCGTGTCAAATTTCCAGCCGGCGGCGCTTGCTCCGAAGTGATGGGTGAGGTTGAGTTCGCTGAGGAACGCAGCGTCGTGCGATACCACGAGAAGGGCGCCTGGGTATTCGCGGAGCATGCGTTCAACGGCCTGCACGGATGCGAGATCAAGATGATTCGTCGGCTCGTCCAGGAGCAGCAGCTGCGCGGGGGGCGTGGACAGCACGGCGAGGGCGAGTGCCGCTTTCAGGCGTTCGCCACCGCTGAGTTCCCCGGTCGGACGCTTGACTAGTGAGGTTTCGAGCCCGAGCAGGGCAAGGCGGGTTCGCAGCTCGCCTTCGGCAACCCCAGGGGCGGCGTCCATGAGTTGATCAAGGATCGTGCGCGCGGCGTCGAGTTGTGAGAGGCGTTGGTCGAGGCGCGCGAAAGGGACGTAGACCTCTGCGATGCCTGCCGCGGGAGCGACTTCGCCTGCAAGCACCTTGAGCAGGGTAGATTTACCGCTCCCATTCGGTCCGACGATGCCCATGCGCTGCGAACCTGAGATCGTGAGGTCGACGCTGCGCAGATGAACCGGACCCCAGGGAAGCACGACGTTCGAAAGCCGCGCGACTCGCCCCTCTGTGGCCCCTACGCCCGGCGCGCGCAGTACGACCTGGGTACTCGGACCCACCCGGTCAGCCGCGTGGCGCGTGCGCTCGTTGAGTTGCTCACGCTGCAGTGTCTGCTGCGCGCGAAACTTGCCCGCGCTCGCCTCACCTTGCTCCTTTCGCCGCCCAAGCAGGATAGGCGCCTGGTTCGCGGTCTTGCCGGCACGCTCGCCGCGGGCGCTGCGGCGAGCCTGGCGCTCGCTGAGCTCACGCAGCGCTCGCTCACCGCGGCTTCGCTCCGCTTTGGCGCTGGCGAGTTCGCGTAACGCGGCACCGTTCTCTTCCGCTTTCTGCGCCGCGTACGCGTCATAGCCCCCACCAAATGAGCGTAGTCCATCGGGGCCGAGCTCCAGTATCCGCGTCATGTCGTTGAGCAGCGTGCGATCGTGGCTGATGACGAGCAGGCCGCCTCGCCACGCCTTGAACCATGCCATCAACGCCGCGCGATGCACGCCGTCGAGATGATTGGTGGGTTCGTCGAGGATGAGGTAGTCAGCATCCGCCAGTCGTGCGCCGAGTAGCGCGACGCGCATAGCCTCGCCGCCGCTCAGTTGCGAGGCGGGTGTGTCTTCCGCCAGATGCGATAGCCCCATACCCGTGAGTGCGTCTGCAAGGCGCTCACGCATATCCCAGCGCGTACCTACGGTGTCGAAATCAGCGCCGTCAACGCTACCCGCTTCGATCCGGGACAATGCAAGAAGCACGGCGTCCACACCCGCCAGCGAGGCGACGGTGCCCTCGCCTGGATCGGACTGCTGCGCAAGGTAATACACGCCAGCCTGGCCGCGGCAAACACCTGACGTTGGAGGCAGCACCCCGGCGCATACCTGCCCGAGCACGGATTTACCCACGCCGTTACCGCCCACGAGGCCCGTAGGGCGCGCGTCGAGGCTTTCAAACAGGTCGCGAAAGAGAACCCTGCCATCGGGCAGGACGAACGAGACGCCTTCCAGCGTCAGGAGAGAGGGGGTCATCGATATCACCTGGCATGCCGCGCACTCCCCGCATGAATGACGGGGCGGGAGGAGGGCTGGCCGTCTCGAGGGACGGCGGCATTACTGGCGCATCGGATGCACACCCAGGCAGGACGGAAGGTGGGCGCATTGTAGCGCGCCCACCTGAACAGCTGTCAGCTACGCGCGCCGACGACCACACTGGTCCCTTCGGCGGCAAACAGCCTGGCGGTGGCACGGCCGATGCCGGAACTGGCACCGGTGACGAGGGCAACCTTATCGGTAAGACGGGACATGGCGGATCTCCGGGTGGGATGGATGATGGAGATACGATGCGCCGGATCCGGGGGATTGCCGTTCCATGTGCCGAATGGGAACGTTCGATCCCGTCGAACATGACGCCATGCATGCGAAAATCGGCGCAAGCTAGGCGCTTCCCTGCACTTGGCGACACACATGCGAGCCATCGCCTTCAACGAATTTGGCGCGGCATCGGTGCTCCAGCTCACCGAACTCCCCGAACCGGCCGTCCGGCCACACGATCTGCTGGTGCGCGTGCGCGCCGCGGGCGTCAACCGGGCGGATGTGCTGCACCGCCAGGGCCACTACGGTCGTTCGGACTTCGGCGACTCCTCCCTGATGGGGCTGGAGATCGCGGGTGAGGTTGTCGCGATGGGCAACGAGGTCCGCCAGTGGCGGCTTGGCGACCGGGTGATGGGGATCGTGGGCGGCGGTGCCTACGCGGAGTTCGCGCGCATGGACTACCGCATGGCCATGGCGATCCCCGGCCGGGTGGACTACGTGCAGGCGGCGGCGATTCCCGAGGTCTTCGTGACCGCGCACGAGGCGCTTGTCCATCTTGGCCGCCTGGTGACCGGTGAGAGCGTACTGATCCATGCCGCGGCCAGCGGTGTGGGTTCGGCTGCGGTGCAACTGGCGAAAGCCTGCGGTGCGCGCGTCTTCGCGACCGCGAAGGCCGCCAAGCTGGCGCGGGTGCGCGAGCTTGGCGCCGATGTCGGCATCGACTACACCAGTACCGACTTCGCACAGGCGGTGCAGGAGGCTACCGATGGCAACGGCGTCGATCTGATCATCGACTTCGTCGGCGCGGATTACTTCGACCGCAATCTGGCATCGCTCGATTTCGGTGGGCGTCTCGTGCAAGTGGGTTTGTTAGGTGGTAGTGAGCCGCAGGTACTGGATCTGAAGCGCCTTCTCTATCGGCACCTGCATATCTTCGGCACGGTGATGAAGTCCCGGCCGCAGGCGGAGAAGCAAGCGATGACGAAACGTTTTCGTGATACCTGGCTGGATCACTTCGCGAACGGTGAGCTTCAACCCGTCGTGGATAGCGTGTTTCCATTAGCGCAGGCGGCTGAGGCGCATGAGCGGATGGAGAGTAACGAGAGCGTGGGGAAGATTGTGCTTACGCCTTGAGCGGAGCGGGATCGCGCGCGAGCGCGCTCCTACAGCGGGCGCGCTAGTGTGCGATGGCGCGCTCGATAGCGTCGGCGAGGTTCTGCCGGTCGAACGGTTTGCCGAGGCGTATGAGGCCAGGGACGTCGTCCATCGCCTCTTCGGCATAGCCGGTGGCTAATACGATCGGCAAGCCCGGGCGTGCCGCGCGGGCGGCCAGGGCGACATCGGCGCCGGTTAGCCGGGGCATGGCGTAGTCGGTCAACAGCAGGTCGAAATGATCCGTGCCCTGCAGCACCTCGATCGCGCGTGCGCCGGAAGACGCCGCGGTCACGGCGTGGCCCATGTCCTCAAGCAAGGCCTTCAACGTGGAGAGGACCAGTACGTCGTCATCCACGGCGAGGATACGCAGTGTGCCCATGGGTGCGCTGTGCGTAGCGACAGCAACGGGTGGCGTGGGCGCGTGCGTCGCTTGTTCACACAGCTCAGTGGTCGGCAGCCAGATATCCGCGCGTGTGCCAACGGCGACCTGGCTGCGCAAGACCAGGCGTCCGCACGATTGCGCGGCCAGCCCCTGCACCATCGAAAGGCCCAGACCCGTGCCCTTGCCGATATCCTTCGTGGTGAAGAACGGATCCATCGCGCGGGCGAGGGTACGTTCGTCCATACCCGGCCCGTGATCGATCACGGCCACGCGGACGTAGCGGCCGTCGGCAAGGCCCGGCACATCCGAATGCGGGGCGTTTACGAGATCGGCTTCGATCGAGATACGGCCGCCTTCATCGCCATAGGCGTCGCGCGCGTTTACCACCAGGTTGAGTACTGCCAGCTCCAGTTGGTGGGGGTCGACCACCACGCGATCCAACTGGAAGGCGAAGCGCGTAGCGAGCTGGAAGCGCGCACCGAGCGCCCCATCGATCAGCTCGGACATGCCGTGGACAAGATCGACGACATCGACCACCTGCGGCTTCAGCTCTTGCTTGCGGGCAAAGGCCAGCATGCGCTGGGAAAGGTTTTTGCCGCGGATCACGCCGGACTGGGCGATGCCGATCAGGTTCTGCACCCGTGTGTCATCGGGCAGGTGGCGCCCGAGCAGGTCGAGCGAACTCTGGATCGCCATGAGCAGGTTATTGAAGTCGTGCGCCATACCGCCGGTGAGCTGGCCGATGGCTTCCATTTTCTGCGACTGAAACAAGGCCTCGCGAGCTTCCTCCAGTTGTGTCGCGGCCTGGCGCTGCTCGGTGACATCGCGGGTGACCTTGGCAAAGCCCACGAGCTGCCCCTGGTCATCAAGGATGCGATCGATGACGACGTGCGCCCAGAACCGGCTGCCATCCTTGCGGACACGCCATCCCTCGGCTTCGACGCGACCCTCGGTCGCCGCCCGGTGCAGGTTGTGCTCGGGTTCCTGCGTAGCCCGGTCGGCCTCCGTGTAGAACTCACGATAGTGGTGGCCGATAATTTCGGCAGGGGCGTAGCCCTTGATCCGCTGCGCACCGGAATTCCAGCTGGCGACCCGGCCGTGTGGGGTGATCATATAGATGGCGTAATCGGCGACGCCTTCCACCAGCAGGCGGAACTGCGTATCGCTCTGGCCCAGCGACACCGCGCTGGCCGGATTCTGCTGTTGCCCCTCGCTCATACCACCCCACCCTGTGCAAACGCCATGGAGCATGGACCGCCAGCGGGTGATACGCCAGCCCCGTGGCCCGGAACGTCATCACGTTGGTTTGACGGACCAGCCTCACGTTGTTGCAACATCGTCTGGCTCATCGTCAACATTCCTTCACAGAGGGTGCTGCTATGTCCGACCACGTTTACAAAACTGTCGAGCTCACCGGTTCCTCGCCCGATGGCGTCGACGCGGCCGTCCGCTGTGCGATCGAGCGTGCCTCGCGCACCATTCGCGATATCCGCTGGTTCAAGGTCACCGAGACCCGCGGCTACGTCGAGGAGGGCAAGGTCGCCCACTGGCAAGTGACCCTTAAGGTGGGTTTCACCCTGGAATAGCCAGCCCTGCGGGGTCCGGCTTTTCGACCAGCCGGCGCACCGCTTCGGTGGTCTCCGCCGTGCTGGGGTTGTAAATCATCAGGGTGAGATCGGGCCGACCCTCCACGGCGAAGGTCGAGAACTCCAGTTCGATCGGTCCCAGCACGGGGTGGTGCAACCGCTTCAATCCATCGCCGTGACTGGCGATATCGTTGTTGCGCCAGAGCGCTTCAAATTCCGGGCTGTTACCCGAGAGTTCTTCGACGAGCTGGGTAATCTCCGCGGTGGCGCCGGCGCGCGCGGCATCGGCGCGGAACGAGGCCACCACGAACTGCGCCACACGCAGCCAGTCGTCCTGCGCCACGCGTACGCGCGGGTTTAAGAACATCAGGCGGAGGATGTTCCGGCTCTCGCGCGGCAGCGTCGAATAATCCGTCAACACCGTCGCCGCGGCGCGGTTCCATGCGACCACATCCCAAGTGGCCGTGCGCAGGATCGCGGGGCTGGTCGGCAGGGCATCGAGGACGCGCTGCAGGCGCGGCGTGATCCCCTCTGGCTCCTTGTAACGCGGCTCCGGCGGATGGCCCAACGCCAGGATGAACATGTGCTCGCGTTCGAACTCGGTGAGCATGAGGCCGCTGGCCAGGCGGTTGAGCACATCGGTCGATGGCGCGCCGCCACGGCCCTGCTCTAGCCACGTATACCAGGTAGGGCTGATGTTCGAGCGTTGTGCGACTTCTTCGCGGCGCAGGCCGGGGGTGCGTCGGCGCCCCGGAGCGAAACCGAACGTCACCGGATCCAGGCGCGCGCGCCGGTCGCGGAGGAAGTGGCCTAGAGCGTTGCCGAGATCGATGGGCATGGGCGAGCCGGGTGGTCCTTATAACAGGATAGCGTCACTACTTTAACAGGGTAGTCCGCGTCGCCAGACTGGACAACCGTTACCCACTGGAGCGTCATCCATGCGTATTTTCCTCACCGGTGCCACCGGGTTTATCGGCTCCCGCATCGTTCCCCAACTCCTCGCCGCCGGCCATCAGGTGCTGGGCATGACGCGCTCTGAGTCAGGCGCGACCTGGCTGGCCAAGGCGGGTGCCGAAGCACACCACGCCACCCTCGAAGACCTGGATGGCATCCGCGCAGGCGCCGCCAACGCCGATGCCGTCATCCACACCGCCTTCGACCACGACTTCTCCCACTTCGTTGCGAACTGCGAGAAGGATCGCAGCGTCATCACCGCGCTGGGCTCGGTGCTCAAAGGCTCGCAGCGTCCACTGCTCATCACCTCAGGGACCGGCCTCGGCCAAGGTGGCGGCCAGGGGCTCGCCACCGAGGATGTCGTCAACTTCGCGCACCCGAACCCGCGCGTCGCTTCGGAGCAAGCCGGTCAGGCGCTGCTGGAGGCGGGTGTGAATGTCTCGGTGATGCGCCTGCCCCAGGTGCACGACACGAAGCGGCAGGGCCTGATTTCCCCGTTCATCGATATCTCGCGGGAGAAAGGCCTGGTCGGTTATCTGGGCGAGGGCAGCAACCGCTGGCCGGCGGCGCATGTCGATGACGTTGCGCGGGCGTATGTGCTTGCCGTGGAACGCGCTGAAGCGGGCGCGCGCTATAACGCGGTCGACGAAGAAGGTGTGCGTGTGCGAGACATTGCCACGGTCGTGGCCGCCGGCCTGAATCTCCCGCTGAAGTCACTCACACCGGAGCAAGCGCAGGCCCACTTCGGCTGGCTCGGCATGTTCGCCGGTCTCGACCTCAGCGCATCGAGCAAACTCACCCGCGAACGCCTCGGCTGGACTCCGACCGGCCCGAGCCTGCTCGACGACCTGCGCAACATGGATTACACGGTCGCCGCGGCCTGATCGACCCGTCTGTGCCCCGGTATGCCCCGGCACGCCCTGCTGGCCGCCATGAATTTGCCAGCAGTCGGGGCCAAGGTGGGCGCTGCCGCCTCCTGCCGCTAGGCCGGTGGCCCGTCGTGCGCACCCATCAATGGGGAAGACATCATGAACAAGGCAACATGGATCGGCCTGGTCGCCACGCTTCTGCTACCGACCGGCGCTTTCGCGTACACCACCGGTAGCGGTGGCCTGGTCAATGTGCAGAACCGTCCCTGGGAGCCTGCGGCACCGGGCGTGCAAACGTCACTGTGGCCCGAAGGCATGAAGATCGCTGCGCCCGCCTACCCGGGCCCCGAGGTGTTCGGCACCAGCAAGGGCAAGATCGCCGACCAGTCGATCACCATGGTCGAGCACGTCTCCCGGCCCACGATGACGGTGTATCCCGCGAAGGGTACGAACACCGGCGTCGCGATGGTCGTGTTTCCAGGCGGTGGTTACCGCGTCCTGGCGATCGATCTGGAAGGCACTGAGGTCTGCGATTGGGTGACGGCGAAAGGCATCACCTGCGTGGTCGTGAAGTACCGCGTGCCCGGTTCCGGTCCGTACTGGAATGATGAATGTAACTGCCGGCGTGATCCGAAAGAGCCGATGGCGCTGCAGGATGCGCAGCGTGCCATCAGCCTGTTGCGTGAAAACGCTGCAAAGTATGGCGTCGACCCGAACAAGATCGGCGTGATCGGTTTTTCCGCGGGCGGACGCATGGTCGCTGATACGAGCAACCATCCGAAACGTAGCTACAAACCCGTTGACGCGGCCGATAAGCAGAGCGTGCGGCCCGACTTCGCCATCGCACTCTACCCGGGGCACCTCTGGACCGAGCCGGGTCTTACGCTGGATCCCGGCGTGAAGATCGATCCCCATGCGCCGCCGACGCTCATCATTCAGGCGGAGAACGACCCGACCGATGATGTGCGTGAATCGCTGACTTATTTCCTTGCATTGAAGAAGGCCGATATCCCCACGGAAATGCATCTCTACGCGAAGGGTGGCCATGCCTTCGGTCTGAGGCCTACGGAAAATCCCATTACAGGGTGGCCGGCATTGGCGGAGACGTGGATGGGTACGATTGGGATGCTGGTCGCTCCGGCGAAGCCGTGACGCAAGGTCCATCGCGCGCAAGCGCGCTCCTACAGGGCATGGTAGGAGCGCGCTTGCGCGCGATGGGCCGCCCAAACGGTGAACGACGGCGCGACGCGTGATTGTCTAACATCACCCAACACCCCTACGCTCCGACCCATGCATGCCCCCGCCGCCAGTTTCCTCCAGCGCTTACGCCTCCACCGGGGCGCGTGGATGCTTGTGGCCCTGGCCATGCTGATCAAGTTCGCGGCATCGACGGCATGCCTGCTCGACGATCCGGGCAATTTCGTGGGCACCAGCCATGCGGGCGCCACCAGCGAGGCCGCATGGGCCGCCGCGGTTACGAACGATAGCCAGGGTGATGAATCCTGCATACTCGGCGAGCCGGGCGGTTGCCACTGCGCCTGCGCCCACGCCGTCACCCTGCCTGCCACATCCTTCGATACCGTCGCCAGCGTGCTCCTGCCTGGCATCGAGACCCACGCACCGGTCGCGCCTTCCTTGCGTCCCACCGCATCGCCCTTGCGGCCGCCGATCGCCTAAGCACTCGCCATGGCGCATCGCTGCTTCGGCAGCGGTGCGGATCGCTTGTGTCTTAGGAGAACCCCACCATGTTCGTTTTACGTGCAGCGCCGCTGGGCGCCCTGTGCGTGTTGCTCGTCGTCTCCGCCATGGGCCAGCCCGCCACGGCCGGGACGTCATCGTTGCCCGTACCGCCGCCCGCCTTGCAGGCGGCGATCCGCGACCTGTGGGGAAAGAACCCGCAGATCCAGGCCGCCGAAGCCAACCTTCGCGCCGCCCACGAGCGTGCGCGGGCCGCTGCCCAACCCGTGTACAACCCATCGCTGCAGCTCGACGGTGAGAACGCCGACGTCGACCGCCGTACCGCAGGTGCCAGCCTCACGCTCGATGTGTTCGGCAAGCGCAAGGCGCGCGCGACACAAGGTGACGCCGAGGTGCGCGCACAAGAAGCCGCCTTTGTCGTGGAACGCCGCGATGTCGCGCACGACTGGTTGAAGGCGTGGTCCGGTGTCGCACTGACGCGCGAGCAGATCGCGCTGGGCCAACGTCGCCTCGAGCTGATGCGCCGCTTCGATACGCTCGCTGGTCAACGCCTCAAGGTCGGCGACATCAGCAGTACCGAGCGCGACCTTGCCGGCCTCGCGCTGGGTGAGGCGCAGATCCAGCAGGCATCGCTGGACGCCCAGCAGGCCGAAGCCCTTGCGGCGCTGGCCGCGCTCGGCGGCGAAGTGGAAGGCGCATTGCCCGATTTACCGCAGGACCTTCCACCCCTCGCCGCCACGATCGTTCCTGCGCTCGCCGCCGATCGCCCCGAGCTTCGCCAGGCCCAGGCCGAACAGGAGCGTGCGGATGCCGCGGTGACCGTGGCCGATCGCAACCGCCGGCCGGACCCGACCATCAGCCTGACCGGTGGCCAGGTACGTAGTGGCCCGCGTACCGATCGTGTCGTCGGGGTCAGCGTCTCCATGCCGATCCCGTTACGTAACAGCGGGCGCTATGACGTCAGCGCGGCGCGCGCGGACGCCGACGCGGCTTATGCCTCGCGCCGTGCGACCGAGCTGCGTTCCAATGCCCGGATCAAGCAGGCGCAATCGACCTATGCCGCGATGCGCGCGGCCAGCGAAGGCTTCCGCCAGGGTCGTGCCGGCGCCTTCGATGAGCGCGCCGCCCTGCTCGACAAGCTGTGGCAGGCCGGCGAGATCAGTACCTCCGACTACCTCATCCAGCTCAAGCAGAGCCTGGACACCGCCCTCTCCGGTATCGCCCTCGAAAGCCAGACCTGGCAGGCGTGGTTCGACTACCTCGCCGCCGCCGGCCGCCTCACCGAGTGGGTGGACGGCAACTCCAAGGAAGCCTCGCCATGATTCGTAAATCCTTTTGTATGACCGCCATGGCTGCCGCCGGGGTGATGACGCTTGCCCTACTGGCACCGGTGGCCCTCGCCGATCAGGCGGAAAAGCCCGCCGAAGCCGCAGGCAGCAACCCACTGGTGCTCGACGCCGCGGCGATCAAGGAAGCCGGGATCACCGTCAGCAACGCGGCCGTCCGCACATTGACCGATCAGGTGCGCGCACCGGGCGAAGTGCGGGTCGATGCGTATTCCACCGCGTTGGTCTCACCGCGAGTGGCTTCGCAGGTCGTGGCCCGCAAGGTGAAGTTAGGCGATGTCGTCAAAGCCGACCAACCGCTGGTCGTGCTCTCCAGCGTCGACGTGGCGGAAACCCAGGGCCAGTTGATCGTAGCGAGCCAGGACTGGTCACGCGTGGCATCGCTCGGGGCACAAGCAGTCTCCGCCCGCCGTTATAACGAAGCACTGGTCCAGCGCGACCAGGCCAGGGCGAAGCTGAAGGCCTACGGCCTCTCGGACGGACAGATCAACCGCCTCGTGAAGCGCGGCTCATCAGCGGCGGATGGCAGTTTCGAATTGCTGGCACCGCAGGCCGGGCGGGTGACCACGGACGACTTCATGGTCGGTGAACGCATCGAGCCGGGCCGGGCGTTGTTCACGATCGTCGCCGAGTCCTCGGTATGGGTCGAGGCCCGCCTTGCCCCCGCCGTGGCGGAACAGGTGCAGCCAGGCGCGGCCGTGACCGTGATCGCGCATGGCAGCGAACTCAAGGGTAGCGTGATCCAGCGCTCGCACCAGACCGACGAGAAAACCCGAACGGTCAACGTACGCATCCAGGTACCGAACGAGCACGACCTCCTGCACGCCGGTGAACTGGTCGAAGCGCGTATCGGCATCGCGTCACAGACGCAGCAGCTGGCCGTGCCCGCGGAAGCGATCGTGCTTCTGCAGAACCAGGCCACGGTTTTCGTACGCGGGAAGCAAGCCGGCCAGTTCGAGCCGGTATCGGTGGATGTCGGCGAGACCCGCGACGGCTGGACTGAAGTGAAGCAAGGCCTCAAGGCCGGTACCCCGTATGTGAGCAAGGGTGCGTTCGCGCTCAAGGCACGCATGCTTCGTTCTCAGCTGGGAGAAGAGTGATGCTGGAACGTCTTGTCGCCTTATCGCTGAAGTACAAGGTCCTGGTCGTCATTGTATTCGCCGTGATCGCTGCGCTGGGCTACCAGGCCGTACGCACGCTACCGATCGACGCCTTTCCCGACGTCACGCCGGTGCAGGTCAACATCTATACCGAGGCCTCGGGGCTTGCCGCCGAGGATGTCGAGCAACTACTGACCACGCCGGTGGAATCGGCCCTTGCCGGCCTGCCCAAGGTGCAGGAGATCCGCTCGGTCAGCCTGTTTGGCTTGTCCTATGTCGCTGTTTACTTCGACGATGACATGGACATTTACTTCGCGCGGCAGCTCGTCAATGAGCGGCTCCAGCAAGTCGGTGATCGTCTGCCCGCCGGTTACGGCAAGCCGGAAATGGGCCCGAATACGTCCGGACTCGGCCAGGTGTTCTGGTACACGGTGGAGCGCGCCGATGAGAAACTGAAGAACGCGCCATCGGACATGGACCTGCGCACGCTGCAGGACTGGACCGTGCGCCTGATCCTGCGCACCGCGCCCGGGGTTGACGACGTCACTTCCTGGGGCGGCCAGCAGAAGCAGTATCAGGTCCGCATCGACCCGATGCGCCTGATCGCGCATAACCTGGGCTTCAAGGACGTGATCCAGGCGCTCGAGGCCAACAACGCGCAGGTTGGCGGCAACTTCATCGATGTGGGGCGCGAGCAATACCTCGTCCGTGGGCTCGGCCTGGTCAAAAACGGTAAGGACATCGGCAACATCGTCCTGAAGTCCGAAGACGGCACGCCGATCTACGTCCGTGATGTCGCGACCGTGGCCGAGGCTGGCGCTCCGCGTACGGGCGCCGTCACCCGCGATGGCAAGGAAGTGGTGATGGGCCAGGCGCTGGCCCGCATCGGTGAGAACGCGAAAAGCGTGGTCGATGCGGTCAAGGCCAAGCTCGATACGGTGAAGCAGGCCCTTCCCGAAGGAACCGTCGTGAAGCCGGTGTACGAACGCACTGATCTGGTCAACGCCGCGGTCGGTACTGCCGTGCGTGCGTTGATCGAAGGCTCGATCCTTGTCGCCCTGGTGCTGTTCCTCTTCCTGGGCGAACTGCGCAGCGCCCTGGTCGTGGTCGTGACATTGCCGCTGGCCATGCTGATCGCGTTCATCTGCATGGACCAGGTGGGACTTTCCGCGAACCTGATGTCGCTGGCCGGCCTGGCGATCGGTATCGGCATGATGGTCGACGGCGCCGTGGTCATGGTCGAGAACGCCTTCCGCATCATGGCGGAGAAGAAGGCGCACGGTGAGGAGGTCGACAAGACGGCGGCGGTCCTTCAAGCCGCCCGCGAGGTGGCCAGCCCCATCGCCTTCGCGATCCTGATCATCATCGTGGTCTTCCTGCCTCTGTTCAGTCTGCAGGGGTTGGAAGGCAAGATGTTCAAGCCGATGGCCTTCAACATCAGCTTCGCCATGGCCGGTTCGCTGCTGTTGGCATTGACACTGATCCCGGTCCTTGCCGCCGTGATCCTCAAGCCCAAGGAGGAGAAGGACACGCGTCTTGTTGCCTACCTGAAACGCGGCTACGCCCGTCTCCTTGCCTGGGCGCTGGGTCACCGCAAATCGGTCATCGGTATCGCCGCCGCCGCGCTGGTCGGCGCGCTCGCGTTGTTCCCCTTCCTCGGCAAGGAGTTCATGCCCAACCTCCGCGAGGGTGCCATCATGTGGCGCATCACGTCGATTCCATCGGCTTCGCTCGACGAATCGATCGACATCTCGAAGCGCGTGGCCGACCGCATCAAGGCGAAGTTTCCCGAAGTGGATACCACCCTCGCCATGATCGGCCGTGCCGAGAAGGGCGAAACCGCCGACGTGAATTACATGGAGGTCTACACGCCACTCAAGCCGAAGGACCAGTGGCGCAATGGCGAAACGGTCGAGACCCTCCAGGAGGCCATGCAGCGCGAGCTGAGTGCGATTCTGCCCACGGCAGTGGTCAGCTATACCCAGCCGATCCAGATGCGTATCGAGGAGTTGATTTCAGGTGTTCGGGCCACGCTGGCGCTGAAGATCTACGGCGATGACCTGGGTGAACTCGATCGGCTCAGCGCCCGGGTCAAGGACGTGCTGGCTGGCGTGCCCGGTGTGGCGGACCTTGCCCTGGAAGCGAATATTGGCAAGCCACAGATCCGCATCGAGGTGGATCGGGACGCATTGGCGCGTTACGGACTGAACGCCGAAGACATCCTCACCGTGGTGCGCAATGGCATCGGTGGGGAGCCCGTCAGTACCCTGCTGGATGGAGTGAAGCGTTTCGACATGACAGTCCGGTTGAATGATGCCAACAAGGCGTCGGTCCAGGATGTCGAGCGCATTCCGGTCAGTACGCCCTCGGGCGCCCTGGTCCAGTTGTCCCAGGTCGCGAAGGTGAGCACCGGCGAAGGGTACTCCTTCATCCGCCGCGAACAGTTGCAGCGTTACGCAGTGATCCAGATGGATGTACGCGGCCGTGATATCGATGGCTTCGTGCAGGATGCCAATGCCGCCATCGCAAAGGCGGTGAAGATGCCCACCGGCTACTACACCGAATGGGGCGGTGCGTTCGCGAACCAGCAACGTGCGTTGAAGCGCCTGGCGATCATCGTTCCCGCCACGATCTTCTTCATATTCGTCCTGCTGTATACGGCATTCAATTCGGTGCGCTACGCGGCGTTGATCCTCGCCAACGTGCCGTTTGCCACCATCGGCGGTATCGTCGGGTTGTTCATCACCGGCCAGTACCTGTCGGTACCTTCAGCCATCGGCTTTATCGCGGTATTTGGCGTGGCGATGCTCAACGGCATCGTGCTCGTCAGTTTCCTCAATGAACAGCAACAGGCGGGATTGGGTGTCCGCGAGGCGGTGGTCCGTGGTACCGCGCTACGCCTTCGCCCGGTGCTGATGACGGCAAGCGTGGCGATCCTCGGGCTCGTGCCGATGCTGTTATCCATTGGCGTAGGCGCGGAAACCCAACGACCCCTCGCCACCGTAGTGGTAGGCGGTTTGATCACGTCGACCCTGCTGACCCTGGTGTTGTTGCCTGTGCTGTATGACTGGATGGAACAGAGACGAAAACGCCGTCAGGGTTCCGTGCCGGTCATCTGATCGAGGTTCGCGATCACGCGCTTCAACATGTCGATGAACTGGGCGGCTTCCGCATCCGAGAAGCCGTCCAGTGCTTCGCGATTACCTGCGAACAGGGTCGTCGTCGCTTTGGGCAAGCGTTGCTTCGCCATCCTGGTCAGCGTGACAAGGCTGCTACGGCCATCCGCCGGATCGGGCCTTCGCTCGATCAGGCCATCCCGTTCCATGCGCACCAACATCTGCGCCATCGGTGGCTGCTCCACCTTGGCGAAGCGGGCCAGGTCGCGTTGCGTGTTCGCCTTGCCGTTCTGTAGCGCTACAAGAATAGGCACGTGACCCACGCCGAAACCGAGGGGCTTCAACCGTGCCTCGCTCAGCCGCGCAAAGCCGCGCGCCGCAAGGCTGATGAGGTGCCCGGGGGTCGAAAGCACATCTTCATTCATTCAAAGCACCGCTTGACGAGGAGATATATATGTACATATATATCAACACGAGGCATCGGGCAAGGCTGTGGAGTACCCAGTCAATCCCTGATGCCACCCCCGCCGAGGACACACCATGTCAAGCAACGACATCCCGATGATCGAACGCATGTACATCGACTTTAACGCCCGAAATATCGACGGCGTACTCGCCGTGCTAGCCGACGATGTCGCCTGGGCCAACGGCATGGATGGCGGCCACGTCCACGGCCGCGAAGCCGTACGCGAGTACTGGACGCGTCAGTGGTCCCTGGTGAGCCCCCACGTCGAGCCCGTCGGGTTCAAACTAGAGGACAGTGAAGTGGCCGTCGAAGTCGTACAAACGATCCGCGATCTCAGTGGCCAGCCTCTCGAAGGTCAGGATCACGGCCTTAAGGACAAGACGGTGATCCATGTTTTTCATCTGGCCGGTGGCAAGATCAACCGATTCGATATACGCGAAGCATAGTCGAACGCCTACAAGCGAACGATTTACCGCTTCCATTAGCCAGATCGACTTGGGGATCACCGACTGAGGTTTATTGATCGGTGGCCGCGCCCTGCGCGCGACCACCGATGAGACTTACTTCGCTTCGGGAACGAGGTTCGCGAGCTTGCCCTTCTTGTCGAACTGGCAGGTGAAGTTCTTCTTGCCATCCATGCCCGCATCGGCGATGCCGGCGATCGAGTAGCCGGAATCGGCAGCCTGGATCGGCTGGAGCTGGATGTAATCGTTCTTCACGTCAAATTTCTTCGCCGCGGAATCCAGGCACTTGGTGGTCAGCTTGCCCGGATCGGGGCGATCGGACGCGGCGGCATGCGAGGCGACGACAAGGCCGAGGGCAGCCGCAAGCAGCAGGGCAGATTGGCGCATGGGGTTTATCTCCGTACGGGGCACTAGGCCAGGGTTGGCCCGTTTGAGCATGCCTCCCGATTCCTTGCCGGAAAATGAACCGAATGCCGCGAGCCTGAATGCTTCCCTCAGCGTTCACACGCTTGTGCGTCTCGCGAACCGTGCGACGCGGCTGGCTTTGGCTTTCATTCCGAAAGCGAAGCGGAATACGGGTACTCGCCGTATGACGCCCTCGTATAAAGCAAAACACGCGCCCATGCTGAGAAGTAGCACGACCGCATACTTGACCCACGGCGTCCATGTGTACTGGATCACGTAATACCCGATCGTGACGATCACTGTTTGGTGAAGGATATAAACCGGATAGCTGGCATCGCGCGCCCAGACCAGCAACGGATTGGCGAACGATAGGTAACGGTAGCCATAGCCCAGGAAAATCATCATCCATAGCCAGGTGAAGATGTTGCTACCTACATGGTCGGCGATCGAATCATGGGCAATCACGCCGGTGATCAACGCACCCATCAGCGCTACGACCACGACCAAACCTGACGCTAGCGACCACCGGCGAACGTCGGATATCCATTTCCAGATACCCGGCACCGAGGCCATGAGATAGCCGTGCACCGTCAGGAGCAGGTAGTGATTGAAGGTGTACCAGTCGCTGACGAGGGTATGTGACTCTGGATACAGTGATTTGAGCAGGGCTTCGTTGATGCCTAGCGGGATCCCAAGAAGGAAGAGCCACATACCCGGCACGATGCGCCGCTCAATCCGCTTCCACCAGAGCATGGCGGGAAGCAGCGCGAGTACATACACGTAGAGGTAAGCAATGAACCACAGGTGGTGCCAGCTGAAATCACCGGCTGGGTAGGGGCGGAACTGAAGCACTCGTGCTACATAGAATCCCAGGTAGTTCCCGCTCCATTGCCCATGCAGCAGCCGCTCGAAGTAGATCTGCGGTGGCACGATCAGGAACATGCCAATCACCAGCGGCAACAATAGCTTGGTTGTGCGCTCGCGCAGGAATCGCCCCGCACTTCGCCGCTGCAGCGCGAACCACATGCCGGCACCCGCGATGACGAACAACAACGGCATGCGCAGGCGATGCGCGATGTCCATGGGCCACGCCAGCGCAGGGATAGTTTCACTGTTGACGACGTGCCAGCCCCAGCCGACGAAGATCATGCCGGTGTGGAAGAAGAACAGCACGAAGATGGCTATGACGCGGAGCCAGTCCAGGAAGTCGTAACGTTCTTGCGAAGCGTGATTGGCAAGCATGGCCGGGAAGGTCCTCTCTCGATCGTGAGAGTGAAATTGCCTGGACGTGAGCCGGCTCGCACCGTTTATGGGGTAAGCGGAGACATCCGCGTGGCGACGCGGACGTTACCGCCCCATACGATCAAAGCATTCATCGCGGTAGCGTCGGCTGAGCCGCAGGACACGGCCCGTGCGGAGAAGGATCTCGTAGTCGCCCTTAAACAGCGGCGACAGCGATCCGATGGCCTGGATGTTCACCGCCGTCGATCGATGGATGCGGGCGAAGCGAGCCTCGCCGAGCTGGGACACGAGATCCTGCAAGGTGCGTCTCACGAGATACCTGCGGTTGCCGACGTGCACGTGAACATAGTTATCGTCGGCTTCGAGCCAGTCGATACGGGCGGCCTCGATCAACACCAGCTGCTCGCCGTCCGGGACCAGGAGGCGATCGCACGGGATGCCTGGCGATCGCCCTGCAGCGACCGCGGCGGCACCCGATGCGCGAGCCTTCACTCGCTCCCTGACCCGCTCGATGGTGCGGATGAACCGTTCGTGGTCGTACGGCTTGAGCAGGTAATCCACCGCGTTGAGCTCGAAAGCCTTTACTGCATGCTCGTCGAACGCAGTGACGAACACGATCCATGGCGCACCCGCAGGTTCAAGTTGCGCTGCGACCTCGAGACCCGAGAGCATCGGCATCTGTACATCAAGGAAGACCACGTCAGGGCGGAGCTGTTCGATGCATTGCGCTGCGGATAGTCCGTCCTCTGCCGCGCTGACGACGACCATGTCTGCCTGGTCTGCCAGCCAGCGCGCGAGTTTCTCGCGGGCGGGGGCCTCGTCATCGGCAATCACGACGCGGATCACGGCAGGGCCCTCGCCAACGGCAGCGAGACGTGTGACTCGACGCCTTCGCCCGCGTTGCGGACCGTCAATGACGCCGCATCACCGTAGATGATCCGCAGCCGATCACGGCAGTTGCGCAGCCCGACGCCGTCGCCATGCCCCTCTGCCAGCGTGGAACCCGAATTGCTTACCGTGACTTCGAGCGATCCGGCGTTGACTCGGGTGCTGATGCGTACACGGACGGGAGCGACGGTTCGCTCGACGCCATGCTTGAACACGTTTTCGAGCAGGGGTTGTAGAAGCAACGAAGGAACCGGCGTTGCGGCGAGCGCCGGGTCGATCTGCCAGTCGAGCGTGACGCGATTGCGGAAGCGCTCGCGCATGACCTCGGCGTATAGCGACAACGCGTGGATCTCTTCGCCTAGCGGCGTCATCTCGTTACCAGGGTTCCGGAGGCTGATACGCAGCAGGTCGCCCAGCGCCGCGACCATGTGATCCGCGCGGGCGACATCGGTTTGCATCAGCGCTGAGACGGTATTGAGCGCGTTAAACAGGAAGTGCGGCCGAAGCTGGCCCTGGAGTTGCGCGAGCTGTGCTTCCGCCAGCGCACGTTGCGTCGCCAGCAGGCGATGCCGCTGGTGTTGCCATTGCGCGTACGAATCGATGCCGAACAGGATGCCAAGCCAGAGACCAGCGAATAGCGACAGCTTGATGCTCTCGTAGACCATCGCGAACGCCCAGCTGGGATGCTCGTAGGTCAGGCCTTGCGCGGCGTAAACCCCATCCCGTATCGCGTATACCGCGACCACGAAGGTGATGGCCACGAGCGGTAGCCAGCGCAGGTACTTACCGAACCAGACCAGCGGCCGGTCCAGATAAGGCGCGTAACGGCCGCACACCCTGACGGCAAGCCACATCCAGCCGCTGGCGACCAACGCCGAGCTTCCCTCCCACAGCACGGGCTCCCACCACTGGATGCGCGGGTTGCGCAGGGCATCCTGGGCAGAGACGCAGATCATGAGTAACCAGAAGGCGACCCATAGTGCGGCGAGGGTCCGTGGGGGGAAGATCGCACCGATGTTGGCTGAGGTATCCGGGGCGGAGGGTGTGGGTGGTGGGCTCATCGTGGGCGAGTGTATCCGTGGCCGCGGCGTGCGGCGCTGACTATGTGGCGAGCGGGACGGTGGTTCTTGTTGAGTCGATCTGGCATGAAATACGTCCATTGGAGCATTCATCATCTCTATCCTGGCTCGTAAATTACGTCTCACCCCAACCGAGCAAGGATCCACGCCATGTCACGTCTCATCACGCCGCCGATCGAATCCGCTACCGGTGCCACCGCAGAGATTTATGCCCAGATCAAGAAGACCATCGGTAGTGTCCCCAACACATTCGCCGCGATCGGCGCCCACGGTCCCGCCGCGCTGAAGGTGATCCTGGAGGCGGACGGCGTGCTGGCCGCCGGTAGCCTGAGCAGGCAGGATCAGGAAACTATCAAGCTGGTCGTCAGTGGCGCCGTCGGCTGTGACTACTGCGTCGCCGCGCACAGCTTGCTGGGCAAGATGAGCGGTTTGAAGCCGGATTCGCTGAAGCACATTCGCGCCGTCGAAGCGACGGGTGACGCCAAGCGCGATGCCCTGGTTCGCTTCGTGCACCTCCTGACGACGACGGTTGGCACGCTCAGCGATGACGAGGTGCAGGCCATCCGGCGTGTGGGTTACACCGATGAACAACTGGTCGACATCAGCCTTGCGATCGCGGTGACCGCCTTCACCAACGTCTTTAACCGCATCAATGACACCGCGGTCGATTTCCCCGCGGTCAACTGATCGGCTCCCTTCGCATCGAAGATGTTCCATGGAAGACGCTGCCCCCGCAGCGTCTTCGTGAGTTTCAAGCATGAACTGCGATCGAGGCCTGGGCCTGGCGACGCCACTGCGCCGGCGTCACGCCCATGTGCAGCTTGAAAGCGCGCTGGAACGCCGCCTCCGATTGGTAGCCGACGGTTTCCGCGACGGCCATCGTCGACACGGAAGGCTTCTTCAGCTCGTTGGCCGCCAGCGTCATGCGGACGTCCGTGAGCAGATCACTGGCCGAGTGCCCCAGCTTTTCCTGGAACAGGCGCGCGAATGTGGCTCGCGACATATTGCAGAGGCTCGCCAGCGAAGGCAGCGTCCAGGGATGTGCCGGGTCGCGAAACATAGCCTCGAGTGCGGGCGCCAGGCGTGGATAACCGGCTAGCGCCAGCAAGCCAGAAGGTGATTCAAGCGACTCGCTTGCCAGGCGCAGGGTCAGGGCGAACAGCGCGGTCGAAAGCGCATTGAGCATGGCGCGGCCACCGAGGCGCTCGGTCTCCGATTCCATCCGCAACAGCGCGACCAGGCCGGTCACCTGCGCCGCGGTGTCCGCGTTCGTACGTTCTCCCGCGTTTCCCGAGCCGCGCACGACCAGGCGTCTAGGCAGGTAGCCGCGCAACATGCGCTCATGGGCGGCCGTGACCATGAAATGTCCGCACAGCGCATCGAGGCGTTCGCCGGTACCGCCGTTTTCGCTGAAGGTCACGTTCGCCGCTTCGCGCTCGTGTGCCGGCTCCGGCGGCGCGCCGCCCCCGTCATGCAACACGTGCGCTTCGCCCTCGGCAAGCAGGAGGATGTCGCCGGCGTGCAGGCGCAGCGGCGGCCCGCCTTTGGGATCATCGAGCACGGCGGTGCCCGCGAGCACGACGTGATACGGAATCTCGCCCGTCAGCGCACGCGCCTGGTCGATGCGCCATGGCGCACCGTACAGGCAGCGCAGATCGAGCCGCCCGCGCACGGCGGTCATATCGAGCAGCCGGCTGAGCCAATCCATAACTTCAGGCATGCAGCGCCCCGATTAGACGAAATAGCATGTACAAGACGATTCGCCATATTAGTACGCTCGCTGCTGAGTTTGTAGCAACTCGCTGCATGTCTTCGCTGCCGACGGCGCAACGCGCGGTTCAGTGGTCGATGCCGTGCTCCTTCAGGGTGCGGGAGATATCGACACGCCAGATGTTGCGTGAGCCATTCGCCGCGGACGCCAGGCGGTGCTGAAGCGACACCAGGTTGTCGCGATCCTTCGGGTAATGCGGTGCATCTGCCCGGCTGCTGGAGAGATACAGCTCACCAAAGACGCGGCCCGGTGCCGGGGCGTTCTCCAGCGACGCACTGTTGACGTCGCCGGTGAGGTGTTCGGGTTTACCCCAGTGGCCATCGGCGCCGCGGAAGCTGATGTAGATATCCGCGCTGCCCAGCGAATCCGGACCGCTCCCGGCGAACACGAGGTAGCGCTCCTCCGGGTCGACACCGGGATCCATGCGGTTCTGCGTGATATCGCCCAGATCAAGCCGCTCCGGCGCGGCATAGCCCGAGGCCGTACGGCGGGCGACGTAGATCTGGTAGAACGTGCCCGAATCCGGACGATGCGCCGAGAAGTAAATATTGCCGTTCGAGGCGATCGACGGGTTGTAGACCTGCGATCCGTCATTGAACGCACCTTCGACATGCACGGGCTCGCCCCATGTGCCCTTCGCCTGTTGCTCGACATACCAGAGGTTCGTGCCGGGGTAATGCTGGCCTGCCATTTCCACGGTCAGCGGTTCGCCACCTGGCACTACGGGACGATTGGACACGAAATACAGGCGCTTCCCGTCAGGTGACATCGCCGGTTCGGAGTCATGCCATTGCCCCGAGAACGAGGCGACCTCCGGCACCGACCACTGCTTGCCGCTGAGATGCGACACCAGGATGGTGTCGTCCTTCTCGGCGAAATCCGAACGCATGAAGTAAACGGTGTTGCCGTCCGGGCTGAATGCTGCCGAGGTTTCCTGCAGGCCCGTGGAGATTACGCCGGGGCCAAGGATCTCGCCGGCCATCGCGACGGGGATGAGCAGCGCCAGCGCCGTGGCGGCGGTGAATAGCAAAACGTTCGTATGCATGGATGAGGTCCGTGTCGGGGTGCTTATGCCCGATCGACGATGCCCGCGCTCGATACCTCACGCATGCGAAATGGGATCAAGGGTGCCGCCGCTGTGACGAGCGGCGCGTAGCGTGAGGTGAGCGGTCAGCTCATGCCGAGGGCATGACGCGCGCTGGCGCGAAACCGACGACTCAGGCCGAGGCGCGTGCCGTCACGCAGGACGACTTCGGCGCCGCCCTGGAAGAGCGGGTGGACTTCCGCAATACGATCGACATTGACCGCGGTGCCGCGATGGATGCGCAGGAACCGTGCGGGATCCAGGCTGGCGAGCAAGCCGGTCAGCGCCTCCCGATGCAGGTGCGAGGTGCCGGCGGCATGGATGTGCACGTAGTTGCCATCCGCCCGGATCCAGTCGATATCCGCGGTGGCGATGACGCGTACATGCTCACCGCATGCGACGCTGATGCGCTGGAGGTACGCAGGATGCACGGCCGGCACCGACGTGTTCAAACCCTTCCACTGCTGGCGCACGCGGGTCATCGCCTGGTCGAACCGGGCCTGGTCGATAGGTTTCAGTAGGTAGTCGACCGCATTGGCATCGAACGCGCGCAAGGCATGCTGGCCGTAGGCGGTAGCGAAGACGACCATCGGCGAGGTTGTGCGTTGCATCCCGTGCAGGAGGCGGAAACCATCCATGCCCGGCATGCGAATGTCGAGGAACAGCAGGTCCGGCTCCAGCGCTGCGATGGCCTGCTTTGCCTCGGCCGCGTTACCGCATTCGCCCACCACGCTGATGTCGGTGTGTACGGTCAGGGCCTGGCGAATCGCGAGGCGGGCCAGGACTTCGTCGTCGATGATCAGCGCACGAATCGCCTGCGTGATCATGCGGCCTCCTCGCGATAGGGAAAGCGCATCTCGACCCGGGTGCCGCCGTCCGCACGACGCGAAAGCTCCAGCGTCGCCTGTTCGCCGAACAGCATATCCAGCCGTGTTCGCGTGTTGCCGAGACCAATGCCATCCCTCGCGCCACCGGGCGGGAGGCCGAGGCCGTCATCTTCGATCTGTACATGCAGGTGATCGCCATCGCGGCGCGTCACGATAAGCAAGGTGCCGCGCTCCGGCTTGTCGAGCAGGCCGTGTCGCAAGGCATTCTCGACAAGCGGCTGGAGGATCATGTTGGGCACGAGCGCGCGCATGCTGTCACCGGCCACGTCCATCTGCGTCACCAGCCGGTCCTGGAAGCGCACCTGCTGGATGCCGAGATAGCATTCGAGAAATTCGAGTTCGCGCGACAGCGGCACCTGCTGGGCATGACGTTCCTCGAGCGTAAGCCGCAGGAAGTCGCTCAGCCGCGAAATCATCAGACGGGCTTGCATCGGATCGGCCAACGCCAGCGCGGAGATCGCATTCAGCGTGTTGAACAGGAAGTGCGGTTGCAGCTGCACGCGCAGTGTTTGCAGCTGTGACTGCACGAGCTGCGTTTCGAGCAGGGAGTTGCGCAGGCGTTCGTCGCGCAGGCGCCGTTGCGAATCGATCGCGCGCAACGTGCCCAGGAAGACCCAGTAGGTGACCAGGCCAAGATGCGTCTCGTAGACCACGCTCGTCCGCAGGAAATCGGTGTAAGTCATCGAAGGCATGGCAGTCGGCGGACCGATGACCCACCAGTACAGCGATACTGTGACCAGCATCTGCGTGGCGGCAAGCAGCAAGCCAGCGGGAAGATGCACGGCCAGGAAGCGGCGCCACGATCCGCTACCACCGACCCGGCCGAGCCAGCCGACCAGCGGCGTCAGCACCATCCAGAAGTAAAAGTCACCGAACGTCCAGACCAGCGAGCGGGTCCAGCCCGCCGGGTGCCCTTCGGCTCGCGCAGAGATCACGGCGCTGGCGGCATAGGAAAGGCCGAGCACGGTCCAAAAGGCCAGTGCGGTGAGGTTCTTCTTCCAGTTTGGCCAGGCCATGGGATCGATCACGGGCGCCCCTCCGCGCAACGGGCCAAGTATGCGAGCCACCCCGCAGGCGGGACAGTGTCGTTAGTTGGCTGTCTACCTTCCCGACCCCATGGCCTGGTCGACATTACGGTAATCGATGGCGTCCGATCTGTCGTCAGAAGGGGGGCGGGCGGTCTGTTCCTGTGATGAGCGGCGCTTAGGGGGTGTTAAGCGGTCACTGTGGGACTATGCGCGCCGCGTCCTGCCCCTAGAACGGCGACCTGAACCGGAAGGACAATCAGAGCGAGGGGAATTCTATTTACTTTCTGGACCCCGATGGTCACAAGCTAGAGGTTCACGTCGCGAGAACGGCACTACGGCTGCCGCCTTTCGATGCCTTACTCATCCCATCAAGCACCGCTTGGGCGAAGCATCCCATCGATGAGCGTGATCGCGTGGCCGCCAATCCACAGGCCATCGCTGTCACGGCATACATGAATCCTCCCGTCGCGCCCCAGTATCCGGCCTTGGTGAATGATGTAGGCATCGGGAGCGAGGTCTTCTTTGGCAAGCCAGGTCGCGATGCCAGCGGCGAGGCTGCCGGTGACAGGATCCTCCGGCATGGCGTCGCCTGCTATGAAGGCCCGCACTTCAAACTCGGCATCATGCCCCGCGAAGATGCCCACGGGGACCTTCCCGAGTTGTGCGTAGTCTGGTGTTACCCGGAGGACGGCATCGCGGCTAGAAAGTCTTAGGGCTAGCCATCCAGCACCATTGTCGACCCATTGCACATCGAGAAGATCGGCCGATGCGATGCCTAACGCCAGTCGGATCGCTTCTACCTGGTCGACCGGCGCGGGGCCGGAGCGCACAAGCGGCGGTGCGACGAAGGCGAGCAAACCTGCGTCGCGGCGAATGCGTACGAGGCCTACGCCACACTCCTGGATGATGTCGTCACCTTTGGGTTTTCCGTCGGCTTCGAGCCAGGCATGGCATGTCCCAAGCGTTGGATGACCCGCGAACGGCATTTCGTGCAACGTCGTGAAGATGCGCACCCGATAGTCAGCCCGCGGATCCAGTGGCGGCAGTACGAAGGTCGTCTCGCTCAGGTTCGTCCAGCGCGCCATGGCGGCGAGGTCGTCGTCTGACAGGCCGGCGGCATCGAGAACCACTGCAACGGGGTTGCCTTTGAACGGCGAACCGCCGAATACGTCCACCTGTTTGAATCGGCGATGTGCCACCGAATGTCTCCTTCGTGTGGTCTGCGAACCCGGGTCAGCGCAGGGTTCAAACGTTTCACAGCATGCCACGCTCGATCCTCAAGATGGGCACTAAAGTACGGTGGATATGTGCGGCCATCGGTGGTCGCCGGGAGCACGTCAGATGCGACATGGGAAGCAGGGCACGAAGCCACGCCGCCGCGGATGGAGGATCGTCAGGGCTATTGCCTTCGGCTTCTGCATTATTGTCGTGGGCCTGGGTTCTGTTGGTGCGCTTTGGAATTACCTCGCGGTACGCCGCGATAGGGCGAATAACCCGCCACCCGGGCACATCTACGAGGTGGCCGGCTATCCGATGCACTTGTACTGCACGGGCACCGGCTCGCCGACCGTGATCCTGGAATCCGGCCATGGAGAGGACTTCACCGTCTGGGGCAAGGTGCAGCCGGCATTGTCGAAAGGAACGCGCACCTGCTCCTATGATCGCGCGGGCTTTGGTTGGAGTGCGCCGCAGCCTGGCGAACGTGACGCGGCGCACATCGCCCGGCAGTTGCACGCATTGCTCGCTGTTGCAGGCATCGATGAGCCGGTCGTGTTGGTCGGCCACTCAGGCGGAGGCTTGTATGCACGGGTGTACGCTGCGTACTACCCCGCTGCCGTAGCCGGGCTTGTCCTGGTTGACGCCTACTCGCCCACTCCCTTGCCGAAACCAGCTTTTAGCCGGGCGCTGGACCAGCACTCCTGGCTGCAGTTCGCCGCGGTGAAGACCATGGTCGCGCTGGGCGTTGCCCGGGCGGCCAGCCAGTGCGACGAAGTGCCGTCAGGGCTGGAGGCTTACGCGGGTTGGATCAAAGCCAGCACGTGCTACTACCCGGTCCTGGATGAATACGTGCGCGAAGACAACGCGCTCGGGACCTCTCGGGCTGAGGGCGCGAAAACTGGCCCGTTCGGTAGCTTGCCGATCCTGGTGCTTTCGCAGGACACGACGCGGCCCATGCCGGCCTTCCTGCAGAAGCGCGTCAGTGCGGCCGACTGGGCTGCCTATTCCGCTGCACATGATGAGGAGCAGGTAGCTTATCTTCGACTTTCGACGCAAAGCCGCCGGGTGGTTGCGAAGGGAAGCAGTCACTACCTCCAGTACGACCGGCCGGATGTTGTCGTCAATGAGATCGAGAGCCTCATCGGGCGGAACAGGCAGTGACCGTGCTGCCGCATCGGGTGGGTCGCAGCACGCCACGCTCGATCTGAGACATGGATATTCCAGAATTTTCTGTAGAGACCATGGCCAACGGAAGCGCCGTCTGTACACAGGGATGCACGCGTATCGCTGAATGCGCCGATGATAAGTGCTTGAAAGTTCAACTCCTGCTGGGTTCGCTACGTCGGTAGCCGCGAAGAGGTGATTGAACGTATGGGTATCCCAGCACAGACTCGTTCGTCATCTGGCCGTAGATCACCAAGCACTGGGGCGACGCATGAGCACCGAAGAAACGAGCCATCCCTGTCTGGACCTCGCCGCCCAGCCTTCCCGCACTTACGTTTCGCAGACGCAAGCGCAGATCAGCATCGAGATGCTGACAGACATCACTTCGAAGCTCTCTTGCGTAGATCAGAAAGTAGATCGCTGCGCAGAAGACCTGAAGAGCCTCGAGGGGCGCTTCCATGAGTCGATGAAGTCAATTGAGGGGAAGTTTGACGCCGTCTTGCAGATCTCGGCTCGGATGGAAGCGTCCGCCAACGGAATGGAATCCCGGCTCGAAGCATCCATCAAAGACGGCAAATCACAGCTCGAAGAGTCGATAAAAGACCTCAAATCACACCTCGAAGGGTCCATCAAGGGCGTCGAAACTCGGCTCGCAGGATCCATCAACGGCGTCGAATCACGACTCGAAGGCTCCATAGTGCGCGTCGAATCACGGCTCGATGATTCCTTCAAGTACCTCAACACGAAGATTGATACGCTCAGTCGCGAGGTGGCACCCTTCTTGAATCCCTTCGAAGAGTTGAGAAGGGACATCAAAGATCTCGTCGGCTGGAAGCACAGGGTCTGGGGCATGCTCATCCTCGCCGGGGCAATTGTCACGCTCGGTACAGGCGCCTGGGCATTTGTTGGTGACCACCTCGAGTGGAAATCAGAGGTCGGCACCACGTCGGCCGCTGTGTCGGTCAGATAGAGACCTGCGATTCGTCTTAACGCGGGAGGGTCTGATTCCTCCCGCATGGTGTGAATCCAACGCCGCCCTGCGCGCTTCAGATCTCGCGTGGCTGATTCATCGCACGAATCACATCTTCCCTGAGCAGGTAGATTGAAACCACCAGCAGAACGAGATCCTTCAAAAGAAAGGCTGCGTTCATCGCCATCGCCGGGAACCCACCGGCACCCGCATCCCAGCCATCGGGTACGAACGGGAGGATGGTAAGCGTCGAGATGAACGTGGCGATCGAGCCAAGGGCACCTAGCACGCCGAGCTTCTTGTTCCAGAAGCCCAGGAACAACAACGAGCCAAAGGTCCATTCGGACGTGCCGAGCAGAAGGGCGGTGCCGTGGATGCCCAATACCGGGATCGTCCACGAGATCAACGGCCCGTGCGCGATCAGCGGGGCGAGCGCCGTAATCTCGGATTCGAACCACTTGTCGTAGCCGAACCACGCGAAGATGACGACCATGGCCGCACGTAGTAGGTGGTAATCGAGGTCTTTCTTCAGGAGGCCTGATTTGGCGATGAGCTGGAGTAACGCGTTCATGATGCTTCCTTCGTGGAGTCAGTGGATGGAGGTCGCATGGGACGAATCGATCCACGAAGGCGGAGTCAGGTCCGCTCGGGCTGATCTTTGCGACGGACCCACTTTACGAAAGGAGTTCGAGACTATGAATTGCGGATTCACTCGATAGCATGCTCAAAAGTATCAAATCGCACCGAGACTAGCGTCGTATAGGGCCAGAACGGACCCGTGGTGCATTTACTATAGTTATAGTTGACAGGTGCGCCGTGCGAGCCTATATCTACTACACCTCTAGTAGATGGCTGCACGGGAACGCCTATGAAGATCTCTCTCACCGACCGCGAAGCGGATGTCATGCAGGTGCTGTGGGACAACGGCCCCTCCCTGGTGACGGACGTTCGTGAGCGTTTGAGTGACAAGCTCGCGTACACCACGGTGTTAACGGTGCTGCGCACGCTGCAAGCGAAAGGCTATGTCGGCTACGAAGAGGAAGGGCGCGGGCACCGTTACTTTGCCAGCGTAAAGCAGCAGGCCGCGCGCAAGAACGCGCTACAGCACCTGACGGACAAGCTGTTCAAGGGTTCTACGGAACTGCTGTTCTCGCATCTGGTGTCTGACCAGAAGCTCAGTCCGGAACAGATAGCCCGCATGCGCAAGCTGCTGTCGGAGCGGACGGACAAGGAGAAACCGTGATGCTTGCCTGGATGATCTACGCCGCTCTGGTCGCATTAGCACTGAGTGCCGCAGCGCTGATCGCCGAGCAGGCCGCCAGACACCGGCGGATCTCCACGCGCTGGCCCTGGATCGTTGCCATCGCGGGATCCCTGGTTCTTCCCATGGCTATCGCAACCCTTTCCATCCCACGACCCGAACTCTTCGAGCGCATGGCGCCCACGGTGGCTGCTGCGACGGCTGAGCCCTTGAATCTGCGAAACATGACATCGATCCCCCTTGCATCGATAGTTATCGATTGGAGCGGCACAGGGTCGTATATGTCGTCAGCTCGGATCGATCTAATCCTTAAGGACATCTGGTTTGCCAGTTCGCTGACCCTTCTGTTGTTTTTAGGCATTAGCACGGCCGTGCTCCATCGCCGTAAACGCAGCTGGGTCGCAGGCACCTTGCGTGGTATGCCTGTGCTCGTTTCCGAGAGCGTAGGGCCAGCGGTTGTCGGCTTGATCCGCTCGCGAATCGTTGTGCCAGCCTGGGTGATGAACGAATCACCTGAGCAACAGCGATATGTCATGGCCCATGAACAGTCGCACTTGAAGGCACGCGACCCGTTGCTTGTCGCCGTAGCCATGGCACTCCTGGTATCGATGCCGTGGAATCCCATTTTGTGGTGGCAGTTTCACCGACTTCGATGCGCGATCGAAGTCGATTGTGATGCCCGCGTGCTGGGCGATGGTGGCGATCTGGGTGACTACTGCGAAACCCTGATCCAGGTAGGGCAGAACCAGTCCGAGTTCATCGGATCGGTGACGGCGATGTCGGAATCAAAGTCATTCCTCGAACAAAGGATAAAGATCATGCTATCGAAACCGCAAAAATGGGCGCGTGCATCTGCCTTCGCAATGATCAGTATTGCCTTCGGCATGGCGGTCTTCGCTGCCCAGGTGACGCCCCCTGCAGCCGCCGACAAATCCGCTAGCGGCGCAGTATCCATAAGCCCGGAACGCCTCGACGCCTACGCGGGCTATTACGCGCTCAGCGACTATTCGTTGCTCACCATAGAGCGTAAAGGTAATGGGCTGACCGCAACGCCCATTGGTCAGTTTCTGGCACAAGGCACTATTGACGTCTCAGCCACCAGTGAAAACGAGTTCCTGGTGCCGACGATCGACGTCACACTTCAGTTCAATAAGGGCGCCGGCAATCAGATCACGTCTGTGACTGTGCGCGAGCACGGTGTCGTGGCTATCGAAGCGCCCCGGGTCGATCGCGCCACCGCGGAGCAGATCCGTGACGCATTGGCGGCCAGGGTTAAGGAGCAAAAGCCCTTTCCTGACAGTGAAAAGGCGCTTCAGCGGCTACTGGGAAATTCGGAAACCGGGGAAGGCATGACCCCGCTGGTGGGACAGAATCTTGCCCGCCAGCACGACGCGATCGAAAAGAACTTCGCTCTCCTTGGCTCGGTTCAGTCCTACAAGTTTGAAGGTGTCGCCGACTACGGCTGGGATATCTACGACGTTCAATTTGAACATGGCGCGCTGCAAGTGTTTATCCAGCTCGACAAGCGCGGCTTGCTCTCAAACTCGGTGATGCGTCGCCAGTAGCTGATTGGCCACGGAAAATCCGAATTGTCGTAAAGACAACACGAGAGGCTTTTGATAGGGTGCGAGTCGTTGCCTCGCCGGTCACGAACTACCGAGGCAGCCACCGCTCATGGCGGTGAGAGTCGCGAGGCAGGTGTGCTTGAACACACCTACCTCGCTAACCACAACCAGCTCTATGGAAGTTGATTATGGCTACCCCTGATCATACGGCAGTCGTCCGCCCGCCGAATCCCCCCGGCGACACCTCACTGGTCCACGGGCCGCCTGCATAAGCCGCAGGCACGGTTGAAGAACCGCGGCGACCTCCGTTCTTGAGGAAATTCTTGATCGAATGAGGCAGGCGTCATGCCTGGTGCACCTCATGGATGGTCATCGCCGCATCCACTTCGTCAATCAAGCCGCCCGGCGCCTGGACACAGGCAGCCGGTGAACCCGCGATCCTATGGTCCGTGGCATGGCAGGTCGGTGTTGACTGTTGTGCCACGTTAGATCGTGTGGCGGTGGCATCTCGGAGGATGCAATGAACGAATCGAATGTGCTTCGTCAGGGCGATTGTGCCGACAGAAGCGCGGGCAACGAGCCGTCGGTACACGCGCTGCTCAACGAGGCCACGGTCTGGCTTCAATATGCGCGCGGACTCACCGTCACGCTGGCCGACCTGATCCACGAGGCCGAAGGCATCGAATGCAAACACCTGTCGCTATCGCTCGAAGCGGTCGCAGCGATGATGCAGACGGGCACTGAAAGCCTGGCGCAGGCCCATGCCAAGTTGCTGTGGGACAACGGAGAACGTCGCTAAACCCCTTGCCCGGCCCCGACCCGGGCAGCATTGGCGCTCCGCCCAGGAAAGTGTGAAAATTGAGGGTTAATGGCCGATTTCGCCATGCCACTGACCCCGAAATACCTTGAAGACCCCTCCAGCCCTGCAGCCGCTGATCGACGACGGCATCATTAATGACGTGCTCCGGCCGCTTAAAAGCGGTAAGGAGGCGGCCGTGTACGTCGTCCGTAGTGGTGAAGACATCCGCTGCGCCAAGGTCTACAAGGACATGGCGCAACGTAGCTTCCAGCAGCGCGTGCAGTACCAGGAAGGCCGCAAGGTAAGCAGCAGCCGCGAGGCGCGCGCCATCGGCAAGGGCAGCAAGTACGGGCGTAAGCAGCAGGAAGTCGCGTGGAAGAGCGCTGAGGTCGATGCGCTTTACCAATTGCGCGATGCCGGCGTTCGCGTGCCCGAGCCATTCGGCTATTTCCACGGCGTGCTGGTGATGGAGCTGGTTACGGATGAAGATGGTCTCTCCGCGCCCCGCCTGGATGATGTCGATCTCAGCGCTGACGATGCCCGGGCATGCCACCGGGTCCTTGTGCAGCAGGTCTTGTTGATGCTGTGCTCCGGATTAATCCACGGTGACCTTTCCCCGTACAACGTCCTCATGGGACCGGATGGCCCCGTAGTGATCGATTTCCCGCAGGTCGTCAGTGCCGCGGGAAACAATGCCGCGCGCACCATGCTGTTGCGTGACGTCAACAATCTCACCGCTTACCTTGGGCGCTCGGCACCCGAGCTGCTGGATACCTGGTACGGCGAGGAAATGTGGGCCTTGTTCCAGGCGGGCGAACTCCGCACCGATACGGAACTGACCGGTGAATTTGAGCCGGATGAATCCGAGGTCGATCTAGACAGCATCCGGCAGTCGATCAATGACGCGCGCGAAGAGGCGATCATTCGGCAGCAGGGTCGCGAGGCGGCGGAAGAAGACTAGGCCTCCGGGCAAATAGCCCGGCGTAACGGTTGCCTTGAACAAAGTTCTCGTGGCTTGGCGCGGCGCGCTCGCATTTCGTCATTGGTGCCAGGTGATCACCACGGCGTTTCGATGCGCGTGGCTACCCGTGGCGCCTGCCCGAGCCTAGCCTGCTGAGGGTAGACGACGTCTACTCGAATCAGCTGCGCGGCAGCGACGCCAACGCGATAAGGCGGTGGCATGCGCCTGGGCCTGCGCGGTCTTCCATGCGACAGAAGCATCCAGGGACTACTCATGCGCCATTCCATTATTGCCACGGCGTGCCTTCTCGGCCTGTCCGCCCAAGTGTCCGCGGCGGACGTCAAGTCGATCTCGCGCCTCGCTGCCGGACCCGACAACATCCTTTTCGTCGCAGACTGGAAAGCCGCGGAGGTTCACGCGATCCAGCTTCCACCGGCGCAAAAGCAAGCCACGGGCACGACGTTCAATATCTTCGACCTGGAAACGCTGCTTTCGCGACAGGTGGGCGGCGCCAAAGTCACGGTAGAGGATATGGTGGTCCGTCCCGGAACCGCACAGGTCTATATTGCGATCAGCTACGGCCCGGAGAAGACGCCGGCTCTGATCGTAGTAACCAGCGACAAGAAAGCGCATCGCGTCGATCTGAAGGCGGCGCCGTCGACCTCGGTGGCGCTTCGCGACGCCCCCACGTCGAACGAAAAATTCTGGAAGAAGACCCCCGAGCGCAGTTTCACGGTCACCGATATGAAGTGGCGTGATGGCGAACTTTTCGTCGCCGGACTTTCGAACCAGGACTTCGCTTCGACCCTGCGTCGGGTTCGCTACCCCTTCGACGCCAAACAATCGATCACGTCCCTGGAGATCTTCCATGGCGGACACGACCAGTTCGAGACGCGCGCGCCGATCCGCGCCATGAGCTTCGCGAATCTGGGTGGCAAGCCCTACCTCGTCGCCGCCTATACGTGCACACCGCTGGTGATCATTCCGCTCGACGACCTGAAGGATGGCGCTCACATCCGCGGCCAAACCGTCGCGGAACTCGGTTACGGCAATACGCCAGCCGACATGATCTCGTTCTCCAGGACCGAGCAAGGGACGGCCAAGGACTTCCTCATGCTGGTGAACTACGAGCGCGTGGCGGACGTCATCCCCGTGTCCGAACTGGACGCCGCACGTGGCCGCCCCGGCATCGAGACGCAGGTGCCATACGGCCAGATCACCGGGCTCACGATGTCGGAGGCCCCTCTTGCCGGCGTAACGCGCCTGGACAACCTCGACGACAAGTCGTTCGTCATGGTTCGCCGTGATCTCCAGGACGACGCGCTGCAACTGATCTCCATGGGTAAGACCCTGAGCTTCCGCTTGACCGATCACGTCTCGGAGTACTCGTTCCCCGACTTCAGCTTCAAGGGAAAGAGGCCCCAGCAGCAGTACATCAACATGCTGCTGAAGGATGAAGGTCTACCCGAGTTCATCAAGGCGTCGGAGTGAGCCATGCGGCTGCGTCGACTCCTCGGTGGCGCGGCCCTTGCGCTGGTGCTTCAGGCTGCGCAGGCCGGGCAGCCTGACCCACGCGTCATCCGCGTACAGCCCTCCGCTGCTGAGGTCCCCGCGAATCTCCTGCGGATGTCCATCTCGTTCGCGGCGCCGGTCGAAGGACTCGTACTGCCGCGGATTGCGCTTACACGTGCCGACGGAAGCTCGCTGCAGGACCCGTTTCTGCAGCAGGAGCTATGGTCGCCTGACGGCAGGATCCTCACCCTTCTGCTGAATCCGGGACGCGTTAAGACCGGCCTGGTCGCGCGGGAACAGTGGGGGCCCATCCTGCGTCAGGGCGAAGACGTGGTCCTTACGCTCGATGGCCGCCCCATCAAGCAATGGCATGTGGATGACGTGGATGCGAATGGACCGGCGCCATCGGCATGGAAGGTGGCATCCGTTCGTCCTGCCTCGCGACAACCCCTTGTCGTTAACCTGGATGGGCCGATCGACGGGCGGGAAGCGGACTACCTCGCGGTGGTGACGGCTGATGATCGCGTCGTGGAGGGTGACGCCAGGCTAGAGGATGGCGAAACGACCTGGGTGTTCACGCCGCGCGATACGTGGAGGGTGGGTGAGTACCGGCTTGTCGTGCGCGGTACGTTGGAAGATCCGGCGGGGAATCGGTTGGGTGGTCATTTCGAGACTCCGATGGCTGAGCATCAAGGGCCTGCGACTGACGTTGCGATTGTCTTCAAGGTGGGTGCGGTAGAGCCATCGCGAAGATCTATCGGTCAGCCTGGCCGCCGCTCAGGAGCTGGTCGATAGGATCGGGCGTACTCGCGAGTTCATTCTTTAGCGCTTGCGGTACCCCATGATCCTTCATGGCGCCATTTCGGTGACGTCCATCAGACTCCATGTCTTGTCAAAAAAGGGTCCATCTGGCCCGTAGAGCCGGAAGATGACGAACCACGTGCCTTCTTTCATGGTCGTTATCCAATTGTCGTCCTCGCCAGGAGGGGCACTCGGAGCGAAATAGATATCGACGGACCCATCCACGTTCTTCCTCGTCTTCTGATTGTAAGAGTCCAGGCTGACGACAGCGGCCTCGCGGATGAATCCAGCGGTGTCCCAGTCGTAGACGGTGACCGACCAATACTGCTTGGCGGGGACGTGGGTAGGGACACGCAACCGATAGCTCTTGCCTCCCTGCAAGGGCTGGCCAGCGTGGTCATTGAGCGTGGAAATGTAGATCGTTGGGGCGCTAGCGTCCGATTTCTTGGGCGGCGCCCAAAACATGAAGCCACCCATACCGCGAAGGTCGTAATTCAGCATTTCGGGCGTTTGATATGAGAATTCTGTCTTCACTCCGGAGAGATCCGGTAGGGCCCAATGCGCGCCCTCCCAGTAGGGCTTGAGCGATTGCCTCTGGAGGCGTTGAAGGTATGCTTTTGCGTCTGCGGCTGCCTCACCGAGCGTCGTGTTCAAGCCTTCGTCAGGGCAGAAGAGCTTGCCCTTCTCGATCCCTACATACGCAAGGATATTCATCATGGCAAGGTCGCGCGGATTCACCGGCTCTTCGCTGATCATTTTGGCAAGCGTCGCGTAGAACGTTTGGTCCATGCGTGGGATGCCATTCCATGCCTTGCCCGACGCATCCACGAAGCGCTGCTCAGGCGGATGGTTATTCTGGGCAAGGGGGTACATGCGAATCTTCTTTAGAAGCGCGACGGCCGCGTCCTGATCGCTCGTGGAAGCGCTCTGGGCGATCGTTCGCATCAGCCAGAATCCCCCGAATGTCGATGACCTGACTGGGATGTACCCGGCTGGGGTCTCTACGTCGACATCCGGCGGCAGTATCAGGTACTTGCCGCCCTGGCCCTTGTCGTCGCCCCCGGGGCCGACGATGTTGAGCGGCACGTCCCACATGTCACAGAGCTGCCCGTACAAACCGGCCCCAACGGCTGGAGGGACTTCCAAAACAATCGGGCCGTCCCGCTGTGTACTGTACGCACTGTAGATGTAGTGCGTCGACGCGTTGGGGGTCGTGGTTTGAAACTTCCAGTCCGGCGGTGACGAAAAGAAAGCGATGTCGTTATACCGTGCGCCCAGGCCGATGAAACCCTGCCTGATGGCATCTGCAGCGACGATCGGCATGCCCCACACAGCGGCTTCAAACGCTCGATACTGCATCAAGTTCACAGGCGTAGCGGCGTTTGGCCGCCCCCCGTCAGTTTCGTGGCCTCCGGAAACGTCCAGGTGCCCTCGATGATCTCTCGCCGGGGTCGATAGAGACGAACCATGTAATTCCAGTCGGGCACGATGGGAATGCAGTTTTTCGCAGCACCATCGCAGCCGCCGAACTGGATTGTCACGCCGCCATCAGGGTCCTTCGTCGCGACCAGATTGTTGAAGGCATACACACCCTTTTCGTTACGAGGTATATAACCATGCTTGTCGTACACAATAGCCGACCAAAAGCCGTCGACCGGCACGTCCTTCACGGTGAGTCGATACGGGGTCTTCCCGTCATTTTCCTTCGGCGTGACGTTGAGATACATCGCGTCCTTTTGGGGATTTGCGCCCCAGGCCGCAGCGCCACCGACGAGGCGCTGGACCGGATCGACGTCGCCGCGCTTTCCAAAGCCCTTGCTTGTATCAGGCATCGTCTTCGCTAGCTGTAGTAGCGCAGTGCGCACCTCATCCTGACTATCCCTGTCCCATGCCGGAATTTCGAATCTACCCGGACCGCCTGGCTGGCTAACTGTGACCGCATCTTGCAATGCACGTACTTTGCTCAAATCGTCCGGATCGCTGGGATTAAGCAAGGTGCGCAATGCAACCAGTACGTAGCGGGTCCCGATAGTCTCTCGCGTGAACTGGTGAATCGACGAATCGTAATAAACGTTGGCCACATACTGATCTTCGTCAATTACCTCCATGGACATGAATCGACTCCCAGCATCTGGCAATGCGAGACTCACTGGACCTGCATCCAAGTCGAACACCGCCGCGGAGTAAACGGTGTCACGGTTTTCCCTAATGATGTTCTGGTTGTCGATGGGTATCAGCTCGCGCCGATGGCAAAACTTGCCAAGGCCGTCGTCCTTCACAGCGACAGCCGAGAAGTACAGGTCGGTCTCTGCACGGAGAAAGTTTTCGGGGGTGACGACGACCATCGCGGTTTCCTCGGGAATGTGCCGAAGCGTGGCGCGGACTGCAGTTCGCGCAATGGAGTGCTGTCAGAGGGTGCCAGCCGTGCTGCCGATGAGAAACCGAAAATGACCAGCGACGGCCACCGTAGATTTACTGCCATGCGTTGCGACTGTGCCTCACCGCAGCGATAGTTGCCGCTACAGCCGCTACAGCCGCTACAGTCGCTATAGCCGCTATAGCGGCTGGAAGCGGAGCACAGGGTAGTGCCGGCGACGTTGGAAGATCCGGCGGGGAATCGGCTGGGTGGTCATTTCGAGACTCCAATGGCTGAGCATCAAGGGCCTGCGACTGACGTTGCGATTGTCTTCAAGGTGGGCGCGGTAGAGCCATTGACGAATGGGTCTTCGCAGCATGCGAGGACCCATGGATCTAGTGCTGAACTTCCCGCCGCAGCAGGGTTGCGATAGTGCGTAAGTACTTAAGACATATATACCGCAATTATTTCGGGTTACTTAGTCGTGCGCAGCAACCCAGCTTTCCATCTCGTCGAGCAGCGTATGCGTGACATACGGGGAGGGAGGTTTGGATCCCGCTGGACGGCAGCTCACGACCATGCTTAAGTTCACAACGCTGCAGGACATGGAAGCCTCGCTCACGGACTATAGGAATGACATAGATGCGCCGATGTCGATATCGCAAGCGTATGACTCACAGGAAGGCCTGCATACCCAGCCCCTTCAAGACATCTTGATGAATAACTGGGCGAAAGATCATCTCAATGACCGATTCAGCCGAGCGCGTAACAATTGCGCTGACTTTGCGACCAATGTCATGAAGGCCACATACCTCAATCCGACGACTAATCCGGTGGGACCCACGGTGCCAAAATGGACACATGTAGGTCCCGACGATGATCCAGGCGTTTTGATCCTCGCGGATACTGATAAAAGGTCATAGGCTCGATCCAATGATATCTAGAAGAAAGCCAGCTGCCTTCATTTTGATATGTTCGCTAGTCCATTTCGGCCTGATGTTCTACATCATTGTGGGTCGACTGGACTGTGGAATGCAGGCGTATTGCGTCAGCAAGGCAAACGAGATTGCCGGAAATGTATTGTCGTTTCCGCTGGGGCCCCTTTCCTTACTTCTCCAGCATATGGGGGTCGACGTTGACCGCCTTATGGAGCACTACGCCGTCGGCGGGCCCTTCCCAGTCTTCTTCCTCAATTCGGTTCTCGCCTCCACGATATTCTGGTTCGCGATCGTCAAGCCTTGGCTCAAGCGGAGGCGATCCCAGCCGGCTAACCGTTAGGGCGCCTTCTTCGGTATTGCGATGAGGACGCGATCAACAATCGGGGACCGCTTCAGCCCAGGAGTGAAACCATGCGTTTGTTTGCGACGATCCTCGGGATGTATTCGCCGCACGCCTTCGACCTCATTGGCGGAGCGGTATCGTTCACCAGCAGCATTCCAAAAATGGACATGAGCCCATCCGCCACATGAGATGATTTGAGATCTAGTCTAATTTGGACCAAAGATTTCTTCCATACGTGCCAGCATAGTTCGCACATAGATTTCGACGCAGGATGGAAACGTGACTCGCGATTCATGCGACTGCATCAGGTCACGTTCGATCTGACGAAGTGGTGCGATGGCTTCGGCGGTGAACACAATGGAAAGGCCGCCGAGGACGAAATGCAGCCACTCGCCGAGCGCCGTGGGAGAACCATGGGCCTGCAAGTCGGTGAGCTTCGCAAGAGCCTCATGTGTCGTGGCAATGCAGCTGGCAAGCACGGCGGCCACGGCGGCGTCATCGCCAAACGTCCCGCGAAGCCGCGGAAGGTCGACGACAAACGGCCTGGCTGACGCATCCGCTTCATCAAGCAATCCAAGCTGCGATAGGGCTTCACGCACGTCAGCGATCACGCAAGGCTTGGCAAGCACGGTCCGCATGCCAGTCCTGATGCACTCGGCCACAACATCCGGACGCACGTCGGCAGTAACGCCAATGACTGGCGGCGCTTCGGATGTACTTTCGTGAATCGCCCGCACCAGCGCGATGCCGTCCAGCCCCGGCATATGAAGGTCCGTCAACACGACCCGGAAGGGCATGGCGGCCAGCATGGCAAGGGCAGCGCGACCATCTCCGGCTTCAATGGCCTCGAATCCCAGTCGGCCTAGCTGCGCGCTGAGCACCGAGCGATTCGTCGGATGATCGTCGACGACAAGCGCACGCCCCAATGCAGCAGCAGCGACTGCAGGTGCCGAACGCACGCTTTCATTCACAGGTGAAGGCATCAACACCGTGGCGTCCATCGGCTCGAGCGGCCACCACGCCTGCACGGTCGTGCCTTGCCCGGGAACGCTCTGCAACGAGATCGATCCTTGCATTAAGGTCATCAGTTGCCGGCAGATAGCCAGCCCCAACCCCGTGCCGCCGAACCGCCGGGTAATGGTGGTATCGGACTGGACGAACGGCTGCCAGATCGCCTCCTGGCGCGATGCATCGATGCCCACGCCCGTATCGCGCACGGTCAGGACCAGCCGTGGCGTTTCGCCTTCGTGCGAAACAGTGATCGAAGCGAACACCGATCCATGCTCCGTGAACTTCACGGCGTTGGAGAGCAGGTTACCGAGCACCTGCCCGATACGCCCGGCGTCGCCGCGCACGCAAGGTGGTACGTCGTCATCCACATGGCTCGATATCGATACGCCTTTCGCCTGCGCGGCTGGCGCGAAGGCAGCCATTCCCGCATCAAGCAACTGGCGCATATCCACGGGCCCCATCTCGACATGCATCTCGCCCACTTCGACCTTCGAGAAATCGAGGATGTCGTTGAGGATGCGCATCAGCGACTGCGCCGATTCATTCACCATGCCGGCGAGTCGCGCCTGTTCCGGTGCCATGGCATCGGCGGAGAGTAATTCGAGGTGGCCGATGATCCCGTTCATGGGCGTGCGGATCTCGTGGCTCATCATGGCAAGGAAGCGCGATTTCGCTTCGTTCGCCTGCTGTGCGCTTTCCACGGCCTGGGCCAGGGCTTCGGCCTGTTCGTGCTCGTGGGTCACGTCGCTCCAGAAGCCGCTCCAGTAGGTGGCGCCATCGGCATCCCTGCGTGGGCGGGCTTCGGAACTGACATAGCGCAGCTGGTCGTCGACCTGGGCGCGGAGCACCATGCGCAACGGGGTGAGTGTTTCGGCGGAGTGCTTCAACGCCGCCAGTAACGCGGCGCGATCATCCGGGTGGATGGTGTGCAGCACCGGTGTTTCGTCACCGAGGATCTCCGAGGCCTCCATGCCGATCACCGGCCGCGGGTTGCCACCGACGTACAGGAATCGGCGCCTTCCATCGGGGTGGATGACCAACTTGTAGACCACGGCGGGCAGGTTGGCGGCGACATCATCGAGCTGGCGCTCCACCATCCGGCGCATGCGTACTTCGCGGCGGAGACGCCAGTAGGCGTAAGCGAGGCTCAGTACGATGGCCAGTGCAAGCACGCCGTAAGGCAGCACATCGCGCATGAGCTGCTGGGCCGAAGGCCGGAACGTGTAGTGCGCGGCCACCCAGTTGTTCCTGATCCGCGCGCGCTCGGCCACGCTGACCGAACGAAGCGCCCGGTTGATCAGCGGCAACAGTGGCGCAAGGCGAGGGCGCACGCCGATCGACAAGGCTTCGTCGATATTGGCCGGGGCGGCGAGGCGAAGCGTCGCCCGGTATTGCCGGCCCAGGTAATAGTCGGCCGTGGCCAGGTTGGCGAACAGGGCATCGCCCTCGCCGCTTGCCAGGCGCTTCATGCCCTCCGCGGGGGAAGTGATGGGGAGCACCACCGGCTCATCGATCGAGCGCAGCGCCGTCACGTCGGCGGCGCGACGCGGGTTGGCCAGGATCCGTTTGCCATGCAGGTCGGAGAGCGACGTGAGCGGCGGGCTTCCTTCGCGCACCACCACCATCATGGGGAACGTGATGTAGGGCTCGGAGGCCTTGAAAAGGGCAGCGGCCTCACCATCGGAGACGATGGCGGGCAGTAGATCCACATCGCCGCGGCGCGACGCCTCCAGCGTGGCCTGCCAGGAATCGGTGACCACGTAGTCCAGCTTCAGCGACAGGCGGCTGGCGACGAGCTGGACGTAATCCGCGGCCAGGCCTGCCGGCACCCCCTGGTTATCGACCATGGTGTAGGGCACGAAGCTGCGGTCCACGGCCACCTTCAGGGCGGGCAGGGAAGCCAGGTATTCGCGCTCTTCAGCCGATAACGAAACGTGCGTGGCGGCCTGCGGCTCGGCCGGCGGGGCCCCCCGGGCGGGTATGGCAAGACCCAGGCCCAGCCACAGCAGCACGGCTAGAAGCGGTTTGGGCTGCATAGTATGATCCTTGCCGTTTCCGGGTCACGGGGCGGGAGAAATCAGGTGAATGCATTCGCTGCAGGCTGGCGGTGAACCCCCGTGCATTCATCGCGGATGACCATCCTACAATGCGAATCGGCCTGCGCGCCGCGCTTGAGATGGATGGTATCGACGTCGTTGGTGAAGCCGCCGGTTTCGACGACGCCCTCGCCGCCATCGGTGGATTGAAGCCCGATGTGGTCGTCACGGACTTCGGCATGGCTGGCAACCACGTGACCGATGGCGAGACCTACCTTGGCACATTGAAACAAACGTTTCCCGATACGCCGGTCGTGGTCGTCACCATGCTCAACCGGCCGGTGAAGCTGCGGGCCATCCTCGCGCATGGCGTGGCGGGCCTCGTCGACAAGAGCGAACCCCTATCCGAGTTCGTGGTCGCTGTGCGCAAGGCGCTCACAGGTCGGCAGTACCTATCAGATAGCTTCCGCGCGCTGCTCGATGAAGCCGCCAGTGATACGGATACGGAATCCACATCGGTGCTGAGCCCGCGGGAAAACGATCTTCTGCACCTGTTGCGCGAGGGCCACACGCTTACCCAGGTGGCCGCGCAGTGGGGCGTGGCGCTCAGCACGGTGGGTACGCAGAAGCGCGCCATGATGCGCAAACTCCAGTTGGCGAGTAACGCCGACCTCGCCGATTACATCTCGCACCTGCCGCCCACGCCATGATCCGCGCGATCGTCGCCGATGATCACCCGGTGGTTCGTCTCGGGCTTCGGCTTGCCATGCAAAAGGCGGCCGATATGCGAGTGGTCGCGGAAGCCGATACCGCCGAGGCATTGCTTGCCGCGGTGAAGGACACGCCCTGCGATGTGGTGGTCACGGATTTCTCGATGCCGGGCGGCAACCGCGGTGATGGCCTGGGCCTGCTCGGCACCCTGGTGCGCACGGCGCCTGATACTCCGGTAGTGCTCGTCACCGTGCTCGACTTCCCCGACGTGCTGCGTGCCGTGCTTGCGCTTGGTATCCACGGCCTATGCAACAAGACCGATCCGCTGGAACAGGTCGTGGAAGCCGTTCGCGTGGTGGTGGCTGGTGGCACCTACATCAGTGCCGGCCTGCAGGACGTGCTTCAGGACACGCCTTCCCCGTCGACAGCGACAAGCTTGCTCACGGTCCGCGAAGCCGAGGTGCTGCGGCTCCTCGGCGAAGGCCTTACCGGCAACGAGATCGCCGCCCGGCTCAACCGCAGCCCCAAGACGATCAGCCGGCAGAAGAGCGATGTCATGGCCAAACTGGGCCTGGAGGGCGATGCCGCCCTGGCCGCCTTCCTCCGGGCCCACCACCTGGGCTGAGCACTTTTGAGAATTCTTCTATAGGACTAGTCCTAGCCACTGCCTAACCTTCTATAGGCCGGCGGGGCTACCTCCTTACCCCATGAGCCCTGTCCCGCGAGCCTGGATGGCCATCGGCTAGGCCTGTTCCCTCCCTACGGGGCCGGGCCGACCCCCTTCATCGTTGATCCCCTTTCCCCATGCGCCCTGGGCGCGTGACGGGTAAGTGCGGCCCACGCATCGAGACCATGACATGACCATGCACGCGACCACCCACAACGCCCGTCACGCCGCTCGTCCCCACGGGCAGGCCAAGACGGTCCTCTTTATGGCTCTGGGGCTCGCCCTGGCGTCGTTCTCGGCGGGTTCCATGGCGGCCATCGCCAGGGACACTTCCATCAAGGACACCGTCATTTATGACGCGGCCGTCCTGCCTGTTGCGGACGACGGCGGCTATGTCAGCGTCAACGGCAAGAAGGACGGCACCGATGACGCCGCCGCCACCGGCACCAACGCCACGGCGATCGGCCCGAATGCGAAGGCTGCTGCGACCAACGGTATTGCGATTGGTAACGGCGCGAATGTGACCGGTAGTGGTGCGATGGCATTTGGCGCCGGTAGCTCGGCCAACTTCAGCAATCTCGCCATTGGCAATGGTGCCGTCAGCAACGGTGGTGGCAACGCCTTGGCGATCGGGAACAACGCGACGACGTCCAGTTACAGCACCGTGGCCATTGGTGACCACGCCAACGTAGCGGGGTCGGGCTCTGTCGCCATCGGGCTCAATGCCAAGACCACCTACTATGACTCGGTGTCGCTCGGAACATCGGCGTCCTCAACGAGCTCGCTGGCGGTGGCCATCGGCCGCTCGGCATCGGTGTCGGGGCAGGGCGCCGTAGCCATTGGTTACTCGGCCAACGCGGTGAAGACGGCGGATGTCGCCATCGGTGACCAGGCGCGGGCGGAGTCCTCGATCGCCGGCAACCCGGCAACGTCCGTGGGCTACAAGAGCACGTCGGTGAGTGATTCCGTCGCGGTGGGCAACTTCGCGCGTGCCACGGTGGTCAAGTCCACGTCGGTTGGCTCGAACGCGGTATCAAGCGCGGAAAGCGGCACGGCGCTGGGTAATGGCGCTGTCGTCAACACCGGCGCGACGAACTCGGTTGCACTGGGTGCGGGCTCCGCCGCCGATCGCGCGAACACGGTCTCTGTGGGCACCGTCGGTAACGAACGCCAGATCACCCACGTAGCCGACGGCACCGAAGACACCGATGCGGTGAACGTGCGCCAGCTGAAGTCGGCCGGCCTGGTCGGTGACGATGGCGGCGTACTCGATGCCGTGACCTATACATCAGGTTCGGATCACGGCCTGATCGCCCTGGGCGGTGCGCTGGGCACCCGCCTGACCAACGTTATGGCTGGCACGGTGGCGCCGGGCAGCACGGATGCCGTCAACGGCAGCCAGCTGTGGGATGTGCAGGATCAGGTAAATAAGCTCGGCGATCGCGTGACCCAGGTGGAAAATGGTGCGGGTGGTGGTAGCCCGGCGCCGATCGGCCCGGGTGGTCCGTTAACGGATAACGGCGGTCAGGTCATCGGCAATGTCGGCAATGGCGTGAAGCCGGATGATGCCGCTACCGTCGGCCAGGTGTCGGAACAGACCCAGCAGGCGATCGCCACCGCGAACAATTACACCGATGCGCAGGTGGGTGCGGTCAACCAGCGTCTGGATCAGTTCCAGTCCGCCGTGGATCGCAAGTTGCAGCAGCAGGATCGCCGGATCAGCCGCGTCGGTGCGATGAGTGCGGCATACGCGCAGATGGCCTTCAGCGCACAGGGCGTAAATACGCCAAACCGCGTGGGCGTGGGCGTCGGTACGCAGGGCGGCCATCAGGCTATCGCCGTGGGCTACGCCCGCAGCGTTGCCCCAAACGTCAACCTCTCGTTCGGCGGCTCAGCCTCCGGCAGCGAGACCTCCGGGGGCGTTGGGTTGGGCATTGGCTGGTGATGTAGCCCCCCTTTTGCATGCGCGTGTTCGATACCCAGCACAATTGCAAAAGAAATGCGGCCTCGAAGGCATAGAACACGCCCGGAGGCTGTATACCGAGAAGGTGGATCGGCCAGCTGCACAGCCTTGCGCAGCTGCGCCTCGGATATGCCTTCTTTGCCAAATGGACGAGCCGAAATCCGCCAAGTTTTCTAGGAGAAAGTCGGGGACGACTGGAGGGAATCGTTGCGCAGAGCCAATTCGCCGGCAGTTTGAGAACACCATTCGGCATAGTGTGTGCAATGTGCACACACTATGCCTTTCTGTCCACGACTGGACGGATTCCCAAAGTTGGTACAGACCAGTTCCTATAGTCGGGCTCGGAGCCCTTTGGAGGCGAAGCGCTGGTGAGTCGCGGATGCTTCCGGCCGTAGGCCGAGAGGCAAAGGGGGCTGCGCAGCCTCAGCAAAGGGCGTTGCCGCGGAGTCTGGCGACGCGAATGGCGCGGAGACTTAGGCGGCCCTGGACCTGGCCGGCTTCAGAAGAAGGTTGGGTAAGTAAGTTGACCACGGGGGGGGGCGCCTGGGGGCCGCGCAGTCTTGTGCCACATGCTCAGTGCACCCACGGTTGCTCCCCAGAGAGAGCAACCACAGTCGCAAGTAATGGAAAATCCTTGCGATAGGTTTTCCACGCAGGAACAGGGATCGCCAGCGGGAAGCGGATACGTTCAATCGGTCCGGACCATCAAGTGAAGCGCTAACTGCTGCGCTATTCGCGAACTCCCATACAAGGGGTGCCGGTGGTAAGCGAACTGGCAGACGGATCTTTTGAGAAGATCAAGGCCAAGCGATCCGGCGTCAGCCAGATAAAGGTAGGGAGTTTCCGGGATTTCGTGAGGATGGTAAGCGCACCGAATGCAAAACTTCGCCCGATGCGGTCAAACGTTGTTCGCAGCGATGGCAGCGTGGCGTCGGTCTACTTTGACTACGTTTTTCTGATTGGCGGTGTGGCGCAGAACTGCGACCACGAAACGTGGCAGCTGGTCAAGGGTTCAGATGATTGGCGAACTACCGCGATTGCGTAATCGTCCACACCAAATCTGAACTGACCGAGCTGTCGCCCCAGCCCTCTCCGTCCGTCCGTCGCCAGTGTGGCTCGCATGAAGCACGCTGACGACCGTCATCTGTCGGAATCTCTTAAGGGATTCGACAAGTAATTGTCCGGCTTGAAGGACTTTCGCATTCGCTCGGTGGCGAAATCGACAAACGCGCGAAGCTTCGGCAATGACTGGTTTCGACTCGGATAGTAGAGGGAAAGACCGGGAACCTCTTCACAATAGGGTTCGAGCACGGTCTGCAGATCGCCACGTTCAAGATGAGACATCACAATGGAGTGTGGTAATTGGAAGAGGCCAACACCTCTCAGAGCTGACCGAACGCAGCCCTCGATGTCGTTAATCACCAGAGGTCCCGCTACGCCCACCGTGATGCGTTTACCATCGACGACGAATTGCCAATGATCGAGCGCGCGCACGGATTGACGAAGCAGGATGCAACGAAAGTTCTGCAGATCGTACGGAGATGCCGGCCGGCCATGCTCCCTGAGAAACACCGGGGCGCCGACGACAACGAAGCGCTCCGGTGGCGTCAGCCATTTCGCGACCATGTCGATCTGGACGAAGTTTCCCAATCGTATTCCCGCGTCGAATCCTTCTTCGACGATGTCAATGGGGTGGTCGTCGCCTACCAGTTCGAGTTCAATATTTGGATGAGCGTCGAGAAAGTCCGGCAGCAAGTGATTCACCAGCAGCGGCACGATGGGCCTGGGCATATTGATGCGCAGTCGGCCGGTAATCTCGCCACCCAACCCGCTCGCGGCATCTAATCCTGCGGTGAGCATGTCGACTGCCGGGCGTGCATGGGCAAGCAGGCGTTCGCCCGCTTCCGTCAGCCTGACGCTTCGTGTTGTACGGGAGAAGAGCGGCGCGCCAACCCTCCGTTCCAGACTGCGTATGGCCTGGCTGACCGCAGAGGGCGTGACGCCGAGGTGCCGGGCCGCTGCGCGAAATCCTCGGTATTCCGCAACCGTTAGAAACATGACCAACCCATCCAGATGGGTTCGAGCGATTGTTAAGTTCATTTGCACAGCCCGTTCCGAATATGCCTCATATTCGAATAATAGCGCACGGGGTACCGTGGATTGTCGAAACCGGTTGAGGCAAACGCACATGTTCTTGGTCATGGGAATTACGGGAAAAGTGGGCGGTGCTGCGGCAACCCACTTGCTTGCGCAAGACAGTAAGGTGCGCGCGCTGGTTCGCGACCGCGCAAAGGCTGCAAGCTGGGCCGACCAAGGCGTCGAGCTGGTTGACGGCGACTGGAACGATGCGGCATCCATCAAGCGAGCACTTAGGGGCGTCGACGGCGCGTTTGTCATGTTGCCTCCCATCTGGGCCCCCTCGCCGGATTTCAGGGAAGCCAGGGGCGTCATCGCGAACTATGTGGAGGCGCTAAGCCAAGTGCCGGTGTCGCGGGTCGTCGCGCTTTCGTCGATGGGCGCAAACAGAACGAGCGACATGGGGCTGATTACAGCGCTGTCGCTTCTTGAGCAGGCGTTTCGCGACCTGACCTTGCCGATCGCTTTTGCGCGAGCCGGCGGATTCTTCGAAAACTTCCTTTACGGCTTGCACGTCGCCCAGGGCGGCACGTTGCCCGTCTTCAACGACCCGACCCATCGGAAATCGACCATGGTTGCGACCAACGACATCGGCGGCGAGATCGCATCGCTTTTGAGCGGACCGGCTTGGTTGGGGCGTCGGATCATCGAACTCGGCTCCATGGTGAGCGCAGATGAAGTGGCGGCGCAACTAGGCGAAGTGATGCAGCGCGAGGTCAAGGCCGTTGCCGTCCCGCGGGCCAATTGGCCGGATACATTCGAGCAGTTCGGCATTCCAAAGGGCAAATCTGCACCGGCCGAAACCATGTACGAGGCCGTCAACGCCGGAGGGATGGACCTCGGGGGCGTGGGTACGGAGCACGTCCCCGGCGCAACGTCCGCTCGTGATGTTTTTGAGGCGGCTCAGAAGACCGCCACCGCCTAAGACCGCGGATTCCGGCAGGAAGGCCGAAAGAGCCCATTGCCTTGGGGAGTGCGGCGTCCATAACGGACAAAGATCGAGATCGAATATGAAAGTTCTTGTTTTGGGTGCAACGGGCGGAACCGGACGGCTCATTGTGCGTGACTCTCTGGAGAAAGGGCATTACGTCGTGGCGCTGGTTCGCTCGGCCGTAGGGGCCGATCTGCCGGGAGCAGAATTGATCGAGGGCGATGCCCGCGATGAAATCATTCTCGAGCGCGCCTTGGACGGCTGCGATGTAGTCGTCAGCGCATTAGGCACCGGGATGGGCCTCCGCAAGGTCAGTCTTCTGACCGAAGCGACACGTGCGTTGATTCTGGCGATGACGCGAAGCGGCGTACCCCGCCTGGTCTGCATCTCCGCTCTGGGCGTGGGAGACAGCCGCGGCCATGGTGGCTTCGTCTTCGACCGAATCTTTCAGCCTCTACTGCTTACCCATGCGTACAAGGACAAGGACCGCCAGGAAGCCGCGATCCGTGCCAGCTCGCTCGATTGGGTCATCGTCCGGCCTGGCATGCTCACCAACGACCCTGCTCGCGGAAGAATCAGAGCCATCGTCGACCTCGCCGGTATCAAGGGAGGAAGGATCTCAC
>NZ_DASYCB010000016.1:0-100155 GCF_036500425.1 Luteibacter sp.
TTTCCGTCTGGGGTGGAGCGCGGACGCGAATACCAATAATGAGGAGACACCGATGAAACGTAAGGGCTTGTTTTTGCTGATCGGCTTGGCCCTGGGCGGCGTGGGTGCCGTTCACGCGCAGGAATCCGCTGACGCGGGTAATGGCTATGACGGCCGCTGGTACATCGCCCCGACGGTTGGCGGTTACTACAACGACACCGACCGCAACACCAACAGCCGCCAGGTTTACTACGGCCTCGGCGTCGGCAAGTTCATCTCCAGCAACGCGTCGATCGACATCTTTGCTGATCGCACCAAGCGCGATAACGATGGCACCGGCCACTGGTCGAACAACAGCTACGGCGTTGCCGCTCGCTTCTACGCGGGTGCGTGGGACAGCTGGCGTCCGTACCTGCTCGCTGGCGTGATGGGTTCGTACCACCACAACCCGTCCGACAACGGCTGGTCGCCGGCTGCTGAACTGGGTGTTGGCGTGTCCAAGACCATCACCGACAGCTCGGACTTCCGCGTTGAAGCCGGTTACCGCTATGACTTCGACGACAAGTCGCAGGACAGCGAGAATGGCTACGGCGACTGGTTCCTCGGCTTCTCGATCGTTTCGCGCTTCGGCGAGCCGCCGGCTGCTCCGGCCCCGGCCGCTGCTCCGGCCCCGGCTGCTCCGGATTGCTCCACCCTCGACAGCGATGGCGACGGTGTGAACGATTGCGACGACAAGTGCCCGGCCACCCCGGCTGGCACCATCGTTGGTCCGGATGGTTGCCCGCAGAAGGTCGTCATCGACCTGCGCGGCGTCAACTTCAAGTTCGATCGTCCGAAGAAGGGCGAGACGAACATTGGCCCGACCCTGCAGGAGCCGACCAGCGAGTCGCTGGGCGTCCTCGACCAGGCTGTCGACACCCTGCAGCGTTACCCGCAGGTCAAGGTCACTGTTGCTGGTTACACGGATAGCGTCGGTAAGGATGCGTACAACCAGTCGCTGTCCGAGCGTCGCGCCAAGATCGTGTTCGATTACCTGACCTCGCACGGCATCGGTGCCGATCGCCTGGAAGGCCCGATCGGCCACGGCGAGAGCAACCCGATCGACACGAACGACACGGCCGAAGGCCGTTCGCGTAACCGTCGTACGGAACTGCAGGTCCAGCAGTAATATCTGGACAAGCAGCGTTCCTGATCGGTAGCAACACAAAAGAGCCCGGCGAAAGCCGGGCTTTTTTTTTATTCTTCGCGTGCTTCTGGAGTTGCCGGCTGCCTCGCGCCTCGTGATCGGTTCATTCGCTGGCGCGAATGCATGTCTTCATCGGGTGGGCTCGCCTTCGGCATCGCGTTGGCGCTCGGACGTGGTTGCCGCATGGCAGGCGGCGTTTCTGGCGGTGTACGGACATCCTCCGCGGACAGGCGATCGTCCGCGGACAGCGGATGTTGCTGAAGGCGATCGTCGAGAAATGGCTTGGCAGCGCGGTTTGCGCGGTGAATCAATGGTTGGCACGGCCGATGCAACCGTTATCGCAAAGGGCACCCACGCCCACTTGCCACCTCACGGAGACCGACCATGAAGACCGAAACCCTTGTGCTGAAGACCTTCTTCCTCGCCGCCGTCCTGACCTGCGTGCTGACCATGGGCGCGATGATCACCACGACCGCGTCGCACACCCCGGTCAATACGATCGCCGCCGCGCAGTAAGCCCGCAGCCGGCGTCACCGCGTCGTTGGCGATCGCGCGCAAGCGCGCTCCTACAAGGAGCACCATCCAGGTCACCGCAGATCTCGTGTAGGAGCGCGCTTGCGCGCGATTCACCATGCGTAGCGCAGGCGACCGTACCAATACGCGCCGTTCGTGCCGATGGGTGAGATCACGTCGTAGGGGAAGTTGCCGGCGTAGGCGATGTCCGGGATGGAGCGGTTGGGGTATTGGTCGGTGATGTTCTGGCCGCCGAGTGCCAGCGACAGCCGATCCGTGGCATGCCACTCGGCCTCGGCATCGATCTGCCAGCGCGCGCCATACGTCTGCTTCGGAACGAACCCATCGCCGAAATCGAACACACGCGTCGTCGATCCCTGCCGCGTCGCGCGGCCCAGCAGCGACCAGCGCGAGCTATCCCAGTGCGCGGTAAACGAACCACGTTGGCGAGGCGCCGCATCGGTCAGCGTATTCCGCTCCTCCACGCCGAACAAAACGGCATCCGCACCCAGTTCGGCGAGCGCGGCAGGGGTGTCGCGCACCTTGCGGATCGATGTGCGGTTGTAGCTGTACGTCGCGGTCAGGATCAGGTTGCCGCCGTACAACGGTTGCCGGTAGTTAGTGACCAGCTCTGCACCACGCGTGCGTGTATCCACCGCGTTGGTGAAGAAGGCGATGCTCTGCACGCCCTGTACGCCGAAACGAGCGGCGATCAGGTCCTCCAGGCCGTCGGGCGCGATCGTTTCCGATAACGTGACGCGGTGGTCGACGTCGATGCGGTAAATATCCAGGGACGCATCGAAGCGATCGCCGGCGCGTGCGGTAAGGCCGAGGCTGAAGTTGCGCGACTTCTCCGGCTTCAGGTCAGTGGCGCCGAGCCCACGTGCGATGGGGTTATTCACCGACAATACGCGGCCCTGGACCAGTTCGCCGTTGGCGCCGTACCCGGTCGACGTGGACTCGAACCCGATCTGGCTGAGCGAAGGCGCGCGCAGGTTATTGGAGACCGCGCCGCGTAATGCGATCGCATCGTTGAACGCATAACGGCCGCTGAGCTTGCCGGTCCACGCGCCGCCGAAGTCGTTGTAGTGCTCGTAGCGTGCGGCGGCGTCCGCGAAGAAGCGCTCGGTCACGTCACCCGAGAAGTCGATGTAGGTGGCGGCGACGTTGCGATGCAGGTCGGCGGTATCCTGCGGGGTCAGCCCACCACCAGCCTGCGCGCCAGTCGGCGCGCCCAGGAGGGGGCCCACCGCATACGACGCGGGATCGCCCGCGAAGGTCTGGAACCCTTCGTGGCGGAATTCGGCACCCGTCGCCAGGGTGAAGAGCTGGGTGCCGATGCCTACCGTTCGCGTGAGGTCGAGGTTAGCCGTGCCTTGCGAGTTTTCATATTTGCCGACATCGAAATGCGTGGGGCTGTCATCGCCCAGCGAGACGTTCACCGAATCGCGCAAGTCGTAGTCGAACGTGTTGCGGCCCCAGGTGAGGCTCGCATCGATATCCCATTCCCCCGCGCGGCCGCGCGCGCCCGCGGTGAGGTTCACATCGGTGTTGTAGCCGAGCGATTCGGGACGGTAGCCATCAGGATAGATCGACGGCACGTTGGCATCGCTGTCGGGGTAGCGGAAGTAGTTGTCGCCCACGGTGCGCCGCTTCGTATAGGTACCGAATGCATAGGCACGCACGACATCGCCAAGCCCCAGTTCGCCGTTAAACCAGCCGCTGTAGTTTTCATTGCGCGGATCGCCCGCAGCGTAGTTGCGCTTGCCTTGCAGGGCCAGATTGGCCGGCGATTGGTTTTCCCATGGCGGGATCTGGTCGTTGCCCGCGCGGTTGGTAGGCTCGCGGTTGTTCCCTTCGATGCCTGCGCGAAGGAAGCCGTCGCTACCGAGTGTCGTGCCGGCCTTTGCGCTGACATAGCCACTCTGTCCATCGGTGATCTCGCGATTCCCCGGGCGGAAGTTCGTGTGATACGCGCCATAGGTCGTATCGACTTCGCCGCCTTCCGGTGCATCGTCAAGGATGATGTTCACCACGCCAGCGATGGCATCGGAGCCGTACTGAGCGCCGGCGCCGTCACGTAGCACTTCGATGCGTTTGATCGCGCTGATCGGGATCGCGTTGAAGTCGGCGGGCGTCGTCCCGCGGCCGATCTTGGTGTCCGTGTTGACCAGGGCCGAGGTATGGAAGCGCTTGCCGTTCACCAGCACCAACACCTGGTCCGGACTCATCCCGCGCAGCTGTGCGGCGCGGACATGGTCGGAGCCGCCCGAGTTGGACTGCCGGGGAAAGTTGAACGAAGGCAGCAAGGTCGCCAGCGCCTGGCCCAGCTCCCCGTTGACCGCGCCGGCGGAGCGCAGGTCTTCGGGGGTCAGCACGTCGATCGGGACCGGCGAATCCAGCACCGTCCGGTCGCGGGCGTGGGTGCCGGTGACGATGACCTGGTCGAGCGTGGTGGTGGCGGGCTTGTCGGTCTGCTGGGCCTGGGCGGCCGTGGCGGCCATGGCGAGCGCGATGGTGAAGGCGAGGCGGGAACGGCGCATGGAGGATCCTGGCAATGACGCGCGCGAAGACTCCCGCCGGGCGGGCAGGGGAGCGCGGGAAGCGAATAGGGAACAGCGGGTCGCTAAGGGCGGGGCATGCAACCGAGGCAACATCGCCCGCCAGCCGCGAAGCGGCCCGGCATGGCATGCTGCATGGAAGAGGTGCGTGTCATGGAAGGCCCTGGTGCCGCCGCAGGAATGTGCGGGGAGTGCGACATTTGTTGCACCGCAGTGTACGCTGTGTCAATAGGACGGACGTCTGGCCGTATGGACGTCCATAAATAAGAACAGGTCGGGGGCTCCATGAAATTCATCGCAGGCATCGCTTTAGCTGTTTCACTCCTGCTGGCGGGCTGCGCGACGCCCCCCGCGCACGGGCCTGCGAATGCCCCGGCCTCCGCGACCCTGGCGGGCGATGCGGCCCACCCTGGCAGCACCGCAGGCTGGGTCCGCACGGAGCTGTACTTCGGCCTGGGCGTCGAGGGCACCCAGGGCGGCGTGGACGAGGCCGGCTGGCGCGCGTTCCTCGACCGCGAGGTGACCGCGCGCTTCCCGGACGGCCTCTCGGTCGTGGACGTCTACGGCCAGTGGCAGGGTAAGGGCCAGGCCCAGCCAGAACGGCTTCGTTCGAAGTTGCTGCTGTTGCTTTACCCGGATACGCCGGCCCATCGCACCGACGTCGAAGCGATCCGCGCCGCCTGGAAGGCGAAAACGGGTGACCAGTCGGTCTTGCGCGTCACCCAGCCCGCGGACGTGTCGTTCTGATGGCTGCGCATAGCATGGCATCCCGTCGTCGCGCCTTCGGTGGCGGTGACCTCAACGGTGTCCTGGGTCTTGTCGTCGACAACCTGTCGATCCTGGCCTTCCTCGCCACGGCGCTGATCGGCATCTTCGGGATGCCCGCCGATATCGTCTACCGGCGCATGTTCCCCGGCACCGCCCTGGGCGTGTTGCTGGGCAACCTGGCTTATACGTGGATGGCCCGACGGCTGGCCACGAAGACGGGCAGGGCGGATGTTACCGCCATGCCGCTAGGTCTCGACGCGCCCACCAGCATCGCCATGGCCCTGCTCGTCCTCGGGCCGGCGTTTGCGGGCTACAAGGCAGCCGGCATGGACCCGGTCGCGGCAGGTGAAGCGACCTGGCGGCTTGGCATGGCGTCACTCGTCGTCATGGGCGTGCTTAAGTTCGTGCTCTCGTTCTTTGGTGCCTGGGTGCAGCGTTCCGTGCCGCGCGCCGGCCTGCTCGGTTCCATCGCGGGCATCGCCCTCGTCCTCATGGGCTTCCTCCCACTGGTCGAGATCATGCGCGTCCCGGTGGTTGGCTTTGCCGGCCTCGGCATCGTGCTGTACGCCCTGGTCGCGAAGCGTCGGCTGCCGTTCGGTACACCTGGCGTCCTTGCCGCCGGTATCGTCGCCGTGGCGCTCTATTACGGCCTGGGGCCGCTCGGCCTGCTGGGGACGGGCTATCACGCCCCCGCCGCGTGGGAATGGCGCCTGGGCTTCCCCTGGCCGTCGCTGGGTTTCCTTGCAGGCCTGCCGGCCACCGTGCCTTACCTTCCGCTGATCCTGCCGTTCGGCTTGCTGATGGTGGTCGGCGGCATCAACGTCACCGAAAGTGCCCGCGCAGCGGGCGATGACTATGCCACCCGCGATATCTTGCTGGTCGAAGCGCTCGCGACCCTGGTCGCCGGTGTCTGCGGCGGTGTGGCACAGACCACACCGTATATCGGTCAACCCGCTTACAAGGCGATGGGCGCGCGTACGGGTTACACGTTGGTGACCGGCCTGATCATCGGCCTGGGTGGCGTGTTCGGTTACCTGTCCAACCTGGTGGAATTACTGCCCGTCGCAGTGCTCGCACCGATCCTGGTGTTCGTCGCCATCGGCATCACCGTGCAGGCCTTCGAAGCCGTACCGCTGCGCTATGCGGCGGCGGTGGTCTTCAGTTTTTTTCCTGCGATCGCACGCATGCTCGCGATCAAGCTCGGTGACCCTTCCATCGTCGATCCGGCGCATTTCGGCGCGCTGTATGCCGATGGCAGCCATGGCGTATCCGAACTGGCGGTGATCGTCATCCTTGGCAATGGCTTCATCATCACGTCGATGGTGTGGGCCAGCTTCGTCGTGGCGATGATCGATGGGCATGTGCGCAAGGCGGCTGGCATCGTGGCACTGGGTGGTGTCCTCACCGCCTTTGGTGTGATTCATTCGGTGCAGCCTATCGGCGCGGTTTACCTGCCGTGGCTACTCGATCCGGCATCGCGCGTACTCGTATGGCAATTCGTGGGTGCCTACGGCGCGCTTGCCGTCGTGCTGTTGCTCCTGGGTTTTCGTGAAGGCGGCGCCCGCGCGGCTGTGTAGGCCTTTGCTTCTTTTGTGTAGTCCTCGTTCGTCGCACTTGCAACGCAAAGGCGTGGCCGCCACCCTTGGACCTTGTTTCCACGAGGCCCCCTCCCCATGCCCCTTTCTGACCTTCTCGCGATGCCGGGCGTCACCGCTTCGCCGGATATTCCCACCCGGCGCTATGTGTTCAACCACACGATGATCCGCGTGCGTGATCTCGAGGTGTCGCTGGATTTCTACACGCGCGTACTCGGCTTCACGCCGGTCTACAGGCACGTATTCGACGAAGCGGCGTTCACCATCGTCTACCTGGTGCTCGTCAGCGATGTCGAGACGATCCCGAAAGATGATGAAACCCGCAAACGCTGGGTACTTAGCCAGCCGGGCGTGCTGGAGCTCACCCACAACCATGGTACGGAGAAGGAAGAAAAGACCCCGTACCACAACGGCAATAGCGAGCCGCGCGGTTTCGGTCACCTCTGCGTGAGCGTGCCCGATGTGAAAGCCGCCTGCGCACGCTTCGAGGCTTTGGAGGTGCCGTTCCAGAAGCGCCTGGCCGATGGCCGCATGAGCCACATTGCGTTTATCCGCGATCCCGACGAATACTGGATCGAGATCCTGCAGCCGACACCGCTGCCGGCACCGCGCCCGGAGCCCTTGCCGGAAGTCGTGCCGACGCCACCCGCTACCTGAACCCGGAACCTCCATGTCCCCGCGATTGCCACCGGTCACGCGCAACCTGCTCATCGCCAATATCGTGCTCTTCGTCTTGCAGCAGCTGCTCGACGACGATTCCACGCTGGCCATCACGCGTTGGCTCGCGCTGTGGCCGTTTGGCCACGATATCGCGGTGAACCTGGGCGGCGATAACGTCGTCGGCCTGGGGTTCAGGCCCTGGCAACTGGTGTCCTACGCGTTCCTGCATGGCGGCGTCATGCATATCGTGCTGAACATGTACGCGTTGTATATGTTTGGCGGCTTGCTGGAGCGTGTGATGGGCGCGCGGCGCTTCACCATCTATTACTTCGCGTGCCTGGTGGCCGCGGGCATCGCGCAGCTGGCGGTGCTTTATTTCTTCCAACCGGATGCGATGTACCCGACCGTGGGTGCGTCGGGTGCCATCTTTGGCCTGCTCGCCGCCTTCGCCGTGTTGTTCCCGCGGGAGAAGCTGATGCTTATCCCGATCCCGGTGGGCATTCCCGCATGGCTCTTCGTCACCCTTTACGGTGCCGCCGAACTGATCTTCGGCGTCACCGGCACCTTGTCGGGCGTGGCGCATTTCGCGCACCTGGGTGGCCTGGTCGCCGGCTTGGCGTTGCTCTGGGCGTGGGGCGTACGGCCGCCACGCCTTCGCGGTTGATCATCCTCAGCGCAGCGCGAGGAAGTCCGGGCTCACGACAAAACGCACCGCATCCAGGCGCAGACGCGCGTCGGGTAATGCGCTAAGCAGGGCGCTGCGTTCGGCAGCGACGGCCTGGATCTCGGCTTCGGTGATCGAGGGGTTCACCTGGCGCAAAGCCAGCAAGCGGCTGAACTCCGCGTCGAGTTCGGCCTTCGCCACTTCCGAGGCTTCGATCTTCAGCACTTCCGCACGGCCTTCGGCCAGGTCCTTCGCGTGTTCGAGCATGGGCGGAACCAGCTTCGAAAGGAACTTGCGGTAGCGGGCCACGTCGATATTGCGATCGGCGGCGCGGCGTAACGCCACGTCGCTGGGTCGGAAGTTGGGCCGTTCGGTGAGCTTGGTATCCACCGCAATCATCAGCGGCGTCGTCGGCAGGAAACGGCCGGCATCGAGCTGGCGATCAGCCACCACTTCCAACACGAACACGGACTGGAGCAGGGCGGTGCGCACCGGCAGGTTATCGTCGACCAGGAACGCCGCGTTACCGGTTTCGGCCGAGACGAGCAGATCGACCGCCGCCAGCACCATCGGGTGATCCAGGCGCAGCAGCGGCAGGTCTTCGCGCGCCAGTGCCGTTTCGCGCGAGAACGTCACGGAGAGCGGACCATCGGCGAAGCCGGGCAGGCCGTCGGTGGACAGGTATTGCGGATCGAGCAGGGTGATGTCCTTGGCCAGCTCTTCGGCGTGCACGCCGTACATCTCGAACAGTCGCTGGATGAAGGCATCGCGCGAGGGATCGTGGTCGTCGCGCGCGAAGCTGCCGCCGAGGTCGTCCGCGTGCGGGTCGCGGCTCGCGGCCAGTTCAAGCAGGTGGTCGCGGCCGGCGTGGATCAATGCGGAAAGTTCTTCGTGCGCGCCGCGGGTCTCGGCGATCAGCGCATCCAGTTCCTGGTCGCGGTTGTCGTCTTCGCGCGCGTGCTCGTCCGCAAGGCTGGCCAGCAGCGTGCCGAAGCGACGTAGCAGTTCACGGCCATCGGCGGGGCTGGTGCGGAAGGCATCGAGACCCTCGTCGTACCAACGGGCGAGGATGTGCTGCGCGCTCTCGGAGACGACCGGCACGTGGATGACGATGTCGTGTTTCTGGCCGATGCGGTCGAGACGGCCGATGCGCTGTTCGAGCAGATCCGGATCGAGCGGTAAATCCCACATGACCAGGCGGTGGGCGAACTGGAAATTACGGCCTTCGGAGCCGATTTCCGAACAGATGAGCAGGCGCGCGCCATCCGGCTGGGCGAAGAACGCGGCGTTGCGATCGCGCTGCACGATGCCGAGGCCTTCGTGGAAGCGGGCGACACCTACGCCACTGCGCGTGCGCAGGGCATCTTCGATCGCCATGACCTTGCCCTGGCTGCGGCAAAGCAGAAGGAACTTGTCGGCCGGATGGGCATCGAGCAGGCCGATCAGCTCGGTGATGCGCGGGTCGTCGGAGTAGTCGAACTCCAGCGGCGCGGGTGGCTGCTGGATATCGGAACGGAATTCAGCGAGCAAGGCTTCGCGGCGTCCCGGTGCAAGCGTGCCCGGATCGATTTCGAGCAGCTCCGGCAGGCGCTGCGGGAAACCACCGATGCCTGCACGGCGGTTGCGGAACATCGCACGGCCGGTGCCGTGGCGATCGATGAGCGCGGCGAGCAACGCGGCACTGCCGTTCGGACGATCAAGCAGGGCGGCCATCTCGCGATCGCCCTTGAAGCGCTCGGTGATCAGGCTGCGCTGCTCGGCACTGAGTGGTGTGCCAGCGGCCAGCGTGCTGGCCAGCTCGGAGAGCGGCGCGAGGTTGGCCGATTCGGCGAGGTAGGCGTCGAGGTCGCTGTAGCGCTGCGGATCGAGCAGGCGCAGGCGGGCGAAGTGGCCCGCGCGACCCAACTGCTCCGGCGTGGCGGTGAGCAGGATCACGCCCGGCGTGGCAACGGCGAGTTCTTCAACCAGGCGGTAACGCGGGCTAGCGCTCTCCGGCGTCCACTCGAGGTGGTGCGCCTCATCGACCACGATCAGGTCCCAACCGGCCTCGGCCAGCTGTGCGGCGCGCTTCGGTGCGCCTTCCAGGAAAGCGAAGTCGGCGATGACGAGCTGTTCGTCCTCAAACGGATTGCGCCCGTCGTTGCCCTGCTCGATGGCCTCGCAGCGCTCTTCGTCAAAGATGGAGAAGGACAGGTTGAAACGGCGCAGCAGCTCCACGAACCACTGGTAGACCAGGGTTTCGGGCAACAGCACCAGCACGCGTTCGGCGCGGCCGGCGGCCAACTGGCGAGCCAGGATCATGCCGGCTTCGATGGTCTTGCCCAGACCGACTTCATCGGCCAGGAGGACCCGTGGGGGGCGGCGGGCGGCAGCGATACCGGCGACGCGCAACTGGTGCGGGACCAGGCCAATGCGGGCGGATTCGAGGCCCCACGACGCCGCGCGGCGCGCTTCGGCGCGGCGGCGCAGGCCTTCGGCGCGCAGGTCGAACTTGTCGTTGGTATCGGTGCGGCCGCCGATCAGGCGATCATCGGCCTGGGACATGGCCTGCTCGTCGTCGAGCTGGCCTTCTTCCAGTTCACGCCCTTCGCCACGGTAGACGAGCAGGCCCTCACGGGTCTCCACGCGTTCGACCAGAAAGGCGATGCCTTTGCCGGAAACACGCTGGCCGGCGCGAAACTCGGCGCGAACCAGGGGGGCACTGTCCACCGCGTAGGGGCGCAGGACGCCTGCCTTGGCGAACAGGACCTGCACGCCGCGTCCTTCGACACGGAGGATGGTGCCGAGACCGAGCTCGGGTTCGGCGGTAGAGATCCAGCGTTGACCAGGTTCGAACATGCGTTGTGGGGGTACGACTTTGGGGGATGGACGATTATCCCGCCCCGGGGCCCACATGCCTACCTTTTCGTTAAGCCTGGGCAAAAACCAGGCCGACGCATCAGGTTTCGGCCCAGCGCCGCAACAGATTGTGGTAAACGCCCGTCAACTGCAGGATCGCCGCCTGGTCGGCGCCATCGGCGGTGAGTTTGCGGATCGCCGTATCCAGTTCGAGCAGCAGGCGCCGCGCGCTGTCATCGCGCACGAGGCTCTGCACCCAGAAGAACGAGGCGATGCGCGCCCCCCGGGTCACCGGCGTGACCCGATGCAGGCTGGATGAGGGGTACACCACCGCATCGCCGGCCGGCAACTTCACTTCATGCTCGCCGTAGAGGTCGCTGACGATCAGTTCCCCGCCGTCGTATTCGTCCGGATCAGCAAGGAACACCGTGCAGGAGATATCGCTGCGGACGTGCGTTTCACCACCATCGACCGACATGACCGCGCCATCGATGTGGAAACCGTACTCACCGCCACCTTCGTAACGGTTGAAGCGTGGCGAGAGGGTGCGCAACGGCAACGCCGCCGCGTGATAAAGCGGGTGGCGGCCCAGGGCCGCCACCACCTGGTCGCCGAGCGCCTTGCGCAACGGCGAGGCCTGCGGAAGCTGGAGGTTCCGCTTGACCCTGGCACCTTGCGGACCGACGGTTTCCTTGCCATCGGTCCACGTGGCACCGTCCATCTGCTTTCGCATCCCTGCAACCTCATCCGAGGTGAGCACGTCGGGAATGTGCAGAAGCATGATGGATGACCCTCGGGGCGATCAGAAGCGGAAGTTGGCGCTCAGCATGGCCGAACGCGGGGTACCCGGAGTGTAGCGGTAACCGCTCTTGTTGATCGCCGCCACATAGTTCTTGTCGAACAGGTTGTAGACGTTGAGCTGGACATCGAAGTTGCGATTGACCGGGTAGCTGGCCATCGCGTCGAACACCCAGTAGCTCTCGGTGTGGTCGGGCGTACCGATGGCGCCATCCGTGCCGCGCTTCATTTCACCGCTATAGCGCGCGCCGCCGCCAATCGTGAGGTCGAAGGGCAGGTGGTAGGTGGTCCATGCGGTGAACGCTTGCTTCGGGTTGTACGCAAGGTCGGAGCTGCCGTCCTGGGAGACGTTCGTGCCGGTTTCCACCTTGGCGTTCATGGTGGTGAAGCCTGCACTGACCGCCCAGTTCTCGGTGAACTTGCCCACCGCCGAGATCTCGATGCCGCTCACGCGCTTCTTGCCGATCTGGTAGTAGAGCAGGTCGGTCGGATCCTGCACCAGGTCGTTGGTGACGGTCGTGCGGTACAGCGCGGCGGTGAGCAGCAGCTTCTCGCCAAGCAGGTCCCACTTCGTGCCCACTTCGGCGGTCTTGGCCTTCTGCGGGTCGAAGTTGGGGTTGTCGGCGCTGTTCGCCGACGCGGAAAGCGTGAGCGTGTTGCCGCCCGGCGGCTCCTGCGACTGCGCGAAGTTCGCGTAGATGCTGCCGTTGGCGGCCGGCTTGTACAGGATGCCGAGCTTGTAGTTCTTCAGGTTATCGCTGGACTTCGCATCGACACCCGGAACAATGCTGCCGGCCGGGAGGCGACCGCAGGTGGGACCGTTGCGGGCGCCGCAGACGACGAGGCTGTTGAAGTCGGTCTTGTAGTGGTCGAGGCGCACGCCGGCGTTGACCTGCCACGACTCACCGAATTTTATGGTATCGAAGAAGTACGCGGCCGCGGTGTTGGTCTTGCCGTAGCTGCTGGCGCCGTTCTCGCCGTAGCGCAGGCCGCCCACATCGGAGAACGGTTTGTACAGATTCGCCACCGGCCAGGTGCTGCCGGTGAATGCGGCGATGCCGACGGTCTTGGCGACTTCCTGGCTGAGCTCGATGCCCGCGCTGATGTTCTGGGTTACCGCGCCGGATTCGATCGTCGCCGTGAGGTTGGTCTGGTTGGTCGCGATGCGGTTCGACTGGTGCTTGAACGTCGGCGTGCTGCGCGCAAGCGTCCAGGTCGAGGGATCCGCCGGATCCGGCGTCAGGATGTTCGCGCCGCTGGCGAGGAACGAGGTGAGCAGGTAATCCTGCTGCGTACGGCCCCAGCGCGTGGTGTTGTGCAGGCCGACCTTATCGTTGAAATCGTGCTCGACGATAATCGTGAACAGATCCTGCGTGTTGCGGTCGTGGTCCTGGTTCGTGCCGTAGAAGTTGTCGGTGTCGACCTTCGGCGCATTGCTGAGGAAGGCACGGTTGTCCGGCGAGGTGTAGCCTGGCAGGCCGATGGTGGGGATGCCGCCATCCGGCGTGTTGCGCTGCTTCACGTGCAGGTAATCGAGGTACACGCGGGTCGGCGTGCCCAGGCCGAAGGCCAGCGAGGGCGCGATGCCCCAGCGGTTCTGCTCGACCTGGTCACGACCGGCGACGCCGCTGTTCTGCTTCATGACGTTGAGGCGGAACGCGCCGGTATCGCCCATCTGCCGGTTGAGGTCGGCGGTGGCGCGCTCGCGCGAACCGCTACCGCCCTGCACGCTGCCGCTGACGCCATTGCCGAGCACCGGCTGCTTGCTGACCAGATTGACGGCACCGGTCGGTGCGGTACGGCCGTACTCGGTACCGTCCGGGCCCTTGGTGACTTCGACCTGTTCGATGTTGAACACGTCGCGGGACACCGTACCCAGATCGCGCACGCCATCGACGAAGATGCTGCCCGACGTATCGAAGCCACGCATGTAGATGGCGTCGCCGGTGTTGGTCGCGCCGTTCTCACCGACATAGAAGGTGCCCACGCCGGGGCTGTTGCGCAGTGCCTCGGTGAGCGTGGTCGCGCCCTGCTGCTGGATCAGCTCCTTGCCGATGACCTGGATGGTCTGGGTCGTGTCGAGCAGCGATTGCGTGAACTTGGGCGAGGACGCCTTATCGACGCGGTAGTCCGATGAGCGATCCGCATCGACCTGCATGCCGGGCAGGGCCTGGGCATCGTTCACCTTGGCCTGCTGCGGCGGCGCATCGGTGGCGGCGGCGCTGTGGGCGAGGGTGAGGAGTACGGCGGCACCGACGGTGCGCACGGCGGGGGCTGCGTGCTTGCGGCTCTTGATGTGGGCCATGGACTTTCCTTCGAGAGGCATTGGAAACGGTGGGGCTGCCGCAGGCACAGCTCACCGCACAGGCCGGGTGGCCTGTGGTCGTCGTGGCTGGGTGACCCTGGAAAACGCAGGCTGCGACGCCTACAGAACGCCTATCGTAAAGAGAATGAGAACGAGTTGCAATTACCTTGTAAGCGTCAGCTAGGTAGCAAGAACTTGCCGGACGCAGCGTCGCCGCATCCGCACACACGAAATCCAGACCGAGCCGCGCATGCCTTTGGCTGTGCTTCAGGCATGCCCATGCTGGCGCCCCCTGGCGAAGCCCGGCACGACGATGCCGCCGCGTGAGACCAGATAGTAACGATCGAACCCAGGCACCAGCACCTGGCACAGCGTGACGGTGTCGGGGCGGCTGTAGAGGACGTGTACCAGTGGACGGTAGCCTTCATCGGCCAGCGCGGTCATGCAGCGCTCGAGCTCATCTTTCACCGTGCCGGTTCGGCTGCGTCGGGGAATGCTGACACACTCGAGGCGGCGTCTTGCGAGCAAGGCCGGCAGGTCGGCGACGCAGCTGCGATGCAACTGGCGCCACGGTTGCAGCCGGCGCACTTCGCGCGCGAGGTCGTCGCGCACGTGCGGTACGTTGTCGGCTACGGTGTGCAGTTGGACGAGCTCGGTTAGTGCGCGCAACGCCGCATGGACTGCATCGGCCGAGGTGCCTGCGCCGTAGAGATGTTGTGGGCGGCCCGGCCTTGCGGCGAAGGCAAGGTAGGTGTGCGCAGCGGTGTGGTGGGAGATGTCGAGCAGGGTGATGCTGGCGCCCACCTCGGCCTCTGCCTCGGCCCAGTCGCGGCGAAGCACCGAGCCGATCCCACGGGCATCCAGCAGGCGTAAGGGGGCATCGGCGTCGTCATGGAATTGCTGGCGGAGGAAGCGCGAGACATCGTCACGCTCGATGCACTCGTTCACCGCATGCAGCGCCGCTTCGGCAAACGTGGCACCGATAGCGGTGCCGCTGTTGCTTGCGTAGCGGCTAAGCGATACGTAGTCGAAGGCATCGTCGGTACTGGGCGAATCCAGGTAGGTGGGGCGCGACAGGGCCAGGGGATAGGCTTTGCACGAGCCGTCAAGGAAGCCGGTATAGATGCGGCACGCCAGGTTGACGTCAGCCTGCTCGGCGAGCAGGGCGTCGATGGGGGCACCCATGCCGGTGGGGACATCCTGCGCGGGGAGCACGGCGTGGTCGAGCGAGCAGTCGTGGTGCAGGCTGAGGTAGTGTTCGCAGGCTTCGTATAAGGCGCCGGTCAGCGAGAACTCGCGCCGGCCCTTGCCGACGCCGGTGCATGGCAGCATGCCGGCATGGTCGTGTAGTTCGACGACGGTGGTGTGTAGCGCGGCGCCATGCTGTTGTACCCGCCAGTCGAGGCCGAGATGGGTGAGCTCGTTTTCGACGCGGCGACGGGCCTGCGCGAGGGGGAACTCGCGTTCGAATGGAATCATCGTGGTTTTTCCATGAAAAACGGGGCCCGCATGGGGCCCCGTTGGAGTTCACTCGTTGTCGAGCTCGGCGAGTTCGACGTTGCTGAGCTGTACGGCGGCAGCGGCGTCGAGGCCGTCGATGGCTTCGTCTTCCCGCAGGTGGTGGCAATAGCACATGTAAGAACCCATGGCACGACTCCTTGCTTTGAGTGGGGGATGTCGACGTCGATGTGCGCCGACGTGAGGCAGGTTATCGGGCCGGGCAGGGGGAGGCCGAGCGGCGGAATCCGCTTTGGCGTGTAGGGGTTTGGTGGGTTCGCTCTAGGGAAAAACCCTACAAAACGAATGTAGGAATTTCGGAGACGGTCTGCGTGTTCGATGTCGGCCGGACTTTGGTGTCGCGCTTTGTCGAATCGGTTCATTCGCTGGCGCGAATGCATGTGACCAGCGGCTGACGCCGCCTCGCGTTTATCGGGTGAGGAAGCTGCGGGAGGTCAGGCCCTTGGGGCCGCCAGCGGTGAGGTTCATGGGGGGAGAGCTCGCGACATGTAGCGCCCGCCTGTAGGAGCGCGCTTGCGCGCGATCAGCCCACGGAGCGGTGAGGCGGCGGGCCGTCTCGCTAGCGTAACCGTCGTTCGATCCGCCGCGGTTTGGTGGCGACGGCACCCGCCGGAATCGCCTCGCCGGGAAGGCTTTCATGTCTATGGAATGCTGAGCGCGCCTGGCGTTTGCGCGGGATACGGCATCGCCGCTTCGTCGGCTGATCGCGCGCAAGCGCGCTCCTACAACGGCCGGGGTTTCGGTGTGCCGGCTTGTGCGGCACGAAACGGAGTGCGTCGACTCAGGGCCTGACCGCTCCCGATCCCGCGATGCAACCAGCCTAAGGCGGCGCAAGCCGCTCAGTACACGCATTCGCGCCAGCGAATGAACCAATGACGAGGCGTCGATGCACCTGACGACCCCGGTAATGCGCGAAGAACCAAAAAAAGGCGCCGCACAAACGTGCGGCGCCTTCGGGTTTGCAGCTAAGAACCAGTAACGCGAGTTACCAGATCTTCACCTGCTTATCGCCCTCGCGGATCATCTTCGCGCCCGGCTTGCACTGGAACGCCGTAGCGAACGACTCCATGTTCGACGGGGCGCCGATCGCGCGCAGCGAGGCCGGAGCGTGCGGATCCACGTTCAGGTACAGCATCGCCTGCTTCTCACGGACGCTGCCACGCCACACGCGTGCCCAGTTCAGGAAGAAGCGCTGATCCTGCGTATAGCCGTCGATCTTCTCGCCCGCTTCCTTCGGATCCTTCTTCAGCGCTTCCTGCAGTGCGTCGTATGCCACGTTCAGGCCGCCCAGATCGGCGATGTTCTCACCCAGGGTCAGCTTGCCGTTCACGTGCAGGTCCGGCTTGTCCTTGATCGGGGCGTACTCATCGAACTGGTTCACGAGGCGCGCGGTGCGCTCGTCGAACTTGGTGCGGTCTTCCTTCGACCACCAGTTCTTGTTGTTACCTTCGCCATCGAACTGGCTGCCTTCGTCATCGAAGCCGTGGCTGGCTTCGTGGCCGATCACCGCGCCGATACCGCCGTAGTTGATGCCGTCGTCGCCGTTCGCATCGAAGAACGGCGGCTGCAGGATCGCGGCCGGGAAGTTGATCGTGTTGTCGGTCGGGTTGTAGTACGCGTTCACCGTCTGCGGCGTCATGCCCCAGTCGAGGCGATCGGTCGGCTTGCCGATCTTGGCGATGTCGTAGTGGTAGTTGAACTTGCTGGCTGCTTCGACGTTGCCGAAGTAGTTGGTGCCGGTCACGTCCAGGCCCGACCAGTCACGCCACTTGTCCGGGTAGCCGATCTTCGGCAGGAAGGTGTTCCACTTGGCGATGGCCTTTTCCTTGGTCGCATCGCTCATCCAGTCGAGCTTCTCGATGCGCGCCTTGAGGGCGTTGCGCACGTTGTCGACGAGTTCGTTGGCGCGCTGCTTTGCTTCCGGCTTGAACACCTTGGCGACGTACAGCTGGCCCAGGGCTTCACCCATGGACGAGTTCACCGTGCCGAGCACGCGCTTCCAGCGCGGCTTCTGCTGCGGCTGGCCGGCGAGGGTCTTGCCGTAGAAGTCGAACTTGTTGTCCTGGAAATTCTTCGACAGGTACGGCGAGGCGCTGTCGATCGCATGGAAGCGCAGGTAGGCCTGCCAGGTGCTGACCGGGGTGCTGGCCAGCATCTTGTCGAACTGGGCGAAGAACTTCGGCTGCGAGAGCGAGAAGCCCTTGTCGATCGTCACGCCCTGGGCGGCGAAGAACTTCTCCCAGTTGAAGTGCGGGGTGATCTTGTCCGCGTCCTTCACCGAGACGAAGTGGTACTGGTTTTCCGGCGCACGCAGTTCGACCGGTGCCAGCGAGGCCGCGGCCAGCTGGGTTTCGAACTTCATGATGTCATCGGCCTGCTTCTTCGCATCGGCATCGGCGACGCCGGCGAGCGAAAGGGTCTTGGCGATGTAGTCGACGTACGCCTTGCGGTTATCGGCCTGCTTCGGATCGGTGTAGTAATCCTTGGTCGGCAGACCCAGGCCATCCTGCTGCGCGTAGCCGATCTGGACCTTGGCGTTCTGGAAATCCGCGCCCGAGCCGAAGCCGAACACGTAGCCATTGCCCTCGTTGAAGCTGGTGTCGAGGAAGTCGGCGATGTCCTGCGGTGACTTCAGTGCGTCGATCTTCGCCAGTTCCGGCTTGAGCGGCTCGACGCCGGCCTTCTCGATCGCATCTTCATTCATGCCCGAACGGTAGATCAGGCCGATCTTCTGCTCGATCGAGCCGGCCGTAGTGCTATCGGCGCCCTTGTCCGCGCCTTCGACGATGTCGTGCTGGGTGTTGAGGCTGTTCTCGGCCAGCTGATCGAAAGCGCCCCAACGGGTGCGGTCGTCAGGGATCGGGTTGGCGGCGACCCACTTGCTGTTGACGAAGCCGTTGAAGTCGTCGCAAGCATTGATGCCGGTATCGATGTCGGCCACATCGAAGCTGGGCTTGGCGGGCGCGGCGGCCGCGGTGGGGGCGGTGCTGGCGGCGGCTGGCGAGTTGGCGGCCGGTGCGGCGGCATCCTCGTGCTTGCTGCACGCGGTGCCGACAAGCGCGACGCTCAGCGCCAGTGCGAGCGGCTTCAGGTACTGCTTGGTCATGGAAATCCCTCTGTGAAATGGTCATCAAGTCGGCACTCCCCGGCGCCGCCCCTGCCCGAGGATAGCCGTTGCGGGGGGCGCTCAGGGCCCACTGTGACGAAAGTCATGGTTCGGGAGGTTGAGGCCCCGGCGGCCAGGGGTGCCCCGGGGCATGGCGTGATGCAGTGCACGAACGTCGAAATCTCGCAATATCCTGCGTCGTTTGTCCCTTACGTGTCACAACAGGTTCCTACGCTCCTGCTTACCGCATGACAGGGGATGCGGCCCTTAGCCACCGGCGTATCACCCAGATCACCGAGGAGCCACCGTCATGCGCAAGATCCTGGCCGCGGGCATTGCCTGCGTGCTTTCCCTTTCGGCTGCGACCCTGGTAGTCGCCCAGCAGACCGCCCCGGCGGATGCAGCCAGCAGTGCTCTTGGCTTCGGCTGGGGCCACGGCGGGCACGGCAACGACCCGCGTACCGCCACCCCCATCAAACACATCGTGGTGATCTTCCAGGAGAACGTCTCCTTCGATCACTACTTTGGCACTTATCCGTTCGCGGCGAACCCGCGTGGTGAGCCAGCGTTCTACGGCCGGCCGTTCACGCCGAACGTCAACGGGCTGGACCGGAAGCTGCTGACGAAGAACCCGAATGCGACGAACACCGCCAATGCGGATGGCGCGATCAATCCGTTCCGCCTCACCCGTGCGCAGGCGGCTACCGCCGACCAGGATCATGGCTATACGTCCGAGCAGCGCGCCTTCCATGGCGGCAAGATGGATCTGTTCCCGCTGTACACCGGCCATGGTGAAGCGCTGCCGGGCGGCGATGCCTCGGAAGAGGGCAAGGGCCAGGTCATGGGTTACTACGACGGCAACACCGTCACCGCCCTGTGGAACTACGCGCAGCATTTCGCGATGAGCGACAACAGCTACAACACGACCTTCGGTCCGTCGTCGCCCGGTGCGGTGAACCTGATCTCGGGCCAGACCGCCGGCGTGATCGATACGCTCAACGGTACCGGTGCGGAAACCGATGACGGCCATGGTGGCCTCACGATGATCGGTGATCCGGACCCGATCGGCGATGTCTGTTCCTCGCCGACGGCGAGCCAGGCGACGCTGGGCGGCAAGAATATCGGTGACCTGCTCAACGACCGCAATGTCACCTGGGGCTGGTTCCAGGGCGGCTTCGACCTGACCCGCACGAACCCGGATGGCAGCACCGGTTGCACGCGCCGCACGCTGTCGTCGGTGACCAACACGACCTCGAACGATTACAGCCCGCACCACCAGCCGTTCCAGTACTACCCGTCCACCGCCAACTTGACCCACGCGCGGCCTAGCTCGGTGACGATGATCGGCAAGACCGACCAGGCGAACCACCAGTACGACATCGAGGATTTCTACGATGCGCTGGATGCGGGCAAGCTGCCGTCGGTGAGTTTCCTGAAGGCGTCGTCTTACCAGGATGGCCACGCCGGTTATTCCGACCCGCTGGATGAGCAGGCCTTCGTGGTGAAGGTGATCAACGCGCTGCAGCAGAGCGGCGAGTGGAACGACACCGCCGTGGTCATCGCGTATGACGACTCGGATGGTTGGTACGACCACCAGGATCCGCCGCACGTGCACGGCTCCACCGGCACCACTGACGCGCTGGATGGCGACGGTGTGTGCAAGGGCCGCACGGTGCTGCCGGGTATCGACGGGAAGACGCCGGCGATGGGTCGTTGCGGCTTCGGCCCGCGCCTGCCGCTGATGGTCATTTCGCCCTGGGTCCGCGATAACTTCGTGGATCACAGCGTGACCGACCAGAGCTCGATCACGCGCTTTATTGAAGACAACTGGCTGGAAGGCAAGCGCATCGGCGGTGGGTCGACCGACGTCACGGCGGGCCGCATCGACAGCATGTTCGATTTCTTCCTGCCGCGCTTGTTCGATCGCAAGCTGATCCTGGATGAGAAGACCGGCCAACCGAAGAACGGGTCGTCATGGCCGTTCGGAAACGGGCATGGGTGATCGCCGCCGCTTCTTGAAGGCGGTGGGTAGCATGGCCGCGGCGGGATGGATCCCGTCGCGGCTTTTTGCGCATGACATGCAGCATATGCAGGCCCCGGCCACCGGCCAGGTGGGCAACAAGCTGTGCATGCACGCCATGGGCGATACCACGCACATGCCGGGCCTGGTCGATCCGGCCAAACTGGCCGCCTTCGTCGATCCGCTCCCGCTCCCACCCGTCTTGCGTCCCGAACCGGGCAAGCTGATCAGCGTGCGGATGGCATCGAGCACCCACAAACTGCACCGCGACCTGCCGCCCACCGAATTATGGACGTACAACGGCAGCTACCCTGGCCCGACCATCGAAGCGCGCAGCGGGCAGGCGTTCGATGTGGAGTGGGTCAACGCGCTGCCGACGAAGCATTTCCTGCCGGTCGATCACAACATCTGCGGCGCGGAAGCCGATAAACCGATCGTCCGTGCGATCACCCACCTGCATGGTGCGAAAGTGCCGCGCAAGGACGATGGCTATCCGGAGGACTGGTACATCCCCGGCAAGTCGCGCCGGCACCATTACCCGAACGCGCAGGATGCGGCAACGCTGTGGTATCACGACCACGCGATGGGTATTAACCGCTTGAACATGTACGCCGGGCTGATGGGCCTGTACCTGTTGCGTGACGAGCATGAGCTATCGCTGGGCCTGCCTTCGGGCGAATTCGAACTGCCACTGGTCATCGCCGACCGCTGGCTGCGCCAGGATGGCCGCTTGTATTACCCCGATTCCGGCGATGCGAAGGCGCCCTGGGTTCCCGAGGTCTTTGGCAACCTCACCCTCGTGAACGGAGCGATCCTCCCCCGTGCCGATGTACAGCCGCGGCGCTATCGCTTGCGCGTGGTCAATGCGGCGAACGGACGCTTCTATCACCTGCGTTTCAAGGATGGCCGCCCCTTCCAGGTCATTGGCTCTGACCAGGGCTTGCTGGCCGCGCCGGCACTGATGCGCGCGGTGTTCCTGGCGCCGGGCGAGCGCGCCGATATCGTCGTCGACTTCGCCGAGTTGCGTGGCGGTACGGTGGAACTGATGAATGACGCGTTGCCGCTGATGCGTTTCGCGGTGGGGCAGGGCAAGGCCGTGGACGATAGTCGCGTACCGGCTGCGCTGCGTGACCTGCCGCGTTTTACCGACGCCAGTGCCTCGAAATCGCGCGAAATGACACTCGATGAATACAGCGATTGCGTGGCCACCCCCATGCTGATGCTGCTCAACGGCAAGCGTTGGCATGAGCCCGTGACAGAGACGGTGAAGCTGGGCAGTACGGAAATGTGGAGCCTGGTGAACCTCACCGAGGACACTCATCCCGTGCACCTGCACCTGGTGCGCTTCCAGATCCTTGATCGACGCCCGTACGACGTCGATGAATACATGGAGAGGAAGACCATCCGCTACGTCGGCCCCGCCCAACCACCACCGGCGCATGAGCAGGGGTGGAAAGACGTGGTGCAGGCCTATCCCGGCATGGTGACGCGCATCGTGGCGACGTTCGACGGTTACGCAGGCCGCTACGCCTGGCACTGCCACCTGGCCGAGCATGAAGCCAACGAAATGATGCGCCCGTTCGAGGTCGTCGCCTGACCTGTCAGCCGCACGATTCACGGTCGCGGCAACACGACACACGACCTGTAGGAGCGCGCTTGCGCGCGATGGGGGCGCGCCGCGACCGTGAATCGCGCGCAAGCGCGCTCTTACAGGGTTTTTTGCAGGGCTTCGTGGTCCAGACGGAGCACAGGGTAGGCGCCGACTTTTTGCACGGTGTACCACGGGCTCTTTTCGAAGAAGAACGACAGGCGTGCGCGCGGGCTGGCTGCGAAGGCGGGATCGGCCGCGACCTTCGCCTCGAACTCGGCCTTCAACGCCGGGTTCGCCGCGATCATCTTCCGCGCGAGTGCTTCCTGTACGCGCGGTTCACCGTATTCCTTCGGCTCGAAGATGGCGTCGAGGTAACCCCAGGTGAGCAGCGCATCCGGCGCGTGCGCATCGAGCAGGTTCGCGGCCAGCACGGCCTCCGCATCATCGGCGCGGACGATGACGGTGCCCGCAGGCAAGGTGATGGTTGCGTTCGTCGGCGTGATCGTCACATCGCGTAGCAGGTGATGGCCTTCGAAGGGCTTTTCGGCCCACTTGGGGTTCGTCAGCGTGTCCTGCGTCGCGGTGACCGTAACGGGTGTGGTCGTACGGGTGAACGGGACGTGGTGCGCCTCGAGCCGGTCGATGACCACCGTCCACTGTGGCGGTATCGCCCACGCCGCAGGCAGCGGCGCCGACGCATCGGGCTGCAGGTCGAGCCAGCTCTGGATGGCGTACGTTTTCTTCTTCGTCGGGTCGTACTGGATCCACGTGTCGCCAGAGACATCACTTTTCGTCTGGGTGAACGCGAAGCCCTTCAGTGTGAACGGCTTCGGCGTAGGATCCGTCTTGAAGGTGACGGGTACCGATGCGCCTTGCGCGGCGGAGAGCGTCGACGCCCAGGCATCGGCGTCCTTCGATGCTTTCAGCAATGCGGCGGGATCGCGGTTGATGTCATCGAGCACCGCACGAACGACGTCGTAGGTGCCACGAACGCGCACTTCGTATGGCTTCAGCATATGCGTTTCGATCAATAGGCCGGCGCGGTTGCGGATCGCGGCATATCCTGTCGAAAAGCGCGGGCCCGAACCGAAGTTCTCGATGCCCTTGGTCGGGTCACGCCCATCCTTGAATTCCAGGTAGGGCGAGGCGAGGTGGCCCATTTTCTCGTAATGCGGGATCGCGTCGTCTTCAATCGCTGATTTCTGCCACGCGGCGATCGATGGCGGCAGCTTGTGCGCATCTTCCGTGTAATACGTCAGGTCGTACTGGTAGTCGGCGCCATCGGTGGTGTGGATATCCATGAGCAGGTCCGGCCGCCAGGTGTTCCACAACTGCAGCCACGCGCGTGTTTCCGGCGCATCGGCCTTCACGTAATCGCGGTTGAGGTTCAGGTACTGCGACTGGCCGCGGAAGCCCATTTTCTCCGGGCCGTTCTGGTTGATGCGGAAGTACGGGCCCGAGTTCTCGTGGCCATCCACGCTGTACACCGGGATGAACACCAGGACCGCATGGTCAAGCAGGTGGGTGAGCTTGCCGGTGACCGCGAAGTCGCGCAACAGCATCAGGCCCGCATCCTTGCCCTCGATCTCGCCGGGGTGGATGCCCGCCTGCAGGAGCACGATCGGCTTGCCGGCGGCGCGGGCCTTCTCCGGGGTGAGGTCGCCATCCTTCGCCGCGACCACGACAGTCATGGGCCGGCCCTCGGGCGTGGTGCCGAAGGTCTGCATCGTTACCGTGCCATGCGATGCATCGGCAACGCGGTGCAGGTAGGCCAGGGTATCGGCATATGACGGCGTGGTGCGGAAGCCCGAGGCCTCAGCGGGCGTGGTCCAGGTCTCCTTCGCATGGAGCGCGAACGGGGCGGTAGCGAGCAGGGCGAGAAACAGGCGGGTGGCGCGCATGGCATCTTCCGGACAGGCGAATCCGGCCATTGTGTGATTTTTTTCCGCGCTGGGCGAATCATGGGGGAAAGAGGAGGGGCCATGGCCGACGAGGAACGCCGACGACGCTGCGATGCTCTGCTGCACGAACACCGCCGCATCGTCTTCAAGGTGGCGGCCGTCTACGCCCGCAACGCAGCGGATCGACAGGATCTTGCGCAAGATATCGCGCTGCAGGTGTGGCGCTCATTCGCGAGCTATGACGCCGGGCGGCCGTTTTCCACCTGGCTTTACCGGGTCGCGTTGAACGTAGGGCTCTCGCACGCACGCCGCGAACGCGAGAAGCCGGCGATGCTCGGCGCTGACCTGCTCGATGCCATGGAAGGGGGGACGCCGATCGCCGAGCCGGACGAGCGGCTGGCCGCGCTGGCCCGAGCCATCGATGCGCTGGAACCGCTGGAGCGCGCGCTCGCCCTGTTGTACCTGGATGAAGTGCCGTACGCGGAAATCGCCGGTGTCCTCGGCCTCTCCGAGACCAACGTGGGCACGCGGATCGCCCGCTTGAAGCAACGCCTGCGCCGGCAGATGACCGGCACGGCCCCTGACGAGGAAACGACCCATGGAACTCGATGAACTGAAGGCCGGCTGGGCGGAACTGGATCGGCGCGTCGCGATGCTGGAGGTCACGGGAGCCCGGCATGGGGCTGCCGCCGCCGTCCGTGCCGAATTGCGGCCGTTACGCTGGGGTCAGTCCGTCCAGATCGTGTTCGGGCTCATGCTGGCGATAGCCGCCGGATCGTTCTGGTTCGATCACCGCGACGCGCCCGGCCCGTTGGTGGCCGGCCTGCTCCTGCACGCTTACGGGATCGCCATGATCGTGGCCGCGGCGCGCAACCTGGTGCTGGCGGCGAACGCCACGGAGGACGCACCCGTGCTGGCCCTGCAGCAGCGGGTGGCGGTGCTGCGCGCGTGGCGGATCCGCGAGGGCCGCTGGTTCGGCGTCGTGGGCTGTTTCATGTGGGTGCCGATGATCGTATGGGCATTCGGCTTGCTGGGCGTCGATATCGTGGCCGCCCGCCCGTGGTTTGTCGGCCTCAACCTGCTGACGGCCGTCGTCTGCCTGGGCGCGTACCTCGTCGTGTCGCGGCTGGTGAGGACGCCGGAGGGCGGGGCGGTACGCCGTGCTCGTGAGCGGCTGGACGAGATCGCCCGCTTCACGGGCGGCGGGGCGCTCTAAGGACCCGCTAAGCTGTCCCTACCGATAATCCGGGGCATCTCAAGACCATGGCCATGCCGGCGTGCACATCCTCCTCATCGAAGACGATGCCCAGCTCGGCGATGCGATCCGCCGGGCGCTGGAGCGGCTGTCACATAGCATCACCTGGATCCGCGATGGTGAAGAGGCGCTGGTCGCCCTGCGCGAGCAGGAGGCCGACCTCGCATTGCTCGACCTTGGCCTGCCCGGGCGCGATGGACTCGACGTGCTGACCGATGCGCGCCGCCAGCGGGTTATCACGCCGGTCATCGTCATGTCGGCGCGCGACCAGCTCGATGCCCGTATCCAGGTCCTGGACGCGGGGGCGGACGATTACCTGGTGAAGCCCTTCCACCTCGACGAGCTCGCGGCACGGATCCGCTCACTTTCGCGCCGCGCGCGCGGCGAGGCCGTGAACCGGCTCGAAGCGGGCGCGCTGAGCATGGACCTTGGCACCTTCGATGTCGTGTGGCGTGGGGCGAAGATCGACCTCACCCGGCGCGAATTCGCCCTGTTGCAGGCGTTGATGGAGCGGGCAGGCCGGATCGTGCGTCGCGAGGCGCTGGAAAGCACGCTGTACGGCCCCGACAACGCGGTCAGCACCAGTGCGCTTGAAGTGCTGGTGCATGCGCTACGGCGCAAGCTGAGCCCCGAAGCCATCCAGACCGTGCGCGGTTTTGGCTACATGGTGCCGCGGGAACCCACGTGAGATCGCTCAGCCTCCGCTCTCGCCTGTTGGTGCTTATCATCGGCGTACTCGCCGCGGTTTTGCTGCCGCTGGGTATCCTGAGCGCGCAGCGCACGCTCGAAGAAGTGGATGAACTCTCCGATGGCCGCCTGGCCCAGGCGGCGCGGACGCTCGAGGTGCTGGTCAATCGCATCGGCGTGGACCAGCTGCGGGAGCAACGTACCGCTCGTCTGCTCGTACCCAGTACATCCAACCACCCTGCCGAGCTCACGGTGCAGGGGCGCACGTACGAATCCGAGGTCGGCTTCCAGGTCGTCGACCGGGATGGCACCTTGCTCATGGCCACCGAGAACCTATCTGACGTGCCGCGGATACACGTCCCCGATGGTCAGTTCGAAGACGTTACCCATGGCCGCTACACCTGGCGCGTCTTCACACTGATCATGGAAGAGCAGGGCATCACGATCCGCGCCGCCGAGCGCTATGACAGCCGGCATGAGATCACCCGCGCGCTCTGGATCGAGCACGGCCTGCCTACCTTGTTGGGCCTGCCCTTGTTGGCCTTGCTCGTGGGTTGGGCGATCCGCCGCGGTCTTGGGCCGCTGGAGGAGCTTGCCGGTGCGCTATCGCGGCGTGAGCCGGGTAGCCGCGCGCCCGTGCACCTCAACGATTCGCCCGACGAGCTGAAACCGGTGATGGCGGCACTGAACGACCAGATCTTCAGGCTGGAAAGCGCGCTGGAGCGAGAGCGACGATTCAGTGCGGATGTGGCGCACGAACTGCGTACACCGCTGGCATCGACCATGATCAACCTGGAGAACGCGATGGCGTCGGCACGGCCCGATGAGTCGCAGGCGGCCTTGAACGCGGCGCGCGAATGCCTGGTCTCGCTGGCACGCCGGACCGAGCAACTGCTGGCGCTCGCGCGACTGGAATCGGGTGCTGCCTCGGGGCCGCGGGCCCGGGTGGACCTGGCCGCGCTGGCGTTGGATGTCGTCGAGGAGTTGTCGCCGATCATCGCTCGCGGGAGTGTCGAACTCTCGGTCGAGCGGCCCGCGGGCGATGTATTCGTCGACGGTTACCCGGTAGCGCTCGGCGTGCTCCTGCGCAACCTGCTCGACAATGCCTTTCGCCACGTACCTGAGGGCGGCCACGTATCCCTGTCGCTTGATCGCCGCGATGCGCACGCTGTCGTCGAGGTGGTGGATGATGGCCCCGGCATTCCGGCCGAACGCCGTGCGGGTATGTTCGGGCGGTTCCAGCGCGGGGTGGATTCGCATGGCGAAGGGTATGGGCTCGGCTTGTCCATCGTCCAGCGAGCGGCGGAGCTGCACGGGGCATCCGTGGAGCTACTCGATCGTGACAGCGGGAGTGGGCTCCGCGTCGTGGTCGTCCTGCCGTTGCAGGCCTGAGCCGCGGCCAGACGCGATCATGCAAGCTTTTGTCATGGCGCAGGTGCATCCTCGGGAGCCAGACCCCCGAGGAGCGAAACGCGATGAAGAACACCCAAGCCGCGAAGACCCGCCGTAAGGCCGACCTGAATACGCCCAGTGGTCTCGGCGCCGACGCGACCCGCGATATTTCGGCCGAGCTCAATGCGCTTCTGGCCGATACGTTCGCGCTTTACCTGAAGACCAAGAACTTCCATTGGCACATGTCCGGGCCGCGTTTCCGCGACCTGCACCTGCTGCTGGATGAGCAGGCTGACCAGATTTTCGCGATCACCGATGACATCGCCGAGCGTGTCCGCAAGATCGGCGGCACGACGCTGCGTTCCATCGGTCACATCGCTCGCCTGAAGCGGCTGTCGGATAACGATGCGGATTTCGTCACGCCGCAGGACATGATCGCCGAGTTGCGCGAGGACAACATGCGCTACATCGCATTCCTGCGCGAAACGCATGGTGTGTGCGATGAATACGCCGATGTCGCCACGGCCAGCCTGATCGAAAACTGGATCGACGAGGCCGAGCGCCGCGCGTGGTTCCTGTTCGAAACCGCCCGCGAGAAGTAGGCCGAGGAGATCGCGCGCAAGCGCGCTCCTACAACTGCCGCTTCGTAGGGCACTTGTAGGAGCGCGCTTGCGCGCGATGCTTTATTTCCTCGGCGTGGCGATGGCGCCGATCAGGTCCTTGCCTTCGCCGCGCACCAGGTGTGGATACTTCAAGCCGCCGTGGTAATCCACCTTCACCGTCTGGTAGTCATCCACGTTCTTCACCAGGAATTCGATTGGCGTAGTGGTGTTCTTCGCATCGACCAGCGCATCCTTGAGTACCTGCGCGGAATAATCCTTGCCGTTCACCGCAACGATCGTCACGCCCGGGATGAGCCCGGCCTTCGCCGCGGCACCTTCCCACTGTGAATCGCGGATTTCGCCCTTGTCGGATACCGTGATACCAAGCGAATAGGCGAAGTTCACCGTCTTCCGGAGCGTTTCGCCGGTCTTCTGGAACTCGGTCGGCTTGTCGTCGAACGCCAGCTTCCAGCCACCCCCTTCAATACCCTTCTCGGGCATGGTATCGCCGGTGTAGTCGAGGCGCTCGCGGAGGAACTTCGCCCAATCGTACGGCTGCACGTCGTTAAGGGTCTTCACCACATCTTCGAAGGTGTAGGTCTTCGGCACGTAGCTGCCGTTGTCCATGCCGTAGAACGCCTTCGCGAACTCATCCAGCGTGTGCTTGCCGCCGGAGAGGTCGCGGATCTTCGTGTCCACGTCCAGCCAGAGCATCTGCCCTTCGGGGTAGTAATCCGAGCTACGGCGCAGGTTCACCCAGCCCGACGATCCGCGCGACGAAAGCGGGATGCCATCGGCGGTGTCCTGCAGCGAGCGCCACGAACGGCCCGTGCGCGCGCCCATGTCGGCGGCGATCGAGGCCAGGTTGTCGCGCCACTGATCGGTGGTCCAGATGCCGGAGCGCGCGGTGAGCACACCGGCGAAGTAATCGGTCAGGCCCTCGTACACCCAGAGCAGGTCATCCTGCATGGGCTCAGTGAATGTCGGCGTCCACAGATCCGCCGGGCGGCGGAACTTGCCGTTCCACGAATGGATGTACTCGTGCGGCAGCAGCGTGCCAGCCGCCGCATGCACCTTAGGGTCGGTGAGGAAATTGGCGAACAGCCGGTCGTCGCTTGATTGGTGATGCTCGAGACCGAAGTGGCCCGTGTGGTCGGAAACTACGAGCAGGAAGTCGTAATGGCCGTAATGGTGCGCACCGAACAGCTTGTTCGCCTGGACCACGAGGTTGCGCTGCGGCTCGATCTGCTTGTCGGTGATCTTCACGCTCTCGGCGGTTTCGCCGACGATATCGAGGTGCACCGGTACCGACTGGTGGGGAGCGAGGTCCACGCGGTTGAAATACTGGCCGGCGATCAGCGGTGAATCCACGAAATTCTCGTAGCTCACCGGTTTGAACGTCACGGTATCGCCCGACTGCGATGCGGTTTCCAGCGCCGTGGCGAACTTCCAGCCCGCAGGCAGCTTCACACTCGGCTCGATCATGATCCGGCTGGTGTAATAGCCAGCCGGGTAGAACGACACTTCGTTGAATTCCAGCGGGATGTAATGCGGCGTGGCTGAATCCAGGTAATCGAAGCTCAGTTCGAGCTTGTCCACGCCCTCGGGCACATCCACGTGGAAGGCGAACATTTCCTTGAGGTCGCGGCGCCAGGGGATCTTCTTGCCGTTCGCGGTGATGATCAGGCCAGCCACATTGGAGAGCGGGCCGCTTGGGCCGTGCTCGCCTGGGATCCATTTCGGGTAGTAGAGGATCGTATGGCCCGGCGAGACCGGAATGCTTTCGCGTACATGCAGCAGGTGCCGGGCCTGGTCGGTCAGGTCGACCTGCACCGAGAGGTTGCCCTTGTAGGGCTGGTCAACCGGGGCAGGGAGCTCCTGCGCGAAGGCCGCGGGGGCGGCGGTGGCGAGCGCGATGGCGGTGGCGGTGGCGAGCGAAGCACGGCGAAGGGCGAAGCGCATGGGGCGGTTCCCGGCGGCGGATGAGACCCCGATGGTGGAACGGCTGGCCCCGGCGTCGTATATGCCAGAGGTCACGGGTGTTTGAAACGGGGGGCTACGTCACCGTCGGTGCCGCCGCTACGATGGCGGGCATGAAAGCACCCACCCTCCGGCGCATCCTCAACGCCTGGCCGCCGTTCCTGTTCGCCGGCATCCGCGTCGTCCAGTTCGACGATTATCGCTATGCGAAGGTGAAGCTGAAGCTCGCCTGGTACAACCGCAACTACGTGCGCACCCAGTTTGGCGGCAACCTGTTCTCCATGACCGATCCGTTCTGGATGATCATGGTGCTGAAGAGTCTCGGTAACGACTACATCGTATGGGACCAGGCCGGCGAGATTCGCTTCGTGGCGCCTGGCCGTGAAGACGTCTATGCGGAATTCCGCGTGGAAGACGCCATGCTCGACGAGATCCGCGCCGAGTGCGCCGATGGCCAGAAGCACCTGCGCTGGTTCGATACCGATATCCGCACGGCGTCCGGCGAGCTGGTCGCCAAGGTACGCAAGCAGTTGTATGTAAGGAAGAAGAAGCCCAAGGGGTGACGCAGGACGCGTTGCCTGCCAGTATCGATGACCGGACCACCACGGGGACGTCGATCGATGGGTGACACCGTTACGAGCCGCCGTGCATTTCTGCGCGCTTCCGCCATGGGTACGTTGGCGGGCTTCGTGCCGCTGGGCGCCGCGGCTGCCACAGGTGCCGCGGTCGGCTCTGCTGCATCGGCTTCCGCCACCGCCTCCGCCTCCGCCTCCCCCAAGGCGGCCCCCGCTGCGCCGCGGTTCCCGCCTGCACCGCTGGCGCCGCAGCCGCTCCAGCTCCTGCCCGCTGGCTCGATCGCGCCCGCCGGGTGGCTTCTCCGCCAGCTTCAGATCCAGGCCGATGGTCTGGGCGGCCATGTCGACGAAACCTGGCCCGACCTCGGTCCCGAGAGCGGCTGGCTTGGCGGCAAGGGCGAATCCTGGGAGCGTGGCCCGTATTTCCTCGATGGCTTGCTGCCGCTCGCGTGGCAACTCGACTCGGCGCCGCTGAAAGCCAAGGCGCAGCGCTTCATCGACTGGACGCTCGGCAGCGCGCAGCCCAACGGCATGTTCGGCCCCCGCAGCAACGACGACTGGTGGCCGCGCATGGTGATGCTCAAGGTGCTGGCGCAGTACCAGGAGCTCACCGGCGATGCGCGGGTCATCCCGTTTATGACGAACTATTTCCACTACCAGCTCCAGGCCATGCCTGAGCGCCCGCTGCGCGACTGGGGCCGTATGCGCTGGCAGGATGAAGTGGCCGTGGTGCTGTGGCTGTACACGCACACGCAGGATTCGAAGCTGATTGAGCTGGCGCACCTGCTGAAGAAGCAGGGCTACGACTGGCAGGGCATGTTCGCCAACTTCTCGTTCAAGGAGAAGGTGGATGTGAAGGCGCTCGAAGCGAAGATGAAGAGCGGCGGCGACGTGTTCATGGTCGACGACGGCCTGCAGGTGCACGGCGTGAACAACGGCCAGGCGCTGAAGGCTTCACCGGTGTGGTCACTGGTATCGCGAAGCGCGGATGACCGCGCCGCGATCCATCACCAGCTGAACATGCTCGACACTTACCACGGACTGCCGAACGGCATGTTCTCCTGCGATGAACATCTCGCCGGGCGCAGCCCGTCACAAGGCGTCGAACTGTGCACGGTGGTCGAAGCGATGTACTCGCTGGAGATGTCGCTCGCCATCACGGGCGACGCGGCGCTCGGCGATCGTATCGAACGCATCGCCTACAACGCGTTGCCGGGCACCTTCACCGACGATATGTGGGCGCACCAGTACGACCAGCAGCCGAACCAGGTGGAGGTCAGCCTGCACCGGCGGCCGTGGACGACGAACGGTCCGGAAGCCAACATCTTCGGCCTCGATCCGCATTTCGGCTGCTGCACGGCGAACTTCCATCAAGGCTGGCCGAAGCTCACCGCCTCGCTGTGGATGGCGACGAGCGATCGTGGTCTTGCCGCGACGGTGTATGCACCGTGTAACGTCTCGACGGTGGTGCGTGATGTTCCGGTCGCGATCGAGCAGGTTACGGATTATCCGTTCCGCGGTGATATCGCCATCATGGTGAAGCCGGCGCAGGCCGTCGCTTTCCCGTTGCGCGTGCGGATTCCTGCGTGGTGCAAGAAGCCCGTCGTAACGGTGAACGGTGCGGCGGTGGCCGTAAAGGCCGAAGCCGGCTTCCACACGATCGAGCGCACCTGGAAGCCAGGTGATCGCATCGGCCTGTCGTTCCCGGCCGAAGTCGTCACCGAGCGTGGTTACAACAACGCAGTGACCTTCCTCCGCGGCCCGCTGGTGTTCTCGCTGCCTATTGGCGAAGCCTGGGTGAAGTGGCGTCCGCGTGGACTCACTAACGACTGGCAGGTGTACCCGACCACGCCGTGGAACTATGGCGTGGGTCTGGAAGCGAAAGCGGAAGAGCACCCGATCGGCGCGCGTCCCTTCGCTGGCGCATCGCCAGCGGTGACCCTCACCGTCCGCGGCCGGCCCGTCGCGTGGAAAGCGGAAGAGGGCGCTGCCGACCCCGTGCCGGAGAAAGCAGTGGCTACCGCCGAACCTGAAACAACCCTCAAGCTGGTCCCGTACGCCGGAGCCAAGCTGCGCATCACGGCCTTCCCGCCACTCACGTAAGTTGTAGGAGCGCGCTTGCGCGCGATCGCGCGCAAGCGCGCTCCTACAGGCGACTATTTTCCCCGGCGACTAAGCAGAAGTACTGCCCCGGACCTGCTCCTTCCTTCGGTGGTCCCGTCTGGGACGGGCGGCCATGCTCGCGGTATGTGCAACCGATGCGGAGCCGGCCATGCCTGTCGAACACACCTACACGCTCGGTCTGGCGAAGGTCTTCCTGTTCTTCTTTATCATGCTCGGGCCCTTGAAAGTGCTGGGGCCGTACGTGGCGATTACCCATGCGATCCCTGATGCGGAGCGGCGGGGTATTCCGTGGAAGGTAACGCTGATCGCCACCATCGCCGTCCTGGTCGGCGGCTACGTAGGCGCCCGGTTGATGCGTAACTGGGATATCACGCCCGGGGTCATGGAGTTCGCAGGGGCCATCGTGTTCTTCCTGGTCGCGCTGCGGATGGTGCTGGCGCAGTATGCCGAGCCGCTGGCGGCGTCGCCGGCTCCCGTGCCGGCTACGCCGGTGATGCGTCTGGTGTTTCCGGTCGTGGTTACGCCTTATGGCGTCGCCACCGTGATCACGTTAATGGTGATGAGTGCCGATGGTTCACGGATGGTGGGCATCCTGGCGATGGTGTTGCTGGTGATGGTGCTGAACCTGCTGACTATGCTGTTTGCGCACGCGATCATGCGCTGGATTACGCCGTTGCCGTTGCAGGTGCTGGGAGCGGTGTTGGGGATTTTGCAGGTGGCGTTGGCGTTGCAGATTATGGTGGGGCTGGTGCAGGGGGCGGGGTTGGCGCGGGTGGTTTAGTTTGGCTTTGTAGGATCGCGCGCAAGCGCGCTCCTACAAGAGCCGGCTGCGTTATTCAGGTCGATGGGATGTCCGATGCTACGCAGCGGAAGCCTATATGGCTGGTTGAGGTGTCGACGGGGTGGGGGTAGCGTGCGGCGGGGCGGTAGCGTTGGCAGTAGTTCCTTGCGCACAGGTGTGAGCCGCCTTTGAGCACGCGGCGGGGCACCCGCGCCAGGTCGTGGATGTCGGCGCTGGTGTCGCGGTCGCCGCCACGCGGATTGCTGGGTACGCAGCAGGTCTTCGCGGCATCGGCGGTGTGTGCCGCGCGGTACCAGTCCGAGGTCCATTCCCACGTGTTACCGATCATGTCGACGAGGCCATAGCCGTTGGGTGCGAAATGGCCGACGGGTGAGGTCCGGGCAAAACCGTCCTCGAGCGTGTTCTCGTACGGAAAGCGGCCTTGCCAGTAGTTCGCGAGGTGGTGGCCCATGGGTGCGAGGAACTCGCCCCAGGCGTAGTCCGCGCCGTCCAGGCCACCGCGTGCGGCGTATTCCCATTCGGCTTCCGTCGGGAGGCGCTTGCCTACCCATGTGGCATACGCCTCGGCGTCTGCCGCTGCCACATGGACCACGGGATGTTGCTCGAGGCCTTCGAGATCGCTGTCGGGCCCGGCGGGATGACGCCAGTCCGCGTCGAAGACGAAGTTCCACCAGTAGCCCAGTTCCATCGGTACCGGACCATCGGGTTGCATGAAGACGAGCGAACCGGGACGCAGCATCTCAGGCAACGCGCCAGGGTAGTCCTCGGCGCGTGGCATGACTTCGGCCGCCGTCACATGGCCGGTGGCCGCGACGAAGCGCGCGAAGTCGGCGTTCGTGACCGGCGCGCGGTCAATCCAGAAAGCATCCACGCGCACACGATGTACCGGCTTTTCCTCGGGGTAGAAGTGCTCGCAGCCCATCCGGAACAGGCCGCCGACGAGGCGAACCATGCCGGAACGCGCTGTGACGGGCGTGTCGATACAGGTCATCGGTGCATCTCAGGGTAGGGGTGGCGCGGCGGCGTCGGCGGGGCGTTCCGCGCGCCATGGCCAGCGGCCTTCGACTTCAAGGACGAGTGACCAGCTCAGGAACGTACGGATGATCACGAGCAGGCCGAGCGAGATGACGCTGACCAGCGTGGTGTCGAGTGCGATGGTGCGGACGATGTCCGCCGCGACGAGGATCTCGAGGCAGAGCAGCAAGGCACGGCCGAGACTGCGCTTGTAGCGCAGGTAATGCACGGGTTGCTCGTGCAGCGCAGTGGCCACGCCGATGAGGTACTTGGCGGTGGCGCCGGTGATCGCGACGAGGATCAGCAGGGTCGCCATGGCTTCGATACCGAGGGCGGCGTAGCGGATCCAGCTGAGGACGGTGTCTTCCGGGAGCATGAGCGCCTTTCTCGGAGGGGGCCGGCATCTGGCGAGGAGAGCATCACGCGCGAGCGCGCTCCCACATGGTCCTGTGTGGAAGGGGTGGGAGCTTCGGGGCAATTACTGGTTTGCGTGCCGTAGTTTTACCGGGGGGTGCGGGGGGAGATGAAGGATTCGCCGCGCAGGGCGGCGTGTATCGCATCGACCAGTTCGTCGCCGACGGCGGTTTTTACGACGAAGCCGCGGCCTACGGTGAGCGCTCGCCGGATGATTTCCGGATCGTTGTGGATGCTGACGAACACCACGGGCAGCCCGGGCAGCGCGCGGGCGAGCCGTTCCGCGGCGTCGATGCCGTCCATGCCGGGCATGCCGATATCGGTGACCACGATGTCGGGGCGCAGGCGCATGGCATAGGTGAGAAGGGATGCGCCGTCGGTGACCGCAGCCAACACGTCGAAGTCCTCATCAAGCAGGCGCGCGATTTCCCGCGCCATCTGCGGATGGTCTTCGGCCAGGACCAGCGACGGCCGGCGTGCGGTGGGCAGTGTGGCGTCCATGGGGGGACTTTCGCGCTGGCGGCGATGCAGGGACAGCGTAAAGGCACGTGACGGGTGGTGCGTATATCTACGTTTGGGCGATTGGGTGTCGCGCGCAAGCGCGCTCCTGCGGGGGCAGGGTGAGCCCCATGCGGCACGGTCAGAAGAACAGGCCGAGTTCTTCCGAGCGGCGGACCAGTTCGAGGGTGCTGTGCACGTCGAGGATCTGCATGATCGTGTACTTGTGCGCTTCGACCGTGCGGACGGAGAGGCCGAGTTGCGCGGCGATCTGCTTCGAGCGCAGCCCGGTGCCGACCAGGCGCAGTACTTCGCGCTGCTTGGGCGTCAGTTCGTGCAGGTCGCCCAGGTGGCCTCGAAGGTAACGGGCACCCAGCGATGGCGTGACGTAGCTGCGTCCTTCCAGGACCTGCTCCAGCGCGACCAGCAATTCTTCACCGGCGGAGAGCTTGAGGACGTACCCGTTGGCGCCGGAGCGCATAGCCGTGGCCGCGAGGGCGGGCTCCGCATGCATCGTGAGGAACACGAAGGGCACGCGGTTGCCTTCCGCCCGCAGGACCTTCAGGACATCGAGTCCGTTGCAGCCCGGCATGTTGATATCGGACAGCACGAGGTCGGGCGTATGCGTGCGCACGTGGGCGAGCAGGGCATGACCATCCTGGGCCAGTGCCGCCAATTCGAACCGTTCGTCGAGCAGGCGGGTGATGCCCTCGGCCACCATGCGGTGGTCATCGGCGAAAACCACGCGTGGACGCGTGGCGCACATCACGTCGGTGTCGTCGGTATCCGGATACATACGTCCACTCCCTTGCCTGGGGTACTGCGGATGGTGAAGCTGCCCCCCAGCAGCTTCGCTCGTTCATGCATGCTTGTAATGCCGATGCCAACACGTGCCCCAAGGCAGGCGGGCAGGTCGATGCCCTTGCCATCGTCAACGATGCGCAACGTCGCGATGCCGTCCTCCACCAGGGCGGTCAGCCTGATTTCTCCCGCGTCAGCATGTCGCACGGCGTTCGCCAGCGCCTCCTGCGCGACCCGGTAGAAACATAGCGCGACTTCCGGGCATAGCGTGTCAACGTCGCGGTCCGCGAGCAGCCGTACGCGCGGCCACGCGTGACCTGGCGGATGACGGCAAAGGTTCTCCAGGGCGCCACGTAGCCCGGCATGCTGGAGGCAGCTCGGATGCAGCTGGTGGGATAGCTGGCGCACGTCGTCCGAGAGGGCGACGATGCGGTCCTGCAGGCCGGTGACATCGTCACGGAATTCGGCGGAGAGCCGCTTGCGCAGCGTGGACAGGTCGATCGACGCCGCGGCCAGCCGCTGGTTGATGTCGTCATGGAGATCACGCGCGAGACGGCCGCGTTCCTGTTCCTGCGTGGCGATGAGCCGGCCCGCGAGCTCGCGTAGCTCGCCATGCGCCGCCACCAGCTGGCGGCGGCCCGACGCGCGTTGCTCGACCACCACGGCGACCACGAGCGCGGAGATGGCAGCGAGCAGCGTCCACACCTGAAGTGCCAGCGTGGTGTCCTGGGCCGTCATCGCCGTGAACGGGCCATAGCCCTTCGAGGTGAGGTGCGCGGCGATCACCGCGATGGCGAACATGGTCACCGAGCTTCCGGTCATCTGCGCCGTGAGCACCGCGGCGATCGCGATGGGTGCCGGGGCCAGGCAGAGCAGCGGCCGGTACTCAAGGCGGTCTCCATACGCGTACCAAAGGATCGTGAGCAAAACGAGCGCCAGGACCATGAGGACGACAAAGCCGGGATCGACGCCGCCGGCGCTGCGTAGCGCGGAGTCGTGCGCGCGCAGGCTGCTCTAGGCCGGAAGGAACAAGGCGTGGCCCAGCGCGTTCGCCATCGCGAGGTTGACCCACCACGTGAGCAGTTCCCCGCGAAGGCTCGTCGCGAGGCTGAGCACGGCTGTGACGGCGATCGACACGAGGGGAAGCGCGACCACGCCGAGCAGGACGAAGATCACGAGCACGCGAAAGTCCTGCAGCGCGTGTGCACGACGCGGCATGCGCCGGATGCACCATGCGGCACACGGCACCAGCAACACCGTAGGCAGTGCGAGCAGCGCGATATCGGCGACCGGGAGACCCAGCGCTACCAGGGCTCCGACCAAACCCGCGTAGCCGCAGGCAAGCAGTGGGAACCATGTCCTGCGTGGATTGGCCAACAACACGGCAAGCAGGACCGCACCTGGGAACCAGATGACGTGGGAACCGTTCTGATGACTCCACAGACTGCTCGATACGAGTTGCGCGGCAACGACCCCGGCGCAGGTACCTGCACACCAGGTGGCGGTCCGGTGATCCCTTGTTGGCTGAGCTCCCATCACCGTGCTCCCGACACGCCGGTACGGCGTGTATCCATCGGTGGTTTTCTGGCTCGCCCCCTGCACTGGCGTCATTGATCTTACGGGCTTCGCCTGCGCCCGAATACGGACAATACCGCTCTATCTCTCAGTTTTCTCTAAGTAAATATGCGTACTTCACGTAGTTTGTTCTTCGCTGCCCCGCGCATGTGACTCGGCGGACACTCCGCTGAACACCGGTGACGAGGCGGCGGGCATGCGCAAGAGCTGGAAAGCTGTCATGGCGCTGCTGGCCTTCACATCCGTGATGGCCAGCGCGGCACCTACGCAACCCTCGCCGTGCATCGGCCTCGTGCTGGGCGGTGGCGGTGCCCGTGGCGCCGCACACATCGGTGTGATCCAGGTGCTCGAGCGTGAGCACATTCCCGTGTGCAAGGTCGCGGGGACCAGCATGGGCTCGATCGTCGGCGGCCTTTATGCCTCCGGTTACACCGCCGACGAAATGGCAACTGTGATCGGCGCGCTCGACTGGAAGGACCTGTTTTCTGACGACCCTGACCGCGCCGAAGAGCCCATGCGGCGCAAGGATGCCGATTATCGCTATCTGCTGAATTTCGAGGTGGGTTACAAGAACGGGCACATCGTCACCCCGGCCGGCGTCGTGCAGGGCCAGAAACTCCTCCTGCTGTTGCGCCGGCTGCTCGTGTCCACCTGGGACGTGCATGACTTCAACGACCTGCCTGTCCCGTTCCGTGCAGTCGCCACCGATATCGTCGTCGGCAAGCCGGTGGTCTTCGCGAGCGGCGACCTGCCGCTGGCCATCCGTTCCAGCATGTCGGTGCCCGGCGCGTTCGCGCCCACCAATGTCGACGGCAAGCTGTTGGTCGATGGTGGCCTGATGGACAACGTGCCGATCGACGTGGTCCGCGAGATGGGTGCGGACCGGTTGATCGTGGTCGACGTCGGTTCGCCCCTCGCCGACGAAGCACAGCTCAGCAACCCCGTGGCGTTGCTCAACCAGATGGTCAGCGCGCTCATGGCGGAGAAGACGGATCGACAGCTCAAGGCGCTTTCCGACCAGGACATCCTGATCAAGCCCGCGCTAGGCAAGCTGGGTGCGGGTGAGTTCAACCGGGCCAACGAGGCCATTGCCATTGGCCGCGCCGCGGCAGAAGCGGCGTTGCCACGCCTGCGCGCGCTTACCGCGACACCGGAGGCATGGCAGGCCTACGTGGCCGGCCACCGCCAGCGCGACTTCGATCCGAAGCTGGTTGCCTTCATCGATGTCGACGCGAAGCAGACGCATACCGCTACCTTCGCCGGCCGTCAGCTGCAGCCCGAAGTGGGCAAGCCCTTCGACGCGAAGGACGTGGAAGCGCGCATCGGCACGATCTACGGGCAGGGTAGCTACCAGCAGGTGGACTACCACCTGGTCGAGCGCGATGGCGATCACGGCATCCGGCTGACACCAGTCGACAAGAGCTGGGGACCGATCTACGGGAAGATGGGTTTCCAGCTTGATGACGATTTCAACGGCCGCAGCGAGTACCTGATCTCGGCCGAGATCACCGCGACCAACCTCAACCAGAGCGGCGGGGAATGGCGCAACACGTTGTGGAGTGGCCGCATCGGCGGCATCCGTTCCGAGTTTTACCAGCCGTTCGGTGAGGGCTCGACGGTCTACGTGATGCCCACGGCCGTCGTGCGCAACGAGGATGTGCCGGTGTTCGACGGCAAGGGTGAGCAGGAACTGGCCGAGTACCGGATCCGGCGCCGGAACGCGGGTGTCGAGATCGGCTGGACGCCAGCCTCGTATTGGCGCATCTCCACCTCATTGGTGCGCGGCAGGGACACCGGCGACCTGCGGGTGGGGTCGCCCTCGACCTTCCCGAACGGGACCTCGGAATACTCGGCGCTTGGGCTGGGGCTCGACTGGGATAGCCTGGACAATGCGCAGTTCCCCACGCGGGGAAGCCACGTCAACTTCGACTACATCAGCTTCCGCACCTTCCTCGGTGGCAAGGTCAGCGGCGACGTCGCCCGCCTGGTGGCGGACTGGGTCCCCGATTGGGGCCTGAGCACGGGGCGCTACCACCTGTTGCTTGGCATGCGCGCGTCCAGCGCGCTGGACAACACGAACTTCTTCGAATCACAAACCTTCCTGGGCGGCTTCCTCAACCTCTCGGGCTATGGCGAGCGCTCGTTGTACGGCACGCAATCCGCGCTGGGTCGTGCGGTGCTGTATCGGCGCACGGGCAACCTCGACGCGTTGTTCTCCACGCCCATCTTCATCGGTATGAGCCTGGAGGCCGGCAATACCTGGCGCAGCAAGAACGACGTGCGGCTGGATTCGCTGATCTACGCAGGCAGCATCTTCGCCGGCGTGCAGTCGCCGCTGGGGCCGGTGTTCCTCGGCGTGGGCCACGCGGCGGGCGGGCACACCGCGGTGTATCTCACCTTCGGTTCGCTGCTGCGGCCCGGACTGTAGCCGGTAGATTTACCTACGGCGCGTGAGTGGTCTTTCGCTTAAGCCGCCGCCGTGCCGCACGCACTCTAGGCAGGCCCTTCATGAAAGCGGATGCCAGCATGAAACGCCTTTCTGCCTGCGCCCTGCTAGCCGCCTGCCTCCCCACCGCCGGCCTGGCCACCGAGGGCGCCATGGGGCGCTCGATCACCGGAGCGCAGATCACGCCTTACGCGGCGATCGTGCCACCCGACCCGGGATTGCACGTGGCGGTCAGCTTCGTCAATTACTCCGGCAATATCGGCGGTAACCGTGAAGTCCCGATCGGTGGCCTGGCCGCACTGGATGTTCGTGCGAACGTCGACCTGTTCGCGGGCACGTTCGCGTACATCTGGGATACGGGGACGGGCCGCTGGAACTTCGCCAGCATGTTCACCGTGCCGTACATCCGCCCGGACGTCAGTGCGGCGGTGACGATCGGGCAGCGCAAGGGGCAGTTGAACGATCGCGCGTCCGGCCTGTTCGACCTGTATTTCGCACCAGTCATCGCCAGCTATCACGTGAGTGAGGTCGAGCACTGGTCGGGTGGTGTCTACGTCTACGCCCCGACGGCGCGCTACGAGACGGGACGCCTGGCGAACCTTAGCCTCAACAACTGGACGTTCACCCCCGCGGTGGGCTACACGCACCTGTTCGATCGCGGTACGTTCGAATTCAGCGGCCTCGTCGGTGTGGATTTCTACACACGGAATAAGGCGACGGATTACAAGAACGCCCCGGTGTTCCATCTCGACCTGCTGGCGATGAAGCGGACGCCGAGCGGCTGGGGCTTCGGCGCAGTGGTCGGCTGGATCCAGCAGCTCTCCGATGACAAAGGCCCCACGGCCGACCGGCTCGGCGGCTTCAAGGGTCATGCGCTGGGCGCGGGTCCGGCCATCGATTTCAAGAAGACCTTTAGCAAGGACAGCAGCATCGACTTCACCCTGCGCTGGGTGAAGGAGTTTCATGTATCGAACCGGTTGAAGGGCGAGCCGCTCGTGCTCAACGTATCGTTCGCGCTGTAGCGGCCCATGCACGCCCCGGACGACGCGGTGTTAGCGGTCGATGTGGTGGTGGCCGACCACCACCGCGTCGTTGCGGAAGGCGTGGCCGCGTTGCTGGCGCCGTGCGTCCGCTCGACCACGCTGGTGCATTCCGCCGCCACGCTGTTCGAACGGGCGGAGGCCGGCATGCTCATCGTGGGTGACATCGACCTGCCCGATATGCCGGGGCTCGATCCGCTCCGCCGCCTGGCCGCGCGTCGCGACGACATCCGCTTCATCGTGCTCTCCGGGCACGACGAGCCGCTGGTGGTGCAGGAAGCGATGCAAGCGGGTGCGTGGGCGTATGTACTGAAGCACTCGCCCCGCGGCGAGTTGCTCGATGCGTTGCGCGACGTGGTGGAGGGCCGTCGTTACGTGAGCCCCGGCCTGATGGCCGCACTCGTGAACGCGCCGCCGCCGGTGCATCGGCTTACGCGCCGTCAGCGCGAAGTGCTCGAGCGCATGGCCCGAGGCCTGCGCGCCACGGAGATCGCCGTGGAGCTCGGGATTTCCGTACGCACGGTGGAGAGCCACCGCCAGGCCCTGCTCGATCTGTTCAACGTGCATAGTGGCGTGGCTCTCGTGCGCGAGGCCATCCGCATGGGGCTGATCCGCGACCACGGTAGCCGGCCCTGATCCCACTACCCCGAGGAGAACGCTGAGGAAGCGCTCGCGAAGACCCTGATCCCGAAGCTCAAGGCCGATGGCGTCCTGCGCTAGCCGAATGGCCCCACGTGTCCGACGAGGCTGACGATGGCAAGGATGCCAATCGCCAGCAGGATCACGGAAACCAGCAGGGTCAGTGACACGGGATAGGGTGTTTCCCCATGGATCAGACCCTCGTGCGTCATCGCCAGCCGCTCGTTGCGCAGCGTTCGCATGTAGCGCAGGTGGTAGATGATCCCTAGGATCAGCATGACCACCCCCAGCATGACCATCGCGACGCCGAACTGCCGTGGCGCGCTGCTGCCTTCGGGTAGCAACTTCGTGCTGCGCAGCCGCTCGAAGAACTGCGCGATCGTGAAGCCGAAGCTGATCAGCGAAATCGAGGTGCGCATGATCGACATCAGCGTGCGATCGGTGCTCATACGCGTGCGCTGGAACGACATGCCTGTACGCCGTGCGGAGAGCTCCACGGCGGCATCCGGCCGTGCGCCTTCCAGTGCGGCAGGGACGTAGCTGTACTTCTGCGATCGGTCTGTGCTCATGCCATCCTCCGGCTCCCCTCATCCTCGCGGGAAACCCGTGGATGGCACAGCGCAAATGCCGCCGTGCGCGCTGGGTAGATCTACCTAGTTAGTGCTGCGTCGTAAATTTACCTAGGCACGTGTGCGCGGGACTACGCTTGGGCGCGCGGCATCCCCTGCACAAGATCATTCCCTGCCTTCGCTGAAGGATCGGGACGTGCTGACTTACCGGTGGGAACCACGGCATTCGATCGCCACCTTCGTCGCACTGGTGATGCTCGCCAGTGCAGGGCGCGCTCATGTCGATCCCACGAAGGATCCCCTTCCATCGTGGAACGACGGACCGACCAAGGTGGCGATCACGGCCTTCGTCTCCGACGCCGTCGCCGAAGGTGGCGACCGCTATATCGCACCAGCCGACCGGCTTGCCGTCTTCGACATGGACGGCACGTTGATGACCGAGAAGCCTTTGCCCGGGGCGGTGCTGCCGTTGGCGGCCGATGTGAAGGCCGCGGTGGCCCGGCGGCCCGCGCTCGCGAACGAGCCGGGCGTCGCGGCGTTCCTCAAGGGCGATATCGCGGCGCTGCAAGCCCAGGGCGAAGCGGGCCTTGCGCAGGTGATGGCGGCGGCGATCGATGGCCGCGACACGGACGATGTGGCGGCGGACATGGCACGCGAAGCGCGGACCGCACAGAACTCGCGCTTCGGCGTGCCCTACGTGCGCCTAGCTTACCGACCCATGCTGGAGTTGCTGCGCTACCTCGAAGCGAACGGCTTCGAGACATGGATCTGCAGCGGCTCACCCATCGCCTACACCCGCGCCATCGCGAAGGACAGCTTCGGTATTCCGCCGGACCGGGTGATCGGCAGTGCCCTCGCTACGCATGTCGAAGAACGCGGCGGCCGCGTCGTCCTCGCTTATACCGGCAAGGTCGACCAGGTGGTGGATCGCGAGGGCAAGCCGCCGGCGATATGGCGCGCCATCGGCAGGCGTCCCGTGTTCGTCGGGGGCAACGTGGGCGGCATCGGCGATGTCTCGATGATGCGCTATGCCATGGATCGTGGCGGCCCCTCGTTCGCCCTGCTGGTGAACCACGACGACGCCGCGCGCGAGTTCGCGTATGCGGAGAAGGGCGGGGAGTCCCTCGCCGCCGCCGCCCGTTATCACTTCCGCGTCGCCAGCATGCGTGGCGACTGGAAAGCCATCTTTGATCTGTCGGTGACCGCGCGTCCACCGACTCCCTGACGACGCGCCCGCAAAGCGGCTGGAGACAACATGGCTACTGACAAGAAGGCAAAGAAACCCGCGCCAGAAAAGTCCGCCAAGGCGGGCAAGCGGCCCAACATCCTGGTCATCTGGGGCGACGACATCGGCATATCGAACCTGAGTTGCTACACGCGCGGCCTGATGGGCTACCAGACACCCCATATCGACCGCCTGGCGAACGAGGGGATGCTGTTCACCGACTCCTATGGTGAACAGTCGTGCACCGCCGGGCGCTCCTCGTTCATCACCGGGCAGAGCGTCTACCGCACGGGCCTGTCCAAGGTGGGCGTGCCTGCCGCGCCGGTCGGCATGTCGGACAAGCTCATCACCATCGCGGCGGTGCTGAAGAACCAGGGCTATGCCACCGGGCAGTTCGGCAAGAACCACCTCGGTGACCGCAACGAGCACCTGCCGACCAACCACGGGTTCGACGAGTTCTTCGGCAACCTCTACCACCTGAATGCCGAGGAAGAGCCGGAGATGTACGACTACTGGCCGGAGAAGGATTTCCCGGATTTCGTGAAGGCGGTGCGGCCACGCGGCGTGGTGCATTCGTGGGCGACCGACAAGGACGACCCCAGCGTGGACCCGCGGTTTGGCAAGGTCGGCAAGCAGAAGATCAAAGATACCGGGCCGCTTAACGTCAAACGCATGGAAACCTGCGATGACGAGTTCGTGGCGGCCACAAAGGATTTCATCAAGCGCCAGGTCGATGACGAAACGCCGTTCTTCATCTGGCTCAATTTCACCCACATGCATGTGTTCACGCACACCAAGCCGGAGAGCGAGCGCCAGTCAGGCCGTTGGCAATCGGCATACCACGACACCATGATCGATCACGACCGCAATGTCGGCGAGGTGCTGGATTACCTGGACAAGCTCGGCATCGCCGACGATACGTTCGTCATGTACTCCACCGATAACGGCCCGCACCGGAACAGCTGGCCGGATGCCGGCACCACGCCGTTCCGGAGTGAGAAGAACACCAACTGGGAGGGTGCGTTCCGGGTGCCGTTGGTAGTGCGCTGGCCGGGGCATATCGATGCCGGAAGGGTCTCTAATGGTATCGTCCAGCACCATGACTGGTTGCCGACCTTCGCGGCGATGGCCGGGGCGGATGAGGCCGTCGAGCAACTGAAGAAGGGCTACCAGGCGATCGGGCGCACTTACCATAACCATATCGACGGCGCTAGTTTGCTGGGGCACCTGACCGATGCAAAGACACCCAGCCCGCGTAAGCTGTTCGTGTACCTTAGCGACGACTGCGATGTGCTTGGTCTGCGCTTCGACAACTGGAAAATCTCGTTCATGGAGCAGCGCTGCAAGGGCACCATGGCGGTATGGGCAGAGCCATTCACCCGGTTGCGCCTGCCTAAGCTCTATAACCTGCGCACGGACCCCTACGAGTTCGCCGATATCACCTCGAACTCGTACTGGGAGTGGGTCGTTTACCACGGCTACATCATCTTCGGCGCATGGCACATCATGGATAAGTGGGCCGCGACGTTTAAGGAATTCCCGCCTGTGCAGCGCCCGAACAGCTTCACGATCGATGATGCATTGAAGATGCTGAGCGAGACGACACGGGCGGATTGATGCCCGCTGTCGTAGGAGCGTGCTTGCACGCGATGGGTGCTCGCGGCGAGCACCCATCGCGTGCAAGCACGCTCCTACAAACGCTCACGAAGTTCAGGGCTCACCCTTGCGCAAGCGCCGGATCGCCTGGCGTGCCGCGTCCACGGCGTCATCCTCTGCGGCGTCGACGTAGCTATGCATGCGCTTGCCGGGCAGGCGGGCCACTTCCTTGCCCGCTGCGTCACGCACGACGGCGTCGGCGGTGAAACAGGTAGAGTCGTTATCGCCGACGTGGCGAATCGTGGTGATCTCGAAGGAATAGTCGAGCGGCCGGGCGTGCATGGCGCGCCCGCCCTTACGGCTCACGGGCGATCGTGAAGCCACCGACCGTCACGCCGAGGCCCATGCCCTTGCCCGCGCCGGCAAGGCTCATGTTCACCTCGCCCTTGGTCAGAACCTGCGCGTCGCCGTGTTTCACGATGCCGGTGTCGGCATCCGCGGCGACGTACGTACCGAGTACATCGTCGATGCGACGCAATCCGGAAAAGTCGGCCTTGCCGCCTTTGATCGTCGACTTGCTCAGCGCCAGGCCACCACCGTTCGCGGTGAGTTTCACTTTCAGCGTCGAGCCATCGTTGCAGGTCACCGTACCGTTACCCGAGGAATGCTTGTACAGCACGGCCCAGGAGGAGAGGTCAAAGCGCATGGTGCAGTCGAAGGGCGCGGCGGCGTGGCTGGAAGCCGGTGCGCACAGCGCGACGAGTAGCGCAGTCAGGGCGAGCGGACGCAAGATCATGGGTGTGCTCCTTGGAGTTCAGGGGGAAACCGGGACTTCGGTCCAGCTCGAGTCCGGATCGAAACGCTCGATGTGGGCGACCGCGGTGGCGGTGTCCTTGCCGAGGTCTTTCTGGAAGACCAGGCCGTCGTGGCTGATCTCGAACGTCATCACGCCACTCTCGCCATAGCGCGCGGGCCAGGCGACGAGCGCGAAGCCGTTGGCCATGACGCCACCGGCCATGTAGGTGTACGCGCTGCCCGGCGCCGAGGCGCCTTGCGCGGTCAGGATCCGGTAGTGGTAGCCGAAGTACGTGTCGCCCTGGACCTTGTCGGCAGCGAGGCGCGGGCCCAGCGGACTTTCCGGCTGACCTTCCTGCGGCGCCCAGTACAGGCCATCGTGCTGGCCGGGCGTACTGCGCAGTTTCGCCGCGTAATGCGGGACCGTGTCCTTGTCGTGCACACTGGCGGCGTACTCGCGCTGCGCGTCGTAATAGGCCAGCAACACCTGCACGACATCCATCTCGTTATGGCCGATCTGGCGGGCGATGATTTCGTTGTGGCCCGCGGCGACATCGAAGTGCCAGCCCTGTGCGTCTTTCACCAGGGGAATGGGCAACTGCCAGCCGGCGCGGCCCACGGTGAGGTGGGTGCCGCTGCCATCGGTGACGACACGGTGGCTGGCGGCGTAATCGTCGACGAACGCATCGACGTCGTCGCGCTGCACGCCTTCGGTCGGGATATAGGTGCGCCAGTCGGGGCCGAGCACCTTGCCGAGCGCGGCATCATCGTGGACTTTCAGTGCGGCAACGAGTGCATCCGCCGCGGCTTCCGCGCTGGGATAGGTGCCGGCCGCCGACCACACGGTGAAGCTGGCCAGCAGGGAGGAGGCAAGAAGCGTACGTGCAACACGCTTGGCGGTCGGAAGGTTCATTGCAAACTCCTAGCGGCGGCGGAATCCGCCGGCATGGACCGGCACCTGACGGTTGACGGGGTGCGCGGCACCCGCGTTAGGGCGTGAACCGCCCATATCGCGCAGGCTGGCCTCGCCGCCCTGGCGGGCGGCGCCGGCATCGCCCGGGGAGCGCACGCCGGAGAACGCATTCGCGCGCGCGTCGTTACCCATCGACTGACGCTGTACACCGCCACCGTTCGCGCCCGGGCGGTTGGCGAAATCGCCGCCGCGCGCGTCGGGCCGGTTCGGGAGGTGGCCTGCGTTCGCCCCGCGATTCGCCAGGTTCGCTTGTGCCGCGCCTCCGCGATTTCCGGCGTCGCCTCGCTGCAGCGACGGCGCGGCGCCGCCTCCAGTGGAGCGGTTGAAGCTCTGCAACGCCTGCTGGCGGCTCGCTTCACGGCCCGGGTCCTGTCCGCGGAAGGCCTGGCGCTGTTGCGCGCCGCCCAGGCCCTGGTTGAACCGCGCCTGCGTGGCGGGGTCGCGATACGGGGTGCCGCGACGGTTGGCCGGGTTGTGGTTCCAGTTGATATTGCCGTTGCCGCTGATGCGGTTGTTGACGTTGATATTGTTGTAGCGATTGACGTTGATGTTGACGTCGTTGTGACCCCAGTCGAAGCCGCCCCACAGCGAGTTGGCGATGGCGACGCCCGTGCCGAAGGCGAGCCCCGCGGCGAGCCCGGTGGCGACCGGGTACTGGTAGCCGGGCGGTGGTGGCCAGTACGGCGGGGGATAAGCAGGGTAGGCCCACGTGCCGTAGACAACGGTCGGGTTGTAGCTCGGCACGTAGACCACCTGCGGGTCGGCGGGCTCGATCTGGATTACCGTGGTCTGCGGCGCGGCCTGTTGCACCACGACTTTCTGCTGCGTGTTCGACTTCAGGTTGCCCGCCTTCTGCGCCTGCGCGCGCAGGCGCTGCACGGAAGCCATCACCTCATCGGGCTGGGCGAGGAAGACGTCGCCCACATTGCGCACCCAGTCCGGATGCGCACTCATCTGCACGAGCACCTGCGGAAACGCGACGAGCGATTGCACGCTGGGATCCCATGGCTTGGAGGCGACCTGCTTCACGGCCGCATCGCCCGTCACTTTCGGGTTCTGCTTCGACCAGGTGGCAGCGTCGGCCACATCGGCCGGATAGGTGGCCGCCATCAGGATCTGCGAGAGCAGGGCATCGGGATACAGCGCCACAGGCGCCATGAACTGATCGACCTGTTCCTTCGTGAAGGTCTTTGCCGCGGGTGCCGCGTCCTGGGCCGCGAGCGACGCGGCAGCCAGCGTGAGCAGTAGCACGGCGGCGTGGCGGAGCAAGGCTCCGAACCGGCGAGTTTCCACAGGAGCTCTCCACGGCGAATGTCGCATGCAGCATCCGGCTCGCGGCGGCACGGCCGGAAGCGCAGATGTGCGTACCGGCCTTCAGCAAAATTACCTACTCGCGCCGCGAGGCCCTGCGGGTGGGCATGCTGGTCTGAGCGCGTCTTACATCGGGAACTGCATGTTCAGGCCGAAAAACAGCTGGAATTGCGGCACGCCGTCGCCATGCCTCGCCACCGTGAACTGTGGCTCGGCGAAGAGGTTGTAGGTGACGCCACCCTTGCCGCGCCAGACCCTGCCGGTGCCGACGCCGACGGGGATGTAGTGCGTGCCGCCTTCGAGATCCCACGTCCAGGTGGCCGTCGTGCGCAGGTACCAGCCGCGCGGGAGGTTATAGATCACGAGCGGCTGTGCCTGCAGGTTGTTCTGCGTGGCGCGTCGGCGCGAGCCGGCGAAGGAGCGCTGCCAGGTCACCAGGCCACCGATGATTCCCCACGGCTTCGGTGAGATGACCAGCGTCGCGACACCGGCCTGCCACTTGCCGGTACCGGTTCGATCGCTGCCGGCACTCGGCACGGTCAGCTGCGGCCCGATGCCGATTTCCACACCGCCCGCCTTGAACACGGCGACGTCGAAGACATTCAGGTCGCCGATGTTCGTGGTGCGCCCTTTGGGTGCGATGTTGGGGGAGGTCGCGACAGGCAGCGTGTAGCGGAAGATCTGCGGCAGGCCGAGCGCCTTGTGCGGGAGCGTGCCGCGCAGGAGAAAGGCGTTCGAGTCGACGTCGTCCAGGCCGTAGTAGCTGCCGACGTACTGATCCTGGAGGTTGAGGCCGATGGTCGGGGCGAGCGGGTTGTTGGCCTTGTTCATGTCGTCGGCCGACTGGGCATGGGCCAGGACGCAGGCGACGGAAAGCACCGATGCAAAGAGGAGGCGCGTTGGCCTGGGCATGACGGCACCCGGTCAGGACGGGGTTCCAGCATGCAAAGCGTGGCGGCTCGGCGTAACCGAAACTATGCCCAGTGCCACCGGGTAAAACTACGAACCTGTGTGACGGCCTGTAGGAGCGCGCTTGCGCGCGATCGGCTCGTGCGGCAAGGCCCCATCGCGCGCAAGCGCGCTCCTACAGAAGCCTTTTGCTTAGAACACCAGCGACGCCATCTTGCGCCGGTAGGCGCCCACGACCTCCGCGTCATCCAGCGTGGCGAACGCGGCAAGCAGGCGCTTCTTCGCCTGGCCTTCGTTCCAGTCGCGCTGGCGCTTTAGTACATCGAGGAACTGATCGAGGCCGGCCGGGGCATCGCCTTCGATGAGCAGGCGCACACCGAGCAGGTCACGGGCTTCCCAGTCATCGCCATTGGCCTCGACACGCTGACGGAGCTCGGCGAGGGACGGGGCGCCCGCCAGGGCGCGGGCGAGGTCGAGCTGGTTGCGCAGGCGCACCGCACGGGCGTCAGTGGCGAGGTTGGCGGGCAGGGCATCGAGCTCGGCCTGCGCCGGGTCGACCTGGCCCGCCCGGAGCAGCGCCAGGGCGAGGTCGAGCTTCAGCTCGGCGCGAGCCGGTGCGGCCGCGATCGCCTGCTGAAGGCGGTTGATCGCTTCGCCGGCGGTTTCGGGCTCGGCCTCGACTGCCTCGGCAGCCTCTTCAGCCTGGCCATCGGCCGGCTGGAGGTCGTTACGGGTAAGGAATTCGCGCAGCTGGCCTTCCGGCAGGGCGCCGGCGAAAACATCGGCCATCTGGCCATCCTTGATCAGGACGACGGTCGGGATGCTGCGCACGCCAAACATGGCGGCGAGCTCCTGTTCGGCCTCCACGTCGATCTTGGCCAGGCGGAAGGCGCCGTTATATTCGGCCGCCAGCTTTTCCAGCATGGGACCGAGGGTCTTGCAGGGGCCACACCATTCAGCCCAGAGATCGACCAGGATAGGGGTCTGGAGTGATGCCTGGATGACATCCTGTTCGAACCCCGCCGTGGTCGCATCGAAGACATGGGCACTACGGGTCTGGGCGCTGCTCACGGGAAGGCTCCTGGGGATAGTCGGTAGATGCCCCCTAAATCGGGGAAGTTAGCCAGCATATCAACCCTGGGAGGCCATCCGGGGGTAGCGTAACGTTTCGTCATGCGCCGTTTACCCGGATTTGCGATTATATCGGGATGGGCCATACCGGCCTTCCACCGCCGGCGTGCATGCGAAAAGCCCCTGACCTCATCATTTGCGAGCACTGTGACACCGTATACCGGCGTCGCCACCTTGCGCGTGGCGAGGTGGCCGACTGCGTCAATTGCGGGGCGGTGCTGGAGCGCCACCAGTGGCTCGGCATCGATGCCCAGTTCGCCCTGATCGTGGCGTCCCTGATCGTGTTCGTCATCGCCAATGTCTCGCCCATCGTGACCCTTGGCTTTTCGGGGATGATGGCGGATACCACCCTATGGGGTGCCGTCATCGCCATGTGGAACGATGGTGCGCAGATCGTGGCCGCGTTGACGGCGCTTACCTTGTTCTTCTTCCCGCTGGTGCAGATCCTGCTGTTCGGCTGGGTGCTCATGCACGCGCGCCACGGCGTGCGCGCGCCGGGTTTCGGCATGGCCATGTCCACCCTGGTCAAGATCAAGCCGTGGAGCATGATCGAGGTATTCATGCTCGGCGTGCTGGTGGCCGTGGTGAAAGCGCACACGTATTTCGATGTGATCCCCGGGCCGGGTGTCTGGGCCTTTGGTTTTCTTACCGTGTTGATCACGGTGTTCGCCAGCCACGACCCGCGCAACCTCTGGGATGTCACGAAGGAGGTTCGCCGGTGAGTGAGCTACCGCGCGCCCAGGATCTGGGAATGATGGGCTGCCACGTATGCCGGCTGGTTACCGGGTATACCGAGGATCCGCACGCCCGCTGCCCGCGATGCCACAACCCGCTGCATCCACGCAAGACCGGCAGCATGGCGCGGGCCTGGGCGTTCCTCATCGCAGCAGCCATCTTCTACATCCCGGCTAACCTGTTCCCGATCATGCGGACGCAAAGCCTGTTTACGAAGGATGACAACACGATTTTGAGCGGTGTATTCGAGCTGTGGCGAAATGGTTCGCCGGATCTGGCCATCATCGTCTTCACGGCATCCATCGTGGTGCCCGTGCTGAAATTCATCATCATGAGCTACCTGCTGCTTTCCGTTCAGCGCGCCAGTGACTACGGTCCGCGGCAGCGCGCCAAGCTATACCGCTTCGTGGAACTGGTCGGTTACTGGTCCATGCTGGATGTGTTCGTGGTAGCGATCCTCTCCGCGCTGGTGCACTTCAAGGTGCTTTCGCGCGTGGAACCGCTACCGGGCGTGATTTATTTCGGCATCGTCGTGGTGCTGACGATGCTGGCGGCGATGAGTTTCGATCCCCGCCTGATCTGGGACAAAAGGAAGGCACGATGAGCGATATCCAAGAAGGAAGCCGGCCCGAGGGCGACGAGCTGCCCCAGCCTGAGGTGCGCCGCTCGAAGATGGGTTTCTCGCTGATCTGGCTGGTGCCGATCATCGCCGCGCTGGTCGGTATCTCGCTGCTGGTCAATCATTTCATCTCGGCCGGTCCGCAGGTTGAAGTGACCTTCCAGACCGGTGAAGGCATCGAGACCGGCAAGACCCAGGTCAAGTTCAAGAACGTGGTGATCGGCAAGGTCACCAGCATGCGCCTTTCCAAGGACCGCACTCATGTGCGGGTGGTGATCGACCTCGAGAAGAACGCCTCGGAGTTTGCCACCAAGGGCACCCGCTACTGGGTGGTCCGCCCGCGCATCGGCGCCGGCGGCGTGTCTGGCTTCGATACCCTGTTGTCGGGCGCATTCATCGGTGCGGATACCGGTACTTCGGAAGAGGACCAGAGCGATTTCACCGGACTGGAAACGCCGCCGGCGGTGACGCATGGCGCGCCCGGGCGTCGCTTCCTGCTGCACACGGCGGACCTTGGCTCGCTGGATATCGGCTCGCCGGTGTACTTCCGCCGTATCCAGGTCGGGCGGATCGTATCGTATGAGCTCGACAAGAACGGCAAGGGCGTGTCCCTGCAACTGTTTGTCGACGGCCCGAATGATCGCTTCGTCACGAAGGACTCGCGCTTCTGGAATGCCAGCGGCGTGGATGTTTCGCTGGGCGCCGATGGGCTCAAGATGAATACCCAGTCGCTGGCCACCGTGATCGCGGGTGGTGTTGCCTTCTCCGATCCGCTGGGCCCGCATGATGAGGCCCCTGCGCCGGAAATGAACGAGTACACCCTGTTCGGTGACCAGGCCACGGCGCTGGCGCCACCGGATGGCAACCCGCGCTACATGCGGATGCGTTTCGAGCATTCCCTGCGTGGCCTGAATGTCGACGCCCCGGTGGAATTGTTGGGCGTGAAGGTGGGTAAGGTCGTTTCGGTGAACCTGGACTACGACCCGGTGAAGCAGAGCTTCCCTGTCGTGGTGGGCGTGCGGGTGTACCCGCAGCGCCTCGGCAAGGCCCACGAAAAGCTCGCCCAGGTCTTGGGCGGCGATCCGGAAACGCTGTTCCCTCGCATCATGAAGGGCCTGGTCGACCACGGCCTGCGCGCCCAGGCGCGCACCGGCAACCTCCTGACTGGCCAGCTCTACATCGCCATGGACGTGGATCCGAAGGCAGCGAAGGTCGACTTCAATCCGAACGGCAAGCCGCTTGAGGTGCCGACGGTGCCGGGTGATTTCGATCACCTGCAGGAGCAGTTGTCGGGCATTGTCGACAAGGTCTCGAAGATCCCGTTCGACTCGATCGGCAAGAACATCGATGGCAGCCTGAAGGAGCTGCAAGGCACGTTGCATACGGTGAATACCGATCTGCTGCCGGAAGCGAAGAAGACCTTGCAGGGCGTGAATCGCACGGTGGGTACCGCCAACGATGCCCTGAGCGAGAGCTCACCGCTGCAGCAGAACATCGCCAACACGCTGGAAGAATTGCAGCGTACGGTGCGTTCCGTACGTGCGTTTACCGATTACCTGGGCCGTCATCCGGAGGCCTTGCTGCGTGGCCGTGGTGCGGATGCACCGCCACCGGCCAGCGCGCCGTCGTCCCCGAAGCAGGGCAAGGAAGGTCAGCCATGATGAAGTTCTCCCGCTACGCCGCTTCGGCACTGGTCGTGGCTTCGCTTGCCGCGTGTTCGTCGGCGCCGGTGCATTTCCATACGCTGGTGCCGCCAGCGACCGCACCGGCGGCGACGGTGTCGCCGTTTGCGATCGATGTGATGGCGGTGGGTGTTCCGCCGCAGGTGGACCAGCCGGCGATGGTGCTGCGCTCGGGGAGTTCGTCGGTGAGCGTGCTGGATGGCGAGCGTTGGGCGTCACCGTTGGGTGATGAGATTCGCTCGGCGCTGGCGGCGGATCTGTCGAGCCGCCTGGGTACGCACGATATCCATGGGTTGCCGCGGGCGAAGGATGCGAACGTGGTGCGCGTGCAGGTGGATGTGCGCCGTTTTGATTCGGAACTGGGTGGCAATGCGACGCTGGAGGCAGCGTGGTCGGTGCGTACGGAATCACAGTCGGCGAACTGCGCGTCGCGCGTGGTCGAGCCGGCCGGCAGCAGCTACGACACCCTGGTCGACGCCCACCAGCGCGCCCTGGCCCAGCTCGCCGACCAGATCGCGGCTGCGAGTCGCTCTGTGGCGAACGGCCAGGCCGCTGCCTGCCATTGAATCGGTTCATTCGCTGGCGCGAATGCATGTTTTGTGCGGCTACCGCCGCGCTGGCGCTCGGGCGTCTGCGGGAGCCGGGGGCGGCAAGGCCCTTGGGCCGATAGGCGCAGCCCTTTGGGGCGCGCCGTAGGCCGCTTCCGCTGCGTAGCTGGACTGAGCGGCGCTCTGCTCATATCGGCCCAAGGGCCTTGCCGCCCCCGGCAATACGCGATTCGACGATGGGTAGGAACGCTTACGTCCCGGCAGTGTTCGCGGTTGCGTCGCTCTATATCGTTGCTACTCTCATTGCGAGCAGATGGCGCTCCGCCAAATTACATCGATGGGGAGATTCGATGAGCTTCGATTTAGCCTTGTTCGCCCACTATCCCGGCGTTACCGAAGGCGATGTTAGCGAGGCATATCAGGCCTATTGCGAAGGAACTAAGGCCGATCTCGCGGAAGTAAGTTCCGTTCTCGCGGGCTTCGTTCAGGCATTGGAAGCACGATACCCGCAGCTGCAGACGCTCACCGACGACGAAGTCGATTCGAGTCCCTGGTCGTGCGATTTCGACCAGGGACCAACGCACCTGATCCTGTCCATGGTCTTCAGCCGGTGTGTCGAAGTGAGCGAGTTCATCGGTGAACTGCTCAAGCAATTCCCGCTCGTACTCTACGATCCGCAGGGTGACGAAGCCTATTTTGGTGATAACCGTTTACCGTCGCCCGCGCAGATTGCGAAGCGCCCTTGGTGGAAGGTCTGGGGCTGACACGGAGACGCGACGGAAGCTCATAGGCAACGAGTGCTGAGCTTTTCACTAGTAAAACCGCTACGTTGGCTGGCGGGTGCGGCAAGGCCCTGGGGCCGATATGAGCAGAGCGCCGCCTCGGTCCACCTACGCAGCGGCGGCTGACTACGGCGCGCCCCGAAGGGCTGCGCCTATCGGCCCCAGGGCCTTGCCGCACCCGCCCTCCGAAGACACCCGGGCGCGAGGCGGCGCAAGCCGCTGAACACACGCGTTCGCGCCAGCGAACGACCCTTCAAAGGTTGCCCCCCATACCCCCGTGGGATAGTCTCCCGCGATTGACCGCCACGTTTCCACGCGCGGCCACCGAACACCCATCTGGTACCAGACACCATGCAGGACAGCACCGAACAGGCCACGCGCGAGCAGGGCGGTTACGCCCCCGACGCCGTAGAAACCGCCGCCCAGCGCTACTGGAGCGACACCCGTGCCTTCGAAGTCAGCGAAGACACCGGCAAGCCCAAGTACTACTGCCTCTCGATGCTGCCGTACCCCTCCGGTGCCCTCCACATGGGCCACGTCCGCAACTACACCATCGGCGACGTCATCAGCCGGTTCCAGCGCCAGCAAGGCAAGAACGTCCTCCAGCCCATGGGCTGGGACGCCTTCGGCCTGCCTGCCGAAAACGCAGCGATCAAGAACAAGACCGCGCCCGCCAAGTGGACCTACAAAAACATTGAACACATGCGCGAGCAGCTCAAGCGCATGGGCTTCGCCTACGACTGGACACGCGAAGTCACCACCTGCCGCCCCGAGTACTACCAGTGGGAACAGCAGATGTTCACCCGGCTCATGAAAAAGGGCCTGGTCTATCGCAAGAACAGTGTCGTCAACTGGGATCCGGTCGACCAGACCGTGCTCGCCAACGAGCAGGTCATCGACGGCCGCGGCTGGCGCTCCGGCGCCGTGGTCGAAAAGCGCGAGATCCCGCAGTGGTTCCTAAAGATCACCGCCTACGCCCAGGAGCTGCTCGACGGCCTGGACACCCTGCCGGGGTGGCCGGATGCCGTGAAGACCATGCAGCGCAACTGGCTGGGCCGCTCCGAAGGCCTGGAGATCACCTTCGACGTCGACGGCCAGGCCGAACCGCTGAAGGTGTTCACCACGCGCCCCGACACCCTGCTGGGTGTCTCGTACGTGGCCGTGGCCGCCGAGCACCCGCTCGCGACGCAGGCTGCCGCGAACAACCCGGGGCTCGCTGACTTCATCGAAACCTGCAAGGCCGGCGGTGTCTCCGAGGCCGAGCTGGAAACCCAGGAAAAACGCGGTTATTACACCGGCGTCGATGCCGTGCATCCGATCACCGGCGAGAAAGTACCGGTGTGGGTCGCCAACTTCGTGCTCATGGGCTACGGCACCGGCGCGGTCATGGCCGTGCCAGGCCACGACCAGCGCGACTGGGAGTTCGCCCAGAAGTATTCGCTGCCGATCAAGATGGTCGTCGTCGACCGGGGCGTGATCGACGCGCTGGCGGAGATCAATCGCGATCTCGCCCGCGGTGAAAACACCGATGCGACCCAGCACGCGCTGGAGGGCGGCCGCACCGATGCGTATGCCACCTCCGCCGCGGTCGAGACGGTGAAGTCGTTTGAAACCGGCATCCAGGAATCCGGCGCGTTTACGGACGACGGCTTCCTCGTGAATTCCGGCGAGTTCGACGGTATGGATTTTGACGCGGCGTTCAACGCGATCGCGGCGAAGCTCGAAGCCACCGGTCGTGGCGAACGCCGGGTGAACTGGCGTATCCGCGACTGGGGTGTGAGCCGCCAGCGCTACTGGGGTTGCCCGATCCCGGTCATCTACTGCCCGACCTGTGAAGCCGTGCCGGTGCCGGAAGACCAACTGCCGGTCATCCTGCCCGAGGACGTCGAGTTCTCCGGTGTGCAGTCGCCGATCAAGGCCGATCCGGAATGGCGCAAGACCACCTGCCCGAACTGCGGCGGTCCGGCGGAGCGCGAGACCGACACCTTCGATACCTTCATGGAATCGAGCTGGTACTACGCCCGCTACACCAGCCCCGGCGCGAACGCGCAGGTGGACGAGCGTGCGAAGTACTGGACGCCGGTCGACCAGTACATCGGCGGCATCGAGCACGCGATCCTGCACCTGTTGTATTTCCGCTTCTATCACAAGCTCATGCGTGATGAAGGCCTGGTATCCAGCGATGAGCCGGCCACGAATCTCCTGTGCCAGGGCATGGTCATTGCCGAGACCTATTTCCGTAAGGAAGGCGACGGCTCGTTCACCTGGTTCAACCCGGCGGATGTCGATGTGCAGCGCGACGAGCGCGCCCGCATCATCGGCGCCACGTTGCGCAGCGATGGCAAGCCGGTGGAAATCGGCGGCATCGAGAAGATGGCCAAGTCGAAGAACAACGGCGTGGATCCACAGGCCATGATCGGCAAGTACGGCGCCGATACCGTTCGCCTGTTCTCCATGTTTGCCGCGCCGCCGGATCAGTCCCTGGAGTGGAACGAGGCCGGCGTGGAAGGCATGGCCCGCTTCCTGCGCCGCCTGTGGCGCGACGTGACCCAGCATGCCGAGGGTGGCAAGGGGCAGGGCGCGAACCCGGCCGCTGAAGCCGCGCGCAAGACACTGCGCCGCCAGCTGCACGAAACGATCCAGAAGGTCACCGACGATATCGGCCGCCGCCAGTCCTTCAATACGGCGATCGCCGCGCTGATGGAACTGCTGAACGCGCTGAACAAGTTCGACGATGCGAGCGAGGAGGGCGTAGCCCTGCGCCAGGAAGCCTTCACGGCCGTGGTGCAGCTGATCAATCCGTTCACCCCGCACGTCTCGCATGCCTTGTGGCAGGCTCTCGGTCATGGCGAGGCACTGGTCGAAGACGCCGGCTGGCCTGCCGTGGACCCGGCCGCGCTGGTGCGTGACTCGCTGACTTACGCCGTGCAGGTAAACGGTAAGCTTCGCGCTACCATCGAGTTGCCGGCCAGCGCCTCGAAGGACGAAGCGGAGGCTCAGGCCCGTGCGGTGCCTGCGGTGGCCGCCCAGCTGGAAGGCCTTACCGTGCGCAAGGTGATCGTCGTGCCCGGCAAGATCGTCAACATCGTCGCAGGATAACCATGAGCCCGAACGTTCTCCGTGTCGCCCTGGTCGTTGCCGCCACCGCCTTCCTGGGTGCCTGCGGCTTTCACCTGCGGCAGTCGGCCGCGCTGCCCGCGGGCATGGAAAAGGTGCACCTGACCGTCTCCGGCGGTGGACGCCTTGAGCGCGAGCTATCGCGTGCCCTTGAGAACTCGAACGCGACGGTGGTCGACAAGCCGGGTGCCGGCATCGCCGACCTGGCGATCACGTCCGCCACGTTCCGCACCGATTCCCTGACCGTGAGCGGTACCGCGCGCGTGACCGAATATGCGGTGCGCTACCACGTTGAATTCAATGCCAAGGGCCCGGATGGGACCTTGCTCGTGGCGCCCCAGCAGGTCGATATGTCGCGCGAATTCAGCTACGACGCGACGAATGCGATCGGTACGGCCGCGCAGACCGAAGAGCTGCAGCGCAGCCTCATCAGCGATATGGTCCAGTCGATCCTGTTCCGCTTGCAGGCGGCGCGTACCCACCCACCGGTGGCCGACCCGGCGCCGGCACCGTCCGCGCAGTAACCGGTTCGAACGCGGTGCCGATGCAGCCCGCCTTGTGGCACAAACATCTTGCCGGCGACCGGATGGCGCCGGTGTACCTTCTCGTCGGTGAAGAGCTGCTGGTGCTGGAAGCTGCCGACGCCCTGCGCGCCATGGCACGCCGCCTGGGTTACACCGAGCGCGAGGTGCTCGAGGCAGACAGCCGTTTCGACTGGGACGACCTGGCCCGCTCCTCCGCCGGTCTGTCGCTGTTCGCCACGCAGCGGCTCCTTGACCTGCGCCTGGCCGGTGGCCGGGCAGGCAAAGAGGGCGGTGCGGCGATCACGGCGTACGTGAACGACCCGCCGCCGGACACCACCCTGCTGATCTCCGCCACGGAGTGGAGCACCAAGCACGAAGCCGCCTGGACAAAGGCCGTGGACCAGGGCGGTATCCAGGTCGTGTTCAACGCGCCGCGCCCGAATGAATGGGGCCAGTGGATCGGCCAGCGCCTGAGCTCCCGCGGGCTTCAGGCCACGCCCGACGCGGTCGCCATGCTCGCCGAACGGGTAGAAGGCAACCTGCTGGCGGCGGCCCAGGAGATCGACAAGCTGGTCGTGCTCGCGGGCGATCGCCGCCTGGATGCCGCGACCCTCGAAGGCCTGGTAGCCGACAGCGCACGCTTCGATGCTTTCAAGCTCACCGATGCCGCTTTCGCCGGTGATGGTGGACGCGCCCTGCGCATCCTGGCGGGGCTGCATGCCGAGGGCGATGAACTGATCGCCCTGATGGGCTGGCTGGTGAACCAGTTGCAGCTCGCCCTGCGCCTGGCGAATGCCCGTGATTTCGCGGCCCAGGCCAAGGTTGAGCGCCTCTGGCCCGCCCGTGAGCAACTTTTCCGCAAGGCGCTGCGCCGTGCGCCGCGGGAACACTGGATGGCCTGCCTGGCCCGCGCCGCGCGGATCGACCGCATGGCCAAGGGGCGCGAGCAGGGCAACCCGTGGCTCGAGGCCGAGCGGCTGATCGCCGCCATCGCCGAGCCGCGCGCCGCGGCAGCCTTCGCATGAGCCATCAACGGCCGCTCGCGATCCTCGGTGGCACCTTCGACCCGATCCACAACGGCCATCTCCGTGCGGCCTGGGAAGCGGCCGAGGCGCTGGATGCCGAGGTGCGCATGGTGCCAGCGCGCACGCCGCCACATCGTCCGCCGCCCATCGCGGACGCCGCAGGCCGGGTAGCCTTGCTGCGCGCCGCGTTGTCGGGGCAGGAGCGGTTGATCCTGGATACCCGCGAACTCGACCGCGACGGCCCGTCGTACACCGTCGACACCCTGGCGTCGCTACGCGCGGAGATCGGCCCGGAGCGCCCGTTGGTGTTACTGGTCGGCGCCGATGCATTCGCTGGCCTTGCCTCATGGCATCTCTGGCGCGACCTTTTCAACCTGGCGCATGTCGGCGTGCTGACCCGGCCTGGCGGCGCCCATCCGCTGCCAGTCGAGCTCGAAGCGTTCGTCGCACCGCGCCGCGCCGCGCGGGTTCAGGGCCCCGTGGGCAGCGTGGTCGGCATCGACATCACCCCGCTGGACATCGCCGCCACGGCCATCCGCGAGAGCTTCGCCGGCGGCGGGGAACCACGCTACCTGATGCCAGACCCCTGCTTCGCCGACCCGGCGCTGCTCGACCCCTACCGCGCCCTCGGTCTGTAAACGCGCAAGCGCGCTCCTACCCCCGGGGCGGATTGACGCAGGCGGCTCCGGTGGGGGGTATACTCCCCACCAAAGTCGGCATCCCGCCGTGTGAGGTTTTCGCATCTTGAGTTCGTCCGCATCCCGTAAGGCCAAAACCGCCGCCAGCAATGAGCTTCTCCGCAAGCGCGTGATCGCGGCCCTGGAAGACCTCAAGGCCAAGGACGTCCGCGAAATCGATGTTCGCGGCAAGACCTCCATCGCCGACATCCTGTTCGTCGCCTCAGGCACCTCCGCCCGCCATGTGAAGTCCATCGCCGACGAGGTGGTGAAGTTCGCGAAGGAAGCGGGCGTCATGCCGCTTGGCGTCGAAGGCCAGACCGAGGCCGAATGGGTGCTGGTCGACCTGGGCGACATCATCGTCCACGTCATGCTGCCGCGTATTCGCGAGTTCTACGGCCTCGAGCGCCTGTGGACGGTGGGCGACGACGCCCCCGACGCCGCCGCCAACGACTGAGCGCGCCGTGAAGGCGCGCCTCATCGCGGTCGGCGAACGCATGCCCGCCTGGGTGGCGGAAGGCTTCGCCGAATACCGCAAGCGGCTCTCGCACGACTTTCCGCTCGAACTGATCGAGATCAAGCCCGGTGTCCGCGGCAAGGGTCGCGATGACGCGCGGGCGATCGTGGACGAGGGCGCGGCGATCCTGGCCGCCCTACCGCGCGACATCCATGTCGTAGCCCTGGATGGCCGCGGCAAGCCGTGGTCCAGCGAAGAACTGGGGGTCCAGTTTGAGCAATGGCGCATGGGCGGTCGTGATGTTGCCTTTCTCATCGGTGGGCCCGACGGGCACGCGCCGGATGTGCTGGCACGGGCCGACCAACGCTGGTCGCTCGGCCCCCTGACCTTGCCGCACATGCTGGTCAGGCTGGTCCTTGCGGAGCAGCTTTACCGGGCCACCACGCTGGTGGCCGGCCACCCCTATCACCGCGCCTGAAGGACGGCATCGTGCTCTATCTGGCCTCGCAATCCCCGCGCCGTCGCGATCTCCTCGACCAGTTAGGCGAAAGCCACCGAACACTTGATGTCGAGGTGGAAGAAGTGCGTGGGCAGGGCGAGCCACCGGAGGCGTACGTCAGTCGGGTCGCCCATGCCAAGGCCCTGGCCGGCTTCACCCTCGTGGCAGGGGAGGTGGGGGCTCGCGTCCTCGGCGCGGATACCGAGGTCATCCTCGGTGACGAAGTGTTCGGCAAGCCACGCGATGCCGCCGATGCGGCGGCCATGCTGCGCCGCCTGGCGGGCCGCGAACACCGCGTCGTGTCCACCGCATGGCTGGTGACGCAAGGCGCCGAGCGCTGTGTCACGTCGGTTTCGACCGTCCGTTTCGCACCGCTCGACGAGCCGGCCATCGCCGCTTACGTCGGTACCGGGGAGTGCATGGGCAAGGCCGGTGCGTACGCTATCCAGGGCCGCGCCGCGGCCTTTATCGAATATCTCGCAGGCAGCTATTCTGGCGTCATGGGGCTGCCGCTCTACGAAACTTCGCAGTTGCTGCGAGGTCAGTGACATGTTGCTGCCGCGCAGCTATAAAGCGCGATGGCTTAAGGAAAAGGGGCGCCGGTGAGTGAGGAAATCCTGATCAATGTCACGCCGCGTGAGACGCGCGTGGGGATCGTTGAGAACGGCATGCTCCAGGAGGTGCACGTGGAGCGCGCTACCAAGCGCGGCTACGTAGGCAATGTCTATAAGGGCCGCGTACAGCGGGTCATGCCCGGCATGCAGGCGGTCTTTGTCGAGATCGGGCTTGAGCGCGCCGCGTTCCTGCACGCCTCCGATATCGTCCGGCCTCCGTTGCCGGCGGCGGAGGCGACCGACGGTGGCAAGGCGAACGGCCACGGCCCGGTGCCGCCGATCAGCGAACTGGTCCACGAAGGCCAGGAAATCGTTGTCCAGGTGGTCAAGGACCCGATCGGGAGCAAGGGCGCGCGGCTTTCCACCCATCTGTCGATCCCGTCACGTTACCTGGTGTTGCTGCCGCATTCGCGCACGCTCGGCGTTTCGGTGCGCATCGAGGATGAAGCTGAACGGCAGCGCCTGAAGGACATCATCACGCCGCTCATCGGCGAGCCCCACCTCGGCTATATCGTCCGCACCAATGCGGAAGGGCAGTCGGAAGAATCCCTGGCCTTCGACGTCACCTACCTCAGCAAGGTCTGGCGCGTCGTCCAGGAGAACATTGCTAAGGCAAAACTCGGCGAGCGGGTGTACGAAGAATTGTCGCTGCCGTTGCGCGCACTGCGTGATTCGCTGAACGATGGCATCGAAAAGGTGCGCGTGGATTCACGCGAGACCTACGAGAAAACCGTCAAGTTCGTGCAGAAATTCATGCCGGTGCTTTCCGACCGTGTAGAACACTATTCGGGCGAACGGCCCATTTTTGACCTGTACGGCGTCGAAGACGAGATCCAGCGCGCGCTGCGCAAGGAGGTACCGCTGAAATCCGGCGGCTACCTCATCGTTGACCAGACTGAAGCGATGACCACCGTCGATGTGAACACAGGCGGCTATCTCGGCAGCCGCAACCTCGAGGAAACGGTTTACCGCACCAACCTGGAGGCGGCGCAGGCCGCCGCGCGCCAGTTACGCCTGCGTAACCTCGGCGGCATCGTCATCATCGATTTCATCGACATGGTGGATGACGAGCACAAGCGCCAGGTCATCCGCATGCTCGAGAAGGGCCTCGCCCGTGACCATGCCAAGACGACGGTGTATCCGATGTCGGCGCTGGGTCTCGTCGAGATGACCCGCAAGCGCACGACCGAAAGCCTCGAGCGCCAGCTCTGTGAGCCATGCCCCGCGTGCAGCGGGCGCGGCACGTTGAAGACGGCGGAAACGGTCATCTATGAAATTTTCCGCGAGATCACCCGTGCGGTACGTCAGTTCAACGCGCAAAAGCTGCTGGTGATGGCCAGCCCGAAAGTCGTGGGCCGCATCCTTGAAGAGGAATCCGCCGCGGTCGCCGAGCTGGAAGAATTCATCGCCAAGAGCATCCGCTTCCAGGCGGAAGAGCATTACTCGCAGGAACAGTTCGATGTCGTTCTTCTGTAGCAATGGCCGCGGCTGCGGCCGCCTTTCGCGAGCGCGCTACACATGCGCCCTCCGCGAAACGGGACGCCGGTGACACCCACCTGGCGCCATCGCGCACGACGCCTGCGGTTCTTCCTGTTGGGCCTGGTCGGGAGCGTGCTGGTCGCGCTCGCCGTGGTCATGGCGCTAGGCCAGCTCTTGCTGCCACTGGCGGCGCGCTACCCTGCGCGCGTCGCGGCCCTGCTTAGCGAGAAGCTGCACAAGCCCGTGCAGTTCGCCTCGCTCGAGGGCTTCTGGCGACCGACCGGTCCGCTCTTCGTCATGCGCGATGTCAGCATCGGCGGCGAACCGGGTTCGCCCGCGCTGCGCCTGCCGCAGGCGGCGGTCAAGCTCGACTTCGGCGGCCTGGTGCTGCCCTCGCGGCACCTGATCAACCTGCGCCTGCAGGACCTGCGCCTTGGCCTGCGCCGCGCGCCGGATGGGCGCTGGAGCATCGACGGATTCGCCGCCGGCGGCACGACCCAAAAGGTCTCGTTCGGCAACATGTCGGTGGACCTGTGGCTCGCCCATACCCATATCGACATCGCGGACGAAACCACGGATCACAACTTCGGACTCGTCGCGGATCAGTTGCGTCTTAGCCTGCAAGGCCAGGTCGTCCGCGTCGGCGGCAGCTTGCGCCGAGAAAACGCCAGCGGGCTGCTTTCCGCCGCGGGCCGCTTCGCCGCGGATGGCTCCAGCGGCAAGGTGTACGTGAAGGGGGTGGACGTCGACTTCGCCGCGCTCACGGGTGACTTCGAGGCGGGTGGTTACGCGCTTGCGGGTGGCAAGGGTCGTTTCGAAACGTGGCTGGACTGGCGCGACGCGCACGTGGTGCGGGCGACGTCCAGCCTCGATCTCGATAACCTCGCCGTGCGCGGCCCAACCCGCACGGTCAAGACCTCGGGCTTGCACGGCATCATCGATGTGCATCGTTTTGCGAACGGCCAGCGTATCGACTGGGCCGGCCGCGATGGCAGCGATGCCGCCATCGTCCTGCGCACGAACGGTGATCGGAGTGAAGGTTCGGTTGTCGCGCGCAAGCTCGAACTCGCGCCCCTCCTGCCGTGGGCAGGTCTGCTGCCACAGGTGTCGCCCGCGCTGGCGCGCTGGCTGGGCGAAGGCAGGCCGCACGGCCGCTTCGATCAGTTGCGCGCGGATTGGAATTCGGTGGACGGGCTGCAATTCGCGCACGCGGCGTTCTCGGGGCTCGGCATCGACGCGAGCGGAAAGCTGCCCGGCCTTTCCTCGCTCGCGGGCGAAGTCTTCGGTGACCACGAGGCGCTTGTCCTCAGCTTGCCGACGCAGGCGACGACCATCGATGCCACGGGCGTGTTCCGCAAGCCCTTCGTCATGTCCGCGCTGGGCGGCGATGTCGCCGTCTTCAATGATGAAAGCGGTTGGCACATCGGTGTCGATGCGATCGATTTCCGCGGTGAAGGCTATGGCGGCCAGGCGCGTGGCGAGCTGGTGTTGCCGCCGGGTGATAGCGGGCCGTTCATCGATATGTACGTAGCGCTCGGCGAAGGTGACGTTCCCGCCGCCAAGCTGTTCTGGCCGATCCATTCCATGTCCGAGAGCGCGCAGAACTGGCTCAACCGAGGGCTGGTGTCGGGCCATATCGCCGGTGGTTCGGCAATGATCCGCGGCAACCTGCGCGAGTTTCCATTCAAGAACCAGGAAGGTCGCTTCGAAGCGCGCGCGCTTATCGACGACCTGGTCCTCGATTACGGTACGGGTTGGCCGAAGGCCGAAGGGGTCACCGTCGTCGCCAATTTCGTCGACAACGGCATGTTCATCGATGCCAGCGAAGGCCATTCGCTGGGCACCGCCGTCAGCTCGGCGACCGCCAACATCGCCGATTTCGGCGAGGGCATGCTCGACCTGCGCGTGAGTGGTGCGGGCACGGGTGGCAGCTTCCTCGATTTCATCAAGAACAGCCCGATCGCCAGTAGCAGCCGTGCGGAAATCGACCAGCTCAAGCTCGGCGGCACCGGCGAGTTCGGTTTCAACATGCTCCTGCCGCTGAAGGATTCGAAAGACTTCACGCTCGAGGGACGGGCCACGATCAAGGATGCCGACCTTGTTGCCGATGCGTGGAAGCTGCGCCTGGACAAGATCACCGGCCCGATGAGCTTCGATGGCAAAGGCTTCACGGCGAAGGGCCTGAAAACGCAATTCCACGGTCAGCCCGCCGACCTGGATCTCACCATTGCCGGTGGAACGGGAGATCCGTCGAAGGTCTTGAGCGCCGGTGTCATCGGTGCGTTCACGGTCGACGAGATGGTCGCCGACTACGCCGACCTGAAGTGGCTTGGCGCTATTGCCAAGGGCCGCGGCAACTTCCGCGTCGGCTTCGACCTTACCCGCGCGGGCGACAAGGGTGAATTGAGCCAGTTGCTGAGCGTGGATTCGGACCTGCGTGGCGTCGAGATGCTGATGCCGACGCCCGTGAAGAAGCCGGCGACACAGGCGCTGCCCTTGTCCGTACGTCTTGCACTGCCGATAGATGGCGCGCGTCTGGATCTCGCATTGGGCGACATCGTCCGCGGCCGGCTGCGCCTGCCGAACAGCAAGAACAACACGCCGATCGCCGCCGCCTTCAACCTCGGCACCACGGCGCCTGACGTCATGCCCGCGCAGGGTTACCTTTTTAGCGGCCACGCCGCGAAGCTGGATGTCTCCGGATGGGTGCAGTATGTCGTGGGTCTCTCGACGGGCTCCACCGGACCTGGCCTGACCGGGCTGGACCTCACCACCGATGATGCTGAAGTGTTCGGCCAGCATTTCAACAACATGCACATCGTGGCGCGCCCCGGCCCGCGTGAGCTGAGCCTGCGCGTGGATAGCGACGGCCTGGCCGGCGCCATGACGGTACCGAACGAGGACCTGCGCCGTCGCGGCATCACCGCGCGCATGGATCGGCTGTACTGGCCATCGGCCGATGACACCGCCGATGCCGCGAAGAAAGGTCGTGCGGCGGCAGGGCAGGCCGCGACGGCGGCGGTGACCGTCGCGCATGCCGACGAGGCAAAGGAGAACGGTGGCAAGAAGGCCGCCGACTCGAACGAAGCCGGCGTTGCGCCGTCCAGCTTGCCGCCCTTGCACCTGCAGGTCAGTGATATGCGTCTGGGTAAGGCGCGCCTGGGCGAAGCGCGCCTCGAAACCTGGCCTACCGACGAAGGCCTGCATGTGGACCAATTGCGTGCGCAGTCGAAGAACGTGCAGATCACCGCGACGGGTGACTGGAATGGCGATGAAAAAAATAGCCACACGCATCTTTCGATGGACTTCGCCTCCGAAGACGTCGCGCGCATGCTCGATGCACTGGGCTTCGCTGGCATCATGTCCGGCGGACGCACGGAGGCGCGCCTCGATGCGACCTGGCCAGACGGTCCCTCCGCACTGGCCCTGGTGAACATGGATGGCACGCTCAAGATCGACGTCGCCAATGGCCGTATTCTCGAAGTACAGCCGGGCGTGGGTCGCCTGTTTGGCCTGGTTTCGATCACCGAACTGCCGCGGCGCATGGCGCTCGACTTCGGTGACGTGCTCGGCAAGGGCTTCGGGTTTGATTCGATCACCGGCAACTTCCGCTTCGCGAATGGCAACGCGAGCACGCAGGACCTGAAGATCCGCGCACCCGCGGCGGAAATCTCGATCACCGGTCGTGCCGGCCTCAAGGCCCGTGATTACGACCAGGAAGTACTGGTCGTACCGCATCTCGGCAACAGCCTGCCGATCGTTGGTGCGCTCGCCGGCGGCCCCGTCGGCGCCGCCGCGGGCCTCGCCGTGCAGGGCATCCTCGGCCACGGCCTCAATCAGGCCGCGCGCAAGCGCTACCACGTCACCGGCACCTGGGATAAGCCCATCTTCACCCCGATCGACAAAGGTCTCCCGTCGACGGCCACCCCTCCCGCCAAATAACGGATGCCCCGCCGATGGCGGTGGCATCCTCGCGGACGCGCGGTTCTCCTACACGAAATTCCCCTGTCGCCCGACAGTAGGCGACTTGCCTTGAATTTATTATCGCTTCTCGTTAATATCGAGCGGCGATACTAGTCATGATCAAGTCGTTCCGAGTGGTGTTCGCCTGGCGCAATGGACACACACATCACGTTCGCATCGTCGACTATCACTAGGAGGTAAGTAGGTGACTCGCGAAGTTCCTTATCCGCACCCGGGCGAAATTCTCCAGGAGGAGTTTCTCACCCCTATGTGCATCACGAAGTACCGGCTCGCGAAAGCCATTGGCGTACCCGCTGCCCGCATCGGCGAGATCATCGCTGGCCGCCGCGCCATTACAGTCGATACCGGCCTGCGCTTGTCGCGCTTTTTTGGCCACTCCGAAGACTTCTGGACGGGGCTTCAGGATGGCTATGAACGTGCCATGGTCCGCCCAGCGATCGCGGATGTTTTAGCCGCGATCGTGCCCCTGGCTGCGCTGGAAATGCGTCCTCCGAAAAGTGCGTCGACGAAGCGCCGCGTGAAACCTGCGCGCGCCTGAATCCACATCAGGTTTTGTTCGCCTTTCGGAACGGGAACAGCTGCTGCTTCACGAAGCCATCTGGCATGTAATCGCCAACCACGCCGTATTTCTCCGGGAACGTCTTCTTCGATTTCACGGCAGTGCCGAACAGGTAATCGAGGAAGGCGTAGTGCGCGGCGTAGTTCTTGTCGATCGCCTCGTCATCCGAGGCGTGGTGCCAGTGGTGGAAATCGGGGGTGACGATCAGGTAGCGCAGCGGCCCCCACGGCAGGTGCACGTTGGCGTGGTTGAATACCGCCTGGAAGCCGACCACGATGATGTACGCGTTCATCACGGCCTCGCTGAAGCCCAGCACGTAGAGGGGTGCGAGCACGGCGACGCGGGTGAAGATCAGTTCCAGCATGTGCTGGCGTGAGCCGGCCAGCCAGTCCATGGTCTTCACGCTGTGGTGCACCGAGTGGAAGCGCCACAGGAACGGCACCTCGTGGTACGCCCGGTGGGTCCAGTACTGGGCCATGTCGGCGACCAGGATGCAGAGCAACAGCTGCGGCACGAACCAGATGGACGCCACCATGCGCTGGAAATCGCTGTTCACCAGCCAGCCGAACGCATGGTGGATGAGGTAGTTAACGATCAGCAGCGCGAGGCCCACGATGAAGTGGTTCACCGCGAAGTGCTTCATGTCGGTCTGCCACTCGAAGCGGAACAGCGATTGCCCCTTATAGAGTGGAAAGAGTTTCTCCAGCACCACGAAGATCAACGTCGACCCGAGCAGGTCGAGGATGAACCAGTCCAGGCCGATATAAGGCGTGTGGTCGGGGAAGCTGCCCACCGGCACCCGGTTGCCGCCCAGGGCCACTGCCACGAGCACCAGCACGAATGCGCCGATGTTCAGGTTGCGCTGGCGATTCAGGATGATATTGGCGAGAGAAAGGCCGCCGGCGATCAGGAGTGCACCCAGAAGCAGCTGGCGCAGCACGTCCACTGAGTACTTGTGGCGCAGGTCAGGCGTGGTGAGGTACTCCGGGAAATGGAAGGCGATTACCGCCAGCAGCGACAGGATGCCCAGTGACACCGTGATGGCGCTGCTGACCATGGCTTTGCCGGGCTTGAGCTCCCCGCTGCGGTGGAGCAGGTCCACCGTTTCATCGACCACGACTTCGGCCCGCCGCGCAGGCGCGGTGGCCACCCGGCGGGCGAACGCCCGCTTCTTCCCCTGACTCATCGGTTTACCCTTTCCCTTGGTGTGCAGGGGCATCCTAGCATTCGCCAGCCGGGGCGCCGGGGTTTAAGCTGGCCCCTTGCGGCCCCATCTCGGGGTTCTACTCGTCTACACACCGGCAGCCTTGATGGATTCCCTGATCTCCCTCGCCGAACGGCGCCTGCTCACCCCGGGCGGCCTCGCTTCCACCGACCTCGACCGCGTGTTCTCCCAGCTGATGGGCCCGTCCATCGATGCGGCGGACCTGTACTTCCAGCATTCGCGCAGCGAATCCTGGGTGCTGGAAGAGGGCATCGTGAAGGACGGCAGCCACTCTATCGAGCAGGGCGTGGGTGTCCGCGCCATCTCGGGCGAGAAAACCGGCTTTTCGTACTCAGACGAAATCGTGCTGCCGCAGCTGCTCGAGGCCTCGCGCGCCGCACGCGCCATCGCTCAGGGCGGCAACGGTGTGGGCACGCCGCTGGCCATCGCCAGTGGCCGCGGCCTGTACCCGGCCATCGACCCGGTGGAGAGCCTGCCCAACGAGGAAAAGATCGCGCTGCTGCGCGAGGTGGACGCTTACGCCCGCTCGCGCGATCCGCGCGTCAAGCAGGTAGTGGTGAGTCTTGCCGCTACCATGGACACGATCCTGATCGCTGGTTCCGATGGCACCCTGGCCGCCGACGTGCGCCCGCTGGTGCGCCTGAACGTACAGGTGATCGCCGAGCAGGGTGGCCGTCGTGAGCAGGGTCACTCGGGCGGCGGTGGACGTTACGGCTACCGTGAGCTGCTGGAGAATGGCCGAGCCCACGCGTTCGCCGAAGAAGCCGTACGCCAGGCCCTGGTGAACCTCGACGCTGTCGACGCGCCTGCCGGCACGATGACCGTCGTGCTCGGCCCCGGCTGGCCCGGTGTGCTTTTGCACGAAGCGATCGGTCATGGTCTCGAGGGTGACTTCAACCGCAAGGGAAGCTCGGCGTTCGCCGGCCGCATCGGCCAGCGCGTCGCCGCCGAGGGCGTCACCGTGGTCGATGACGGCACCTTGCCGGGCCGCCGCGGGTCGCTCAGCATCGACGACGAAGGGACGCCGACCGAGTGCACCACGCTGATTGAGAACGGCATCCTCAAGGGTTACATGCAGGACAAGCTCAACGCCCGCCTGATGGGCGTGAAGTCCACCGGTAATGGCCGCCGCGAATCCTTCGCCCAGCTGCCGATGCCGCGCATGACCAATACGTACATGCTCGCCGGCAACCGCGATCCCGAAGAAATCATCCGTTCGGTCAAGAAAGGCCTCTATGCGGTGAACTTTGGCGGCGGCCAGGTCGATATCACCAACGGCAAGTTCGTCTTCTCCGCCAGCGAGGCGTACCTCATCGAAGACGGCAAGGTCACGCGCCCGGTGAAGGGTGCCACCCTGGTGGGCGCCGGCCCGGAAGTACTGACCCGCGTCTCCATGATCGGCAACGATCTTGCCCTTGATGAGGGCGTAGGTGTTTGCGGCAAGGATGGCCAGAGCGTGCCGGTCGGTGTCGGCCAGCCGACGCTGCGCGTCGATGCGATGACCGTAGGCGGCACCGCCTCCTGACCTACAGATATATCGGGTCTTGGACGAAACCGGCCTTTGTAGAACAAGCGCGACTCACGTCACGGAACGCAAGCGTACGGTGTAAAAAGCTGCGCTTAGAGTGCACTTTAGTATTGTGGTCGTCATTGCTGCGGCGCGATGATCCGCGCCGCAGACGGCGTATGGACGGCTAGATATCCATGCCACGGCCCCTTGGCGCGTGGCGGGAATTTGACTTTCCCCTCATCACGAAACGACGAAAGAACGGCTGGCGCATGCGCCGGCCGGCGCCGTCGTGCGTGCGCGGAACGCCGCTGCTAACGGGCCAACCCACAGGGGACTTCCTCCATGACAATGCACCCCGCAGCACCCCCGGGGCATGCAAGGCGAACACGGTTATCCGCCGTGCTCGCGGTGCTATGCCTTGGTGCGACGGTGACGGCACACGCTGTCAGCCTCGCGCCTTCCGATCGCGTGGATGTGAACCTCGGCGCTCAGCCGTGGAAATACATCAAGCAGTACCAGAACCAGGCCGGTCACGCCGCCGTCCCGAACGGGGACGATGGCGCCGCCGTGAACTTCAATGATTCACAGTGGGAAACCGTCGGCATCCCACATGCCGCGAATGACTTCACCACCTTCATCAACCAGGAGTCTGGCGGCGGCCAGGGCAGCCTGGATGGTGAAACCAGCTGGTACCGCACGACCCTGAAGGACAGCGCGAGCTATCAGGGCCGCAAGGTCATGGTCGAGTTCGAAGGTGCGCACACGGGCGACCGCGTGTACATCAACGGCCGCTTCATCCCCGGTACCGGCGCGCTGAACCAGCCCGGCCAGGTGGATGCCAATGCGACGCACGTGATCGGCTTCCTGCCGCACATCGTCGACCTCACGCCATACCTGAAGTACGACGGCACCGACGTGATCGCGGTGAAGGTGAGCCGCGGCGGCGGTGGCTTCTTCCAGGACCCGGGTTTCTCGGGTTCGTTCCGTTTCGGCCAGGCGGAAGCCGGCTTGTTCCGTCCGGTAAAACTGCACGTCACCAACCTCGTGCACATCCCGGAGAACGTCTACGCCGGGCAGAACACCTGGGGCACCTACGTCGGTACCGAATCGCTCACCGATGACCACAAGAGTGCCGTGGTCCGCGTGCAGACGAATGTCGTGAACGACCGCGAAGTCCCGGTCACGGTCATGCTGACCACCCAGATCGTCGACGCCAGCGGCAAGGTCGTCGCCTCGGAACAGGTGCAGAAGCAGCTGGCGCCGCATGTCGCGCCATCCGACGCGACGCCGATCTTCGACGAAAAGCTGACGGTGAACAGCCCGACGCTGTGGTACCCGAACAACAGCATTTACGGCAAGCCGTACATGTACAAGGTGCTGCATACGGTCAGCATCGATGGCACGGTGGTCGATGCGAAGCAGAGTCCGCTCGGCATCCGCGTGATCACCTGGGACAAGGATTTCCCGTACATCAACGGCAAAAAGCAGTACACGTGGGGCGCATCAGGCCGCTACGACTACCCCGCGCTCGGTTCATCCGTGCCGGAAGAGCAGCAGTGGCGTGACCTGCAGCAGCTTGCCGCCGCCGGTGGCAACCTGTGGCGCCCAGGCCATTCGCCCTCCAGCCCCGAGTTCGTCGAGGCGGCGGATGCGCTGGGCGTGTTCATCGTGCAGCCCAGCGGCGATGGCGAGAACGGGTTCTCCAACCGTTGCGCCGCCGGTGACGATGTCTGCGTGAACATGTGGAACATCAAGCGCGAACTGCATCGCGATCTCGTGATCCGTGACCGTAACCACCCGTCGATCCTCGCGTGGGAATCCGACAACGGCAAGATGGACACGAACTTCGCGGTCGAGCTGCGCAACATGGCCCGCAACTGGGACAGCATCGCACCGCGCGCCGCTGCCGACCGTTCCCCGGATCCGGCGAACGGCGACATCCTCAGCTGCAGCAAGGCCGGTTGCGAAGAGGGCGTGCACCAGCAGTTCCCGAACAAGCCCGCATGGGGTGCGGAATACTGGGGCATCGGCTCACAGCGCCACGCGTTCGACTACGAGCTCTCGTATGCGCTGAACTACCTCGTGCCGTATTCGAAGGGCCGCAAGGCGGGCACCTTCGGCATGGCGCAGTGGTATTTCGCCGATACGCCAGGTGAAACCATCGAGTTCGATGAGGGCACTGAGGACGCGACCCACTTCTCGATCGCCAAGGACACCGGCGAGAAGCAGTTCGTGCACAACGTCCGCTCCATCGGCAGCTCCATGGTCGACCAGAACCGTTTCCCGCGGATGATGTATTACATCTACCAGTCGGTGTGGACGCCGTTCGAAGTGAAACCGGTGGTCAAGCTGGCGCATCACTGGAATCGCACCGGCGATATCCAGGTCAATGCGTTCAGTAACTGCCCGGCCGTGCGCCTGCTGGTGAATGGTGTGCCGCAGGGTAGCGACCAGAAGCCGAACAACTGGGACTCGATCGACCAGGCGAGCTACGACGTCGAAAACGCAGGCAAGGATCCGGACACGGGCCATATCAAGGGTTCGGCGCAGGCGCAGAAGACCACCGGTCTTCCGGGCCAGGTCCACTGGAACCTTACCTGGCAGTCCGGCACGGCCACCGCACAGTGCATCGATGCGCTGGGTGCCGTCGTGGACGATGCCAACGGTGCGCCGGTGCAGGATTCGCTGACGACCGCAGGCAAGGCCGACCACATCGAACTTTCGGCCATGCCGGAGCTGGTGAAACCGGATGGCACCGCGTTCGCGATCACCGCCAACGGTTCGGATGCCGCGTTCATCGTGGCCCGCGTCGTTGATAAGGATGGCAATACGGTGCCGGTGGGTTCGGACATCAACGTGAACTTCGAAGTCACGGGTGGTGCTTCGCTGGTCACCTACCAGGGTGGTACGCAGCAGCTGGTCGACTGGGCCGGCGGCCACACCATGAACGGTGATGGCACGGAAGAGCCGATCCACGGTTACCACTCGCCGGGCGACCATGAGCTGAAGTTCGAAGGCGGGCTGCAGAAGATCGCCCTGCGCACGAAGTTCGATACGGGTACGGTCACCGTCACCGCGACCGCCGCCGGCCTCCTGCCAGGCAACGCGTCGTTCAACATCGTCGCCGTGCCGAAGGTGTCGCAGGGTGCGTCGGGTCCGCCGGCCATCATCGCCGACCCGATCGAAGACGACGTGACCCAGGGCTTCCCGGGGCACTTCTCGGTGACCGCGACGGGCGAAGCGCCGCTGAGCTTCTCCTGGAAGCGCGATGGCCAGGACATCCCGGGCGCAAACGCCGCCAGCTACACCACGGCAGCTTCCACAGCGACCGACGATGGCGCGTCGTACACGGTAGTGGTCCACAACGCAAAGGGTGATCAGGAATCGAAGCCCGGCATCCTCCGCGTGTTCAATGCGCAACAGGTGGTCATCAGCCAGCAGCCGGTCGCCCAGAGCGTCGACGTGGGCCAGCAGGCGCACTTCGCGGTCGTGGCCACGGGTTCACCGAAGGTGACCTACCAGTGGATGCGCGGCAACACGGCGATTGCCGGTGCCAACAGCCCGACGTTCGATACGCCGGTACTGACCGCCGCCGACGGCAACGTCGACTACGCGGTCGTGGTGTCGAACCCGCTCGGCGATACGCCTTCCACGCCGGCTCACCTCACGGTGAATGCCGCACGCCGGCCGGAGATCACCGGCCAGCCGGGTAACGTGCGTGCGAACCCGGGCCAGTCGGCCCAGTTCACCGTGTCCGTCGCCGGTTCGTCGCCGTTCCACTACAAGTGGACGCACGACGGCCAGCCGGTCGGCGACGATAGTGTCACGCTCGATGTTCCCAATGTGAGCCTTAGCGACGTGGGCAACTACCAGGTCGTGGTCACCAATATCCTGGGTGATACGGCAGCCGCGACGAGTAATGCGGCGGTGCTGACCCTGGCTCCCCCGGGTGCGAACCTGGCCCGCCAGAAGGTGACCTACGCCAGCGGCGTGGAGAACGTGCAGGGCACGCCATCCGCCGGTGCGGTCGATGGTGATGAGAAGGGCACGCGCTGGGCGTCGGAGCAGAAGAACGACGCGGCGTGGTTTACGGTGGATCTCGGTGCCGTGCGCTCGTTCAACCGCGTGGTGATCAAGTGGGAAAACGCCCACGCCGCGCAGTACAAGATCCAGTACTCGAACGACAAGGACACGGGCTACAAGGACTGGCACGAGAACGACACCAGCCTCGGTGGTACCGAGGACATGACCGACTCGCGCGTTTCTGCCCGCTATGTCCGCATGCAGGGTATCAAGCGTGCCACCGACTACGGCTACTCGTTCTACGAGTTCGAAGTCTATGACTCGCCGACCTGCTGCCAGGATGGCGACCGCTACACCGTGCAGGATACCAACCATGTCGTGGACCACTTCAGTGGCCTGACCTGGGAGCGTGCCCAGCGCGGCCTGGCCGACCAGGGTGCGCAGTACAAGCAGTCCAATGCGATCGCGGACTGCAAGGCTGCCAGTGCCCGTCTGCCGACGATCGATGAAGCGCTGGCCGTGTCGGGCCAGAACCTCTCGACGAACGCGTTCCCGCAGGCGTGGACGATCTGGACCTCGACCAACGACCCGACCGACACGCAGTACGCGTACCAGGTCGCGTCGGATGGTTCGACGTTCCGTCTGGTCGCGGAAAACAACCCGGCCCACGCGCTATGCGTGACCGGTAGCACGGCCGTGGCACCGGCGATCACCGCCGATCCCGTGGCAACCAAGGCGGGTGTGGGCCGTTCGGCACACCTGACCGTGACCGCCACCGGTGATGGCCCGCTGGCCTACAACTGGTACCGCCACCTGCCGCAGGGCGATGGCACGTTCACGGATGAGTTTGCTGCATCGTCCACCGATGGCACCTATGCCACCCCCGCGCTCGTCGCGGCGGACAATGGCACGCAGTACAAGGTGCGCGTGGTCAGCGCCAAGGGCCTGATGACCGAAAGCCACCTTGCGGTGCTGACGGTCGATAACTCCACCGACGGTTTCGACCCGCCGGCATGGCAGCAGGGCACGGCGACGCAGCCGGGCAATGGCAACGGTGACCCGCAGCAGCCGGATAACCCGGATGGCCCGGGTACGCCAGGTGATGGCCAGGGTGGCGTTAACGTCGCCGTGGGCGCCACCGCGACCTCCAGCGGCAATGAAGACGACGGCTACCTCGGCCCGAAGGGCGCAGTGGACAGCAGCTTCACCACGCGTTGGGGTTCGGACTTCAAGCCCACCGCCTGGATCCGCCTGGACCTTGGTGCGCCGAAGACGTTTGATCACGTGATCCTGCGTTGGGAACGCGCGCATTCGACGTCGTATATCGTCGAGGTGTCGAACGATGGTACGAACTTCACCTCGGTCACCGCGCAGCCTATCGCCGGCAAGGGCGGCGTGGAGCGTGTGGATTTCCCGGCGGTTACCGCACAGTACGTGCGCATGACCAGCTCGGCGAAAAACACCGACTACGGTGTGTCGTTGTATGAGTTCGAGGTGTACGCGGCCGCCGCGCCGATGTTCCTCGGCCAGCCGCAGGCGCAGTCCGTGACCGCGGGCCAGCCGGTGACCTTCGCGGTCAGCGTCAAGGCCAACGGCACCGTGGGCTACCAGTGGCGTCGCAACGGTGCCGCCGTCGGTGGCGCCAATCAGGCGGCCTATACGTTCACGGCCTCGCTCGCCAACGCGGGCAGCTATGATGTGGTGGCGACGGATGCCACGGGCCACAGTGCGATCAGCCAGCCTGCCGCGCTTGCCGTGACCCAGCCTGCCCAGCAGTTGCCCCCGCCGGTGTCGAACGACACCAACCTGGCGCTCCACCAGCCGGCGCTCGCGTCGTCCTCGGAGAACCCGGTGGCGTTCAAGGCCGCCAACGTCACCGATGGTGATGAAGGCACGCGCTGGTCGTCGGAGTTCACCAACGACGAGTGGGTGCAGGTCGACCTGGGCACCGTGAAGACGGTGAACAAGGTGGTGTTGAAGTGGGAGAACGCGCATGCCGTGAACTACCTGATCGAGGTGTCGCTCGACGGGCAGTCGTGGAACACCGCTGACTCGAAGATCGGTAGCAACGGTGGCGTGGAAACGCTCACCTTCACGCCGGTTTCGGCACGCTACGTGCGTATGCACGGCCAGACCCGTAACACGCAGTACGGCTATTCGTTGTGGGAGATGGAGGTGTACGGCACCGGTACGTCGGATGGCAGCGATCCGGGCCAGCCGCAGCAGCCGGGCGGTAGCGATCCGTCGGAAGGCTTCAACTACGACGTCTATCCGGGCTTCATAGGTACCCAGCTACGCAATGCCACGAATGGCAAGTGGAGCGACGCGCAGGTCTACGTCGCTGTCATCGGCCGCGATCCGACCACTCAGGTGTTCTCGTGGGTGAAGCCGGATGGCACGATCGTCGCTGCGAAGGAAGAAGACAACGATGGCGCCGGTCACCTGACCAAGAATGGCCAGAACTATCCGAACTACTTCTTCACCCTGGCCCAGGCCAAGTTGCTGAAGCTGCCGAAGATGGATTCGGGCCGCATCTTCGTGTCCGTCGGTGAACCGATGTACATCAAGATCCTGAAGGCCGCCGATGGTTCGATCGGTTTTGCGGGCCCCAATCCGCTGAATGCGACCGACCCGAACATTGGCGTGTACTACGACTGGTACGAGTTCACCTGGAACAACGATGCGCTGTTCATCAACACCACGCAGGTGGATCAGTTCTCGATCCCGCTTGCGCTGGATGTGTATGGCGGCAATAAGACGCGCCACGTGAACTCGGGTATCACCCAGACCCGCGCGGAGATCTTTGCCGCGTATAACCAGGAAGTGCCGGCCGAGTTCCAGCTGGCCGATGCCGATCCGATCCGCATCCTCGCCCCGGGCAAGGACGCGTTCGATACCGGCAAGCCGCAGGAGCATTACTTCGACGCGTATATCGACAGCAGCTGGACGTACTACCAGTCCCACGTGCTGCAGATGACGATCGGTGCCAAGCAGTTCGAAGGCACCGTGGTCGATGGCACGCTGGTGTTCCGCCATGTGAACTGGGCGGATACGCACGAGCCGGACGAAGCCGAAGGCATGCTGTTCAACGTGTCGAAGCCGACCACGCAGGATGTGCTGGAAGGCAAGGGCGCCCTGGCGCGCTCGAACGACCCGTGGGGCGTGGAAGGCCAGCTCGAAGCGCAGATCTGCGCCGCGTTCAACCGCCACGTCATGGAAGATACGAGTGAATGGAAGGACTCGGGCTCGTTCTACCTGCAGTCGCCGGCGAATTACTATTCGCGCTTCTGGCACCTGCACGGTGTGAATGGCAAGGCGTACGGTTTCGCGTACGACGATGTTTCCGACCAGAGCTCAAGCCTGATCGAGGCTCAGCCGGAACACCTCGAACTCGGCATCGGCTGGTAAAAAGCAGCACCCGGTAAAACGAAAGGGCGGTGGGGAAACCCACCGCCCTTTTCTTTGCATGCGACCCAGGCTCGGCTTATCCCTGTAGGAGCGCGCTTGCGCGCGATGGGTGCTCGCGGCAAGACCTGTCGCGCGCAAGCGCGCTCCTACAACATCCCGTATTGAGCGGCCGGCATTGAGCGGCTATCAGTCGTCGGAGGCTTCGAGTTCTTTGAGGATCCGGTAGATCTCGCGGAACGCGTGCAGCGGCTTGTTCGCCTCGCGCTCCGCACGTGCCTGGCGGACCAGCGAGCGCAAGTGCTGGCGATCCAGCTCCGGGTGCTTGTCGAACAGCTCGCCCATCGCGACATCGCCGCCTTCCAGCAACCGCTCGCGCGCCGCCTCCAGGCGATGCATGTGCGCGGCTTCCTGGCGCTGGCGATCACGATCCTCACCGAGTGCGGCACGGGCATCGGCAAAGGCCTCATCACCGTGCCGGCGCATCATCTTGGCCAGGTAGGCCAGCTGGCGCTTGCGGGCGATATGCGCCGTGACCTTACGCGTGCGGCCGATCTCATCGACGATATCTTCCGGCAGGTTCAGCTTGGGAATGCGCGATGGCGGCAGTTCCACCAGCTGGCCGGCCAGCTTGAGCATGTCCAGCGCGTTGCGCCGGAGTTCGCTGCGGCTCGGGCCGAAATCGTCTTCGTCTTCCTTATCCTGCGGGCGTTCGTCCCAGGGCCTCATGGCTGTACCTCCTCACCTTCGAAGGCGAAGCGTGGCTGCACGCGGCCCTCGTGTTCAACGGTTTCAGCGAACATGGCTGCGGGGCGAACCCACAGGCCGTGCTCGGCGTAGAGGGCCTGGTAAACGACCAGCTCCTCCATGGTTTCGCTATGCCGGGCGGTGCCCAGCACGCGGTAGGGCATGCCCTTGAAGTGACGGTACAGGCCGACACGGATGCTCATAAGGTTTCCATGGCACCATGGGCGGTGCGTTGCTTTGGATTCGGGCGGCGCGACCCCATTAAGAGATCGACCCATTAGGGACATCGGCCGCCTGCGGCCTGCCATTCTAACCGCCAGCCCCCAGGAAGCCCACGTGAGCCAAGTTTCCACCCGCGACACCAGCCAGCAGGACCTCGACCGCCTCGCCACCCTGGCCGAGGATACGATCCGCCGTGCCCGGGCCGCGGGCGCTACCCAGGCCGAGGTCTCGGCCAGCGTGGACGTGGGCCTGAACGTAAACGTGCGCCTGGGCGAAGTGGAGACGGTGGAGCACACCCGCGACCGCGGGTTCTCACTCACGGTGTTCTTCGGCCAGCGCAAGGGCTCGGCCAGCACGGCCGACCTGAACCCGGATTCGATCCAGGCCACGATCGATCAGGCTTGCGCCATCGCCCGTTTCACCGAGGACGACCCAGCCGCCGGCCTGGCCGATGCCGACCGCATGGCCACGGCCTTCCCGGATCTGGACCTCTGGCACCCCTGGGATGTCGACGTGGAAACGGCGATCGCCCTGGGCATCGAGGTCGAGGATGGCGGTCGCGCGATCCCGGGTATCACCAATTCGGATGGTTCCAGCGTCAGCGCTGGGCAGAGCCTGTCCGTTTACGCCAACTCGCATGGCTTCCTGGGCCGCGAAAGTGGCACCCGTCATTCGCTCTCGGTCGCGCTGATCGCTGGCGACGACGAGGGCATGCAGCGCGATTACTGGTACGACAGCGTCCGTGATGCCCGAAAGTTCATGGATGCCGCCGCGATCGGCCGGAAGGCCGCCGAGCGTACCCTGTCGCGCATGGATGCCCGCCGCCTGAGCACACGCCAGGCGCCTGTGCTGTTCGCCCCGGAGGTCGCGCGCTCACTGGTCGGTCATCTGCTGGGTGCGGTCAGCGGCGGCTCGCTTTACCGCCGCTCCAGCTTCCTGCTCGACCATGTGGGCAAGCAGGTGCTGCCGTCCTGGATGCGTATCGATGAGAAACCGCTCATCCCCGGGGGCTTTGGCTCCTCCGTGTTCGATGCCGAAGGTGTCGCGACGGTGGATTCGCCGCTGATCGTCGATGGCGTGCTTTCGCGCTACATCCTCGGCAGCTACTCGGCGCGCAAGCTCGGCCTGCAATCCACGGGTAATGCGGGCGGTGTGCATAACCTCATCGTTGCGAATGGCGGCGACGATTTCGCCGCCATGCTGAAAAAGCTGGGCACCGGCCTGCTGGTCACCGAGGTGATGGGGCAGGGCGTCTCGATCATCACTGGCGACTATTCGCGGGGTGCCTCGGGCTTCTGGGTCGAGAACGGCGAGATCGCCTATCCGGTCGAAGAGATCACCATCGCCGCCAACTTGCGTGACATGTACGCGAACCTGGTGGCCGTGGGTGCGGATGTGGACCACCGCTCGCATATCCTCACCGGCTCCTGGCTGGTCGAGAACATGACCATCGCCGGCGAGTGATTGGCCCCCCGGCGGGGGTGATTCCCACCCCCGTGCCGCAAGTCGGATTGACACAGGCACGGGGCACAGGGAAAGTGGGGCCGACATCGCCCAGGGAGTTGCGCCATGAGTACCCCGTCCGATCAGGTTCCACCGCCGCCCAGCCCACCGCCGTATGACCCGGTGCCGCCGCCATCCGCGGGCCCCGCCGCGGATGACAAGAACATCGCGATGCTTACGCATCTGTCAGGGCTGATTTTCAGTGTGCTCGTGCCGCTCATCGTCTGGCTGGTCTACAAAGACCGCGCCGACAAGCAGTATCTGGTTCGCGAAGCGAAGGAAGCCCTGAACTTCCAGATCACGATCGTGCTGGCCTATTTCATTGGCGGCATCCTCACCGTGATCCTGATCGGTGGCCTGATCGTCTTCCTGGCCTGGCTGGCCAACCTGATCTTCTGCATCGTCGCCGCGCTGAAAGTCAGTTCCGACGGCACCTATCGCTACCCTTACACGCTGCGGTTGATCAACTAAAAAAAAGCCCGCGAAAGCGGGCTTTTTTTGTTGCGTCGACGCGATGCCTCAATGCCCGCGCGCTGCCGAATAGCGGGCGAGTTCGGCGAGCCACTCGCCGCGTGCGCCGAGTGGCGTAATGGCGTCGAGCGCGTCGTTGACTAGACCTGAGAGCCGGGCACGCGACGCCTCAAGCCCGATGATCGAAGGGAATGTTGGCTTGTCCGCCGCGGCGTCCTTACCGGCGGTCTTGCCGATGACGGAGGATTCGCCTTCGATATCCAGGATGTCGTCGCGTACCTGAAAGGCCAGGCCCACGGCGTGGCCGTAGCGATCCAGACGCTCGAGCAGGTCCTTGTCACGGCAGCCGGCAGCGAGGGCGCCCAGGCGTACCGATGCGCGGATGAGCGCGCCGGTCTTATAGGCGTGCATGCGCTCGAGTTCTTCCAGCGTCAGCTTGCGGCCGACGGCGGAAAGATCGAACGCCTGGCCACCCGCCATGCCTTCGGCACCACACGCGGCGCCGAGCGTGCGCAGCATGGCGATGCGCTGGATGGCGTCATCGCCTTCAGGTGCCTCGGCGAGGATTTCAAAGGCAAGCGCTTGTAGGGCATCGCCCGCCAGGATCGCCATGGCCTCGCCAAACACGATGTGGCAGGTAGGGCGGCCCCGGCGCATGGCGTCGTCATCCATGGCGGGCAGGTCGTCGTGCACCAGCGAATAGGCGTGGATGATTTCCACGGCACAGGCAGGTGCATCGAGGATGGCGCTATCGGTGCCGAGGGCATGGCCCGCGGCATACACCAGAAGCGGGCGCAGGCGCTTGCCACCGCCCAGTACCGCATAGCGCATGGCACGGTGCAGTTCGGCCGGTGGCAGGTCTTCGCCGGGCAGCGCGCGCGCAAGCGCGTCGTCAGCCCGGCCAGCCAGCGCCTTCAGCGGCGCCGGCAGATCAGTCGATGCGGGAGTCAAAGGGTTCGGCGGTATCGGGGGCTTCGGGATCGAGCAGCAGGCGCACGCGTAGTTCGGCCTGTTCCAGCGCCGTCTGGCACTGTCGGTACAGACCGATGCCGCGCTCGAAAGATTTCAGTGAGTCATCCAGGCTGAGGTCGCCGCCTTCCATGCGCGTGACCAGTTGCTCGAGCTCATCCAGCGAGAGCTCGAATTCGGCGATCGACGAGGCGGGAACGGGGGCGGCAGGGGACTTCGGCATGGCGGCAAAACTAGCTCACATGGGCTTTGCGATCAATCGCCGCGATGCCACAGGGGCGGTGCGCCGGCGGCGTCGAACACGGATTTCCCGGCCTCGCTGAGCCAGCGGTCAGCGACGGCAAGGACGGCATCGCCCGCCACGACCAGCGGGATCCGTGGCCGTTCCCAGGGCGGGACACCGGCTTGTTGGAACAGGTCGCGCAGCTCGCGCGTGTGCCGGTCGCCGACGGGCTTGAGGCTTTCGCCGCCCTGGCGGTAACGGACGGTCACGGGCTCGCCCAGGCGGTGGCCGCCGAGGGTGAGTGAGCCACCACCGGGCAGCGCCAGTGGCTCACCGTGCCACGCCGACGACCAGCCCTGGTCGAAGGTACCCTGGCGCCGCATCGCCCACAGGCGCCCGCGCCAGACGCGCACCTCCGTATCCAGCCAGCCGACCAGGGGCAGCCGCTCGGCACCGGCTTCGCGGGCCTGGCGCTCCAGGGTTTCACGCTGTGCCGTGGTGGGCGCGGAAAGGCCGGCGCCATGCAGCCAGTGGTCGAGCAGGGGGCCGCGCCATGCGTGAGGCAGGGCGAGCCAGCCGGGCACGTCAAGGCTGCCATCCGCGCCGCGCAGCTCCGCGTAGGCGGCAAGCCAGCCGTCACGCAGGCAGGCCGCCGCTTCGCCGCACAGGCGCGCGCTGTGCACCACGCTCTGCGCGACATGCGGCCAGTGTTCGCGCAGGGCCGGCAACACGGTGCCGCGCAGCCACGCGCGGGCGACGCGGGGATCGTCGTTTGAGGGATCGTGGACCGTGTCGAGCGCGTGCAGTGCGATATGGTCGAGTAGCGCTTCACGCGGCAGGTCGAGCAGCGGACGCCACTGGTCGCCCGCACCGAGCGCGCGCAGGGCGCGCATGCCGGCCAGGCCCTCGGGGCCGGCGCCGCGCATGAGCTTCAGCAGCACCGTCTCCACCTGGTCATCGCGATGGTGGGCAAGGACGAGCCGCTCGCCGGGCCGCAGCGCGGCAGCAAAGGCGGCGCGCCTTGCACGCCGTGCCGCACCTTCGGTGCCTTCGCCACGGCTAAGGTCCACGCTGACCCGCACCGACTCGAAGGGCACGTCCAGCGATTCGCAGAACCGACGGCAGTGCATGGCCCAGAGGCCGCTTTCCGCCTGCAGCCCGTGGTCGATATGCAGCGCGCGCAGGGCAGGCCGCGGTGTCTGCAGCGCCAGTGCATGGAGCAGCGCCGTTGAATCAGGCCCGCCGCTATAGGCGACGACGAGCGGCGTATCGTCGTGTTCCGCCAGTGCGGCGGCGAGGTGGTCGGTGAGTGAAACGCTCATTTGCCCTTGGCGCGCAGCTTGATGTACACGTGCTTGGCATTTCCGTGCTGGCGCTCTTCGACATCGAACAGGCCGATGCCCTGGATGAGGCCGCTCAGCTTCGAGAATCCGTAATTGCGCGAATCGAAATCCGACATGCGTTTGTTGAGGATGCTGCCGACGCCGCCGAGCGCCGCCCAGCCGCTTTCATCCGAGGCGTCCGTGACCGCCCCGCGCAGGTTGTTCACCAGGCGCGTATCGCCGCGCAGTTCCTTCGCGGATCTGGGCGCGGCGGGCGCTTCCTTCTCGTCATCATCTTCACTGGCGAGCACCTCGGTGTAGATGAACTTGTCGCACGCCGATACGAATGGCTTGGGTGTCTTCAGCTCGCCAAAGCCGTAGACGAGCAGGCCCGCTTCGCGGATGCGCGAGGCGAGCCGGGTGAAGTCGCTGTCGCTGGAAACGATGCAGAAGCCGTTGAAGCGTTCCGAATACAGCAAGTCCATCGCATCGATGATCATGGCCGAATCGGTGGCGTTCTTGCCCGAGGTATACGCGAACTGCTGGATCGGCTGGATGGAATGATCGAGCAGGGCGGCCTTCCAGCCATTGAGGTTAGGCCCCGTCCAGTCGCCATAAATGCGTTTGACATGCGCAGTGCCGTACTTCGCCACCTCGGCGAGCAGGCCGTTCACGATCGCCGGGCGCGCGTTATCCGCGTCGATCAGTACGGCGAGCTTCTGGGTCACATCGTTGGCCATGGCCGGCTCCCTGGTGCGAGCCGCCATGGTAGCGCGCCGCGGTGACAGCCGCGTGCGCGCGGGGTGGGCTTATTCCGTGAACGCGCCGTAGCCGCGCAGGCGCTGGTAGCGGTTCTCGAGCAGCGCGTCGACCGGCAGTTTCTCCAGCTCGTCGAGCTGGTTGAGCAACACGGCCTTGAGGCGCGTGGCCATGCTCTGCGGGTTGCGGTGGGCGCCGCCGAGCGGCTCGCGGACGATCTTGTCGATCAGGCCGTTCTCGAGGATGCGAGGCGCGGTGAGGCCCATGACCTCGGCGGCGTCCTTCGCCTTGTCCGCGCTCTTCCACAGGATGGAAGCGCAGCCCTCCGGCGTGATGACGGAGTAGGTGGAGTACTGCAGCATGTTCACACGGTCGCCCACGCCGATGGCCAGGGCACCGCCCGAGCCGCCTTCACCGGTGACGGTGCAGACGATGGGCACGCGCAGCTCGGCCATTTCCAGCAGGTTGCGGGCGATGGCCTCGGACTGGCCGCGCTCTTCCGCATTGATGCCGGGCCAGGCGCCCGCGGTGTCGATAAAGGTGAACACCGGGATCCTGAAGCGCTCGGCCAGCTTGAACAGGCGCAGCGCCTTGCGATAACCCTCGGGCCGGGGCATACCGAAGTTGCGCTTCACCTTGGTCTTGGTGTCGCGGCCCTTCTGGTGGCCGACGACCATGACCGAGCGACCACTGATGCGCGCGAGGCCACCTACGATAGCCTGGTCGTCCGCGAACATGCGGTCGCCCTTCAACTCGTGGAATTCCTCGCACATGCCCTGGATGTAATCCAGCGTGTACGGGCGCGCCGGGTGGCGCGAGACCTGGCTGACCTGCCACGGGGTCAGATTGCGAAAGATTTCCGCGGTCTTGACCTTCAGCTTCTCGCGGAGGCGGGCCACTTCCTCATCGATGTTGAACGCCTGGCCACTGCTGGCGTGGCGAAGCTCTTCTATCTTCGCTTCCAGTTCGGCGATGGGTTGTTCGAAATCGAGGAAGTTGGGATTCATGGAAGACGGAGGTTCCGGGCAAGACCCGACATTATAGCGGGGCGGGGCGTTCGTGGGTGTGCGCGGCAGTACGGTGCATCGCCTTTCCGTAAGTATCAGATAAGAAAGATCATTTTTCGCAGTTTGATCAGCTCGGTACTGAAGTTTGTGTAGGGGAACATCTCGACGACTGTAGTCCACCTCCTATCCGGTGTAAGGGGGTGCTTCAATCCGTTCGTGGCTTCCGCTCATAGGCAGCGGCATCCACGACCTACATCAACCAAGGAGCTAATCCGCATGAAGCGTTCACATATCCTGCGCAACACGTCAGTCCTGCTGTTCGCTGCTACCGCGACGGCGGCAACCATGTCGACCCAGGCGGCCTCTCTCGCCGCATGCCCGGCGTCGGTCAGCGCAAATGGCTTCCCCGCCGACTGCCAGCTGCCGATCATCAACGGCGATTTCGAGCAACTACCGTTCGACATCCGCGACGGCGCGCGTACTGAGCGTGAACTGAGCCAGGTCGACGGCTGGCAGTTCAAAGGGGCGCTTACGGGCATCTATGAAGTCGGTAGCCAGCCCTGGGAAGAGCTGCGTTTCAAGAACAAGCTCGTCGGTCTGAAGCCCGATCAGGGACTCTCGCAAAGCGTACGGGTGACGCAGGTCGCGCCAGCGGCAGGCGGCGCTAGTCCCACCTATATCGTGACCTTTACGGCCGGCACGGCGTACGAAGCCGACGAAGGCGGCAGGCTGCGCGCCACCCTGCACGGAATCCAGGCAGATGGCAGTACGACCAAACTGTGGAGCGAGGATGTCCATGTGGGTGAATCGGATGCGACCCACAGCTTCCATGTCGCCGCCGGCAATGCGCTTCCGGCATCTATCCGCCTCGAATTCACCAATCGGTCGGACGAGGTCATCGGCATCGATAACGTCAACCTCACGCAGACCTTCCGCTGATCAGCCAAGACGTCAAGGAACGACACCCATGAAGACCATTGCTTCCCTCGCTGTCATTGCTGCCCTCACGGCCGCTACCCCTGCCTTCGCCGCACGTTGCCCGTCCCCACATGCGCCCGGTGGTACCGAGGTCTGCGACCTCTACAGTGGTGAAAAGCTGAAGCTCGTCCGTGGTGGCCAGGTTAGCCAGCGCATTGCGTTACCGCTGGATACCACCATCGACGATGGTGACCTGCCGCTGTATTCGGCCGAGGCAAAGACCTGGAATTTCGGTGGGACCGCGGCCAATGTCCGCATCTCGATGTCACTTACCGACGATACAGGCGGCCATGCTGTCGAGTTGGGTAGTGCATCGGTCGCGTTGCAGGGCGGCCACGATCGCATCTCGCTGGCGGTCAAGGGGGCCCGGTTCGCCCAGCCTGCTTACCTCAACGTTACCCTGGAGAGTGATGCCGAAGGCGGTCCCAACGAGGTGGATATCGACCAACTGGGGGTTATCCAGTCGTACGACCCCGACGTGGAGCACGCGTCGCGGTAAGACGGTGGCAGCCACCTCGAGGTGAGGTGGCTGCTTCTATCCAGTACGGCACGCGGGCCGGCGTGTAGGTTTTCCCTGAATGCAGCGTAGGTGCAGCGCTTGATGGCACTCATCGGAAGGTCGTGGGGGCGCGCAGGCTGCTCTAATAGGGCGTGGCTCGACTCATGCCACGCCACTCCCCGATGCAGGACAGCATCGCTTACCTCGTCAAGGAACGACCTGATGGCTCATATCCTCACACGCACGGCCCTGGCGGCTGCCGCACTTTTCGCCGTACCCGTCGCATCTGCTGGCAATCCGCACGGTGACGATCTCCCGGTATGCCCGCCTGCCGGTGTGCAGCCGGACGAATGCCTCATCGCGCTTGCCGACCCCGGCTTCGAAGGGGATGGCAGCCTGCTCAGCTGGATGCCCGCCCCCATGAACCCAGCAGCGGCGCGTATCGATCGCGAGGGTGGCAAAGCACGCCTTGAGCTCGCACCGGGTGGCTCCGTGAGCCAGTTTGTCGAGCTGCCCCTGGGCACCGCTGGCGACATGGACGCTTACTTTGTGCCATCCCTGTTCGCGCGTTCCGCCGGCGGCAACGCCCAGGTGGAGCTCTCCATCTCATTGCAGGACGACAGCGGTTCGCATGCCGTCTTCTCGCACGTCTACACCACCCAAGATGACTGGACACGCCCCTCGGGCGGCTTCGATGCCTCACAGGCTCGCGGCAGGCCGCGATCGTTGCTCTTGCAGATCATCCGCAGGGACAAGAACGGAGGTACGCCGCTTTACGTGGATGATGTGCAGGTCATCCGCCAGCGCTGATCACCGTTCGCGTTAATCCGCCGGGCGTATCAGCCGCAGTTCCGTGCCCAGTACGCCTGGCAGGCCACGCAGCGTGCGGACGAGATCGGGCAGGGCGCGTACACGCCATTCATCACCCAACTCCAGGCTGGCCTGGCCTACCGCATTGCGGTAGCCGGCCAGCATCAACGGTGTGCGGCCGCCGCGGAAGCCCATCAGGGCGTGCTTCAGATGCTTTGGGAATTCCTCGTCCACGCCATTCAGCTTAAGCGTGAGCAGGCGGCCGAAATGTTCCATGGCATCGGAAAGCGAATACGCCTTGCGCGCACGCAGCTGGTAGCCACCAGCAAAGTCATCGATGCGCAGGCCGCCTTCCACCACGATGATGTTGCCGCGGGTGAGCAGCGGCGCGGCATCGGTGAATACCTCGCGGAAGAAGCTTGTTTCGAGCAAGCCGGTCGCGTCTTCAATCTGCACGAAGGCATCGCTGTCACCGCGTTTGCGCATGCCCACGACCATGCCCGCCACTGTCCACGGCGTATCGGGGCCACGCCGAAACCGGTTCGCGCCTTCGTCATCGTCGTTGCGGCGTGGCTTGGGCGGCTGGTAGCGGTGGGGAATCTCGCCGATCGGGCAACTCGAAAGCTGCTGCAGCTCAGCGGTCCAGGGGTCGGTCGGGTGGCCCGACAGGTAATGGCCGAGGGTGACATGCTCGCCCTGCAGCAGCTGTTCGAGCGGCCATTCCGGAACCGAGCCGGAAAGCTCGATGATGCTGGGTGCTTCGGCATCACCGAACGCGTTGCCAAAAATATCCACCTGGCCCGATGCGCGGTTCTTCGCCTCCTGGTCGGCGGCGCGCATGGCTTCGGGGATATGCATCATCAGGGTGGCGCGATTTTCACCGAGCGCATCGAGTGCGCCCGATTGCACCAGCGCTTCCATCACGCGCTTGTTGAGCTTGTTCGAGCCAATGCGCTGGCAAAAATCCACGAGGCCCTTGAACGCACCGCGCGCCTTGCGCTCGGCGGCGATCTCCTCGCAGATGCCCTGGCCCACGCCCTTGATGGCGCCCAGGCCGTAGCGCACCACGCGCGGTTCCACCGCCTCGAACATCCACGCCGAGGCGTTCACGTCCGGCGGCAGCACCTTGATACCGATCGCGCGCGTTTCATCGAGGAAGGTCACCGCCTTCTCGGTGTTGTCCATGTCCGACGAGATCGTCGCGGCCATGAATTCGGCGGGGTAGTGCGCCTTCAGCCACGCGGTCTGGTACGACACCAGCGCATACGCGGCCGCGTGCGATTTGTTGAAGCCGTAACCCGCGAACTTTTCCATCAGGTCGAAGATGGAATCCGCCTTATCGCCTTCGATGCCATCCTTCGCGGCACCTTCGCGGAAGGTGGCGCGGTGCTTCACCATCTCCTCGGCTTTCTTCTTGCCCATGGCGCGGCGGAGCAGATCGGCGCCGCCGAGGGTGTAACCACCCACGATCTGCGCCATCTGCATCACCTGCTCCTGGTAGACCATGATGCCGTAGGTCTCTTTCAGGATGGGCTCGACGCGCGGGTCGGGGTATTCCACCGCTTCCTTGCCGTGTTTACGCGCGCAGAAGCTGGGAATGAGGTCCATCGGGCCGGGGCGGTACAGCGCCACCAGAGCGATGATGTCCTCGAAACGATCGGCCTGCGCTTCCTTGAGCATGCCCTGCATGCCGCGCGATTCGAGCTGGAAGACGGCGACGGTCTGCGCCTTCTTCAGCAGGTCGTAGACCTTCGGGTCATCGAGCGGCAGCGTATCGATGTTCAGCGGCTCGGTGCCTTCGACGGCACGGCGCTTGTTGATGGCCTTGACGGCCCAGTCGATGATGGTGAGCGTGCGCAGGCCGAGGAAGTCGAACTTCACCAGGCCGACGGCTTCAACGTCATCCTTGTCGTACTGAGTCACCACGCCTTCGCCGCTCGGTTCGCAGTAGAGCGGGGCGAAATCGGTGAGCGGCGTGGGCGCGATCACCACACCACCGGCATGTTTACCGGCGTTGCGGGTCAGACCTTCGAGGCTCAGCGCCAGGTCGATCAGCGTGCGCGATTCTTCTTCGGTGTCGTAGGCGTCGCAGAATTCCTTGACGACGCGCTCGGGTTCTTTCTTCGACTTTTCCGTGCGGCCCAGGGCGTCGCCCAGGGTGAGATCCAGCGGGCGGGCGGGGATCAGCTTGGCGTGTCGATCGACCTGGCCGTAGCCCATGCCGAGCACACGGCCGGAATCACGCAGCACGGCCTTCGCGGCCATGGAGCCGTAGGTGATGATCTGGCTGACGTGGTCGCGGCCGTATTTGCGCGCCACGTAATCGATCACCTCGTCGCGGCGATCCATGCAGAAGTCGATGTCGAAGTCGGGCATCGACACGCGCTCGGGGTTGAGGAAGCGCTCAAACAGAAGCTCGAACTGGAGCGGATCCAGGTCGGTGATCTTCAACACCCAGGCGACCAGCGAGCCGGCGCCCGAGCCACGGCCCGGGCCCACGGGGATGCCGTTGTCCTTACCCCAGCCGATGAAGTCCGCCACGATCAGGAAGTAACCGGGGAAGCCCATGCCGATGATGACGTCCACCTCGCGATCGAGGCGCGCCTGGTAATCCGCCAGGGTCTTGCCCGCGGCGAGCGGGTGGTGGGCGAGGCGCTCGTCCAGGCCCTTCTGCGCCTGTTCGCGGATATAGGTATCGAGGGTATGGCCCTCGGGCACCGGGAAGTCGGGCAGGTAATACGTACCGAACGAAAGTTCCAGGTTGCAGCGCTTGGCGAGTTCGACGGTGTTTTCGAGCGCTTCCGGGATATCGGCAAATAGCTCGGCCATGTCGTCGGCCGATTTGAAGTACTGCTCCTCGCTGTAATAGCGCGGGCGCTTCGGATCGGCCAGCACGCGGCCCTGGTTGATGCAGGTGCGCGCCTCGTGCGATTCAAAGCCCTCGCGCTCAAGGAAGCGGACATCATTGCTTGCGATCACCGGCAGGCCGTGGTCACCCGCCAGGGCCATGGCCGCACGCACCCAGTTTTCCTCGTTCTCGCGACCCGTGCGGGTGAGTTCGAGGTACAGGCGTTCGGGGAAGAGCCGGATGAGGAAGTTCACCTTGGCCGAGGCGGCGGGCAGACCCGCGCCAAGCGCCACGCGGGCGGTTTCACTTTCCCGGCCGGCAAAGGCGATCAGGCCGGTGACGGCGGCGGTGGTGAGCCAGCTGGCATCGACCAGCGCACGGCCGGTGCCCTGGCCTTCGCGCCAGGCGCGTGAGATCAGCCGCGACAGGTTGAGGTAACCCTCGCGGTCCTGGCAAATGAGGGTCAGCCGCCAGGGGCGCGGATCATCCGGGCTGGACACCCAAACATCGCAGCCACCAATAGGCTTGATGCCTGCCGCCACGCACTGCTTGTAGAACTTCACCAATCCGAACATGTTGTTCTCGTCGGTCAGTGCGATCGCCGGCATGCCGGCGCGCGCGCACGCGGCGATCAGCTGCTTGATGCGGATCGTCGAGTCGACCAGCGAGTATTCGCTGTGCAGGTGAAGGTGGGTAAAGCGGACGGTCATGCGGGGTGCCGGTTCAGGCCATGGGAAAGGCTAACCGGGGCAGGGGAGCGGGGCAAGAATTGACAGCACGAAAAAGCCCCCATCGGCGCCCTCGCGCGGCCTTGTTGGGGACGTCGCTGCCCTTGTAGGAGCGCGCTTGCGCGCGATCAGGGTCACGGCAAGCACCCATCGCGCGCAAGCGCGCTCCTACAGGGGGGGGGCTCAGCGCTGGTGGGCTTCGGGGTGCTCGATGAACCAGAGGCCGGCGAACAGCTTGGCGTCTATGGAAAAGCCCTCGGCCGCACGATCGAACAGCCACTTGCCAGCTTCGGTGCGCGGCACTTCGTGGACGATGATGTTTTCGGTCTCGTCGCCGCCGCCCTTGCCGACTTTCTCCAGGTCCCACGCGCGGGCGAAGGCAATCATCTCGGTGCTCATGCCAGAGGACGAGGGGCCTTCGTGGACAAATTCGATGCGTCCACAGGCGTAGCCGGTTTCTTCCTCAAGCTCGCGCTCTGCGGCGAGGAGAACGTCTTCATCCTCGGCGCCCTCGAGGTCGCCGACCAACCCGGCAGGCATTTCGATGGTGTTGGCAAGGATCGAGACGCGGTACTGCTCCACGAAGATGACTTTGTCATCGGGCGTCACCGCCAGGATGATCACCGCACCGCCCGGGTTATTGCGCGACGCGTACTCCCACCGTCCGCGCTTCTTCAAGGTCAGCCACTTGCCGGAAAACAGCGTTTCCTCAGGCAGGCTGGCATCGTCGGGGATGGGCGAGGCGTGGGGCAGCGGGCTGGTCTGCATGGCGGGCTCCTTTAGGCGATCTGTCGAGTATGGTTGAAAAAACATCTCAGGCGTGTTTCCGCGGCAGGCAACCGGGGCATCGGCCTAAAAATGCGTAGGCGAATTCCTAAATGGGGGGCATGTGGCTTGCTCGACGTGCACTCCATGCTCTAATTCGTGGGCGGCGCCATGAGGCCTCCGCGCTACCCAGCAGACAAGGAATGTTGAATGAGAACTACAATCACTGCCGTTGCCCTCGCCATTGCGTCGGCCGGCACGGCCACTGTCCCTTCCGCACGCGCCAGCATGACGAATCCGGTAACTCCGGCATGTCCGGCCTTGTTTCCCAGCCTGACGAGTGCCTGCAGCATGCAGGTGCGGCCGGGTTACTACGTCAATGGCGCGTTCACTCCGGAGGATGCTCACCGCCGATATCCGCGGATCGGCGATGCGATTCGCGTCGTCGGCGAGGGTGCCAAAGTGCACTATCAGGGCGACCTGCCCGTCGGGGCCACCGGGTTGGAACTGGACATCAAGGTACAGGTGCGCGGCCGGATCATTCGCCACGCTTCGGGCGAAAACCCCCGTGCCCCGGAGGCAATCGTGGCCACCATCAGCCTGGTCGATGCCTCGGGCAAGCGCGTGGCGTTCTTTCCCCGTGTGATCAAGGCGGATGCCCATGGCAATTTCGACGCGATGCTCACCGAGCCGACGGCGCACGGCAACACAGCGGCAGACAGGGCCAAGCGCACGGAACTGGCGGCTATCCAGCCCGTGAGCGCTATGCTGAAGCTGCAGAACAACCAAAGCCTCAGCCTCGGCGTCAACCAGCGGACAAGCGCATTGGGCTACGAAGTCGCGATCGACGCCGTGGACATGGTGGCGCTGCCCTTGTAGGAGCGCGCTTGCGCGCGATCGGGGCTACAGCAGCGCCCGAAGCCGCGATCGCGTCATGGGCCCGAAGCGAATACGCTCGCAAAGCTCATCCACCGCGCTTGCGTCGCCCTGGCGCCGGCTCAGTGCATCGGCAGTCTCCGCCACGGCCACATCGAGCGCGATCCGGGTCAGCCGGCGATACAGCAGCGCCAGCTCCGCATGCTCACGCAGCCGTGCCGCGCATGCCGCCGCGCCCCGAATGCGCAGGAAGGCCACTTCGTCGACGCGCTCCAGCAACGCATCGAGGCTGCCGAAATGGGCGAGCAGGGCGGCAGCGGTCTTTGCGCCAATGCCCGGTACACCGGGGATGTTGTCGACCGCATCGCCACACAGCGCGAGGTAATCGGCGACCTGGTGGGGGTGCACGCCGAGCTTGTCGAACACGCCCGCCGGGCCCCAGCGATGATCTTTCGCGAAGTCCCACTGCTGGTCGTGTTCGCCGAGCAACTGGCCGAAATCCTTGTCCGCGGAAACGATGACCCCGCGGAAACCATGCGCGCGCAGGCCCCACAGCGCGCTGCCAATCAGGTCGTCGGCTTCGTACTGATGGTCGTTGAGCACGCTGAGGCCCAGCGCTGCCGATATCTCGCGGCACAGCGCGAACTGGCGGACGAGCTGTGGTGGCGGCAGGTCGCGGTTGGCCTTGTACGCAGGGTAGATCGTGTTGCGGAACGAGGTCGTGAGCGAGGCATCGAACGCGACGGCGATGTGTTCGGCGCGCGTACGTTCGAGCAGCTCACAGAGGAATCGCGTGAAACCGTGCACGGCGTTGACCGGCTCGCCGTCATGGTCGTGGAACTCATCCGGCATGGAATGCCAGGCGCGGAATACGTAGAGGCTGCCATCCACCAGGTGAACGGTATCGTTGGCGCTCACGGCTGCCACGTTTCCACGATGCCGTCGTACGAGGGACGGTCGCGTTCGGGGGCATCCATAGCCGGTGTACCGATATGGATGAAACCGATCACGTGCTCGTGCTTCTTCATGCCCAGCAGCTTCGCCACGTCGCGATCGTAGGCCGCCCAGCCGGTGAGCCACTGCGCGCCAAAGCCCAACGCCTGCGCGCCGAGCAGCAGGTTGTAGGCGACGCAGCCAGCGGCAAGGTTCTGTTCGAGCTCGGGGACCTTGCTTTCCGTATCCAGCTTCGCGGAGACGACGAGTACCAGTGGCGCGTGTTCGTAGCGGCGTTGCTCTTTCTCACGCTTGGCGTCGGAAAGCTCCGGGTTTGCCTCCACGGCCATCTTTGCCAGCGTCTGGCCGAAAGCGTGCTTGGCCTCACCGCGCAGGATGCGGATACGGAAGGGCTCGAGCTTGCCGTGGTCGGGCACGCGAATCGCGGCCTCGATGAGGCGGCGCAGCGTGGCGTCGTCAGGGGCGGGTTCGCCAAGCTGGCGCGAGGGCACCGAGCGGCGGGCGTTCAGGACATCCAGGTTGGGCTGGTTCATCCGGCCATTTTACCACCCCTGCGGATACGCGCTCGCGGGCCTGCACGTGTAGGAGCGCGCTTGCGCGCGATGGACCTTGCCGCACGCACCCATCGCGCGCAAGCGCGCTCCTACAGGAGCTCAGCGGTCGTGTGGCGGCGGGGGCGGCGGCAGGGCGTCGTTCGGGCCCAGGTGGTCCAGGGCCTGGCGGCGCTGTTCCGGGGTCTGGTTGCGCCACTGGTCGACCAGCGCACGGCGCTGTTCCGGCGACAGGGTGCGGAAGCGCTCGAACGCGTCGTGCAATTTCTGCCGCTGTTCCGGCGAGAGGTCGTTGAACTTCTGCTGATTGCGCCGTGCCTGTGCACGTTCTTCCGGCGTCATCTGTTGCCAGTGGGCGATACGGTCGCGGATTTCCGCACGGCGTTCGGGCGGCAGCCCGCGCCAGCGCTGGGCCTTGTCGAGCATGCGCGACTGGCGCTGCGGTGGGAACGTATCCCACTCCTTCGCCAGCGGTGCAAGGATGTCTTTCTCATCCGCCGACAGCTGCGCCCACGGGCGCGGCGGCGGCAGCGGATGATCGTCGGACGACCGGAAATCTTCAGAAGGCGCAGGCAGCCCGGCCTGCGCACTGGCCACGAAGGGTGCGGCCAGCGCCAACAGCGCGGCAAAGGAAAAAACGAGGCGGCGCATCGTGCTCACTTAGTGCTCCGGCCCTGGCCGTTGCTGTCGTTGTAGGCGAGCCAGCTGTAGAACTGCAGGTCCTTGTACAGCGTGGGGTCCGTGCTATCGGCATCCGGCGGCAGATCGCTCGGGTCGGTGGCATCGACGGCCTGCACCACGGCAGGCGGCGCGGACGAGGGCCCGCCCAGCGGCTGCCAGACCATAAGCGTCGCCAAGGCCACGACGGCGAACGCACTGGCCGGAATCAGGACGCGGCGCACCGTGGAGTGGGGCGACGGACGCTCGAGCGCGGTACGGCGCGCCGCGCGCAGGCGGCCGGCCATCGCCGGATCCACATCGCGGCTGGCGCGCAGGTAAAGATCCCTGGCGCGACGTTCGAGTTCATGATCGTGCTGGCTCATCGCCATGCCTCCAGATGTTCGCGCAGCGCATGCATCGCGCGCGAAAGATGTGTCTTGACGCTGCCATCGGAACAACCCATGGCCTCGGCGGTTTCCGCGACATCCAGGCCTTCCATGACGCGGAAGGTGAACGCTTCGCGTTGTCGTCGCGGCAATTTGCGTACGGCAGCCACGATATCGCCGTAGGCCTGGGAATCCTGCAGGCGCGCCGACGGGTCGGGCGCGTCGTCCGCAGGTTCCCATGCCGGGAGTTCCGCGCCGTCGTCATCGTGACCGCCACCGATCCAGCCCACCACGATCGAGCGAACCTTGCGGCGGCGCTGCAGATCGACGATCCGGCGCCGCAGGATGCCCCAGAACAGCGGTGTCCATTCTTGCGCCGGCTTGTCCGCGTAGTGCCTTACCAGGCGCAGCATGGCGTCCTGTACCGCATCCAGCCCGTCGTCGCGATTGCCCAGGTGGATTTCGGCCATGCGCCATGCGCGACGCTCGATACCCGCTAAAAAGGCATCCATGCTTGCCGGGACATCACGCAGATCCTCGAGCGAGGCACTATCGAGCGCGAGTGAGCCGTTCACGGCTTTCTCCGCGTCTTCGCGCTTGCCATCCTCGTGCTCCATACGGCCTGGTTTCACCTTGCTAAACGCGGTCGGCGACCGCTGGTTGACTCGTCGTCCACGGGTATCTTCCCGTGTGGGCATTTACCACGTGTGAAGTCAGCCACGGCGGCGGCCGAGCGGCCATGCGACCAGCGCCGATAAAACGGCGCCGGCGAGGTAAAGGCCGATATCCGCCGGGCCCTGGGCCAGGCGGGCCAGCGCGATGAGCATGGCCGGGCCCGCATCGGCGATCGCCTGGGCGAAGCCCACCCCCATCATGCCGGCGATCGACGCCGCAGCGGCGAGGCAGCTTACGTAAAGGGAAGCCAGTACGGTGGCGCCTGCCGCCAGCGCAGCCCCCGGCACACCCTCGAATTTCAGCCAGCGGCGGACCACATAGCCCAGCGCCCAGCCCACGGGCAGGGCCAGCGTCGGGAGGGCGCGGCCGAACATCATGGAGGGGACCATCCACACGGCGCCGGCGGCGAATCCGAAGAGGATGGCGCCGAGCAGGCCAGACAGGAGGTTGATAAGGCGGCGCAGGGGATTAGCCACCATGGGAGGGAATCGACGGACGCATGGGAACCGGGATGGGGGAAACGCCCGCATGATAGCGGGCCCCGCGCCCACGCGCTCTTGAGGGAGGGCCCCGGTGCCCAAACGTTGCGGGGTAGATGCTGACCGCCGGCCCCCGGCGGGCGCATAATTGCCTACTTTGCGGCTCGAGGGCCGCCTCCACAGGACATCCATGAGCGGTTTCAGCCTCAGTAGCGAGCCCTTCACCCTGGAACGTGACTGCGCCGCGGTCATGGTGCCGCAGGGCGAGACGGTGACGCTCCCGGCCGGGCAGATCGGCTACATCACCCAGGCCCTCGGCGGCAGCTTCACCGTCTACGTGGAGGGCAACCTGTTCCGGATCGCCGGCAACGACGCCGACGCCCTGGGCAAGGAGCCGCCGCGGGCGATCGAACTCCCCGACGATGCCTCCAACGAGGACGTCGAAAAGCTCGTCTGGCAGCAGTTGCGCACCTGTTTCGACCCGGAAATCCCCATCAATGTGGTGGAACTGGGCCTCGTCTACGACGTGAGCCTGGAAACCACCGACGAAGGCAACCGCAAGGCCTACGTGAAGATGACCCTGACCGCGCCCGGCTGCGGCATGGGCGATATCCTGGTCGACGATGTCCGCACCAAGCTCGAACTGATCCCCACCGTGCTCGAGGCCGATGTCGACCTGGTGTTCGACCCACCCTGGAACCAGTCGATGATGTCCGACGCGGCCAAGCTCGAAACCGGGATGCTCTGAGCGCCGCTCAGAGATCGCGCAGTTCGACTCGTTGCTGCGCAGCTCAAGGCCCTTCAAAACCAGCCGCCCCCGCCCCCTCCGCCGACTCCATAGGAGCAAATACTATGATTCGGATAAGCGCGGTGACCCTGATAACCGCCCTGGTCCTGAATGCCGGGCCTGCACGCAGCGCGTCGGAAATTCAGCCCATCACGAGTGGCACCGTGACGTCGTCAAAGCCGACATCACGGTGTTCCGCCGGTACTTGCGACGTGCCTCCGGCTCAGACGAACGCGGTAACGTCAGCGATGGCCGAATACCGGCACGACATGCCGAAAGTGACCCGTTTCGGTCTGCTGATCGAAAGCACGGGGCAGACGATCGAAGTTACCGTGTATCCCGCGTACGAGGGCGACGTACCGCCATTTTCGGTCCCTGGCGACCATATGGCCGTCACTTATATTTTTGACACATCCGGACAGCGTCAGATCCGCAAGTACTACAACCGTTAGTTTTCGGCTCTACCGTGTCAGAGTTCACTTAGCTCCACGCTGCAGGCGGCGTCATAGGCCGCCATCGCCGCGATGGTCGCCTTGGCCGCGTGCAATACCGGCAGGTGGCCGGGAGCTACGCGCACTTCGATGTTTACGTGGGCGTCGAGCTCTAGCAGGGTAATTGCCTGGATGATGGCGTCGCGCTGCGGCGCTAGCACCTGCAGCAGCGCTGTGATCGCCGTATCCACCGAATAGGTGCGCTGGGCCGGAAGGGTCACGCCCCAGCCATGCGCGCGTCGCGCCTGGTCCGCCCCTTCGTCGACATCGCCCTTCTGCCAGGCCTGGCCACCCTCGATACCGAACCCGGCGACGATGTGGTCGAGGACATGGCGCTCGGAAGTCAGCCGGAACGAGGCGCTGACCAGCGGCGTCTGCTGGGTGAGGTCGGCATCGATATCAAGCATGGTGCTGGCCATGGTGGTTCCCCGTTTACGGCAGCGCGAGCGCGACTTGGCCGTTCCGTGCATAGCATCGCGTTTTTTCACGACCTAGGGAAACCCCTAGGTAGTCGACCGCGAAAACTTGCGATAGGTTGACAAGGACTTTCGGTCGGGGGGCCGTTGGTCACACGGGCATTCGCGCTCCGGCGCGAAATCATCATCGTTCGGAATGTGGTCCACCACGGCCGCAATGGCTTCGTGTTGCCCATTCCTGGAGGAGGAACGTAATGGCACATCATGTTCGCTTGAAACTCCTGGCGGTTGCCGTCGGCATCGCCGCTACCTCGGCCGCCTCGGCGGCGACCGAGCAGGCGCTGCGCGCACAGAACCTGGGCGCCGCGCCAGCCAGCCAGCTGGCCAGCAAGCTGGGCCTTTCGGCAGATAACGCGTTCGTCGCAAAGAACGCTTTACCCACCGTGAAGGGCACCCAGACCGTACGCATGCAACAGACCTTCAAGGGCGTGCCGGTGTATGGCCGCAGCATCGCCGTGGAGCAGGATGCACAGGGCAATGCGCTGGTCGCTAACGGCGTCGTTTCATCCGATCTGCAGGTAGACCTCGCCTCGGTCGCGCCGAAGCTCGACCAGGCCGGCGCTGTCGCCGTGCTGATCCGCCAGGCGACCACCCTGCGTAGCGCGGCGATCAAGCCGGAAAACGCAAAGGCCGACCTGTACGTCTACCCGGGCGAAGGCGCTCCGGCCCGCCTCGTGTACCTCACCTCGTTCTTCAGCGGGGGTGAACATCCCTCGCGCCCGACCGCTATCGTCGATGCCAATACCGGCGAAGTGATCAAGCAGTGGGATGGCCTGACCTACGCCGATGCCAATGGCCCCGGCGGCAATGGCAAGACCGGCCAGTACACCTGGGGCGCTAACGGCCTTCCGGCGCTGAACGTGACCCAGTCGGGCACGACCTGCACCATGCAGAACAGCAACGTGAAGACCTACAACATGAAGAAGGCGACCTCCGGCAGCGGCACGCTGTGGAGCTTCACCTGCCCGACCTCGAGCGGTGACGCCGTGAACGGCGGCTTCGGCCCGATCAACGACGCCCACCACTTCGGTGGCGTGGTGCATGACATGTACAACTCGTACACGGGTGCGCCGCCGCTGAACCAGGTGCTGATCATGAAGGTGCATTACGGTTCGAGCTACGAGAACGCCTTCTGGGATGGCACCTCAATGACCTTCGGCGATGGCGCCAGCACGTTCTACCCGCTGGTCGCGCTGGATGTCACCTCGCACGAAATCAGCCATGGTTACACCGAGCAGCACTCCAACCTGGAGTACGACGGCCAGTCGGGCGGCATGAACGAAGCCTATTCGGATATCGCGGGTGAAGCGGCCGAGTACTTCGATCGTGGCACCAACGATTTCCTCGTCGGCGCCGACATCGTGAAGAGCAGCGCCGGCATCGGTGCCGCGCTGCGCTATATGTGTAACCCGCCGCAGGATGGTGGCTCGATCGGCAACGCGTCGGACTACTACAACGGCCTCGACGTGCATTACTCCTCGGGCGTGTACAACAAGGCGTTCTGCCTGCTGGCCAAGACCAGTGGCTGGGATACGGTCAAGGCGTTCAAGGCCTTTGCCCGCGCGAATGCCGTGTACTGGACGGCCACTTCGACGTTCAACAGCGGCGCGTGTGGCGTGGCCAGCGCGGCCACCGACCTCGGCTATTCGGCCGCCGACGTGGCTACCGCGTTCACCGGCGTGGGCGTGAGCTGCACCGGTGGTGGCGGCTCCGGCGGCACCGCGTTGCAGAACGGCACGGCCAAGACGGGCCTGGCGGGTTCGTCGGGTACCGAGCTCAGCTACACGGTAACCGTGGCGGCGGGCGCGAAGAACCTGGTCATCGCGACCAGCGGTGGTAGCGGCGATGCAGACCTCTACGTCAAGTTCGGTTCCGCACCGACCACGTCCAGCTACAACTGCCGTCCGTACAAGACCGGTAACGCTGAGTCGTGCTCGTTCGCGACGACCCAGGCCGGGGTGTACTACGTGAAGGTGCGTGGTTACACGACCTTCTCGGGCGTATTGCTCAAGGCGACCTGGACCCCGTAAACCACGCTGCAAACGTGTCACTCCCGGGAAAAGGGCCAGGCTTCGTCCTGGCCCTTTTCTTTTCCGATACCCCTGTAGGAGCGCGCTTGCGCGCGATGGGGTCCCCGCAAAACCCATCG
>NZ_DASYCB010000017.1:0-87393 GCF_036500425.1 Luteibacter sp.
CATGGCCCCGGAGGGGCATCCTTGTCGAACGTTGAGGACCTGTCTGAGCAGCGAGGGTGGGCACCGAGGGCTCTCCTGCGACCACGTCCGAGCGCTAGCGCGATGGCGAAGCCGAGCCCCCACGAAGCCGCAGGCGAGCCCGACCGCAGCAGGGCCAGAGCCGCCCCCAGACGGCTATACTCCCCAATCAGCCCCAAGAAAGCCCCCGCCAGTGACCAGCGAACTCAGCTCCATCATCGATTTCATCCGCTACGGCGCCAGCCGCTTCTCCGCCGCCGGCCTCACCTTCGGCCATAGCCATGACAATCCGATCGACGAGGCCACCCACCTGGTCCTGGCCGCCCTGCACCTGCCGCCCGACCTCCCCCCTGCCTATGGCGCAGGCAAGCTAACCACCGACGAGCGCGAAAAAGTCCTCGCCCTCATCGAAAAACGCATCACCGAACGCGTCCCCGTCGCCTACCTGGTAGGCGAAACCTGGTTCGCCGGCCTCAAGTTCAAAAGCGACCGCCGCGCGCTCGTTCCGCGCTCGCCCATTGCCGAACTCATTGAAGGCGGATTCCATCCCTGGCTCGAAGAACGCCACGTCGAACGCGCCCTCGATCTCTGCACCGGCTCCGGCTGTATCGGCATCGCCATGGCCGAATACAACCCGCACTGGCAGGTCGACATCGTTGACATCAGCGACGATGCCCTCAGCCTCGCCAACGAAAACATCATCTACCAGCACGTCGAAGAACGCGTCCGCGCGGTCAAGTCCGACCTGTTCGGCGGCATCAAGGATGAGGTCTACGATCTCATCGTCTCCAACCCGCCGTACGTCACCAACGACGAATACGCCGCCATGCCGGCCGAATACAGCCATGAACCGGTCCTCGGTTTGACATCCGGCGATGATGGACTGGACATCACCCTGCGCATGCTCGACGAAGCCGCCGACCACCTCAGCGAAGATGGCCTGCTGATCGTCGAGGTAGGCGACAGCGAACACGCCCTGGTCAACCTGCTGCCGCGCGTGCCGTTTGTCTGGCTGGAATTCAAGGTCGGCCAGATGGGTATCTTCGCCCTCGAACGCCGCGACCTCGTTGCCCACGCCGCCGAAATCGCCGCAGTACGCGCTGCGCGGAACTAAACACCTGACGGAAGTACCGTGTCCTCCAATACGTTCGGCAAGCTCCTCTCCGTTACCACCTTCGGCGAAAGCCACGGCCCAGCGATCGGGTGCGTGGTCGATGGGTGCCCCCCGGGGCTCCCGCTGGAGGCCGACGAATTCCGGTCCGACCTCGAGCGGCGCGCCACCGGCCGCTCGCGGCATACCTCGCAACGCCGTGAGACGGACGATATCGAGATCCTTTCGGGCGTCTACGAGGGTGTCACCACCGGCACCCCGATCGCCCTGCTTATCCGCAACACGGATGCGCGTTCAAAGGATTACGGCAACATCCTCGACACGTTCCGCCCCGGGCACGCCGACTACACCTATTGGCAGAAGTACGGCATCCGCGACCCGCGTGGCGGCGGCCGCTCGTCGGCTCGCGAAACCACCATGCGCGTGGCCGCCGGCGTCATCGCCAAGAAGTGGCTCGCCCACCGCTACGGCGTGACGGTGCAGGGTCATGTCAGCCAGATCGGCGAAGTGACGCCGCGCGGTTTCGAAGCGGGCGCCATCGAAAGCAGCCCATTCTTCTGGCCGTTCGCCGAACAGATCCCCGAACTCGAGGCCTACATGGATGCCCTGCGCAAGTCGGGCGATTCCGTGGGCGCCCGGGTCACCGTGGTCGCCGATGGCGTCCCGGCAGGCTGGGGTGAGCCGATCTACGGCAAGCTCGATGGCGAACTCGCGGCCGCCATGATGTCGATCAACGCGGTCAAGGGCGTGGAAATCGGCGATGGCTTCGACTCCGTGCAGCAGCGAGGCACCCAGCACCGCGATGAGATGACGGCGCAGGGTTTCCTTTCCAATCACGCAGGCGGGATCCTCGGCGGCATCGCCACCGGTCAGCCCGTGGTCGTTTCCATGGCCTTCAAGCCAACCTCGAGCATCCTGGTGCCCGGCCGCAGCGTCGATCGCGCGGGCCAGGCGACTGAAGTGGTCACGAAGGGCCGGCATGATCCCTGTGTCGGGATCCGCGCGGTCCCCATCGCCGAGGCCATGCTGGCCCTGGTGTTGATGGACCAGGCCCTGCGCCATCGTGCCCAGTGCGGCGATGTGGAGCCGGTGCCGCCGCGCATCCCTGGCACGTTCCAGGAGTAAGACATGAACAAGCCGAAGGTCTGGATCTCCAGGCCGTTCTTTCCGGATATCGTCGATCGTCTGCGCGAGCACTTCGAGGTGCTGCAGGAGACCGATGAGCGGGCGTACACGCCTGAGCAACTCGTCGCCCATCTAAAGGATGCGGATGCTGCGATCCTCGGCCTGGCCGACCGCATCGATGCCAATATCCTCAAGCACACGCCGAAACTGCGTTTCGTCGCCAATACCGGTGTGGGCTACAACAACCTCGACCTGGATGCGCTGACCGAAGCAGGTGTGGGCGCATCGAACACCCCGGGTGTGCTTGACGAGACCGTCGCCGACTATGCCTGGGCGCTCATGCTGGCGGCGGCCCGCAGGGTCGGCGAAGCCGAGCGCTGGTTGCGGGCAGGGCAGTGGAAGGGTTCGCGCTTCGAGGGCTGGCTGGGCGCTGACGTACACGGCAAGACCATCGGCATCCTGGGCATGGGCCGGATCGGCCAGGCCATCGCGCGGCGCGCGCTCGGCTTCCGCTCGCGGGTGATCTACCACAACCGGTCCCGCCTCGATGTCGTTATCGAGAAGGCGTGCGGTGCTACCTATGTCGACAAGGCCACGCTGCTGGCCCAGGCCGACCACCTGATCCTGGTGCTGCCGTTCACCCCGGCGAACCGGCACATTATCGGCGCGGCAGAGCTGAAGGCGATGAAGCCAACGGCCACGCTGATCAACATCGCCCGCGGCGGTATCGTCGATGACGAAGCGCTGGCCCGGGCGCTGGCCGATGGCGAAATCGCCGCGGCCGCCCTCGATGTGTTCGAGGGCGAACCCCAGGTCCACCCGGACCTGCTTCAACAGGACAATGTGGTGCTAAGTCCGCACATCGCTAGCGCAAGTCGCGACACACGTCGCGGCATGGCGTCGCTGGCTGTGGACAATGTACTGGCTGCGTTTGGGCATGGTCCCTGCGCTGGTCGGCCGCCCACGATCCTCAACCCGGGCGTGCTGGCTGACGCCAGCTGACCCTCTACCCACGCCAACAAGAGCGAAGATGAGCAAGAAGACGAGTTACAAGGTGGCCATGGTGGGTGCGACCGGCGCGGTCGGCGAAACCCTCCTCGCGATCCTGGCCGAGCGGGATTTCCCCGTGAGCGAACTGATTCCCCTGGCGAGCGAGCGCTCGGCGGGCGGTACGGTCGATTTCGCAGGAAAACCTTGTGTCGTCAAAGACCTGGCCAAATTCGATTTCGAGGGCGTGGATATCGCCTTCTTCTCGGCGGGCGGTTCGGTCAGCCGCGAGCACGCGCCGCGTGCCGCCGCGGCCGGCGCCGTGGTGATCGATAACACCTCCGAATTCCGCTACCAGGACGATATCCCGCTAGTGGTGTCCGAGGTCAACCCGCACGCCATCGCCGATTACACGGTGCGCGGCATCATCGCCAACCCGAATTGCTCGACCATGGGCATGCTGGTCGCGCTGGCGCCGATCTATCGCGAGGTGGGCATCGAGCGGATCAACGTCGCCACCTACCAGTCGGTTTCCGGTGCGGGCCGTAGTGGTCTCGAGGAACTGGGCAAGCAGACCGCCCAGATGCTGAACTTCCAGGACGTGGAGACGGCCAAGTTCCCCAAGCAGATTGCGTTCAACGTCATCCCGCACATCGACGACTTCCAGGCCAATGGCTACACCAAGGAAGAGATGAAGATGGTCTGGGAGACCCGCAAGATCCTCGAGGATCCTTCGATCCAGGTGAACCCGACCGCCGTGCGCGTGCCGGTGTTCTACGGTCATTCTGAAGCCGTGCACATCGAGACCCGCGACAAGATCACCGCCGATCGCGCCCGCGAGTTGCTGGAGCAGGCCGAGGGCGTCGTGGTCATCGACGACCGCAAGGCGGGCGGCTACCCGACCCCGGTCAGCGATGCGGCCGGCAAGGATCCGGTGTTCGTCGGCCGCATTCGCGAGGACATCTCGCACGAGCGCGGCCTGGATCTTTGGGTCGTCGCCGACAACATCCGTAAGGGGGCGGCGCTCAACGCCGTGCAGATCGCGGAAATCCTGATCAGGGACTACCTGTAATGAAAGGCCGCGCCGCCATCGCCTGCCTGCTCCTGTCGCTGCCGCTCGCCGCGGCCGCCACGGGCCAGGCGTCGACGTCGGCGCAGGCCAGCCAGGTCGAGGCGACCCGGGCGAAGCTGGATACCTCACGCGGACAGGCCGCGGCCGAAGACAAGAAAGTGCAGGACCTGAAGAAGCGCGTGGACGCGCTGGAATCGCATTCCAAAACTTCCAGGCAAGCCGTGGAGGAGCGCGACCGCAAGATCGCGGAACTCGAACGGCAACTGGACGCCGAGCGGCACCCCTAAAGCTCATGTAGGAGCGCGCTTGCGCGCGAAGGGGCCGTGACAACCCCCCATCGCACGCAAGCGCGCCCCCACAAGGGGGTAGGGCAAACATGTAAGGGGGGCGTGTACGGGCCTCGCGGACGAGTCAAACTTGTCGCGTAAATGCCCGTAGTCGCTATTGTTAGTTGTTGCTGGGGTGCACTACAGTGGCGCCTTCGCGGCTGACCGCCCGTAGAGGCGCGCCGCCAGCATGGAATTGTTCGGGGGATGCACCTGATGAACCGTACTTTGAAGCTGTCGATCATGCTGGCGCTTGCCATGGGGGGGAGCCAGGTCCTGGCCCAGAACCTTGGCGCCGTCCAGGTCCACTCCACGATGGACCAGCCCTTGTCGGCGGAGATCCCGCTGACCGGTGTCACCGGCAACCCCGGTGATATCCATGTCGCCCTGGCGTCGGATGAAGCCTTTTCCCGTGCGGGCCTGAACAAATCGGGCATGCCGGTGCAGCTCAGTTTCACTGTCGGCAAGAACGCCGCCGGCCAGCCGGTGATCCACGTCACCAGCGGCGCGCCCGTTCGCGACACCTACCTCGATTTCCTGGTCGAAGTGACCAGCGGCAAGGGCGGCTCCGCGATCCGCGAAGTCACCATGCTGCTCGATCCGCCGGGCACGCCCGCGCCCACCGCCGTCGCTTCGGCCCACGCTCCGCGCCCATCGCGTACGGAAGAGGTGCCTGCCCGCGTGCCGGCCAAGGCGGCCGCGCCGCATACCAGTGGCCAGGCATCGGCCGCCGCGCCGGCTGCCCACTCGGCTCCGTCAGCCCAGGCCGCCAACGGCAGCCTCGGTCCGGTGCAGCGCGGCCAGACGCTTTCCACCATCGCGCGCGAAAACGCCAACGGTGCCGACCTGAACCAGGTGCTGGTGGCCTTGCATAAGGCCAATCCGGATGCGTTCTACCGCGACAACATGAACGCGCTGAAGACCGGTGCCGTGCTGCGTATGCCGTCGCAGGACGATATCCAGGCCCAGTCCGTCGCTGCCGCGCTCGCCGAAGTCCGTCGCCAGAATGAATCCTGGCGTTCGGGTACCGCGCGCGCGCCGGCCACCGTCGCTGATGGCGCCGCGACGGGCAACTCAGAGCCGGCCAAGGCCAGCACGCCGAAGAGCGATCGCCTCGCTATCGTCCCGGCGAAGGAAGGCGGTGATGCCGCTTCCACCCGCGCCGGCGTAAAGGGTGGCACGGGCGATACCCAGATCGCCGGCCTCAAACAGGACCTTTCCACCTCGCAGGAAGCCGTCGCCTCGCTCAAGCAGCAGGGCGCCGAGTTGAAGTCGCGCGTGGGTGACCTGGAAGCGATCAATACCAAGAACGAGCGCCTGCTCAGCCTGAAGGATTCGGAAATCGCCGAGCTGCAGCACAAGCTCGCCGAAGCGCAGAAGAACGCTGGCAAGCCGGCGGCCGCGGCCAGCACCGCCGCGCCTGCGACGCCGGTGGCCCCCGCTGCCACGCCGGTCGCCGCGCAGAGCCCGGCCAGCGCGCCGGCGACGGCGAGCTCCGCACCCGCCCCGGCCGACGCTGTAGCCAGTGCGCCGGCGTCGTCGGCCACGGTTGCCACGCCGCCGCTGGCGTCCCCGGCGGCGGTCGCGCAGCCGGCGACGCCGCCGCCTGCCGCCAAGCCCGAGCCGAAGAAGCTGGCCCCCGCGCCGGCCCCGGCGGAAGAAGATGAATGGTTCATGCAGCCGTGGGCCTGGGGTGGCGGTGCCGTCGTCATCCTCCTGCTGCTGGTCGCCGCCGTGTTCGGCCGCCGCAAGACGCCGGCTGCCACGGCGGTACCGAGTTCGCTGGCTGATCGCTTCAGCAAGGAACCGACGTTCACCAACTTCGACCTCGATCGCGACGGCGACGAGCCGATGGATGCGGACCAGCGCGAGATCATCGATGCCCTGGCCGAACACCCGGATGACATTGGCCTGCACCTTGAGCTGGTGAGCCTGTATTACGGCCGCCGTGACGCCGACCATTTCGAAGCCGCCGCTGAAGCGATGTACGCCCACGTTGCCGATACGGACCAGCCGGAATGGCGCGAAGTGGTGATGATGGGTGAAGAGCTTGCCCCGACCCATCCGCTGTTTGGCGGCCAGCCGGTCGACGCGATCGATGACCCGTACGAAGGCGATACCTATGCGCCTGCGCATGCGGACCACGCGACGGATTCGGCCGCGCTGGAAGCCTTCGACCTGGGCAGCTATGTCACCAGCCCGGACGACGAGGGTCACCCGGCCACGCCGACGCCGCAGAAGCACAGCGAATATCATTTCAACTTCGACCTGACCCCGGTGCAGCGCGCCGAGGCTGACCGTCGCCCGCACGCACCCGACGTGTTCGACGTGGATGCGCCGGAATCGCCGTATACGGAGACCAGCGGCACGCCTGCCTTTGGCGACATCCTCGCAGACGAAAAGGCTCCGGCTGACGAGCGTTCGAGCTGGTCGTTCGATGAAGAGCCGCATGCTGCCCCGGTCACGCCGGCGGAGCCGCCGCGTTTCGACGAGCCGACGTTCCCGGACGAAGAGCCGATCGACACCACCGGCCCGGAAAGCTTCAGCGACGACCCGGTCGATACCAAGCTCGACCTGGCCCGCGCCTATCTCGACATGGGCGACGCCGAAGGCGCCCGCCTGATGCTCGACGAAGTGATCAGCGAAGGCACCCAGATGCAGAAGGATACGGCCCGCCGCATCCTGGATGGCATCGCCTGACATGCCTGCGGGGCGGGGCGGTGGTAACCTTGACGGTTTCCACCGCCCCCTGACCCCATGCGCATCGCCCTAGGCGTCGAATACGACGGCACCGACTTCTTTGGCTGGCAGAGGCTCAGCCATGCGAAGACCGTGCAGGGCGCGCTCGAGGAAGCCCTTTCCTTCGTCGCCCACCAGCCCATCGAAACCACCGCTGCCGGCCGCACTGACGCGGGCGTGCATGGCCGCTGCCAGGTGGTTCACTTCGATACCGACGTCGAGCGCGACATGCGCGGCTGGGTGCTCGGTGCCTGCTCGAACCTGCCGCGCAGCGTTGCCGTGACCTGGGCCCAGCCCGTGGCTGACGACTTCCACGCGCGCTTCTCCGCCCGCGCCCGCCGCTATCGCTACCGCCTGCTGCCACGCTTCGTACGCCCGGCGTTGGATGCCCGGTTTGTTGCCTGGGAGAAGAAGGCCCTCGATGCCGCGCGCATGCACGAGGCGGCGCAGGCCATCGTCGGTGAACATGATTTCTCCGCATTCCGTGCGATTTCCTGCCAGGCCGCGCACGCGCGGCGTAACGTGCGCAACATCCGCGTGTTCCGGGACGACATTCACATCGTTGTGGAGATCGAAGCCAACGCCTTCCTCCACCACATGGTGCGCAACATCGTCGGCTCGCTTATCGCGATCGGCCGTGGCGAGCAGCCGGTCGAATGGATGGCCGAACTGCTGGAAGGCCGCAATCGCGAAGTCGCCGGTGCGACCGCGCCAGCCGAAGGCCTTACCTTTCTCGGTCCGCGCTATGAAGCCCACTGGGGCCTGCCGGCGGAGGTGACGTTGTGACACGCGTGAAGTACTGCGGTTTTACCCGTATCGATGATGTGCGGGCCGCCGCGCAGTTCGGCGTCGATGCGATCGGCTTCGTCATGACCCGCAAGAGCAAGCGCTTCGTCGATATCGAGCAGGCCATGGCGCTGCGCGATGCCGTGCCGCCTTTCGTGACCAGTGTCGTGCTGGTGATGGATGACGAGCCTGCTTATGTCGATGAGATCGTGCGCCGTGTACGCCCCGATATGCTCCAGTTCCACGGCGTGGAAACCGATGAGGCGTGCGCCACCCATGGTGTGCGTTACCTCAAGGCGATCGCGATGGGCGAAGGCGAGGCCGCCTTGCCGCGCCTGCGTGCCTACCCGCGAGCCACGGGTCTCCTTCTCGACGGCCATGGTCTCGGTGAAACCGGTGGCAGTGGCCAGCGCTTCGACTGGTCACGCATGCCGCGCGATCTCACGCAACCGCTGGTGCTCGCTGGCGGACTCACGGCCGATAATGTCGCGGAAGCCATTCGCGTCGCGCGGCCCTGGGGCGTCGACCTTTCCAGCGGCATCGAAACATCGCCCGGCCTGAAGGATCGGGCTAAGATGGAACGCTTCCTCGCCGCCGTGCGCGCCGTCCCCAGCGCGTGAGCCCCCTTTAGCACTTCACGGTAATGCAATGACCCAGATCCCGGATTTCCACGCCTATCCCGATGCCCACGGACGCTTCGGCGATTACGGCGGCATCTATGTGGCTGAAACCCTGATGGAGCCACTCGCCGAACTTACGGCCGCTTACGAGCGCCTGCGTACGGATCCGGCCTTCATCGCCGAGCTCGATCGCGACCTCAAGTACTACGTGGGCCGCCCGAGCCCGGTGTACTTCGCCGAGCGCCTCACGAAGCACGTGGGCGGCGCGCGCATCATCCTCAAGCGCGAAGACCTGAACCATACCGGCGCGCACAAGATCAACAACACCGTGGGCCAGGCGCTCGTCGCGCGGTACATGGGCAAGAGCCGCATCATCGCCGAGACCGGCGCGGGCCAGCACGGCGTGGCCAGCGCCACCGTCGCGGCGCGCATGGGCCAGAAGTGTGTGGTGTACATGGGTGCCGTGGATATCGAACGGCAGAAGATCAACGTCTACCGCATGCGCCTGCTAGGCGCTGAAGTGGTGCCGGTGACATCGGGTTCGCAGACGCTGAAGGATGCATTGAACGAAGCGATGCGCGATTGGGTCACCAACGTTGCCGATACCTTCTACATCATTGGCACGGTCGCCGGCCCACATCCGTATCCGCAGATGGTCCGTGACTTCAATGCCATCGCAGGTCGCGAAGCGCGCGAGCAGACGCTGGAGCAGTTCGGCCGCCTGCCGGATGTGATCACCGCCTGCGTTGGTGGAGGCTCTAACGCTATTGGCCTGTTCCACGCGTTCCTCAACGATCGCGACGTGCGCATCGTGGGCGCCGAAGCCGCGGGTGATGGGATCGAGACCGGGCGCCACGCGGCCTCGCTCGCTGCCGGCAAGCCGGGCGTACTGCATGGCAACCGCACCTATGTGCTTTCGGATGCCAACGGCCAGATCGTCGAGACGCACTCGGTCTCCGCCGGCCTCGATTACCCGGGCGTCGGCCCCGAGCATGCCTTCCTGAAGGATGCCGGCCGCGCCGAGTACGTCGGCGTGACCGATGACGAAGCGCTTGAAGCCTTCCATCTTCTGGCGCGCACCGAGGGCATCCTCGCCGCGCTGGAATCCAGCCACGCGATCGCCCAGGCGATCAAGCTGGCCCGCGAACTTCCGAAGGATGGCCTGGTCCTGGCTAACCTTTCGGGCCGTGGTGATAAAGACGTGCATACGATCGCCGCGCGCGAAGGGATCGAGATCTGATGAGTCGCCTCGAGAAGCGTTTTGCGGACCTCAAGACGGCCGGTCGCACTTGCCTGGTCACGTTCATCACTGCGGGTGACCCTTCGCCCGAGCATGTCGTATCGCTACTCCATGGCCTGGTGGCCGCCGGCGCCGACGTCATCGAACTGGGCGTACCGTTCTCGGACCCGATGGCCGATGGCCCGGTGATCCAGCACGCCTCCGAACGGGCGATTAAGAAGGGCGTGGGCCTGCATAACATCCTTGCATGGATCGCAGCCTTCCGTGAGACGGATAACGAGACGCCCATCGTGCTGATGGGTTACCTCAACCCGGTCGAAATGTACGGTTACGGCTCGTTCGCCGAAGATGCGCTCGAATCTGGCGTCGATGGCGTCCTGATGGTCGATTGTCCGCTTGAGGAGTCGGCGGTCCTCGCGCCGCTCCGCAAGCAGGGCCTCGATCAGATCCTGCTGGCCTCCCCGACGACCGCCGAAGGTCGTCTGGCGCAGCTTTGCGAGGCCGCATCGGGCTTCCTGTATTATGTGTCGTTCGCTGGCATCACCGGCGCCGCGCAGCTGAGCACCGGCCAGATCGCCGAGCGCGTCGCCGGGATCCGTGCCCGGTCCAAGGCGCCGGTCGCGGTCGGCTTCGGTGTTCGCGATGCGGCCTCGGCCAGGGCGATTGGCGAATTCGCCGACGCGGTGGTCATCGGTAGCGCGCTGGTCGATCGCCTGGCTGGCGCCGACACCGCTGAAGATGCCGCCAGCAGGGCACATGCCTTTCTGGCACCGATCCGCACGGCGCTCGACGCGCGCTGATCGTCCACGGGGCGGGAACAGGTTTTTGTAGGAGCGCGCTGGCGCGCGATCCACACGTTATCGGAGATCCACCATGAACTGGCTTCAGAAAATCATGACCCCGAAAACCCGCGCCCCGGCAGCTGCCGGCGGCAAGGGCAAGGTCCCCGAGGGCGTGTGGGAGAAGTGCGCCGGTTGCGGCACCGTGCTGTACAAGCCGGAGCTCGAGAAGTCGCTGATGGTCTGCCCGAAGTGCGGTCACCACCATGCCATTTCGGCGCGTACGCGGCTGCTCTCTTTCTTTGATGAAGGCACCACGACCGAGCTCTGGGCGAAGATGGAGCCGGTCGACGCGCTGAAGTTCAAGGACCAGAAGAAGTACAAGGACCGCATCGTTTCCGCTCAGAAAAGCACGGGCGAGAAGGACGCACTGATCGCGATGTCCGGCATGCTGCTGGGGCGTCCGCTGGTCTCGGTGGCGTTCGAGTTTTCCTTCATGGGCGGCTCGATGGGCGCGGTCGTAGGCGAGAAGTTCGCCCGGGCGGCGGAGAAGGCCCTGGCAGAGAAGAGCGCGCTGGTGTGCTTCTCGGCGACGGGCGGCGCACGCATGCAGGAAGGCTTGTTCTCGCTGATGCAGATGGCGAAGACCTCGGCGGCGATCGCGCGCATGCATGAGGCGGGCGTGCCGTACATCTCGGTGCTGACCCACCCGACCACGGGTGGCGTGTCGGCATCGCTGGGCATGCTGGGCGACCTGAACGTCGCTGAGCCGAAGGCACTCATCGGTTTTGCCGGCCCGCGCGTCATCGAACAGACCGTGCGCGAGACGCTGCCCGAAGGTTTCCAGCGTCCGGAGTTCCTGGTCGAGCACGGAGCGGTCGACATGATTGTCGACCGCCGCGAGATGCGCGAAAAGCTGGGCGCCATGCTCGGCATTCTCGAGAAGATGCCACGCGTCGCCGCCGCCTGATCCGCAGAACCCCGCTCCGGCGGGGTTTTTTTTGCCTGCCAGTGAGCGCCATCTCAAGGTCGTGCTACGCGAGCCGTCTGCCCAGCGCATGGCAAGAACTCGATCGATCACGGACGAGTGAGCACGTACGTGTCTGTTTCAGCTAGCATTTGCCAATGATGGCGATCATTGCGGTACGTACTTCCGCGATGCGGGTTGGACACGCGCGCAGGGTCCCTCCACAGTGCGAATCCCGTAACCCAGGTCCTCTAAGGGGAGGCGCACCATGAGCCAGACGCGAACCTTTAAGCCATCGATCGATGCGCGTGCGCCCGTCTTGAGCAGCGATCTGTCATCCGCCATCCTGTTTCAGCTCAAGGATGCTCTTCCGCGTATCGAGACGGAACTAAGCAGGCTTAAGGACGCGATCCCACGTATCGAAACGGAGCTGAGCAAGCTCAAGGATGCGACTCCACGGATCGAAACGGAACTGAAGCATCTGAGGAAACTGGCCGAAGCGACCAGGCAGGACGTCGATGCTCTCAAGACCTGGAAAACCCTGGTTCTCGGCGGTGCCGCCGTTCTTGGGATCCTGCTCGGGCTTTATAAGGCGACGGCTGCATCCGTTCATGTGACCTTCGGCGAATCGCCGCCGGTCGCGGTGGTCAGCGTGATGCAGCCACCGCGGTGATCGGCATCTGCGACACGCTGGTAGTCACCATGGCACCCATTGTCAGGATGCAAGCCAGGACGATAACGGCAAACAAGGTCTTCAGCAGGATGAATTCGGCTTTCATGGCTGTTCTCCGTGGTTTGGCACAGGGGCGATTTGCCCCTTCGCCTGAGAGATAGCATTCGCCGTGCCAACAACGTTTTTTGCGCAAACCCCCGCTATAACGCCGCTATTTCCAGTCTCAACCGCGCGTGCACAGTGTCCGCGGACGAATGCGTGTCCGCGTATGGACGTCCGTACACGGACACCGGGCATGATCGCGCGCAAGACCCGCGCAGCCCCTTTCAGAAGATCACGCGCTCCAGCCAGAGCGACAACGTGCCAAGCCCACCACCAATCACCGTGGCCGCCAGTACATCGCTCGGATAATGCAGGCCAAGGATGACCCGCGAGGCGCCAATCAGGGCAGCGAAACCGATCAGGAACGGAGCCAACACGGGATAATGCGCCACGGCCACCACGGTGAAAGCCACGGCCTGCAAGGTATGCCCCGACGGGAAGCTGAACTCATCCAGCGGCGGCACATGGGCGATCACGCCAGGGCATGAGCGGAAGGGGCGAGGGCGCTTCGTCCAGCGCTTCAGTACCCGATACATCATCAGGGCGGTAAGGCCGGTCAACGCCATCTGCACGGCGACGGCAAGCCCATGCATGCCGCCTACCAGGGCGATCACGCTCATCAGTGCGTACCAGAACACGCCGTCGCCCAGCCGGCTGACGATGCCGAAGAACACGCCGATCGCCCGGCGTGCGCCCCAGCGATTGGCGGCGACGCAGACGCGTCGGTCGAGGTTCGCTCTACGCGGCGACGGCGGTGCTGCGTTCATGGAGGTTCTCCTCGGCGAGCGAGCGCATGATGGATTCAAATTCAGACACGACTGATTCCGGCGACAGGCTGGCCACCGAAGCGCGTGCCGCGCGGCCCATCGTCATGCGGACGGTGGGATCCGCGCCGAGCGTGGCGGCGCGTTCGATGAGGCCGCCTTCGTTACCAGGCGCGACGCGGATGCCGTTCTGACCGTTGCGGATATATTCCCTTGCCGCGGCTTCGGCGTAAGCCACGACCGGAATGCCCGACGCCATGGCTTCGAGCACCACGTTGCCAAAGGTTTCGGTAAGGCTTGGAAACACGAAGAGATCGGCACTGGCGTAGAACGCCGCCAGATCATCCCCGCGGCGGGTGCCGGCGAAGATCACATCCGGGTGCGCGGCCTCCAGCGCGGCACGGCCCGGGCCATCGCCTACGATCACGCAGCGCGCTCCGGGCACCCGGCGGCACAGCGCGCGCCAGGCCTCGATCGCCACATGCAGGTTCTTTTCCGGTGCGACACGACCGACGCAGAGCACCACCGGCGTATCCGGACCGGCGCCCCACGACGCACGCAGCTCGTCGCTGCGGCGTTCCGGGTGAAAGCGCACCGTATCCACGGCGCGGCGCAGTACGCGTACATCATGAACACCGAGATCGTTAAGTTCGCCGGCCAACTGGCCGGTCGGAACCAGGGTGGCCTGCGCACGGCGGTGGAAGCGTGCCAGGTAGCGGCGAACCACCGGGGTCAGTGCGCCAAAACCGTAGTGGCCAACGTAGAAATCGAAACGGGTGTGGAAGCCGGTCGCGACCGGGATGCCGAGGCGGCGGGCGGCGCTGACCGCACTCCAGCCCAGGGGGCCTTCCGTGGCCACATAGACGGCATCCGGCCGGTCGGTGCGCCAACGGCGCTCAATGCGAAAACGGGCCGGCAGGCCAAAGCGCAAGCCGGCGTAGCGGGGCAGGGAGGCGCCATCGACTTCGAAAACATCCATGCCAGCATCGGCCAGTGGCGGCGTCGCGGGGTGGACCGGGCGGACGAGGTCGATGGAGTGGCCGCGACGGACGAGGCCGCGGGCAAGCGCCTGGACGGTAAGGGCGACGCCATTCACGTCCGGAGCGTAGGTCTCGGTGACGATGCCGACTCGCATGGCGGTGCCCCTTCTGGCCTTGTTGATGCATCCTCCCGCGCGGCCGTGTCGCGGCGGTTATCGCGGCATGACTGCCAGATGACAGGCGCCTGCAAAAAACGGCTGCCGCGGGTGCTTTCGGCATGGCGTGGGGAGCAGGGCGCAGCAGTTTTGGCCGGTTCCGGATAAAATCGCCGTTCTGCCCGCTAGACCACGACCCCACGATGACCGTCCGCACCCGTTTCGCCCCCAGTCCCACTGGCTACCTGCACATCGGCGGCGCGCGCACCGCGCTTTACTGCTGGCTGGAATCGCGCCGTCGCGGCGGTGAGTTCATCCTGCGTATCGAGGACACGGATCGCGAGCGTTCCACCCAGGAAGCCGTGCAGGCGATCCTCGATGGCATGAACTGGCTCGGTCTCTCCCACGACGAAGGTCCTTACTACCAGACCCTGCGCATGGATCGGTATCGCGAAGTGGCCGACCAGCTGCTGCGCGAGGGCAAGGCGTACTACGCCTACGAGACGAAGGAAGAGATCGAGGCCATGCGCAACGCCGCGATGGCCGCGGGCGAAAAGCCGCGTTACAACGGCTACTACCGCGATCGCAATGAGCCGCTCCGCGAGGATCCGAACCGGGTCATCCGCTTCAAGAACCCCATCTCCGGCTCGGTCGTGTTCGATGACAAGGTGAAGGGCCGCATCGAGTGGGCGAATACCGAACTCGACGATCTGGTGATCTTCCGTTCGGATGGCTTCCCGACCTACAACTTCGCGGTGGTGGTCGACGACATCGACATGGGTATCACCGAGGTGATCCGTGGCGATGACCACGTGAACAACACCCCGCGGCAGATCAACATCTACAAGGCGCTCGGTGCGCCGGTGCCGGAATTCGCGCACCTGCCGATGATCCTTGGCCCGGATGGCCAGAAACTCTCCAAGCGCCACGGCGCGGTCAGTGTCATGCAGTACCGCGAAGACGGTTTCCTGCCGCACGCCCTGTTGAACTACCTGGTTCGCCTGGGCTGGTCGCATGGCGATCAGGAAATCTTCTCGGTGGGCGAGATGATCGAGTTGTTCGATGCCTCCGATGTGAACAAGGCGGCGTCGCGCTTCGATGTCACCAAGCTCTCCTGGCTGAACCAGCATTACCTGAAGACCGATGACCCGGCGGCGCTTGGCCCCGAGCTGGCCTATCACCTTCAGCGCATCGGCATCGATCCGTCGGCTGGCCCGAACCCGGCCGATGTCGTCGTCGCGCTGCGCGACCGCGTGCAGACCTTCGTGGAAATGGCCGAGCGCGCGAAGATCTGGTACGGCCCGCTTACCGAGTGGGACGACAAGGCGATCGAGAAGCACCTCCGCACGGAAACCGCGCCGACCGTACTGGCCCGGGCGAAAGAAGAGCTGGCCGCACTGCCGGCGTGGACCCCGGAAGCCGTGCACGGTGCGGTCGAGAAGACTGCCGCCGCGCTGGAACTCGGCATGGGTAAGGTCGCCGCCCCGCTGCGCGTGGCGATGACCGGCTCCCAGGTATCTCCCTCGATCGAACACACCATTTATCTCTGTGGCCGCGAAGGCGCCCTGGCCCGCATCGACGCGGCCATCGCCAAGGCAACCGCATAACATGTAGGAGCGCGCTTGCGCCCGATGGGTGCTCGCCGTAGCCCCTATCGCGCGCAAGCGCGCCCCTACAAAGAAGCCTCCCCGATGGAAGAGCTCATCGCTAAAGCCACGCAAGGCGTCGACCCGGGCGACCCTGGGGCGTTCTTCACCATCTTCGCGAACCTCATGCGGCTGGTCCCCTGGGGCCAGCTCATCCTCTGGCAGGTCGTCTTCATTGTGGTCGGGGCGCTGCTGGGTTGGTGGCGCGGCCGTTTCACGGCGACCGTGGTGGCCTCGCTGGTGCTGGGCCCTATCGGCTGGGCCGTACCCTTCCTGCCGCGCAAGCCGGCTGAGCCGCCACCGCTACCGCGCAAGCCAACCGAGCCGCCGCCCCTGCGCCGGCAGCCCTAGGCGCTGGCCCTGGACCTCGAAAAACCCTGAACAGGCCTCATGTTAGAATGACGACCATGAGCACCCACGCCAGCCACCACCACGCCCACGAACACCACGACGATGCGCGCAGCTTTGTCGAGGCGGTGGAGGTCGCGTCCAACGAGCGTGGCTTGCGCCTGACTCCGTTGCGTCGCGAAGTGCTGGAACTCGTGGCCGCGGCCGGCAAGCCGGTCAAGGCCTATGACCTGCTCGATCGCCTGCGCGAAAAGCACGGCAACGCGGCGCCGCCCACGGTGTACCGCGCGCTCGATTTCCTGCTCGAGAACGGCTTCATCCACAAGCTGGAATCGATCAACGCCTACGTGTCCTGCCACCACCCGGCAGAGTCGCACCAGGTGCCGTTCCTCATCTGCGACACCTGCCAGTGCGCGCAGGAAGTGTGCGATGAGCGCGTCGCCGAGCTGATTGAAGCGCAGGCGAAAGCCTTCGGTTTCCGCCCGCAGGCACAAACCCTCGAAGTCCACGGCATCTGCAAGAACTGCCGCGAGAGCTAGTTGTAGGAGCGCGCTTGCGCGCGATGGATCTTGCGCGCGATGGATCTTGCGGCACCACCCATCGCGCGCAAGCGCGCTCCTACAAGGGCCTCATAAAAAACGGGGCGCCGCATCAGTGCGGCGCCCCGTTTGTTTCCGGCTCCTGCCGGGGAGGGAGGAGTGGGACGTCAGGAGCCGGGAACTCAGAAGTAGGCGCGAACACCTACGGAAACATTGCGGCCTGGGCTTGGTGCCACGTCCTTGAACAATGACGTGGCCGGGCGGGCCGTCTGGTTGGTGAGGTTGTTGCCATCGACGAAGGCCTCCCACTGGCTGCGCTCGTCGTTGATGAAGGTCCAGCCAAAGTGCGCATTCACCAGTGTGTAACCGGCCGTATCGGTTTCGAAGGCCGCGACCTTATCCTGCTTCATGTAACGCACGGCGCCGACATTCGCGCGCAGGCCATCCGCGTTCCAGCTAAGCGTCGAACCGACGCGGCCTGCCGGGATACGCGGCACGTTGCCGCCACCGTCGCTGAGCGTGGCGCGCACGGTATCGCCGAACACGCGCAGGTCCCAGTGGCCTGACGGGCTGTCGGAAAGATGGAAGGTGGCTTCGGCTTCGGCACCGCGGAACGTCGCATCGTTCTGCGACCACACACGCACTGGCAAATCGTCTTCGATCTCGCCGGTGTCGGCGAGGTAAATGAAGTTCTTGTACTTGTTGTAGTACACCGCGACCTTGCCCTCGACGACATCGCCGTGGAAGTGCAAGCCCAGCTCGGCCTGGTTGGATTTCTCCTTGCCCAGTTCGCTGCCGATTTCAAACGTGTTCGAGGCCTCGTGCGGACCGTTGGCGAACAACTCTTCTTCAGAGGGCGCGCGCTCGGCATGGTCGAGGTTCAACGACAGATGCCACTGCTCGGCAAAGCGATAGGCGAAGCCTGCTGAGAAGCTGTTGGGTGAGTAATCACGTTTGGCACCATCGATCGGCTGCACTGTTTGCTTGTCATGGCGCGCGCCAAGTTCCACCTTCAGCGGACCGAAGTCGCGAGTCTCGGTGAGGAACACGCCCACGCCCTTGGTGGTCGTCGCGGGTACGAAGGTTTCTTCGCCTACCGCGGCGAACTGGCGGTGTTGGGTCTGCACCCCGAAAGCGCCGGTCCAGCCACCCAGCAGCTCGTCGTGGGTGGCGACCAGGCGGCCCTGGTTGCTCTGGGTGGTGAAGGTCGTTCCCGGCGTATCGCCTTCGAATTCCACGTGCTGGTAAGCGCCGTGGCCGAGGCTGAATTCGATTTTGCTGATGCCATCGATTGGCTGCACCAGGCCGCCCTTCAAGGTGTAGTTCGTCTGCGCCATCTTGATGTGCACGGGATCTTCGCCTTCGGCGGGATCGCCCGGTTCGGCAGGGCTGCCATAGAGATCCATGAAGCGCGAGATGGACAGGCCGACGTAGCCCCACGAACCGAGCACCGAGGCACCCACCGAGCCCGAGGTCGTCTTCACGGCGCTGTTGGCAAGGGTGCCGCCGGGGATGTCGTAGTCCTTGTTGTCGCGGTGCATGCCATCCACGTGGATGGCGAACTGATCATTGCCGGCGTCGAACCGGGCCAGCCCGGTCTTGCCATCGGACACGGAATCCGTACGGACCTCGGCGCGGCCGGCGAAGCCGTTCTCCGGCGCTTTCTCAGGCACGCGGCCGTCGACCACGTTGACCACGCCACCAATGGCGCCAGAGCCATAGAGCAGGGTGGCCGGGCCCTTGAGCACTTCGATCTGGTCCGCGAGGAAGGGCTCGAGGGTGACGGCGTGATCCTGGCTGACATTGGACACGTCCTGCGAGGACAGGCCGTTCTCGAGCACCGCCACACGCGGGCCATCGAGGCCGCGGATCACCGGGCGGCCGACGGCCGTGCCGAGCGCGGAGGTCTGCACACCGGGGATCGAGGAGACGGTTTCGCCAAGGGAGACGCCCTTGGCGTCGTCCAGGGCCGAACCGGCCAGCACGGCCACAGGGGCGACGATCTGGTCGGCGTTGCGGCCGCCGGGGACCGCATTCACCACGATGCCCTCCAGCTTGTCCACGTGCTTGCGCGCCTTGCCCTGGGGCTCTTTCGTGGCCCCCTCCGGGCTCGTGGCGTCCTGCGGGACGTCATCGGCCATGGCGGGCATGGATCCACCGAAGGTCGCGGCAAGGGTCAGGGCGAAAAGGGTTTTGCGCATCAGGTGGAGCTCCATCGGTCTTGGACTTTGCAATGTTATAAAGTATCATCACTTGCCTCGACCTGTGCAAAAAGTCACGCTATGCACTCCATGACCGACCCCACGCTCTCCCCGACCGTCGCCCCCGAGACCCGTCGCCGCTGGTGGCACGCCGCCGATCGCCTGGGCGCGACCGCCTCGTTCCTATGCGCGATCCACTGCGCGCTGCTGCCGTTCGTCATCGCGGTGCTGCCGTTGCTGGGCCTTTCGTTCCTGGCTAACCATCGCTTCGAAGAAGTGTTTGTCTCCTTTGCCTGCGTGCTGGCCGCCGCTGCCCTGGTCTCGGGCTATCGCCGGCATCAGCGCCGCCTGCCGTTCGCGTTCGCGATACCAGGGCTGTTGCTGCTGATCCTCGGCGTGACGTTCCTCCACAGCGGCTCGCTGCTGGTGCATAGCGTGCTGGTCACGGCCGGCGGTTTGCTCGTGGCCACGGCGCATTTCATTAATTTGAAGGTGGATCGCAGCGGCCACGCCGGGCACATCCACGGGCCGACCTGCGCCCATCCGTGATTGTGTAACCGCGCCCGCAGCACCTAGCCTTCGCCCCATGTCACACGACCATTCCCACGCGTCCGGCCATTCGCATGGCCACGCGCACGATCACGCGCACGACCATTCGCATTTCGAAGGCAGCAGCGAGAAGAAGCTGCTGTTCGCCTTCGTCCTCACCCTGATCATGCTGCTGGTGGAGGCGGCCGGTGGCCTGGTTTCCGGCTCGCTGGCCTTGCTCGCCGATGCCGGGCACATGCTGGTCGATGCCCTGGCCCTGCTGCTCGCCTTCCTCGGCGCGCGCTTCGCGGCGCGCCCGGCGGATGCCCAGCGCACTTATGGCTACGGCCGCATTGAGGTCCTGGCCGGTTTCGTCAATGCGCTGACCCAGTTCGCGCTGGTGGCGTTCATCGTCTTCGAAGCCGTGCAACGCCTGTTCCGTCCGGAACCGATTCTGTCGGGGATCATGTTTGTCGTCGCCCTGGTCGGCCTGATCGCCAATGTGGTGGTGCTGCGCACGCTGCACGGGCATGACCCGGACGACGTGAATATCGCGGGTGCGAGCCTGCACGTGCTGGGCGATTTGTTGGGGTCCGTGGCCGCGGTCCTGGCCGCGATCGCCGTGTATTCGATGGGCTGGCTGTGGGCCGACCCGGTGCTCTCGATCCTGGTCTCGCTGCTGATCCTGCGCAGCGCCTGGGCGTTGGTGCGCCGGACGGGGCACATCCTGCTGGAAGGGGCCCCGGATGGGGTGCACCTGGACGAGGTCACGACGGCCTTGCGCGACTGCGACCCTGCCATCCTGGACATCCACCATGTCCATATCTGGCAGGTCACGGCAAAATCGCGCATGGCCACGCTGCACGCGGGGCTGGCCGAGGGCGCGGACCAGGCTCGCGTTCTCACGGCGATCAAGACCACCTTGAGCGAGCGCTGGCAGGTGGACCATGCCACGGTCCAGTTCGACCCGGGCCCGTGCCCGGATGAGCTGGAAGGCTGTGGACAGGAAGGCCGCCATAGCCACTGAGCGGGGCCCTGTTCACGGCGACCCTTGCCATTTACGCGGCCGCTGATACGATGATCGGCCGTTCCTCTTCATTTCTAGCATCAAGGAGTTTCCCATGGGCAAGGGCGACCGCCGCACCCGTCGCGGCAAGATCAACCGTTCCAGCTATGGCAATGCCCGTCCGCACGTCGATATCGTGACCGGCGCCGCCGTGGCCAAGCCGGCTGTTGCCAAGGCAGCAGCGACCAAGAAGGCCGCTCCGCGCAAGAAGGCGTAAGCCTCCTTCGCGTGACACGAAAAACCCCGCCCTGGCGGGGTTTTTTGTTGCCTAGAGTTCGGCCATGCCTTCGAACTCCATGCCGCTTTCGGCATGGGCGGCGATGATGTTGCAGCTGAGCAGGCCGGGGAAGATGTTCCGGGCCGTGCCGGCGTGGTTTTCCGGATTGAACACCGATGGCGTGTGCGACCACACGCGGTAGCCGCAGGCCTTCACTGCATCGACCTCGCGCTCGGCGGAGGCCAGGCCACCAAGGCGCGCGTAGATGAGCGGGCGGTGGTCACGCAGCGTCGCCGTTGCGCCGCCTAGCAGGCCTGGCAAGACGTCCGGGATATTCACTTTCAGCAGGTGCAGGGCTGGCAGTTGCAACTGGTCGAGGGTGGTGCGGCGCGCGACCTCGCCATCGAGCGACTCGATGCCGTCGCTGGCACCCAGCCACGCGTGATGCGTGTGCACGTTGACCAGTTGGTTAAGGGCGGTGTTCGCGCATAGCTGCTGGAAGGGCAACCGCCGCGGTTCAACGACGTGCACCGCCCCCGTGTCGCCCACGGCGCGGGCCAGCCAAAGCGTATGCGCACCATGATCGCCACCGATCTCGACGACATAGTGACCATCGGTGACGACGCCGCTGAGCAGGTCGGTCTCGTGTTCGGCCCATTCGCCGTAGAGCTGCAGGGAGCGTTCTGCCGGTGTATCGCCGGCAATAGGCGCGGCGACGCCGTAGCGGGTGGTGAGCAACGGCGAGGTCTTGGTGCGGGTCATGCGGATCCAGTACGGAGGAGGGAGCGGGCGTCGGCGAGTTCGCGGCGCAGGGTGGCGGCGATCGCGCCATCGTGTGCGCGGCCTGATAAATCGTCGTGTGTGCTCTGGATGGCGAGGCGCATCTCGAGCGACGCGATGTGCCAGGCAGGGTGTTGTCCGGCGGCGAACGCGTGGGCTAACGCGAACGAGCAGGCTTCGGCGGCCTCATCCGGTGCAAGCAGGCCGGCACGTTGGTGCGCGCATTCGGCGAACAGGAGGAGTGTGGAGGGGTCTTCCACATCACGGTCGGTCGTATGAAGCAGTGCCAGTGCGTGGTCGAGGCGGGCAAGGCGGGCATCACCTTTCTCTAAGGCGGCATGGCGCAGCGTGATTTCCGCACGGCGATGTGCGGCGCGCGGTGGGTCGGCGAGGGCAAGCCGGGTGCAGGCTTCTTCGGCCAGTTGCAGGCGCGCGCGTGCGGCAACGCCGACCAGCCAGCCTGACCACGCGAGGTGGATGTCGATCCAGGCGTCGAGTGCGGGCGCGTGATCATCGTCTGAATCGCGGCCCAGCTCGCGTAGCGCGAACAGGCGCGATGCACCCGATTGCCGGCTGAGGCGGGCGAGTTCGGCACGCAGGAGGTGGGCTCGCCACCACGGACGCTCTGTCACCGGACAGCGCTCAAGCGCGGCCTGGCACAAGGCTACTGCTTCGTCTCTATGATCGGTGGCGTCATCACGGTCGAGGAAGGCGGCGCGTTGGTACAGCAGCGAAGGTAACAACCAGCGGGCGAGTTCACCGTCTTCGCCACCCGCGTCTAGATAGTCGCGCGTGGCTTCTAGCCAGGGCACGAAGTCGTCAGCATGGCTGCCGACATGGCGTAGCGATGGGTGTTCGCGGTCGCCGCTCAGGTACAAGGCAGCCGCGCGGCCAGGTGCGTGCAGGCGTTCTACGAGCGATGCCCTTGCGGCCGGGGTGGCACGTTCGGCCGGTGGGGCAGAGGCATCCGTGGGCTGCAGGCGAGCAGGTCTACCGGTTCCAGGGTCAGCTGCACCGTGGGCGCCTCGAATGCCGTGCGTTGGTAAGTCCACTCGGGCGTGGAAGATGTCCTGGCGATGGGGTCGTCCTCAATGGCGGCGGGCGGGGCAGCGTGCGTGGCGCTGACCTCGAAATGCGTGGCGATGGATATCTCAGGCTCGGCGGTCGATGCCGGTCTGGATCGGCGTCGGCGCCGCCACGCGATAAGAGCCCACGCAACGAGCGCGAAGGCGGCGAGGGCTCCGGCCCACGGCGCGAGCGAGATGTGCGCTTTGGTGTGATACGGCAAAGATGGCTCTTCGTTAGGGGGCACCGTGCGTCCGATGCTTGCCTTCGGCACGACGGCGCCGGGCTTCGGCGGAGCCTCCATGGCATCGAGCATGCGCGACACGTCACGCATCTGCCGCGTCCGTTCGGCCGCTTCGGCCTTGCCATCGCGCTTTTCCGCGCACGCTGCCACGACAGCGGCCGCGCATAGCGCGAACACAAAGAAGGATGCGCGGGGCAAAGCCCTGCGGAGGGACGATCGGGTGTTCAACAAGCTTCCTGGGGACGCGGCCTGAGCTTGTCGATGTTAGGCAACGGTCGCCGTGGAATCGATGGAACTATTCTGAAAAATGCGGCGGATTTCGCGCCGCCCAGCCTTGATCAGCTGCCGACGCGCTCGCCGGCGACCCAACTTTCCTTGAGCAGCCCGCCGCCGATCCAGTAGCACAGTTCCGGCAGGTGCTGGATGTTCCACACCGCCAGATCGGCGCGCTGGCCTACGGCGAGCGTGCCGCGGTCGTCGAGGCCGAGCGCGCGGGCGCCGTACTGGGTCGCACCGCGCAGCGCTTCTTCCGGCGTCAGGCGGAACAAGGTGCAGGCCATGCCCATGGCCAGGCGTAGCGAGAGCAGCGGCGAGGTTCCCGGGTTGAGGTCGGTCGCGACGGCCATCGCGACCCCGTGTTCGCGGAAGCCCGCGATCGGCGGCGGGCGGGTGTCGCGCAGGGCGTAGTACGCACCAGGGAGCAGCACGGCAACGGTTCCGGCCGCAGCCATCGCCTGGATGCCTTCTTCGCTGGTCCATTCCAGATGGTCGGCGGAAAGGCCTTTATAACGGGCGACCAGCGCGGCGCCACCCAGGTCGGAGAGCTGCTCCGCGTGCAGCTTCACCGGCAGGCCTAGCGCCGTGGCCTTTTCGAACAGGCGCTCGGTTTCGGCGTGGGTGAAGCCGATGCCTTCGCAGAAGGCGTCCACGGCGTCGACCAGCTCTTCCTCAGCCAGCGAGGGCAGCATGGTGTCGCAGACCAGCGATACGTAGTCGTCGCGTCGTCCAGCGTATTCCGGTGGCAAGGCGTGCAAGCCGAGGAAACTGGTGCGCACATCGATTCCCAGCTCACGACCGATTCGCCGGGCGACGCGCAGCATGCGCCGCTCGGCATCGGGTTCCAGCCCGTAGCCGGATTTGATCTCAAGCGTGGTCACGCCGTCGGCGAGCAAGGCCCTGGCACGTGGCAGCGATTGCCGGAACAGCTCGTCGTCGCTGGCGCTACGCGTAGCGCGCACGCTGGAAACGATGCCACCGCCGGCGCGTGCGATGTCCTCGTAGGTCGCCCCTTCCAGGCGCATCTCGAATTCCTGCGCGCGATCGCCACCGAACACCAGGTGCGTGTGGCAATCGACCAACCCAGGCGTGATCCATGTGCCGTGCAGGGATTCGACGCGGTGCGACAGCGCCTGCGGCTCACCAGGTAGATCCGCGCGTGCGCCAGCAAAGACGATGCGTCCGTCCTTGATGCCCAATGCGCCATCGGCGATCGCGCCATAGGGCGCACCGTTGTCTACGAGGGTAGCGAGGCCGGTGTCGAGCAGCAGGTAGTCCCAGCGGGTGTCGGTGGTCATGGTGTCACGGCGTCCTGGGCGGGCGCGGCCTCGCGGCGCGCGCGTTCTTCTTCGTAGTTGGCCATCAGCGTCTCGGCCAACGCCTTGTATACCGGTACGCGGCAGACCAGTGCCGATACCGCACGGGCGAGCAGGCACGCAGCCATGATTGGCAGTGCCATCTGACGGTTCGCCGTGAGTTCCAGCGAGATGACCGCGGCGGTCAGTGGCGCCTGGGTGACCCCGGCAAGGTACGCTGCCATGCCGAGCAGCACGACCGCCGAGACATCGGCACCCGGAAGCAGGTGGGCGATGTTACTACCCAGCCCCGCGCCGACGGCGAGCGCAGGCGAGAAGATCCCGCCGGGGATGCCCGCCCACGACGAAGCGATGTTGCCGAGAAACTTAAGGACGCCGAAAAGCGGACCGTTATCGGAATGGCCTTCGAGGATCGCGCGCGCCTGCCCGTAACCCGTGCCGTACAACCCGTTCGCGCTGAGCATGCTCAGCAGCACCAGTGCGAGGCCGCAAAATGCGGCGAACACGATGGGCTGGCGGCCGCGTAGCCTGGCCAGCGCACCGCGAAAGCCAGTGGCCGATGGCACGATCAGCCGCGCGAACAGGCCCCCGGCCAGGCCGCCGACGATGCCGGTGAGCAGCACGGCGAGCCAGGCCTTGCCGAGCGGGAGTGCCGCGGTGATATCGCCAAAGTACGCATAGTTGCCAACGATGCCGAGCGAGACGACGCCAGCTACGATCACGGCGGTCAGTAAGGTGCCGCTCATGCGATGCTCGAAGGTGCCGGACATTTCCTCGATAGCGAAGACCACGCCCGCCAGCGGTGTATTGAACGCGGCGGCCAGACCCGCCGCGGATCCAGCGAGGATGAAGCGACCGGCCGCTGTAGGGTCGGCAAAGCCGAACCGGCGGCCCATGGAATACAGCAAGCCCGCACCCACGTGGACGGTGGGGCCTTCGCGGCCAACCGATGCTCCACCGAGAAGCGCGGCAAGCGTCAACGCCATCTTGCCAACGGCCACTTTCAGCGAGAGCAGGCGCATGCGAAAACTTTCGTCTTCGATTTTGAGTGCTGCGATGGCCTGCGGGATGCCCGATCCGCGCGTCGCTTTCAGGGCCCCTTGGGTGAGCCAGCAGAGCAGCGCGAAGGTGGCAGGGGTGATCAGTAGCGGCACCCACCAACCGTGGCTGGCGGCGCCACGGAACACGTCGAATGCAAAGTCCGCGGCTTTGGCGAAGAACACCGCGGCCAGGCCAACGATGATGGCGCCGGTCCAGAACAGGATGCGTCGACGCCATTCCTCGGCCGAGAGCCATTCGTGGCGACGCAGGAGATCCAGGCGTGAAGCGGCAGCCTCGTCACCGGGCGGCGTACTCATCGGGCGTCCGGAGTGCGCGCCCAACGCACCTGGTAGAGATCGTAACGGCGGTCCTTCAGGTTCTGCACGGCGCCTGAGTTCCGCGCCCGCGCCAGATTCTCGAGGCGAAGATCGGCGAACAGCACCGTTTCGATGTTCGGCGTGGCCTCGGCGGCGATGCCGTCACGGGCGAACGGAAAGTCGCTAGGCGTGAGGATGCAGCTCTGGCCGTACTGGATATCGAAGTTATTCACACCGGGCAGGTTACCGACGTTGCCCGAAAGTACGACGTAGCACTGGTTCTCGATGGCGCGGGCCTGCGAACAGTAACGGACGCGCAGGTAACCTTCGCGCACGTCGGTGCAGAACGGCACGAACAGGATGAGCGCGCCCTGGTCGGTGAGGTGGCGGGCGACCTCGGGGAACTCCGAGTCATAGCAGATCATCACGCCGATCGGGCCGCAGTCGGTCTGGATGGTCGCGGCGGCGTCGCCGCCGGTGATGTTCCAAACGTTCTTTTCGCTGGGTGTGGGGTGCAGCTTCTCGCGCTCGTGCAGCGAGCCATCGCGCAGGGCCACGTAACAGACGTTATGAATATCGCCGTTCGGTTGGCGGGTGGGGTGTGAGCCACCGATGATGTTGATGTTGTAGTGAACTGCCAGGCGATGGAACATCGCCTTCACTTCATCGGAATACTCCGAAAGGCGGCGGATCGAATCCACCGGCGAGAGCTCGGCGTTCTCGATCGAGAGCAACTGCAACGTGATCAGTTCGGGGAAGACCACGAAGTCGGCGTCGTAGTCCGCCGCGATATCGACGAAGTACTCTACGTGGGTCGCGAACTCGGCGAATGAACTGATCCGGCGCTGCTGGTACTGCACCGAGGCGACACGCACCGAATCCGGCAGGCGGTGGCTGTGCGAGACGCGCGGCGTATCGGGGTGATTCAGCAGGTGCGGGTTGCGCCAGACCAGGTGCGCGGCGTAGCCCAGCGATTCATGGTCGGAGGGCACGTACTCGCGTAGCAGGCCGATCACTTCGAAACCATTGCGTAACTGGAAACTCAGGGTCGGGTCGCGCCGGCTCCCGTCGACCACGGCCTGCACGTAGGCCTCGGCGCTGCCGTAGCGGCCGATGGCGCGCGAGAGCCCGGGCATGCGCCCGCCAAACACGATGCCGCGCAGCTTCAGGTCGGTGCACAGCCGCTTGCGGGCGTGGTAGAGGCGTTGGCCGATGCGCATGCCGCGGTAATCCGGGTGCACGACGACTTCCATGCCGTACAGCCAGTCACCCTTTGGGTCATGGCGCGAGGCGAAACCGCCGCCGGTCACCTGCATCCAGGTATGCGGCGAAAGGGCGACTGCCTCGTTGATCCGGAACGTGGCGCAGAACCCGACGATATGGCCTTCGTATTCCACCACGAACTGGCCTTCGGGGAAGTTGTTCTGCTGGCCCTGCAGCATTTCCGCCGAGTGTCCCCATTCGGCGGTATAGACGCGCGCGGTCAGCGCGACCAGCTCGGCGATATCCGCGGGACGTGCCTGGCGCAACGTCAGTTTCGGGGTCTGGGCAGGGATGATCTCGTTCATCCGACCATTATGCCCCCGCAGCGTGAAGCCATTCACACGGGCACGCTATCCTGTGCCCATTGTGCGACTACCCCTGTAGGAGCGCGCTTGCGCGCGACGGGGGCAGCCGCAAGCACCCATCGCGCGCAAGCGCGCTCCTACAAAGGCTTGTCTCCATGTCCCAGTCCCACTTTACCGCCGACTTCATCTGGACCGAGGGCGCCTGGGCCGAGGCTGGCCTGGCCATCAAGGAGGGCCGGTTCGCCGCGCGCAATGGCGAGGCCGGCGAGCGTATTGGCCGGTTTGTGCTGCCAGGCATGCCCAACCTGCATTCGCATGCCTTCCAGCGCGCCATGGCTGGCCTGGCCGAGCGCCGCGGCCCGGGCGAGGACAGCTTCTGGACCTGGCGCGAAACGATGTACACCTTCGCCGAGGCGATCAATCCCGATGACCTGAAGGCCATCGCTACCCAGCTTTATGTCGAAATGGTGAAGGCGGGTTACACCCAGGTCTGCGAATTCCACTACCTGCACCACGGCCCCCGGGGCGTGCCGTACGCCGATCCGGCCGCGATGTCGCTGGCGTTGATCGAGGCGGCGAAGGAGGCGGGCATCGGCCTGACCTTGTTGCCCGTCCTTTACATGACCGGCGGCTTCGATGGTCGCCCGCTCAATGAACGCCAGCAGCGCTTCCGCCACGATGTCGGCCAGTACGTAGCGTTGCTTGAGCGGCTCGTTCCGATGCAGGATGACATGCTGAAAATAGGCATCGCGCTGCACTCGTTGCGTGCGGTCCCGGAAGACGCCATGCGCTCGGTGCTGGCCACGGGCATCGCCCAGGGCATGCCGATCCACATTCATATCGCCGAGCAGATCGGCGAAGTGCAGGATTGCCTCGCCGTCCGCGGTGCGCGTCCGGTCGAATGGTTGCTCGATCACGCCGACGTCAATGAACGCTGGACCCTGGTCCATGCCACCCACCTCACCGGGCATGAAACAAAGCGCATTGCGCAGAGCGGCGCGGTTGCCGGCTTGTGTCCGACGACGGAGGCCAACCTGGGCGATGGTTTGTTCCCGTTGGCGGATTTCATTGACGCCGGCGGTACGTTCGGCATTGGTTCGGATTCGCATATTTCCGTGTCGCCGGTCGAAGAACTGCGCTGGCTTGAATATGGCCAGCGCCTGGTGACGCGCCATCGCAACGTCGCCTCGCGCAAGCCGGAAGAGAGTACCGGCGTCGCCTTGTGGCAGCGCACGCTCGAGGGGGGAAGGCGCGCTGCGGGCGCAGATATCGCGCGGCTGGGGCAGGGCGCCCGCGCGGACCTGCTCGTGCTCGACGATCGATCGCCGCTACTCGCCGCGCGCGACGAAGCAGACGTGATCGATACCTTCCTCTTCGCGGGAAACACACCGCTCGTGCGCGACGTCATGGTCGGCGGCAGCTGGCGCGTTCGCGATCACGCCCACCTCGCCGAGGCCCGCGCCGCCACCGACTACCGCCGCACCGTGGAAAAACTCGCCGCGATGTAACCGCCGCCTTGCGAAACGCGCGACGGCCACCTTGTAGGAGCGCGCTTGCGCGCGATGGGTCTTGCCGCAAACCCCCATCGCGCGCAAGCGCGCTCCTACAAGGACGAGGTCAGGGACCGAAAATCGCCTATTGCACCGCATCAGGAAACGTGATTTAGTCGGGCCATGATTCGCATCGCCGCCAATAACGCCAATACCAATAATGCCCGTTCATTCGGGAGGGTCGGCGTGTAGGCGGTTGCAACTGAAACCACCGGAATCACGAAAGGCCCGCCCCACAAAGGCGGGCCTTTTTCTTTGTCCTGATTTCATCGTTCCCCTTCCAGCCATCGGTACCACAGGAGTAAGGCCCATGTGTTCGATCTTCGGAATGTTCGGCCTCACGGCCGGCGATGACCTCCAGGCTCTGCGCACGCAGGCCATGGAGCTCTCGCAACGGCAGCGTCATCGCGGACCCGACTGGAGTGGCGTGTACCTGGACGACGGTGCCATCCTCGTCCACGAGCGCCTCGCCATCGTTGATCCGGCCAGCGGCGCCCAACCGCTGCGCTCGACCGATGGCGAGCTCGCCCTGGCCGTGAACGGTGAGATCTACAACCACCGTGAGCTGCGCGCCGCCAGCGCCTACGCATTCACCACCGGCTCGGACTGCGAGGTCATCAACGCCTTGTATCGCGAGCACGGCAGCGATTTCCTCGGCAAGCTCAACGGCATTTTCGCCTTCGCGCTATGGGATGCCGCGAAGCGGCGCGTCCTGATCGCGCGCGATCCGGTGGGCGTCTGCCCGCTGTATTGGGGCCATGATCGCCAGGGCCGTTTGTGCGTGGCCTCGGAAATGAAGTCGCTGGTGGGCACCTGTGCCGACGTCGCGCCGTTCCCGCCCGGCCACGTTTACGATAGCGCCACCGGTGAAACCACGCGCTACTGGACCCCGACCTGGCGTGACTATGACGTGACCGCAGGCAAGACGATCGAGCCCCGTGACCTGCGCGCTGCTTTTGAAGCCGCCGTGCATCGCCAGATGATGACGGACGTGCCCTATGGTGTGCTCCTTTCAGGAGGACTGGATTCCTCGCTCGTGGCCGCGGTGGCCGCCGGGTTCGCCCGCCGCCGCATCGAAGATGACGACCGCGACGAGGCCTGGTGGCCGCGCCTGCATTCCTTCGCGATCGGCCTGGACGGTTCGCCCGACCTGAAGGCTGCCCAGGTGGCGGCGGAGGCGCTGGGTACGGTCCACCACGGCTTCGTTTACACCTTCGAGGAGGGCCTGGACGCGTTGCCGGAAGTGATCAGGCACATCGAAACCTACGACGTCACGACGATCCGCGCCTCCACGCCCATGTTCTTGCTCGCTCGCCGGATCAAGGCCATGGGCGTGAAGATGGTGCTCTCCGGCGAAGGCTCCGACGAAGTGTTCGGTGGCTACCTGTACTTCCACAAGGCCCCGAACGCGCGCGAATTCCACGCGGAAACCGTGCGCAAGCTCGATGCGCTGCACTATTACGATTGCCTGCGCGCCAACAAATCCATGGCCGCCTGGGGTATCGAGGCCCGCGTGCCGTTCCTCGATACCGAGTTTCTTGAGCTGGCCATGGCTTTCGACGCTGAAGCGAAAATGGTGGCCCGCAAAGGCATCGAGAAGGGCATCCTGCGCGAGGCGTTCGAGGGTGCTCTGCCCGAAGCGATCCTGTGGCGGCAGAAGGAGCAGTTCAGCGACGGGGTAGGGTACGGTTGGATCGATGGGCTGAAGGCCCATGCCGAAGCGATGGTCAGTGACCGCGAGTTCGCCGCGGCGGCGGCCCGTTTCCCGATGAACACCCCCTCGACCAAGGAGGCCTTCTTCTATCGGACGATCTTCGAGAAGCACTTCCCGGGCGAGGCCGCCGCGGCCACCGTGCCGGGCGGCAAGTCCATCGCCTGCTCCTCCCCGGCGGCCCTGGCCTGGGATCCGGCCTTCGCCGCCGCGGCCGACCCCTCCGGCCGGGCCGTCCGCGGCATTCACCGCGAATCCCTGCCAGCCTGAAGGCGCCCCGGCTCGTGTAGGAGCGCGCTTGCGCGCGATTGGGGGTGTCGCGAGCACCCATCGCGCGCAAGCGCGCTCCTACAGGGGTGGACGGTTTGTGCCCAAGGCCATGGCGGATTTTGGTAAGATCAGCCTCTTTAGCCGGCGCGTCCCGCGCCGCATAGCAGGCACCAACCATGATCGAGACCAATCCGATCCTCGCGCAGATCGCGGACCTCAAGGGCCGCGTCGAGTCGCTTAGGGGGTATCTTTGACTACGCCGTCAAGAAAGAACGGCTAGAGGAAGTCAACCGCGAGCTCGAGAGCCCTAACGTCTGGGATGACCCGAAGCGCGCACAGGACCTGGGCCGCGAACGCGCCCAGCTCGATACCATCGTCACCGGCATCGAAGAGATGTCCGCCTCGCTGGAAGACGCGAAGGAACTGCTCGAGATGGCCGCCGCCGATGGCGATGAGGCCACGGTGCTGTCGGTGGTCGATGATGTGAACAAGGTCGACACCCGGATCAGCAAGCTGGAATTCCAGCGCATGTTCTCCGGCGAACTCGACAACTCCGCTGCCTTCGTCGATATCCAGGCCGGTGCCGGCGGTACCGAGGCCCAGGACTGGGCGGAAATCCTCCTGCGCATGTACCTGCGCTGGGCTGAATCGCGGGGCTGGAAGGCCGAGCTGATGGAAGTCTCCGGCGGCGATGTCGCGGGCATCAAGTCCGCCACGTTCCGCGTGGAAGGCGATTACGCCTACGGCTGGCTGAAAACCGAGATCGGCGTGCATCGCCTGGTGCGCAAGAGCCCGTTCGACTCCGACAACCGCCGCCACACCAGCTTCACCTCGGTGTTCGTGTCGCCGGAAGTCGATGACAACATCGAGATCGACATCAACCCGGCTGACCTGCGCACGGATGTCTACCGTTCGTCGGGCGCGGGCGGCCAGCACGTGAACAAGACCGAATCGGCCGTGCGTATCACGCACATCCCGACCAACACGGTCGTGGCCTGCCAGACCGAGCGTAGCCAGCATGCCAACCGCGATCGCGCGATGAAAATGCTGAAAGCGAAGCTGTACGAGCTGGAAGTGCAGAAGCGCAACGTCGAAAGGGATGCGCTGGAAGCCACCAAGTCCGACATCGGCTGGGGCAGCCAGATCCGCAACTACGTGCTCGACCAGTCGCGCATCAAGGATCTGCGCACCGGCATCGAGCGTTCGGATACGCAGAAGGTGCTGGATGGCGACCTCGATGAATTCGTCGAAGGCAGCCTGAAGGCGGGCCTGGAAGCCGGTTCGAAACGCCTCGACGCGTAATGCCGTGACACCGGGGGCGCATGGGCGCCCCCGTTCCCCGAACGAAACCCAAGCGAAGCCATGACTGACGAAATCCGCGACGACACCACCGGCACCTCTGACGAAAACCGACTGATTGCCGAACGCCGCGAGAAACTCAAAGCGCTGCGCGAGCAGGGCATCGCCTACCCGAACGACTTCAAGGTCGATAGCTTCGCGGGCGACCTGCAGGCGGAGTTCGAGGACAAGGACACCTGGACGGCCGAAGCTATCGAGGGCGCGCCGCGCCAGGTGGCCATCGGCGGGCGCATCCTGCTCAGCCGCGGCCAGGGCAAGGTCAGCTTCGTCACGCTGCAGGATGGCACCGGCCGTATCCAGCTGTTCATCCACCAGGGCACGGTGGGCGAAGAGGTCTACAACGCGTTCAAGCGCTGGGACCTCGGCGATATCGTCGGCGCCACTGGCCTCCTGATGCGGACCAAGACCGGCGAGCTGTCTGTCAAGGTCGAAGGCCTGCGCCTGCTGACCAAGTCGCTGCGCGGCCTGCCGGACAAGCATCACGGCATGGCCGACGTGGAACAGCGCTACCGCCAGCGCTACGTCGATCTCATCGTGACCGAGGAAGCGCGCCGCACCTTCCAGCTGCGCTCGAAGATCGTCAGCCACATTCGTCGCTGGCTCGAAGACAAGCCGCGCCGCTTCATGGAGGTCGAGACCCCCATGATGCACGTGATCCCGGGTGGCGCCACCGCGCGTCCGTTCACCACGCACCACAACGCGCTCGATATCCCGTTGTTCCTGCGCGTGGCGCCGGAGCTCTACCTGAAGCGCCTGACCGTGGGCGGCTTCGACCGCGTCTACGAGATCAATCGCAACTTCCGCAACGAGGGCGTGTCCACCCGGCACAATCCCGAGTTCACCATGCTCGAGCTGTACCAGGCCTACGCCACGTACCACGAGATCATGGACCTCACCGAGGGCCTTATCCGTTCGGCCGCCGCCGAGGTCATTGGCAACACCGCGATCGAATGGGATGGCGCGACGATCGACGTGGGCCCGGCGTTCCGCCGCTGGCGCATGGAAGATGCCGTGCTCGAACTCAACCCGGAGATCAAGCCGGCCGACCTGCGCAACCGCGAGGCGATGGCTGCCCACGCGAAGCGCCTCGGCATCAACGCCAAGCCGTCGTACGGCTGGGGCAAGCTGCTGCTCGAGATCTTCGAGGCCACGGTAGAACACACCCTGGTCCAGCCCACCTTCATTACCGACCACCCGGTCGAAGTCTCGCCGCTCGCCCGCGAAAGCGATACCGACAAGGGCATCACCGATCGCTTCGAGCTGTTCATCAACGGCAAGGAAATCGCGAACGGCTTCTCCGAGCTCAACGACTCGGAAGACCAGGCCGCGCGCTTCCAGGCCCAGGTGGATGCCAAGGACGCCGGCGATGACGAAGCCATGCACTTCGACGCCGATTACATCCGCGCACTCGAAGTCGGCCTGCCGCCCACCGGCGGCCTGGGCGTCGGCATCGATCGCCTGGTAATGCTGCTCACTGGCTCGTCGTCCATCCGCGACGTCCTGCTGTTCCCGACCATGCGCCCCGAGGCCTGATCTCATGTTCTACGCCATCACCGGTATCGATCACCCGAATTCGCTGGAGAACCGCATGTCGGTGCGTCCGGCTCATGTCGCCCGCCTCGTGGCGCTCAAGGAAGAGGGCCGGCTGAAGCTGGCCGGCCCGTTCCCGGCCATCGACGCCGAGGATCCGGGCGAGGCTGGTTTTACCGGTAGCCTGATCGTGGCCGAGTTCGAAAGCCTTGAAGCCGCCCAGGCCTGGGCCGATGCGGACCCGTACATCACGGCCGGCGTCTACAAGGAGGTGACCGTGCGTCCCCTCCGCATCGTGCTGCCGTGACTGTCGAGAAGGTCGAACGCATCCGCCAACGCCTGACCGAGGCGCTGGCGCCGGTCGCGCTGGATGTGATCGATGAGGGGCACAAGCATGCCGGCCACTCGGGCGAGGGCAAAGGGCACTTCTTCGCCCGGATCGTCAGCCCGGCCTTTGCCGGGAAGAACCCAATCCAGCGCCACCGGATGGTCTACGAGGCCCTCGGCGACATGATGCCCGACGGCATCCACGCCCTCTCGATCGACGCCAAAGCCCCCGGCGAATGACCTGTAGGAGCGCGCTTGCGCGCGATGAAGGCCGCCTCAAGCCCCATCGCGCGCAAGCGCGCTCCTACAATCAGCAGGTTACGCTATGATCTTCGTGTCATTTCGCGTATTGCGCCCGGGTGACCCCTTTGGCAAAGTGACTGATTAGCCAGGGGGTGGCTCCCGACCGGAGCCCACGGCCGCGTCCAACGGAACCAAACATGCGTCTGACCACGATCAAGCTGGCGGGATTCAAGTCCTTCGTGGACCCCACCACGCTGCACCTGCCCACCAATATGACCGGCGTCGTCGGTCCGAACGGCTGTGGCAAGTCGAACATCATCGACGCCATCCGCTGGGTGATGGGCGAATCCGCGGCCAGCCGCCTGCGCGGCGATTCGCTGACCGACGTCATCTTCTCCGGATCGAGTTCACGCAAGCCGGTAGGCCAGGCCGCGGTTGAACTCATCTTCGATAACGCCGACGGCACCATCCAGGGCGAGTACGCCAGCTTCGCCGAGATCTCGGTGAAGCGCATCGTCAGCCGCGATGGCCAGTCGTCGTACCACCTGAATGGCGCGCGCTGCCGCCGCCGCGACATCACCGACCTGTTCCTCGGCACCGGCCTGGGCCCGCGTTCCTACTCGATCATCGAGCAGGGCATGATCAGCCAGATCATCGAAGCCGCTCCTGAAGAGCTGCGCACCCACCTGGAAGAGGCCGCCGGCATCTCCAAGTACAAGGAGCGCCGCAAGGAAACCGAGAGCCGCATCAAGGCGACCCGCGAGAACCTCGACCGCGTACGTGACGTGCGCGACGAAGTCGAAAAGCAGCTCGACCACCTGAACCGCCAGGCGCGCGCCGCCGAGCGCTGGAAGGGCTTCAAGGACGAGCAGACCCGCCGCGAAGCCGAACTGCGCGCTCTCGAGTACCGCACGCTCGATCGCCAGCGCCAGGGCGAAGGTTCGGGCCTGCGCGAATACGAAATCGAGATTGAGAAGCACACCGCGACCCAGCGCCAGGTCGAGGCGCAGATGGAAACGGTGCGCGAGCGCCACCAGGGCGCCACCGAACACCTGAACCAGGTGCAGGCCGAGGTGTACAAGGTCGGCGCTGAGATCGCCCGTGTCGAACAGCAGGTACGGCACAACCGTGACCTCTCCGAGCGCCTGACCCGGTCAAAGGCCGAGACGGATCGCGAGCTGGGCGAACTGAACGGGCACATCGAGGCCGACCGCGAGCAGGTGGAAACCCTGCGCATGGCCCTGGCCGAGGGTGAGCCGAAGCTGGAATCCCTGCAGCAGATCCAGGACGAGACGGGCGAGGCGCAGCGCGCCACCGAATCGCGCCTGGCCGACTGGCAGCAGCGTTGGGATACGCACACCCGTGGCGCCTCCGAATCCACCCGCGCGGCGGACGTCGAGCGGACCAAGCTGGCCTACCTTGATCGCCAGGCGGTCGACCTCGCCCGGCGTCGTGAAGCGCTGGAGACCGAGCAGAAGGCCACCGACGTTGCCGCGCTCGATGCCGCTTCGGAGCAGCTCGATACCGAACACGATACCCAGCGCGAGCGCGTCGAACAGCTCGGTGGCGTGCTTGACCAGCACAAGGTCGCCTACGAGCGCGTGCTCGACGATGAGCGCCAGGTGCAATCGGCGCTCAACGATGCCCGCCAGCAGTTGCAGACAGCACGCGGTCGCCAGGCCTCGCTCGAGGCCCTGCAGACCGCGGCCCTGGGCCAGGAAGAATCCGCTGCCACCGGTTGGCTGAAGCGCCTCGGCCTCGCCGATGCGCGCCGCCTTGGCGAATCGCTGCAGGTGGATGCCGGCTACGAATCCGCCGTGGAAACCGTGCTGGCCGGGGTCCTCGATGGCGTGCTGGTTGACTCACCGGCGGCGCTCGCACCTGAATTCGATGCGCTGGGCGAGGCCGACGTCGCGCTGTTCGCCAGCGAGAAGGGTGGCCCAGGTACGGCCGGTACGCTGGCCGCCTACGTGCGCGGTCCCGCGGCCGCCGTCGCCTTGCTGTCGAACGTCTTTGTCGCCGATTCGGTGGAAGCGGCAGCGGCCCGCGCGGGCTCGCTCGCCGCCGGCCAGTCGGTGATCACCCGCGACGGCGCATGGATGGGCCCAGGCTGGACCCGCGTACTCCGCGCGCAGGGCAACCAGGTCGGCGTGCTCGCCCGCGAGCGCGATATCCGCCAGCTCGCCGAACAGATCGAAAGCCTCGAAGCGACCATCGAAGAGCGCACCGAACAGCTTGAAGAGCTGCGCACGAGCAAGTTTGAAACCGAACGCCAGCGCGATGACGCGCAGCGCGACCTGTACGCCGCGCACCGCCGCCTCTCCGAACTCGCCGGCCAGTTGCAGAGCCACCGCGGCAAGATGGAAACCGCACGCGCGCGTGCCGAGAAGGTCGGCGGCGAAATCAGCACGCTTGTCGAGCAGCTCGATGAGCTCGAAGGCCAGACCCGTGAAGCGCGCGGCCGCCTTGATGAGGCCGTCGGCCACATGGGCGATCGCGAAGACGAGCGCCGTGGTCTCGAAAACGAGCGCCGCGAACTGCTCGAATCGCGCGAAGAAGCGCGCATGAATGCGCGTGAAGCGGCCGACCAGTCGCACCAGCTGGCGCTCAGCATGGAATCGAAGCGCGCCGCGCTCACCTCGCTGGAGCAGGCGCTCGCCCGCCTGGATAACCAGCTGCGCCAGGTGACGATGCGCCGTGATGAAATCGACGAGCAACTGGCGGCCGGCAGCGACCCGATCGCCGAACTCGAAGAAGAGCGGCAGACCTACCTCGACCAGCGCCTGCTGGTCGACAAGCAACTGGTGGAAGCGCGCCGCGCGTTGGAAGACTGCGATGCGGAGTTCCGCCGCCTCGAGCAGGAACGCCAGCGGGTCGAGCACGTGCTCAGCCAGGTGCGCGAAAACGTGGCAGAAAAGCGTCTCGCCGCGCAGGCCCTGCAACTGCGTGCCGAACAGCTCGCACAGGCGATCACCGCGTCGGGCCTGGAGCTCGAACCGTTGCTGGCCGAACTGGCCGAGGACGCCGAGCCGTCGTCCTGGCAAACCCAGCTGGCCGACCTGGCCGTGAAGATCGCCCGCCTGGAGCCGGTAAACCTTGCCGCGATCCAGGAACACGCCGAGCAGTCGCAGCGCAAGGAATACCTCGACGCGCAGCTCACCGACCTCACCAGCGCGATGGAAACCCTGGAAGGCGCGATCAAAAAGATCGACCGCGAAACCCGCCAGCGTTTCAAGGAAACCTTCGACCGCGTCAATGCCGGCGTGCAGGAGCTGTTCCCGCGCCTGTTCGGCGGTGGCCACGCGTACCTCGAACTCACCGGTGAAGACCTGCTCGATACCGGCGTGGCCATCATGGCGCGCCCCCCGGGTAAGCGCGTCTCCAACATCACGCTGCTTTCGGGCGGCGAGAAGGCGCTCACCGCGGTATCACTCGTCTTCGCTATCTTTGGACTCAACCCCGCGCCCTTCTGCCTGCTGGACGAGGTGGATGCGCCGCTGGATGAGGCCAACGTGGGGCGCTTCTCGGCGATGGTCCGTGAAATGAGCGAAAAGGTGCAATTTATCTTCGTCAGCCATAACAAGGCCACGATGGAGGCCGCACACCAGTTGTGCGGCGTTACCATGCGCGAGCCCGGCGTATCGCGCCTCGTCCAGGTCGACCTGGCCGAGGCATCGAAGCTCGTCGGCGTCGCTTAAGCATTAGCAAAGGAACTACCGCGCCATGAATCCCGCCATCGGCCTCGCCTGGAACCCTGCTGTCGGCATCCCGATGCTCTTCGTCGGTGTTGTCGTGCTCGTTCTGATCTGGCTGTTCGGCCAGCCGCGCAAGGAGCAGGGCCGCCGCAAGCCGGTGCCCGAGCAGCCTGAGCCGCGCCGGGAGCGCCGCGAGCCGGTGTTCGGTGGCGAGGAACCGGTATCGGACGACAGCCTCTCGTTCAGTGCCCGCGACAACGAGCGCTTCGAGAACGATGGTTTCAACGACCGTTTCGATGCGCGTGACGAGCGGGCTGATAGCCGCGACGAAGATGCCAACGATCCGCTGTTCCGGCCTTCGCCGAAGCAGGGCGAGCTGGATGTCGACCTCCGCGCGGAGCTGGAACGGCTGGGTGCGTCGATGTCCGGCGATCGCAAGCAAGCCGCTCCCGCCATCGAACCCGATGAACTCGCACCGCGGCCTGGCCAGCGCACCGAGCCCCGTATCGATCTGGACCTGCCGTTCGAGCTGGACGAGCCTGCGCCCCCGCGTCCTGCCGCCGCCGCGCCTCCGCCGCCGGCACCCGTGACCCCAGCGGCGCCTCCCGCGCCGGTGGCGCCGCCCAAGGCTCCGCCGCGCTCCGACCTGGGCCGCCGCCCCGGCAACGCGCCGGTGGAACGTATCGTCAGCCTCTACGTGGTCTCGCGCGAAGGCCAGCGCTTCCAGGGCTCGGACCTGGTCGTGGCCGCCGAGAAGGCTGGCCTGGAATTCGGTGACATGGGTATTTACCACCGCCTGGTGGATGGCCACCCGGAAAAGGGCCCGATCTTCAGCGTGGCCAACCTGGTGAAACCGGGCAATTTCGACATGACCCGCGTCGCCACCATGCAGACCCCGGGTCTGTCGTTCTTCATGGCGCTACCCGGCCCGGTGGCCGCACTGGATGCATGGGACGCGATGCTGCCCACCGCCCAGCGCCTGGCCGAGCTGCTCGATGGCCTGGTCCTGGACGAGGAGCGCAACGCCCTCGGCCGCCAGCGCATCGCCCATATCCGCGATGAGCTACGTGGCTGGGATCGCGGCCACGAAGGCGAAGAAATCAAGTTCGGCCAATAAGCCGAACTGTGTAGGAGCGCGCTTGCGCGCGATAGCTCCTGCCTCACCCCCCACGACCCCGCTCACTGTAGGAGCGCGCTTGCGCGCGATGGGCCTTGCCTCGAGCACCCATCGCGCGCAAGCGCGCTCCTACAGGTGTCGTTGCTGCTTGAAAGGTTATTTGCGAGCGGCATTCACGAAATAGCAACACCCATCTGCGCCAATGTCACTGCTTCGCGTGTCCGGGTTCATTGGCACGATGCACACATCTGGCCCGGCATGCTTGTGTCTAATCCCCAGCGGAACACGAGGCAATGTCGGCCAGCATGCGTGCGCCTTTCTGCATTTATTACCTGCATCCGCTGCTAGCCGGCCCGATGACCGGGTGGAATGCGTGGATAGATCACGCCGCGGAGCTCGGCTTCCGGCAACTGCTCATTGCCCCTCCGTTCGAAACCTCGCCTGCCGGCGATGTGTTTGTCACGCGGGATTTCGACCGGATGAACCCCGCGCTTCGCGCGGACGGCGATGCGACGACGCGGCTGGAGCAACTCGCCAAAGCGTCCCGCGCAAGGAATCTCGAACTGTGGCTCGACTTGCCACTGGACGAGCTGGCTTCCGATGCGCCCGTGCGCCAGGCGAATCCCAGCTGGTTTCGCCCCGTTGCGACCGAGCACGGCACCCCCGATCCACGCTGGACACCGAGCGAAAGCGATAGCGTGCGCTGGCGGCTCAACGACCCCGACGTGGCCCAGGCGGCGACACAATGGTGGATCGAGCGGCTGCGCCGTTGGGCGAAAGCGGGCGTGCTTGGCTTTCGCCTCATGCATCCACAGCGCCTTCGCGCTTCGTTGTGGCGCGGCCTGATCGATGCCGTGCACGCGGAATCGCCCGGTGTCGGTTTCGTGGCGTGGACGCCGGGCTGCACGGCGGATGAGCTTGCCGCGCTGGCGGGGGCCGGTTTCGATGCCGTCGTGAACTCGTCGGCATGGTGGGACTTCCGCGCCCCGTGGTTTGCCGAAGAAGCCAGCCGTTTGCACGCCGTGGCGCCGGCACTCGGTTGTACCGAGGAACCGTTCGCCACGCGCCTTGGCGATGAACTGGGCGAAGAGAACCAGCTCGATCACGCGTATCGGCGTGCTATCGCGTTCGCGGCGACGGCACCGGCGGGCTGGTTGATGCCCATGGGCTTCGAGTACGCGGTGCACGACGCGCTCGACCCGCGTCGCGGGACGCCCATCGCGCCGAAAGATCTTGCCATGCACGCCGCGGCGAACCTCACCGAGGCGGTTAAGACTGCCAACCGCGCGGTTGGCGAAGATGTCCCTGGCGTACCGCTCATCCACGCGCACGGCGGCGTCGCTACCTTCCTCAGCATTGACGGCGCTGACTCGCGCACCGCGGCGCGCGCCACGCTGACCCTCATCAATGCTTCGCTGGATCGCGACGTACGGGTGACCGCGGGTGAGGCACTCGCGGGTGCCGCCAGCCACTTCATGCCCTGGACCACTCCGGACGGGCGCAAGTTATTTGACCAGGGAGATAGCGTGACTCTCGATCCAGGCGCGGTACTCACCCTCACGGGCACACCCGGCACGCCGGCCAAACGCAAGCTCGGTGCCTCGGCGCAGAAAGAAGCGCTCGGCACGGCCACGAAGGGGCCACGGGTCGCGATTGAAAACGTACAGCCCAGCGTCGACGGCGGTCAGTTTCCGGTGAAACGCGTGGTCGGCCAGCCGATCACGGTGACGGCCGACATCTTTGTCGATGGACACGAGGTGCTGGCGGCGCGCTTGCGCTACCGCGCCGTCGATGAGAAGGCCTGGCGCGAAATCACGCTTGAACCGGTCAACAACGACATCTACACGGCCACCTTCACCCCTGTGCGCATTGGCCGCCACGAATTCCAGATCGAAGCCTGGCACGATCCCTACGGCAGCTATCATCACGAGCTCGAAGTGAAGCACGCCGCGGGCGTCGACGTGAAGCTCGAGCTGGAGGAAGGTCGCCTGATGGTGGAGGCTCGCGCGAAGGACGCGGCGGGCCCGAAGGCCAAGGCGCTGCGCAACCTCGCTGCGGCGGTAGCAAAAGCCGAAGGCGACGAACGCGTCGAACTCTTGCTCGCCGACACCTCGGTGGAGCTGATGGCGGTGACCGATCCGCGCATCCGCGCCACGGTCAGCCAGGCGTACCTCCTTGAAGTCGACCGCCGCGAAGCGATGTTCGCGAGCTGGTATGAACTGTTTCCGCGCAGCATGACCGCCGACAAGGCGAAGCACGGCACCTTCCGCAACACGATCGCGCGCCTGCCGGCTATCCGCGACATGGGTTTCGATGTGCTGTACTTCCCGCCGATCCATCCGATCGGCAACGCGTTTCGCAAAGGGCCGAACAACACGCTGACCCCCGGACCCGACGACCCGGGTAGTCCGTATGCGATCGGCTCGGAGGAGGGCGGGCATACCGCGATCCACCCGCAGCTCGGCACGTTCGACGATTTCCGCGCCCTGCGCGACGCGGCGCGCGAGCACGGCCTGGAACTGGCCCTGGATTTCGCGATCCAGTGCTCGCAGGACCATCCATGGCTGAAAGAACACCCGGAGTGGTTCGACTGGCGTCCGGATGGCAGCATCAAGTACGCCGAGAACCCACCCAAGAAATACCAGGACATCGTCAATGTCGATTTCTACGCGGAGGGGGCGATCCCTTCGTTGTGGCAGGCGCTGTGTGATGCGGTGCTGTTCTGGGCGGGCGAGGGCGTGCGCACGTTCCGCGTGGATAACCCGCATACCAAGCCCTTTCCCTTCTGGGAATGGATGATCGCCCGGGTGCGCGCGAAGTATCCGGACGCGCTGTTCCTCTCCGAAGCGTTCACCCGGCCCAAACCGATGTACCGGCTGGCCAAGGTGGGCTTCAGCCAGTCATACACCTACTTCACCTGGCGTAACTCCAGGCAGGAGTTCATCGATTATCTGACCGAACTGACGACGACCGCGCCGAAGGACTTCTTCCGACCCAACTTCTTCGTCAACACGCCGGATATCGATCCGTACTTCCTGCAAACCTCGGGGCGGCCTGGCTTCCTGATCCGTGCCGCGCTGGCCACCACCCTGTCCGGGCTGTGGGGTATGTACTCCGGCTTCGAGATCTGCGAGTCGGCGCCGATGCCGGGCAAAGAGGAGTACCTCGATTCCGAGAAGTACGAGATCCGCATCCGCGACTTCAATGCACCGGGTAACATCGTTGCCGAGATTACCCAGCTCAACCTGATCCGTCGCGCGCACCCCGCCTTGCAATCGCACCTCGGCGTGCGCTTCCTGCCTGCGAACAACGACCAGGTGCTGTTCTTTGAAAAGCGCACGGGCGATGACGTCGTGCTGGTCGCGATCAGCATGGACCCGCATAACGCGCAGGCCGCGGACCTGACCCTTCCGCTCGGCGACTGGGGCTATGGCCCCAGTGACGCGCTCGATATCCACGACCTCCTGCATACCCAACCCATCGCCTGGCGCGGTCCGGAACAGCATGTCTGGCTTGGCCTTGGCCAGCCGTATGCGATCTGGCATGTGCGGCTACCCGGAGTCTGATCCATGGCAACACGCGGCAAAGCCACGAAACACGCGAAGGCACCGGAGTTCTCGAAAGATCCGCTCTGGTACAAGGACGCGATCATCTACCAGGTGCACCTGAAGTCCTACTTCGATGCCAACGACGACGGCGTCGGTGACTTCCAAGGCCTGATCGATAAGCTCGACTACATCGCCGACCTCGGCGTGAACACGCTGTGGCTGCTGCCGTTCTATCCCAGCCCGCGGCGCGACGATGGTTACGACATCGCCGAGTACAAGGCGGTGCACGAGGATTACGGCAAGCTCGGCGATGTCAAGCGTTTCATCACCGAAGCGCACAAGCGCAACCTGCGTGTCATCACCGAACTGGTCATCAACCACACCAGCGACCAGCACGCATGGTTCCAGCGTGCGCGGCATGCGAAGAAGGGCTCCGCGGCCCGCAACTTCTACGTCTGGTCCGACACCGACCAGGCTTACGACGGCACTCGCATCATCTTCCTGGATACCGAGAAATCGAACTGGACCTGGGACGCGGTGGCTGGCCAGTACTTCTGGCATCGCTTTTTCTCGCACCAGCCCGACCTGAATTTCGATAACCCCGCCGTGCTCAAGGCGGTCATGGATGTGATGCATTTCTGGCTGGACATGGGCGTGGATGGCCTGCGCCTCGATGCGGTGCCTTACCTGATCGAGCGCGAGGGCACCAATAACGAGAACCTGCCCGAGACGCACAACATCCTGAAGCTGATGCGTGCGGAGATCGATCAGCATTACCCGGACCGCATGCTCCTGGCCGAGGCCAACCAATGGCCGGAAGACACCCAGGACTACTTCGGCAACGGCGATGAATGCCACATGGCGTTCCATTTCCCGCTGATGCCACGCATGTACATGGCCATCGCGCGCGAGGATCGTTTCCCGATCACCGACATCATGCGGCAGACCCCGGCGATCCCGGAGAACTGCCAGTGGGCGATCTTCCTGCGCAACCATGACGAGCTCACCCTCGAGATGGTCACCGACAATGAGCGCGATTACCTGTGGCAGACCTATGCCGCGGATCGTCGTGCCCGCATCAACCTCGGTATCCGCCGGCGTCTCGCTCCCTTGCTGGAACGCGACCGTCGCCGTATCGAGCTGATGAATTCGTTGCTGTTGACGATGCCGGGTACGCCGGTGCTGTATTACGGCGATGAGATCGGTATGGGTGACAACATTCACCTGGGTGATCGCGATGGCGTGCGGACGCCTATGCAGTGGTCGGTCGATCGTAACGGTGGTTTTTCCCGCGCCGATCCGGCCAGTCTGGTATTGCCGCCGATCATGGATCCCCTTTACGGGTTCCAGGCCATCAACGTGGAAGCGCAGCAGCGCGATCCGCATTCGCTGCTGAACTGGACGCGTCGCATGCTCGCCGTGCGCAACCGCTACAAGGCCTTCGGCCGCGGTGCGCTGAAGTTCCTGTACCCGGGCAACCGCAAGGTGTTGGCCTACCTGCGCGAGTTCGGTGGCGAGCACGTGCTGTGCGTGGCCAATATGTCGCGCACGCTGCAAGCGGTGGAGCTTGACCTCGCCTCGTTCGACGGCCAGGTGCCGGTCGATATCGTGGGCGGCACGTCGTTCCCGCCGGTCGGCCAGTTGCCTTATCTTTTGACCGTGCCACCGTACGGGTTCTACGCGTTCCAGTTGTGCCCGAATGCGCAGATGCCGGAATGGCACGAAGTGCCGGCCGAACCGCTGCCCGATTACGAGACCCTGGTCGTCCGTGGTGCGCTGGTGGAAGGCCCGGTCATGGAACACCACCGTGGTGTCATCGAAAAGCAGGTGCTGCCGGGTTACCTCGCGGTGCGCCGCTGGTTCGCGGCGAAGGATCGCGGTATCGAGTCAGTGCATGTGTTGTATGCGGCACCGTGGCCGGATCGCGGCGACGACCTGATCCTGACCGAGGTCGAGGCCACGCTGGCCGATGGCGGCAAGGAGCGTTACAGCCTGCCTGTCGGCATCGCCTGGGAAGATGACGGCCCGCACGCGCGTGCGCAGCAACTGGCGCTGGCTCGCGTACGCCGCGGTCGTCGCATCGGTTTACTTACCGATGGCTTCGCGTTGCCCGAGTTCGCGTCGGGCCTGCTGATCGGCCTGCGCCATGGCGCCGAAATCAAGGTGCATGACGGCACGGTACGCTTCGAGAAGACGCCTTTGTTCGATACCACGACGTTCGATGTGGCGATTGAAAGCCGCTGGCTGGCGGGCGAACAGTCGAACAGCTCGATGATCCTGCATGACGCCGGCGTGCTGAAGCTGTTCCGGCGGACCTCGGCGGGGATTAATCCCGAAGTTGAAATGGGGCGCTTCCTTACCGAACACGGTTACGCCAATACGTCGCCGCTGTTAGGCGAAGTGGTACGCCTCGGTGCGCAGGGTGAACGTACGACTATCGCCGTGCTGCAGGGCTTTCTGCGTAATCAGGGCGATGCCTGGCGCTGGACGCTCGATTTCCTGCGGCGTAGTTACGACGAATACAGCCACGCGACCGGTGAAGATCGGCAGGCGGAGATCGAGAGCAGCTACGACGCATTCGCGGCCGCCGTGGGCACTCGCCTCGGTGAATTGCATGCCTTGCTTGCGAAGCCCTCGGGTCTTCCCGCGTTTGAACCCGAGCGGGCGATGGCAGAGACGATCGACGGCTGGCGTGCCAGCGTGCGCGCCGAGGTCGGCCGCGCCTTGCTGGCGGTCGATAACGTTTCGGAAATGACGGAAGAGCTGCGTTCGGACGTAGAGGCCCTGCGTGGCCTGGCGGGTGCGCTGGAGGATCGGGTCGGCCGGCTGGCGAAGGTCGGTCCGGGTGCCTTGCTCACCCGCATGCACGGTGATTTCCACCTGGGTCAGGTGCTTGTCGTGCAGGATGATGCGTACATCATCGACTTCGAAGGCGAGCCCGCGCGAACGCTCGCCGAGCGCCGCGGCAAGGGCACGCCGCTGCGCGACGTAGCTGGCTTCCTGCGCTCGCTCGACTATGCCGCGGCCATGGCGCGCCGTGGCGAGGACGGCTTCGCGCCGGTCGAGGATCCCGGCTTCGGTGACTACCTGTCGCGCTTTCGCCAGCGCGCATCGCTGGTCTTCCTGCAGGCCTACCGCGCCGTGCTCGATGCCGCACCCGTCCGCTGGGTGAGCGCGGATGCACTCGCGCCGCTGATCGAACTGTTCGTGATCGAGAAGGCCGCCTACGAGGTGAGCTACGAGGCCGCGAACCGCCCGGCGTGGCTCGACGTGCCGTTGCGCGGCCTGCTGCATGCCGCCCAGGGCGATACCGTGCAGGAACTGGAGGAGGATACGTGATTGATCCACGCACCCATGGGTTGGTCGATCGTGCCGCCACCGACGCGCTTGTCGAAGGCCGGCATGGCGATCCCTTCGCGCTGCTCGGGCCGCACGATGTCGATGGCCGGCGCAACGTGCGTACGCTGCAGCCGGGCGCCGTAAGCGTCGAGGCGATCGATGCGGCGGGGCAGGTGCTGGCGGTATTGCACAAAGTGCACGATGGCGGTCTGTTCGCGGGCTTTGTCGATGGCGGCGTGGCCTACCGCCTGCGCGTGCGCTGGCCGGGTGCCAGCCATGAAACGCATGATCCTTACGCCTTCGGCACCTTGCTCGGCGACGAGGACCTCGGCCGTTTGTCCGATGGTACCCATATCGAGCTGTTCCGTTGCCTGGGCGCGCATCCGGTCACGCTGGATGGGGTGCACGGCGTGCGCTTTGCGGTGTGGGCCCCCAATGCGCAGCGCGTGAGCGTGGCCGGCGACTTCAATAGCTGGGATGGACGCCGTAACCCGATGCGTAAGCGCGTACCAGCAGGTGTCTGGGAGCTCTTCATCCCGGGCCTGTTGCCCGGCGCGCGTTACAAGTACGAGGTGTGGGGTGCTGATGGCTCGCTCACCCAGCGAGCCGACCCTGTGGCGCTCGCCGCAGAACTGCCGCCGGCCACGGCGTCGATCGTTGCCGACCCGGAAGCCTTCCGCTGGACCGACGAGGCGTGGCTGCGCAAGCGTGGCAGCCTGCACCATGCGGGATCGCCAGTCTCCATCTATGAACTACATCCAGGCTCGTGGCTACGCGGCAAGGATGGCGCGGAGCTGCACTGGGATGAGATTGGCGAGCGCCTGATCCCCTACGTGGCAGGGATGGGCTTCTCGCACATCGAACTGCTGCCGGTCTCCGAGCACCCCTTCGGCGGTTCGTGGGGCTATCAGCCACTGGGCCAGTTTGCGCCGACCTCACGATTCGGCACACCCGAGGCCTTTGCGCGCTTCGTCGATCGTTGCCATGAGGCCGGCGTGGGCGTCATCGTGGACTGGGTGCCCGCGCATTTCCCGACCGATATCCATGGCCTGGCCCACTTCGATGGTACGCCGCTCTATGAGCACGCTGATCCGCGCGAGGGCTTCCACCAGGACTGGAACACGCTGATCTACAACCTCGGCCGTAACGAGGTGTCCGCGTTCCTTATCGCCAGCGCGCTGGCCTGGCTTGAACGCTTCCACATCGATGGGCTGCGCGTGGATGCCGTCGCCTCGATGCTTTATCGCGACTACTCGCGCAAACACGGCGAATGGGTGCCCAACATCCATGGGGGGCGTGAGAACCTGGAAGCGATCGCTTTCCTGCGCAGGGTCAACCAACTCGTCGCCGAGCGCCACCCGGATTGCATGACCATCGCCGAGGAGTCCACGGCGTGGCCAGGTGTCACCCGGCCGGTCGGCGAAGGTGGCCTGGGTTTCACCTTCAAGTGGAACATGGGCTGGATGCATGACTCGCTGGAGTACATGTCACGCGACCCGATCCACCGGCGCTGGCACCACGGCGAGATGACCTTCAGCATGATTTACGCGTACTCCGAGAAGTACGTCCTGCCGCTATCGCATGACGAGGTCGTCCACGGCAAGCGCTCGCTGCTCGGGCGCATGCCTGGCGATGAATGGCAACGCTTTGCCAACCTGCGTGCGTACTACGGTTTCATGTGGGGTCACCCTGGCAAGAAGCTGCTGTTCACCGGCGGCGAGATCGCCCAGCCCCACGAGTGGAACCACGATGCACAGATCGCGTGGGAACTGCTGGATGCCCCCTTGCACCTGGGCATGCAGAAGCTCGTGCGTGACCTCAACCGTTTCTTTGGCACGACCGCCGCGATGCACGCATGGGATACCGATGAGCGCGGTTTCCGCTGGGTCATCGGCGATGACGCCGGGCAGAGCGTCTTCGCCTGGCTGCGCTTCGCCGAGCATGGGCGGCCGGTGCTGGTGATTAGCAACATGGTGCCAACGGTACGCCATGGTTTTCGGATTGGCGTACCCGAGGGCGGCCGTTGGCGCGAGGCCATCAATACAGATGCGACCGAGTACGGCGGTTCCGGCGTCGGCAACGAAGGTGAAAGCCACACCCAGGCCGTGCCGTCGCACGGGTTCGACCAGTCGCTGGTCGTGAGCCTGCCACCCTTAGCCACGCTGATGTTCATTGCCGACTAACGAGGAATGCGATGCCCGCACTACCCGAACGTATGCAATCCGGATCGCCGTATCCGCTAGGCGCGAACTGCGATGGCATGGGAACGAACTTTGCCGTGTTCTCCGCGCACGCGGAGCGTATGGAGCTATGTCTGTTCGATCCCTCCGGCAAACGCGAGATCGCCCGCTACGATCTACCCGAGTGTACCGACGAGGTGTGGCATGGGTACCTGCCACGCGTGCGAGGCGGCACGCTTTACGGGCTCAGGGCACACGGCCCCTATGTTCCGGAGGAGGGCCACCGCTTCAACCCAAACAAGCTGTTGCTGGATCCGTATGCCCGGCTTCTACATGGCCAGGTGCGCTGGTCGGATGCCTTGCACGGTTACCGCGTGTCCTCGCCGCGTGCCGATCTTTCCTTCGACCGCCGCGATAGCGCGGTCGCGATGCCCAAGGCCGTCGTCGTCGATGAGCCGATGCACTGGACCCAGGGCAACCGGCCGCACACCCCGTGGAACGAGACCGTGGTGTACGAGACACACCTGAAAGGTTTCACCCGCAACCTCAAGCGTATCCGGCAGCACGAGCGCGGCACCTTCATCGCGTTGGCCGACCCGTATGTCATCGATTATCTGGTCAAGCTCGGCGTCACCGCGGTGGAGCTGCTGCCGGTACACGCGTTCCTGCAGGATCGTCGCCTGACCGAGATGAAGCTGAGGAACTACTGGGGCTACAACACCCTCGCGTTCTTCGCACCCGAGCCCGCGTATCTGGCCGAAGGCGCGCTCAACGAGATCCGCGCGGCGGTGCAGGCCCTGCATGCGGCGGGTATCGAGGTGATCCTCGACGTGGTCTACAACCACACGTGCGAGGGCAGCGAGCTGGGCACGACCATGTCGTTCCGCGGCCTTGACAACAAGAGCTACTACCGGCTCATGCCGGATAACCCGCGCTATTGCATTAACGACACCGGTACGGGTAACACCGTGAATACCGCGCATCCACGGGTATTGCAGATGGTGATGGATTCGCTGCGTTACTGGGTGAACACGTTCCACGTGGATGGGTTCCGCTTCGACCTGGGGGTGAGCCTGGGGCGCGAGGAAAACGGATTCGATCCCAACTGTGGTCTGTTCGATGCGATGCGCCAGGATCCGGTACTCGCGAATGTGAAGCTCATCTCCGAGCCCTGGGACATCGGGCCCGGTGGCTACCAGCTCGGCAACCACCCGCCAGGATTCGCCGAGTGGAACGGGAAGTTCCGCGACGACCTGCGCAAGTTCTGGAAAGGTGATGCGAACATGCGCGGCACGCTGGCTGGGCGCCTGCAGGCCTCCGGCGAGCTGTTCGATCACCAGCGCCGCAAGCCCTGGGCATCGGTCAACTTCCTTACCGCGCACGATGGTTTCACGCTGGATGACCTGGTCAGCTACAACGACAAGCACAACCTGGCCAACGGTGAAGACAACCACGATGGCGGCAACGATAACGAGAGCTACAACTACGGGGTCGAGGGCCCTACTGAAGACCCGGCGATTCGCCAGGCGCGCGATCGGGTCAAGCGCGCCATGCTTTCCACGCTGTTTTTTTCGCACGGCACGCCCATGCTGCTGGGCGGCGATGAATTCGGCCGCACCCAGGATGGCAACAACAACGCGTACTGCCAGGATAACGAGATTTCCTGGTATGACTGGAAGCTGGCGACATCGGACCGGGGCCGGGAACTCACCGATTTCGTCGGCCGGCTGACCCGCCTGCGCGAACAGCACCCGACGCTGCGCGCGGCGCATTTCCTGCGCGGTGATACCGATGTGCTGCCGGGCATCCGCGAGGTGGCCTGGTTCGACGAGAGTGGCTCGGAGATGACCCAGGAAACCTGGGGCTACACCGAAGGTCGCCTGCTCGCGTTGCGTCGTGCCCAGGCTTACGGGGAAAAGCGTGCGGACGTGACCCTGGTATTGATCAATGCCACGCCGGAGATGCACGTATTCCACATCCCCCAGCCGAATGTCGCGTGGCGCCGGTGCTGTGATAGCGCCGCGCCCACGGCACCCGAGGTCGCCTGGACCGAACCGATGATCGAGGTGGAAGGACGTAGCGTTGTCCTGCTCGCCGCTACGGTGAGGGTGGAGCCGGCATGAGCGGACGGTTCGCCCACGCGATGCCCTACGGCGCGCGGCCGCTGGGCGACGGGAGTACGCGCTTCCGGCTGTGGGCGCCGGACCTGGAGTCGGTGTCCCTGGAGTGCCAGGACGGCCACGTCGCCACGATGCGTGCGCTGGATGACGGCTGGTTCGAATGTATCTGCCCGCGCGGTGCCGATTGCGCCTATCGGTTCCGGCTGGGTGATGGCCTCGCCGTCCCTGATCCGGCCTCGCGCCAGCAGGTGGAGGGCGATGTCCATGGCTATAGCCTGGTCGTGGATCCCACCGCGTATGCGTGGAAACATGCGGATTGGCCGGGCCGACCCTGGCACGAGACCGTGCTGTACGAACTGCACGTGGGTGCGTTGGGCGGCTTCGCGGGCGTGGAGAACATGTTGCCACAGCTTGCGGCACTAGGCGTCACCGCCGTGGAGCTGATGCCGGTCGCGGAGTTCGCCGGCTCACGCAACTGGGGCTATGACGGCGTATTGCCGTACGCTCCGGCTGCCGCCTACGGCACGCCCGATGCGTTGAAATCGCTGGTCGATACGGCGCACGGCCTGGGCTTGATGGTGTTCCTCGACGTGGTCTACAACCACTTCGGCCCGGAAGGTAACTACTTGCATGCCTACGCCTCGGGATTCTTCGATGAAGGCGCGGACACGCCCTGGGGTTCGGCCATCGGCGTGGCCACGCCGCAGGTCGGCGACTTCTTCGTGCACAACGCGCTCTACTGGATCGAGGAATACCAGGTCGATGGCCTGCGCTTCGATGCCGTGCACGCCATCGATAACCCGGGCTGGCTTTTGGCCCTGGCAGCGCGGGTGCACGCGGCCATCGGTAACCGTCGGCATGTCCACCTTGTCCTGGAGAACGAAGCCAACCAGGCCAACCTGCTGGGTCATGGCCGCTTCGCTGCGCAGTGGAACGACGATTTCCACAACGCGCTTCACGTGCTGCTGACCGGCGAAAGCGAAGGTTATTACGCGCACTACGACGCTCCCATGGAGAAGCTCCTGCGTAGTCTTCGGGAAGGCTTCGCCTTCCAGGGCGAGAAGTTCGCCGGTCGCCGCCGTGGCGAGGCGAGTGCGCACCTTCCGCCATCGCGTTTCGTCAACTTCCTGCAGAATCACGACCAGGTCGGTAACCGGGCCTTCGGCGAGCGGCTCACGTCGCTGGTGGCGCCTGAGATCGTCGAGGCCGCGCTCGTCGTGCTGCTCCTCACCCCGTTCGTGCCCATGCTGTTCATGGGGGAGGAGTGGGGCAGCCAGACGCCCTTCCTCTTTTTCACCGACTTCCCTGACGAAACCCTGCGCACGGCGGTGCGTGAAGGGCGCCGCAAGGAGTTCGCGGCGTTCACCCATTTTGGCGGTGCCGACATACCGGATCCCAATGACGCTGAGACCTTCGTGCGCTCCGTTCCGGCCGCGGACAGTGTACGGGGCCAGGCCCGTAAGTCGCTTGTGCAGCGCTTGATCAGCCTGCGTGCGAAGCATGTGGCGCCGCACATCGAAACGGCTTCCAGCAAGAACGTCCAGGCCGTCGGTGACAAGGCCTTCGTGGCGAGCTGGTCGCTCGGCGGCGGCACGCTCTCGCTGTTTGTGAACTTTGCCGATGTCGATGCGTCGATAGAGAGACCGCCTTCCCCCGCGGCGGCGTGGCTGCATGGTGATGCCGCCGACATCGCTTCCCTCTCGCGTGGATTGCTTTCGGCGCGCCGCGCCCTCGCTTGCCTGGAGTCCTGACCGTGAACGCCCCCCTCGACGATCGTCTCGCACAGCTGGCCGAACAAGCGGGCATCGATGTGCACTGGCGCGATGCGCTGGATCGTCCCCAGTCGGTGCCCGCCGATACCCTGCGGGCCGTCTTGCGCGCACTGGGCCTGCCCGCCGACACCACCGACGACGTGGAAGCGAGCTTGCAACGCGTGGAACAGGAGCGCTCCGGTGCGAGCTTGCCGCGGATGATCACCGCCGATGCCGGTACACCGATCGAGGTGCCAGCAGCGCCGCGTGGCCGCGTGTGGAAGTTACTGGGCGAAGGCAATGTGCTGCTCAGCGAGGGCGAGCTACCGTCGAGCGAGATACGGATTCCGGCGCCGGCCGAGCCGGGCTATTACACGTTGTACCTCGACGACGCGGAAGTGATCATCGCAGTGGCGCCGCCGCGGGCCTTCGGCGTGGGCGATATCAAGGACGTACGGCGCCCGTGGGGCATGGCCGTGCAGGTCTCCGGCCTGCGTCGCCCGAACGATGGCGGCATCGGTGATTTCACCGCGCTTTCGATCTGCGCCCGCGCGGCGGCGGAGAAGGGCGCGGATGCCCTGGCGATCAGTCCGGTGCACGCGCTGTTCGCCGCCGCGCCGGAACGCTACAGCCCCTACGCACCCTCGAGCCGCCTGTTCCTCAATGGCCTCTACGTCGATCCCGCGCAGACCAGCGGCGAGCAGACCGTGCGCGCGGTGATCGATACGCACAACCTGCGCCAGGAACTGGCTGAGCTGGAATGGCTTGAGCTGATCGACTGGCCGCGTGCCGCGCGCGCGCGTATGACCATCCTGCGTTCGGTTTACGAATGGGCGTCGGTGGATTTCGCGCACGGGGAGCGCTTCACCGCGTTTCGTCGCGAGCAGGGCGAAGCGCTGGAGCGTCACGCACGCTTTGAAGCCTTGCATGCCGATTTCACCGCGCACGGTCGCCCCGGTGGCTGGCAGGGCTGGCCCGTGGCATTTCACGACCCGGCAAGCCCCGAGGTGGCCTTGTTCGCCCGCGAGCATTCGCGCGAGGTGGGTTTCCATGCGTGGCTGCAATGGCTTGCCGCCCAGGGTCTGGCCGATGCGCAGAAGGCCGCACGCACGGCCGGCATGAAGATCGGCCTGATCGCTGATCTGGCCGTGGGCGCGGACTCAGGCGGAAGCCACGCCTGGGCCCACCAGGCCGAAATGTTGAAGGGTCTCTCCGTCGGTGCGCCACCCGATGCATTGAACCGGCTCGGCCAGGACTGGGGTCTTACGACGTTCTCGCCACGCGGTCTGCGTGAGACCGGCTTCCGCGGCTTTATCGGCATGCTGCGCGCCGCGCTGGCTTATGCCGGTGGCGTGCGCATCGACCACATCCTGGGGTTGAAACGCTTGTGGATGGTGCCGCATGGCGCAGGCGCGACCGAAGGCGCCTACGTACGCTATCCGATGCAGGACCTGTTGCGCCTGATCGCGCTGGAAAGTCACCTGCACCGCGCCGTGATCATCGGCGAAGACCTGGGCACCGTACCCGCCGATTTCCGCCAGGCGATCGGGGAGAAAGGCGTGCTCGGGATCCGTGTGCTCTGGTTCGAGCGTGCCACGGATGGTGGCTTCATCGCGCCCAGGGAGTGGTCGGACAAAGCCATGGCGACCACCAGCACCCACGATATCCCGACCGTCGCGGGCTGGTGGAGCGGCCGCGATATCGACTGGCGCGCACGTACCGGCCTCAATGATCCAGCGATCGACGAAGTCGCGCAGCGCGACGTCGACCGCCACCGCCTCTGGCGTGCGATGTACGCGTCGAACTCGGCGTATAACGCGGAATCACCGCCCGCGCCGGATGACATTTCCCCGGTCGTGGTCGCCGCCGCGAAGCACATCGCGCAGGCACCATCGCCGATCGCGATCTTCCCGGTGGAAGACATCCTCGGCCTGCACGAGCAACCGAACCTGCCCGGGCCGACGGATGCGGTGCACCCGAACTGGCGGCGGCGCATGCCGGATTCGTCATCGCGCTTGTTCGACGGGCCCATCGCCCATGCGGTAAGCGCGGCGATCGACCAGACCCGGAACCGGACGTGAGCCCACCGCGTGCCCTGGGCCGCCTGCAGTTCCATGCGGGCTTCACCCTTGACGACGCGGTCAATGTGGTCGGCTATTACGCCCGGCTGGGTGTGAGTCACCTTTACGCATCACCGATCCTGCGCGCGCGACACGGCTCTACCCACGGCTATGACGTGGTGGACTGCCACGAGGTCAATCCTGAACTGGGGGGTGAGGCCGCCCTGCGCCGATTGGTCGCCGTGCTGCGCGGACACGGCATGGGGCTCATCGTTGATATCGTGCCCAACCACATGGGTGTGGGCAGTGAGAACGCCTGGTGGATGGATGTGCTGCGTCGCGGCCGGGGAAGCCGTTATGCGGGTTACTTCGATATCGACTGGCTAGCCCCTGATCCACTCGTGCGGGGGCGCGTGCTATTGCCGATCCTGGGCGAAGGCTACGATGTCGTGCTGCGTGAGGGCCACCTGCGTCTGGGCAAGCGCAATGACGAATGGGTGTTACGGCTCTACGACGACGTACTACCGCTTTCCCCTGAGAGCGTCGCGTCGCTTCCCGATGACGCCGCACGCACGCACGCCCCGGACAGTGCCGAGGGCAGGGCGCGCCTGCACGCGGTGATCGAGAAACAGCACTACCGCCTGGCGTTCTGGAAGCTTGCCAGCGACATGGTTAACTACCGCCGCTTCTTCGATATCAACGAACTGGCCGGCCTGCGCATCGAGCGCACGGCCGTGTTCGAAGATACCCACCGCACGATCTTCCGCCTGTACGCGGAAGGCCTCATCGACGGCGTGCGCTGTGACCACGTGGATGGCCTGGCGGATCCACGTCGCTACTGCCGGCAGTTGCGCCACCGCCTGGAGCGCCTGCGTACCCAGCGCCTGGCGGGTGCGCCGCGCGATGCCGCGTATCTTGTCGTGGAAAAGATTCTTGCCGAAGACGAGTCGCTACGGCTCGACTGGCGTACCGACGGCACCACGGGTTACGAGTTCATGGACCAGGTTTCGGCGGTGCTGCATGACGAGCGTGGCGAGGCCGCGCTGACCGACTTGTGGCGAGGGCTCACAGGCGACGCCGCGGACTTCGCCACGCAAGCCGTGCGTGCCCGCCGGCAGATTCTCGTGGATAGTTTCGAGGCCGAACTGGAGCGCACGGCGCGTGCCCTGTTCGCCGCCGCGCGCGCCGACGTGGCCACGCGTGATGTCTCGCAGGCAGCCATCCGCCGCGTGCTGGTCGAGTTGCTCGTGCACTTCCCCGTGTACCGCACTTACGCGGGCGGGGCAGGGCGTGATGCGTTCGATGAAGCAGTGTTCGCACGGGCGGTTGAAGGTGCGCTGCGTACGCTACGGCTCCAGGATGCAGCATTGCTGCATCTCATCGCGCGCTGGCTCGGCGGCGAAGCACCCCGCGCGCTGCCACCCGGACCGGTGCGCCGCGCACGTGAGCGGGCCATAGCCGTGTTCCAGCAAGCGACGTCGCCAGTCGCGGCCAAGGCGGTGGAAGACACGGCGGGCTACCGCTATGGCCGTCTGCTTTCGCGCAACGAAGTGGGCGTGGATGCGGCGCGTATGGCGATCACACCCGAGGATTTCCACGCACGCTGCGCGGAACGGCATGCCAACCTGCCGCACACCTTGCTGGCGACGGCGACGCACGACCACAAGCGTGGTGAGGATCTGCGTGCGCGCCTGGCTGTCCTTTCAGAAGTCGCCGAGCGCTGGGTGATCACCGTGGAGCGCTGGCGTACCCGCCATACCGAACTCCGCCAGCGCGCCGAGGGACGCATCGCGCCCTCGGCCTCCGACGAGGTAATGCTTTACCAGATGCTGGTCGGGGCGTGGCCGCTCGGCCTGGCGCCGGATGACGAAGAAGGACTCGAACGCTTCGCCACCCGGATCGCCGCGTGGCAGCGTAAGGCGCTGCGTGAGGCCAAGCGCTGGACGCGCTGGACCTCGCCGAACGAGCCCTACGAAGATGCTTGCGAGGACTTTTTGAGAGCGCTGCTGTCGGGCGAAGCGGCCGGGGAGTTGCACGCTTTCGCTGAATACCTCGCCACACCCGGGGCGGCTAATGGCCTGGCCCAGACCGTACTGCGCCTGACGACGCCCGGTGTGCCGGATCTTTATCAAGGGACCGAGTACTGGGATTTCAGCCTGGTGGATCCGGATAACCGTCGGCCGGTGGACTTCCTGGCGCGTTCGGCCTCGCTGGAGCGTGAACCCTCTCCGCGGGAGGCGTTGTGCGCCTGGCGGGATGGGTCATTGAAGCAGGCGGTGATCGTCCGCCTGCTGTGCGCTCGCAAAGCCCACCCGGAGCTGTTCGCCCGTGGGGGCTATCGGCCGCTCGACGTCGCTGGGCCGGCGGCCGGCAAGGTGCTGGCTTTCCTTCGCGAACACCGCGGTCAGCGCCTGGTCGTGGCCGTGGGCCGGCATCTGGCCCCCTGGCTCGCGGGGCTCTCGGCCCCGGCGATCCCTGCCGAACGCTGGGAAGGCACGTCGCTGGAACTGCCCCCGGGCCAATGGACCAGCCTGCTGGCCACCGGCAAGCGCGAAGGCGGCAACATTCCGCTCGCCGAGCTCTTCGACACCCTCCCCATAGCCGCTTGGCTTTCCCTGTAGGGGCGCGCTTGCGCGCGATGGGTGCTCGAGGCAAGGCCCATCGCGCGCAAGCGCGCTCCTACAGGCGCCTGGGTTAGCCGCCCAGGTCGCGGACCAGTTGGATGTAATCGCGCATGGCGTGCTCGCGCGGGGTGCCGCTGAGCTTGGCCCAGGCTTCGTACTTGGCCGTGCCGACGAAATCGAAGAAGCCGGGGCGTTCCCCATGCACGTCGCCTTCCGCACCCTGTTTGTAGAGGGCGTAGATGCGCAGAAGGGTATCGTTGTCCGGTCGGCGCGCGAGCCGGGTGATATCCAGCGACGCCTGCTCGAACTGGCTCTGGAGATCGTCTGGCATGCGGGCGCGCTTGTGTGGTGCTGGAAGGTTCGGGGCTTGTAGCATGCGTGCCGGGTAGTGTCCATCGGGATCGCCGGCCGGCCGCTCGCTGTATCATGCCGGTTTCGCGACCGAGGTATCCCATGGCCCCCACGCCCGTTCCCGTCCTCACCATCGACGGCCCCTCGGGCTCCGGCAAGGGCACCATCAGCCGCCTCGTCGCCGAGAAGCTGGGCTGGCGCATGCTCGATTCGGGTGCCCTGTACCGCGCCGTCGGCTACGCCGCCGGCGCCGAGGGGGTCGACCTCTCCGACGAGGAGGCGGTCACCCGCTGTGCCCAGCACATCAAGATCCGCTTCCAGGCCAGTCCCGACGGCGGTGAGACCCATGTGCTGGTCAACGGCCACGACGCCACGGACGAACTACGCACGGAAACGGCAGGAGCGGCCGCCTCGGCGATCGCCGTGATCCCCGCGGTCCGCCAGGCCCTGGTCGACCTGCAGTTGGCTTTCCGCAAGGCTCCCGGCCTGGTGGCCGACGGCCGGGACATGGGTACCGTGATTTTCCCGGATGCCGCCTTTAAGGTCTTCCTGACCGCCAGCGCGGCCGAACGCGCGAAAAGGCGCTATAAGCAGTTGAAGGATAAGGGTCTGAGCGTTACACTTGCAGGCCTGCAACGAGAAATCGAGGCTCGTGATGCCAGAGATGCGTCGCGGCCCGTCGCCCCGTTGAAGCCCGCCGAGGGCGCTGTCGTCATCGATACGACCGGCATGCCTATTGAAGTGGTGGTCGCAAAAGTTTTCGCCGTGGTGCGTCCGTAAGGGCGCATTCGGCACAGCACCCACGCAGTGCGCGTGGGTTCTTGGCAACGGTGCCCGGGGGCGCCATGTAAGTGAGCCTCCCGTAAGCACCCACAACCGGTGGGTCCCCTGTCCGCTCGCGTCACTGATGTACGCCTGCGCCAGGTACGGCCTTTCATAACCCTGGAATCAACATGACTGAAAGTTTTGCCGAACTGTTTGAACAAAGCCAGCAGGCTATTTCGAAGCTGAAGCCCGGCTCCATCGTCACCGGTATCGTTGTGGAAATCCGCAACGACGTGGTGGTGATCAACGCTGGCCTGAAGAGCGAAGGCATTGTTCCTATCGAGCAGTTTAAGGACGAGAACGGCGCTCTCGAAGTAGAGGTTGGTGACGAAGTCAAGGTCGCGCTCGACGCGCTCGAAGACGGCTTCGGCGAGACCAAGCTCTCCCGCGAGAAGGCCAAGCGTTCGATGGTGTGGGACGACCTCGAGCAGGCGTTCGACAAGGAAGAGACCATCACCGGCAAGATCTCCGGCAAGGTCAAGGGCGGCTTCACGGTCGACATCAAGGATGTCCGCGCATTCCTGCCGGGTTCCCTGGTCGACGTGCGTCCGGTCCGTGACCCCGTCTACCTCGAGGGCAAGGACCTCGAGTTCAAGATCATCAAGCTCGACCGCAAGCGTAACAACGTGGTCGTCAGCCGCCGCGCCGTCGTCGAGACCGAGTTCTCCGAAGAGCGCGAGAAGCTGCTCGAGCGCCTCACCGAGGGTGCGGTCGTCAAGGGTGTGGTCAAGAACCTCACCGATTACGGCGCATTCGTGGACCTCGGCGGCATCGATGGTCTGCTGCACATCACCGACATGGCGTGGAAGCGCGTCCGTCACCCGTCGGAAGTCGTCAACGTCGGCGACGAGCTCGACGTCCGCGTGCTGAAGTACGACCGCGAGCGCAACCGCGTTTCGCTTGGCCTGAAGCAGCTCGGCGACGATCCGTGGGTTGCGATCGCCCGCCGTTACCCGGTCGGCAGCCGCCTGTTCGGCAAGGTTTCGAACGTGACCGATTACGGTTGCTTCGTCGAGATCGAGCCGGGCGTCGAAGGCCTGGTGCACGTCTCCGAAATGGATTGGACCAACAAGAACGTCAACCCGGCCAAGGTGGTTCAGGTCGGTGACGAGACGGAAGTCATGGTCCTCGACGTGGATGAGGAGCGTCGCCGCATCTCGCTGGGTATCAAGCAGACCCGCTCGAACCCGTGGGAAGCTTTCGCCGCCATGCACAAGAAGGGCGACAAGGTTTCCGGCCAGATCAAGTCGATCACCGACTTCGGCATCTTCATCGGCCTGGATGGCGGTATCGATGGTCTCGTCCACCTGTCCGACATCTCGTGGCAGGCCTCGGGTGAAGACCTCGTCCGCAACTTCAAGAAGGGCGACGAAGTGGAAGCCGTGGTGCTCGCGGTTGATCCGGAGCGTGAGCGCATCTCGCTTGGCATCAAGCAGATGGAGCAGGATCCGTTCGGCCAGTTCATGGCCACGAACCCGCGCGGCACGATCCTGACCGGTACGGTCCGGGAAGTGGACGCCAAGGGTGCCCTGATCGATCTGGGCGAAGGTGTCGAGGGCTACATCCGTGCCAACGACATCGCCAAGGAACGCGTGGAAGATGCCACGCTGCACCTGAAGGTGGGCGACGCTGTCGAAGCGAAGTTCACGGGCATGGATCGCAAGGGCCGCCAGCTGCAGCTGTCGATCCGCGCGAAGGACGAGGAAGATCTGGCCGATACCATGGCCGATTACCAGTCCGCTGCCGGTGGCACGACCAAGCTCGGCGCGCTCCTCAAGGAGCAGATGAACAAGGCCGACTAACGTCGGAGCGAGGGGCGGTCACCCGCCCCTCGTTTTTGTTGTAACCTGTTGTTTGCGTCGGCTTTATCGAAGAATCAGGGGACCCATGACCAAGTCGGAACTGATCGAGGCGCTGGCGCGGCGCCAGACCCACCTTGCGTTCAGCGATGTGGAACTTGCCGTCAAGAGCGTGCTCGAACAGATGAGCCATGCCCTTTCAACGGGCGAGCGCATCGAGATCCGCGGCTTCGGCAGCTTCGCGCTGCATTTCCGTCCGCCGCGCATGGGGCGCAACCCCAAGACCGGCGAGGCGGTAGCCCTGCCGGGCAAGCACGTGCCTCATTTCAAGCCGGGCAAGGAATTACGCGAACGCGTAAACCTGGCCCTCGAAGACGCCGCTTCCTAAGCGGCGTTTTTTTTGTCTGCAGGTATGGGTCGCGCGCAAGCGCGCTCCTACCCAAGACCTGCGCACCCCTTGTAGGAGCGCGCTTGCGCGCGATGACCTACAAAGCGGCGAAGACGCAACCTCCAAGGCCAAAACCCGCACAAGCTAAACAAATCCATAATCTCAGCCACCCCAGCCATTCATGATTCGGGTAAAGTCGCCGGATGCGTCTGATTGCCATACTTTTCCTGTTGTTGTTCGTTGCCGCCGGCATCATCTTCGGCGCGCTCAACGCCGATCTCGTGTCGTTCGATTTCGGGTTCGCCCGTGCCGCCCTGCCAAAGGGGGGCACCATGCTGGCGTTCCTGCTGATCGGCTGGGTACTCGGTGGCCTCACCGCCTGGCTGGGCACATCGTTCGCCCATCAGCGAAAACGCCGGCGGGCTCTCCGCGGCAACAAGGTATCCAGCGCGAAGCCCGCATGAATCCGATCTGGCTGCTGGCGCTCGTTCCGCCCATCGCTTTCGCCTGCGGTTGGTGGCTGGCTCGCCGCACCGACGCCAAGCGCTCGGGAGCGAAGGTCAACGAGCTATCGTCCGACTACTTCCGTGGCCTGAACTACCTGCTCAACGAAGAGCAGGACAAGGCTCTGGAAGTCTTCCTGCGCCTGGCCGAATACAACCGCGACACAGTAGAAACCCACCTCGCACTCGGCAACCTGTTCCGTAAGCGGGGCGAGGTCGATCGCGCCATTCGCCTGCACCAGCACCTGGTATCGCGCCAGGGCCTTTCCGACGAGATGAAGACCGTGGCCTTGCTCGAGCTGGGCGAGGACTACATGCGTGCAGGTTTGCTTGACCGCGCGGAAACGCTGTTCTCCGACCTGGTCGCCATGGATGCGCTGGCGCCTTCCGCGCTGCGTCACCTTATAGCGATCTACCAGCACGAGCGCGAATGGCATAAAGCCATCGACCATGCCCGTCGCCTCGAAACGATGACGGGTGAAGACGAGTCGGCCATGATCGCCCAGTTCTATTGCGAGCTGGCCGAGCAATCGCGCCAGCACGGCGCGCGCACCGAAGCGCGCGACTACACCCGCGAGGCGTTTGCCTGCCAGACCGACTGCGTGCGTGCGCACATGATCGCCGGGCGCCTGTCGTCGGAAGACGACGACATGCCCGCGGCCATCGCTTCCTACGAGGCGGCTATCGCCGCGGATATCGCGTTCGTCCCGGAAATCCTTCCCCCTCTGCTGCATTGCTACGCACGCTCACAGCAGATGGATAGGGCGGAGACCTTCCTCCGCGAGATCATGGTTCGTTACCACGGCATTTCACCGGTGCTCGCGCTCACCCGCCTTTACGAGGGGCGTGATGGCGAGCGCACCGCAATCGACTTTCTGACCGGTCAGCTGCGCAAGCGACCGTCGGTGCGCGGCCTGATGGCACTGATCGATGCCACGATGGACAAGGTGTCGGGTGAGGCGCGCGAGAACTACCTGATCCTGCGCGACCTGACCCGCAAGCTGCTTGAAGGGCAGGCGATGTACCGCTGCAGCCGTTGTGGCTTCGGCGCCAAGGCGCACCACTGGCAGTGCCCGAGCTGCAAGAACTGGGGCACCGTGCGTCCCATCCACGGTGTCGCCAACGAATGAGTTCCTCGTTGCCTGGTCCGGTCGCCCTGGCCCTCGGCTGCATCGTGGCGGCCTTCGTCGTTTCGTTCGCCTGCGTGCGCGCGGCGATCGCCTACGCCCACCGCAAGGGCATGCTCGATGCGCCGGGTCAGCGCCGCTCGCATAGCCTGCCGACGCCGCGTGGCGGTGGCATCGGCATCGTCATCGGCGTACTCGTGGGCATGCCCGCGGCGCTGTTGCTCCTGCCCGGTTCACCGGGGGTGGGCGTGGTCGGGGCGTTCGCGGTCGGCGTGATCGCCATCGCGGCGATCGGCTGGCTCGACGACCACGGCTCGCTGCCGATCAAGCCAAGGCTCGCGATCCAGCTGGCCGCCACGCTGCTGTTCTGCGTGACTGTGGCCAGCCAGACGGCCAGCCTGTGGTGGGCGGCCCCGCTGGTCCTCGCAGGCGTGTGGTGCATCAACCTGCATAACTTCATGGATGGCATCGATGGGATCGCCGCGCTCCAGGCGATCTTCTTTGGGGCGGCCACCGGTGTGCTTGCCGTGAGCGCGGGGGCCTTCGGTATCGGTATCGCCGCGGTGTGCCTCGACCTGACGGCCCTGGCTTTCTGGTACTTCAACCGGTCGCCAGCCCGGATTTTCATGGGTGACGTGGGCAGTGCCACGGTGGGCTTCATCGTCTTCGCCCTGACCGCCATGCTCTGGGCCTGGCGCACCGACCTGCTTTGGCCTGAACTGATCCTGTCATCGGCCTTCGTCATCGACGCGACTTTGACGCTGCTCGTGCGAATGCTGCGCGGTGCTCGCTGGTACACTCCACACCGCGAGCACTTGTATCAATGGCTCGTGAGGCGGGGGAACGCCCATACGCGGGTCGCAGCTGGCTACCTGGTCTGGAACCTCGTCATTTGTGTGCCCGGCGCATGGATCGCGCTCCGCCATCCGGCGGTGGCGCCCGCCTGCTGCGGGGCAGCCTACCTGCTGGGGGCAGCGGTCTGGCGTACTGGCAAGCGGTCGTGCTTGCGTCGAAGGGAGCGACATGTTTCTGCGTAAGTTCATTGGCATCATCCACCCCCGCACCGCCGTGGTCGCACATGACCTGGCTATGGCGGCTTTCGCCTGGTGGATCGCGAAATCGCTGCGCTATGCGCTGATGCCCGATTCCGCGCCGGTTTCCTACCTGCCCATGGAGTTCCCGCTGGTCCTGCTGGTGCAGGGCGCGGTGTTCAACTGGACCGGCCTCTACAAGGGTGTCTGGCGCTTCGCGAGCCTTCCGGACCTCTGGAACATCATCAAGGCCACGGTGATCGGTTCGCTGATCATCGGCCTGGCCATGGTCATGTATGCGCGCCTTGATGGCGTGCCGCGATCGGTCCTGCTGGTCTACCCGGTCGTGCTGGTCGTGCTGCTGGGTTTCCCACGGCTCAGTTACCGCTTCTGGAAGGACAGCCGCATCGACCTGTTCCAGTCGGTACCGACCAAGCGGGTGCTGATCGTCGGTGCCGATCGTGCCGGCGATGCACTGGCCCGCGACCTGCGCCGCGATAGCCGCTACAGCGTCATCGGCTTCGTTGACGATAACCTGGCCTTGCGCGGCGCCCAGATCGGTGGCATCCCGGTGCTGGGCACGGTCGATCAGCTCGCCGAGCTGTCCAAGGCCGTGGCCGTGCAGATGCTGCTCATCGCCGTGCCGGGCGCGACCACGTCGCAGATGCGCCGCATCGTGGCATTCTGCGAAAGCACGGGTTTGCCGTTTCGCACGGTGCCGCGCCTGGAAGATGTCGTCGCCGGCCGCGCGCAGTTCAACGAGATCAAGGAAGTCGCCATCGAGGACCTGCTTGGCCGCGACGCGGTCGAGCTGGACTGGACGGCGATCCGCGAGACGATCAGTGGGCGCCGCGTGCTCGTGACCGGAGGCGGTGGTTCGATCGGCTCGGAACTTTGTCGTCAGGTGGCGCGCCTGGGTGCCTCGTCGCTGACCGTCGTCGAGATGTCCGAGTACAACCTGTACCGGATTGGCCAGGAGCTCACCTCGGCGTACCCCGAGCTGATCTTCAATGGCGTGCTGACCGATGCCCGCGAATCGGTCGCGGTGAATCGCCTCTTTGAGGAAACCCAGCCGCAGATCGTGTTCCACGCCGCCGCGTATAAGCACGTGCCCATGCTCCAGGGCCAGCTGCGCGAAGCATTCCGCAATAACGTCCTGGGTACCCGCGTGGTCGCCGATGCCGCGGTGCGCTGCGGCGCCGAAGCCTTCGTGCTGATCTCCACTGACAAGGCGGTGAACCCGACGTCGGTGATGGGTGCCTGCAAGCGCATGGCGGAGATCTGGTGCCAGAACCTGGCGGCGCATACGGCGACACGTTTTATCACCGTGCGCTTCGGTAACGTGCTGGACTCGGCCGGTTCGGTCGTACCGTTGTTCCGTCGGCAGATTCGCCAGGGCGGCCCGGTCACCATCACCCACCCGGAGATCTCGCGCTATTTCATGACGATTCCCGAGGCCTGCCAGCTGATCCTGCAGGCGGCCACGCTGGGCAAGGGTGGTGAGATCTTCGCGCTCGACATGGGCGACCCGGTGAAGATCCGTGACCTTGCCGAGCAAATGATTCGCCTGGCCGGCAAGCGCCCCGGCTCGGATGTCCAGATCGTGTATACCGGCCTGCGCTCGGGCGAGAAGCTCTTCGAGGAGTTGTTCCACCCGCTCGAGAATTACACCAGCACCACCCACGCCAAGATCTTCCAGGCCCAGCACCGCCAGGTGTCGTGGGACCTGCTGCAAACGCAGCTCGCCCGCGCCGAAGAAGCGGTGGGGGCGTTTGATGAGGAAACCCTGCGTCGGTGCGTGTCCCAGCTGCTGCCATCGTTCCGCTGGAGCGAGCCGCAGGTGGATAACGTGCTGCCGCTTCGCCGTAACGAAAGTGGAGACATCGCATGACCCAACCCCTGCGCACGGTAGTATTTCCGGTAGCTGGCCTCGGTACGCGCTTCCTTCCTGCGACCAAGGTGGTAGCCAAGGAGATGCTCCCGGTGCTGGATCGCCCGCTCATCCAGTACGCCGTGGATGAAGCCGTGGATGCCGGTGCCGATACGCTGGTGTTTGTTACCAACCGTTATAAGCACGCCATTGCCGATTACTTCGACAAGGCTTACGAGCTCGAAGAAAAGCTCGCCGAGAAGAACAAGGAAGAGCTGCTCGGGATCCTGCGTGGCATCCTGCCGCCCCGCGTTCGCTGCGTCTTCGTGACCCAGCCGGAAGCGCTGGGCCTGGGCGATGCGGTGCTGCGTGCGAAAGCGGTGGTCAACGAAGAATATTTCGGCGTGATGCTGCCTGATGACCTTATCTGGACGAAGGGCCGTGGCGCCCTGGGCCAGATGTCCGACCTGGCCTATAAGCAGCACGCCGGTGTGATCGCCGTCGAAGAAGTGCCGGAGAAGGACACCGACAAGTACGGTGTTGTGAAGCTCAGCGAGGAAATCAACGACCGCGCTGGCCGCATCGAGCACATGGTGGAGAAGCCGAAGCCGGCGGATGCGCCGTCGAACCTCGCCGTGGTGGGCCGGTACGTTTTGCCACGCGAGATCTTCGGTTTCCTGGAGCGTACGCGCGCGGGCGCCGGCGGCGAGATCCAGCTCACCGACGCGATCGAGAACCTGCTGAAGGACAAGGGCAAGGTCCTGTCGTACAAGTTTGAAGGCACGCGCTTCGACTGCGGCAACAAGGCCGGCCTGGTCCGCGCGACCCTGGCGATGGCTTTGGAGGATCCGAAGCTGGCGCCGATTGTTCGCGAGTACGCTGCGAAGTGATAAAAAGGCCCGCGCAAGCGGGCCTTTTCTTTCCCGGCTTCATCGCTTCGTTGGTTATCGCGCGCAAGCGCGCTCCTACAAAAGATCCACGCAGGTCGCACGGTTGCAACGCCGACCTGTAGGAGCGCGCTTGCGCGCGACCCGCCACCTATCAGTTCACCGGCAACGTCGGCAGGAATTTCGGCCGCTGGAATGCGTTGGCTTTCTGTTCCACACCATACGCAATGCCGATCAACGTTGGCTCGCTCCACTTCGCACCAAAGAACACGATGCCGACCGGTAACTCGTGGGCAAACGAAACGGGCAGGGTGATCGAGGGATATCCCGCGATGGCGGCCGGCGCGGAGACACCGCCGACCGTGGGATCGCCGCTCACCACGTGGTCGCCCAGGACCAGGTCGTTGACGAACGCAGGTCCCCAGCTCGGTGCGACCAGCGCATCGAGGTGATCTTTCGCCAGCGCCGCATCGATACCTTCCGGACCGGCGAGGCGCTTGTTCTTCTCGACGATGGTCTTGTACTTCGGATCATCGAGGCCGCCTTTCTGCTCGGCCATCAGGAACAGCTCCTGGCCGAACCATGGCATCTCCTGGTCCTTGTGTGCCTCATTGAATGCGATCAGATCGGCCAGGGTCTTCATCGGCTGGTTCGGGCGGGTGGCGAGGTAAGCCGCGATGTCGTGCTTGAACTCGTAGAGCATCACATCGAGTTCGTTCTCGCTGAGTTCTTTCAGGTGGGGGATCTCGACATTGTCCACCACGGTGGCACCTTGGGCCTTCAACAGCGCGATGGTTTTCTCCAGCGCAGCGTCCGCATTCGGTTCGATACCGGCGAGCTGGCGGGCGACGCCGATGCGCTTGCCGCGAAGCGCGTTCGGGTCGAGGAACTTTGTGTAATCGGTGGCGTGCTTGTCAGCGTCTTTCGTCGCGATGTCGGAAGGATCGCTGCCGGCGATCGCGCTGAGCACGGCGGCGGCATCGGCGACGCTACGCGCCATCGGGCCGGCGGTATCCTGGCTGTGCGAGATCGGGATGATGCCGGTACGGCTGACCAGGCCGACGGTGGGCTTGATCCCGACCAGGCCGGTCATCGAAGCCGGGCAGAGGATCGAGCCATCCGTTTCGCTGCCGATGGCGACCGTCGCCAGGCCGGCGGCCACGGCACTGCCTGAGCCCGCGCTGGAACCGCACGCGTTGCGGTCGAGCACGTAGGGGTTGAGGGTGAGTCCGCCGCGGCCGGTCCAGCCACTGGTCGCATGGTTCGAGCGGATGTTCGCCCATTCACTGAGGTTGGCCTTGCCGAGGATCACCGCACCGGCCTTGCGCAACCGTGCCGCGACCGCGGAGTCCTTCGGCGCGGTGGAGCCGGCGAGGGCGAGCGAGCCCGCCGTGGTCTGCATGCGATCACCGGTGTCGATGTTGTCCTTGAGCAGGATCGGGATGCCTGCCAGCACGCCTTTGCCCTTCGCCTTACCGGCGATCGCCAGTGCATCCGGGTTGGTCTCGAGTACCGCGTTGACCTTCGGCCCGGCCTTGTCGATGCGGGCAATGCGGTCGAGGAACAGTTGGGTCATCCCAGTGGGCGTGAGCTCGCCGTGGGCGTAGGCCTTCTTCAACGTGGCAACGGAGGCGAACGCATCGTCTTCGGTCGCATCGCGCGCATGGGCGGCGAACGGAAGCATGAGTGCGAGCGCGATAACGAGCGCGTGGCGGTGCTGCGGCATAAGGTCTCTCCCCCGGGTTCCGGCCGATGGTAGCCCAGCGCCACCGCGCTGTGTGGCTATACTCGGCGAACACCCAAGGCGAACCCCAGGGGAGCTGGCGATGCGACGTTCGTTCGGATGGATCGTGCTGGTGGCGCTTGCGTTCACCGCGCAGGCGCAGGATTCGGCCAGCGTGCCGGATACCTTGCAGCAACGTATTGCCGCTTGCACAAGCTGCCACGGCGCTCAAGGGGAGGGCGGTGAGAACGGCTTCAATCCACGCCTCGCCGGCAAGCCTGCCGGATACCTCGTCCGCCAGATGCAGGATTTCAAGAAGGGCCTGCGTCACTACGAGATCATGGAGTACATGGTCGCGCCGCTCGATGAGGCCTACATGCGTGAAATCGCCGAGTACTTCGCAAGCCAAGACGTGCCCTACGCGAAGCACCCAACCCCGGCCATGTCGCCTGCGGCCATCGCCCGCGGCGAGCAACTGGTGACGAAGGGCGACCCGGCGAAGGGCGTACCCGCCTGCATGGCCTGTCACGGGCCGAACCTCACCGGCGTCCAGCCCGATATCCCGGGGCTGGTCGGCCTGCCGTACGACTACATCAGCGCCCAGCTCGGCTCATGGCGCACGAACACGCGCAACACCACCCCGCCCGATTGCATGGCGACGGTGGTCAGCCGCCTCACCGACGCCGACATCAGCGCTGTCTCCGCATGGCTAGCCACGCGCCCCGTACCCCCGGGAGCGCACGCGGAGCCTCCCGGCAGCGTGACCCCACCGCTGCACTGCGGCGTACTGGGAGGCTGACCCCATGAAAACCTTCCTCTACACGCTACTACTCATGCTTGCCGCCACCCCTTGTAGGAGCGCGCTCGCGCGCGATCCTCTAGCCGACGGCCAATACCTCGCCACGATCGGCGACTGCGCCTCCTGCCACACTTCCCGCAACGGCAAACCCATGGCCGGCGGCCGCGTCGTCCCGACACCCTTCGGCGCCATCCCTTCGCCCAACCTCACGCCCGATCGCGAGACCGGCCTCGGCAACTGGTCAGCGGATGATTTCTACCAGGCCCTGCACAGCGGCAAAGCCCACGATGGCACCTCGCTGTATCCCGCATTCCCGTTCACCTCGTACACCAAGGTGACGCGTGCCGACAGCGATGCGATGTACGCGTACTTCAAATCCCTGCCAGCGGTACGCAACCCGAACACGCCCGACACGCTGCGCTGGCCGTACCGCATGCGCTCGTTGATGGCGACATGGCGGCTGATGTACTTCGATGAAGGTGAGTACCGGCCCGATCCGAAACAGAACGCACAGTGGAATCGCGGCGCTTACCTCGTGCAGGGCCTGGGCCACTGCAACGAGTGCCATGCGAGCCGGAACAGCTTCGGTGCGATGAGCACAGACCCCTTCCTGGCCGGCGGCCTGGTCCCGGTGCAGAACTGGTACGCGCCGGATCTCTCGATGGGCAAGGAAGGTGGTCTCGCCGGCTGGAGCGAAGCCGATGTCGTGGCCTTGCTGAAGACAGGTCGCTCACAGAAAGGCAGTGCGCTCGGGCCTATGGCGGAGGTGGTGCTGAAGAGCACGCAACACCTGACCGATGCGGATGCATCGGCCATCGCCGTATACCTGAGGTCTCTGCCAGAACGCGCGCCCGTTCGTCAGCGCGGTAACGCCGTCGATGCCGAGACCGTCGCAAAGGTGGGGCAAAGCATTTACGCAAAACATTGCGCCGAGTGCCACGGCGCAGATGGGCGTGGGAAGGGCAATGCCTACCCAGCGCTTGCCGGCAATATTTCCGTGCGCGAACCAACCGGCATCAATGCCATTCGCGTGGTGCTCTCAGGCGGCTTCACCCCCGCGACCGCGAGCAACCCGCGCCCGTATTCCATGCCGCCGTTTTCGCAGGTCTTGAACGATGACGATGCGGCGGCAGTGGTGACCTATATTCGTCATGCGTGGTCGAACGGTGCCTCGTCGGTCTCGCCGAACGATGTACGAGCCTACCGCTCCACGCCTGGCACCTGACGCACCTCGTCGGCCATCGCCTGCCACACCGCGAGGTTCCATGAACCTCGCGCCTGGCCGGAGGGTGAGGGGAGCACCCACGCGAGCGCGCCGGCGAAAGGTTCGGGTTGCCGCCCGATCGTGATGTGTTTGCCGAGTGCGGCCATGCCCGCCTGCTTGCTGGTGAACGCGATGACGCAGGGTGCGTAGCGTTCGATCTTCGCCCGCAATGCGTCGGCATCGAAAGCGCCGCGCGGCAGCTGATTATCGTTACCGTGATGATATTTCGCGACATCGGTGAAGCCGATGCCGAAGCCTGGCATCAACGGAAATTCGGCGGGTGCCAGCAGGCGTGGCGTCAGGCCGGTTGCGTGTACCGCGCGCCAGAACATGTTCCCGGGGTGCGCGTAATACGCGCCATCTCGCGCGGAGCGCGTGCCAGCGGCCGTACCGCAGAACACCAGGCGCAGGCCCGGCCCAAGCACGTCGGGGAGGATGTGGTGCGTCGAATCGGCATCGCTCATGACCTCACTTTACCCGAGACATGCAGGAGCGCGCTTGCGCGCGATGGGTCGTACGGCAAAACCGATCGCGCGCAAGCGCGCTCCTACAAGAGCTGGGCCCCCGGTGGCGTGGTAGCGTTCGGCATCAGATCGTCTGCCGGGAACACGCCATGACCAACCACACCACCAACCCTGACCAGGCTGCCCGCCACTGGTTTTCAAAGGGTCTCGATGACCTTGGGCATGCCGAACGGCATCTTATCGATCACCTGTTGCAGCGGACGCTGATCGCCAAGAACGTCAACGAGGCGTTCGTTGAGGATATGAGCTTCGGTGAGCGCCTGGCCGACAAGGTCTCGCGGTTCGGCGGCTCGTGGACTTTCATCCTGACCTTCATCGGGATACTCGTCGTCTGGACCGGCTTGAACGCCTGGCTCCTGCACAAGCCGTTCGACCCGTACCCGTTCATCTTCCTCAACCTGCTGCTCTCGATGCTGGCGGCGTTCCAGGCGCCGGTGATCATGATGAGCCAGAACCGCCAGGCCGAGAAGGATCGGATGGATGCGACCAACGATTACAAGGTGAACCTGAAAGCCGAGATCGAAATCATGGGCCTGCATGAAAAGCTCGACCAGATGCGCAACGACCAGCTTCAGCTGATGTTGATGAAACAGCAGGAGCAAATCGATTTGCTGCTGAAGCTGGTACGCGAAAAAGGCGATTGACCTGTACGAGCGCGCTTGCGCGCGATCGGGGCTCGCGGCAAGCTCCTATCGCGCGCAAGCGCGCTCCTACAGAAAGCGGGTGTCGCGGGGGAGGGCGGATCGCAGGAAGGTGGGCGAAGCGGGAAAATTGCAGGCAAGAAAAACCCGGCTTTCGCCGGGTTTTTTATTCGTTTAACCGCGCGATGCCTTCTTGCGGTCCTGTTCCGTCAGGTGCTTCTTGCGCATGCGGATTTCCTTCGGCGTGACTTCGACCAGCTCGTCGTCGTCGATGAAGTCCAGCGCCTGTTCCAGCGTGAACTTGGTCGCCGGGGTCAGCTGGATCGCATCGTCCTTACCGGAGGCGCGCATGTTGGTCAGCGGCTTCGGCTTGATCGCGTTCACGGTCAGGTCGTTGTCCTTCGCGTGGATACCGATCAGCTGGCCTTCGTACACCGAGTCACCTTCGGCGGCGAACAGCTTGCCACGCTCCTGGAGCGGCCCAAGCGAGTAAGCCGGGGTGGTGCCGCCTGCGTTGGCGATCATCACGCCGTTCTGGCGCTTGGCGATCGGCGCCGGCGTGTACGGACCGTAGTGCTTGAACACGTGGAACAGCAGGCCCGAACCCTGGGTGAGGGTCTTGAACTGGTTCTGGAAGCCAATCAGGCCACGCGCCGGGATTTCATACTCAAGGCGGACGCGGCCGTTGCCGTCGGACACCATGTTCTTCAGGTCACCCTTGCGGATGCCCAGGCGCTCCATGACGCCACCCTGGTGGATTTCTTCAACGTCGATCACCAGCTCTTCGATCGGCTCCATCTTCTGGCCGTCGATCTCCTTGAGGATGACTTCCGGACGCGACACGGCCAGCTCGTAGCCTTCGCGACGCATGTTCTCGATCAGCACCGAGAGATGCAGTTCGCCGCGACCCGAGACGAGGAACTTGTCGGCGTCGGAGCCGTCTTCCACGCGCAGTGCCACGTTGTGCACCTTCTCGCGGTCGAGGCGCTCGCGCAGCTGACGGCTGGTGAGGAGCTTGCCGCCGGAGAGATCCTTGTTGCCGACGAACGGCGAATTGTTGACCTGGAAGGTCATGCTGATCATCGGCTCATCGACGCTCAGCGCGGGCAGCGCTTCCGGCGAGTCCGGCGAGGTGACGGTGTCCGAAATGGTCAGCTCGGGAATGCCGGAGATGGCGACGATATCGCCTGCTTCGGCGGAATCCTGCTCGATACGCTCGAGGCCGAGGAAGCCGAGCACCTGGACGACCTTGCCCTGGCGCTTCTTGCCTTCGCGATCGATCACGGCAACCTGCATGCCCTTCTTCAGGGTGCCACGCTGGATGCGGCCAATGCCGATGACGCCGACGAAGTTGTTGTAGTCCAGCTGGCTGATGCGCATCTGGAAGGCGCCTTCCGGATCCACGTCCGGCTTCGGTGCGTGCTGCATGATCGCTTCGTAGAGCGGGGTCATGTCGCCTTCGCGGACGTTCTCGTCCAGCGAGGCGTAACCGTTCAGCGCCGAGGCGTAAACGATCGGGAATTCCATCTGCTCATCGGTCGCGCCGAGCTTGGCGAAGAGATCCCACACCTGCTCGACCACCCACTCCGGACGCGCGCCCGGACGATCGACCTTGTTGACCACGACGATGGGCTTGAAGCCCATGGCGAAGGCCTTCTGGGTGACGAAGCGGGTCTGCGGCATCGGGCCGTCCATCGCGTCGACCAGGATCAGCACGGTATCGACCATGGAGAGCACGCGCTCGACTTCGCCACCGAAGTCAGCATGCCCCGGGGTGTCGACGATGTTGATGCGGTTCTTGACGCCCTTCTTCTTGTCTTCCCAGGTGATGGCCGTGTTCTTGGCCAGGATCGTGATGCCACGCTCCTTTTCCTGGTCGTTCGAATCCATGACGCGTTCGGCGAGCACGGTACGCTCGTTCAGCGTGCCCGACTGCTTAAGCAGCTGGTCGACGAGGGTGGTCTTGCCATGGTCGACGTGGGCGACGATGGCGATGTTGCGCAGGAATTCGATGGACATGCGTCGTGCACCGGCGTTTTCGCCGGGCGGCCTCTTTGGGATGGGAAGCCGCCGATTATAAAGACTTTTTCAAACTTTCGCATGACGGCGCCGGGGCCCGGTCTCGGACCCCGGCGCGACCCGGCCCTTTACGGCTCGATGGGCTCGTCCCGGCAGGCCGCCGGGAGGTACTTTGGCTCGATCCCATCGGCCGAGCAGCGCCACTGGATGGCCTTACCCTCGACGGCCGGGGTGAGGATCAACTGGCCACTTTCCAGCTTCTCGTTGGCCTTGTGCGGCGGGGTGGTGTCGAACGTCCCGACGATCTCGCCGCCGGGGCCGATCTCGATGCTACCCAGGTAATCGCCCCCGAGCGTCTCTGGCTTGCCCAGGCCGGCCGCCGCGTTGGTGGCCGGGAACTTGCCGGTGGTGAGCCGGTGCTCGGCCACGGCGGCCTTCACGGCGTCCATGGATGCGACGGCCGAGCCTACCTGGCTACGGATCATGTAGACCTGGTACTGCGGGATGGCGATAGCGGCAAGGATGCCTGCGGTAGCGATCGTCGCCACGCCCGTGGCACCGCCGCCTGCGCCGGCTAGCTCGAAGGGTGACTGCTCGTAGGTGACCGAGAAGGCGAGGGTCTCCTTGTCGACCTCCATGCCCGCGCCGATCACGCCCTTGTCGGGCAGGCCCAGGGTATGCGCGGAGGGCAGGGCTGCGACGTTACCATCGGATCCCGAGATGCCCTGGATGGCCTGGAGGATCGACAGATAGGTGTAATAGGCATCGCGCTGGGCGCCGTGGCTGGTCGCCGAGAACCCAGCCAGAGTGCGCTGGCCGGGGAACGCATGCGCCTTGAACCAGTCCTCCATCGAGGCGTCGGGGCCGGCGGCGACGCGATCGGACAGGGCTTGCGGGACCTTGGCGAAGATGGCCCAGTCGCCTTCCTCGACCCACCACGCCCGTCCGCCCGTCCGTGCGAACAGACGCATGATGCCCTGGACCTCGGCCGGCGTATTCGGCTCGAGCTGGTCATCGATCGTCGTAGGCGAGGTCAGCCAGTGCACCTCGGCGCCATCGACCTTGGTGGTGCCGGTCTTCCAGCCGAACTGGGCGTTCTGCGCGATGCGGTCGCGCCAGGCCTTCCAGTCACGCACGCGCACGGCGGTATAGGTGCCGGCGTCATCGGCGAAGAAAACGTACTCGGGCCCGAACCAGCTGAAGTACTCGGTGGGCGCCATGTGCAGGCGCTTCTGGATCTTGTCGCCGAACTCGTTGATCTTCTTCGCCCCGTCGGGACCGAAGTCGAGGTTGATGTTGCCCGCCATGGTCTTCCAGGCGTCGGCGGTGGGTGCGGCGAAGGTGAACGCCCAGTGCGCTTCGCCCACGGTCTTGAACGTGGGAGCGAACGACGTAGGGGCGAGATACTGCAGCAGCCGGGCCTGCGGCGAGTGGATCAGGAATTGCGCCTGGCCGCGCCCGTTGACCGTGCCCGCGCCGAAGGCAATGGCATCGGCCTTGGCGGCGAAGTCGGCAGGCAGCTTGCCCAGCGGGGAGTCGCCGGCCTGTGCGGCGGCGATGGCGCCGACACCGCGTACGGTCACCCAGCCGAAGAGACCTTCGCCCGAGGTATCGATGCGGGCTTCCAGCGCGCTGAGCAACGGTGGGGCGGTGCTCGCCGAGGCCTTGCCGACGTCGGCGATCAGACTGGCCAGCGTGGCCGGGTCACCGGGTGCCGGGCCGTTCGGCATCGGCACACCGACGCTGATCCAGAGACGGTGCTGCCCGGCGTCATAGCGCACGGCACCCGAGCCGCCGGCGAGCTGGCCGTTGCCCTGGGCATCCAGTGGCGCGGCCAGGATCGGGGAGTTCGGTGAGAGCGCGGCGAGCCGTGCATTGAAGGCGTCGACGTTCGCGAAATCGAGGGCCGCGGTGATCAGGCCATGCGATGCAGGGGAGGGGATGCCGACCGGATCGATCAGCGCCACTTCGAGTGGCGAACGCAGGTCGCCGAGCAGCAGGTTTACCGCAGGCGCAATCTTCAGGTCAGCCAGGACTTTGTCCTTGGCGAGCGCGTCGCGCACCGTGGCGATGGCATCGAGGTTCGCTTTCGCCGAGAGCGCGGCGTCGAGCGGCCGGCCATTCGGCACGGCGTTAAGCATGCCCCACGGCGAGGGGATGCGAACGTAGGCGACCGTCTGTGCGGGCAGGTGCTGGCGCAGCCATGCCGGTGAAGAGAGAGCGGCTTGAGCCGCGGCGACCGCCTGCGGATCAGCGCTTGGGGCTTCGTCTTTCTTATGGCAGGCCGCGAGGCCCAAAGCGGCGGAAATGGCTGCCGAAAGCAGCACGGTACGACGGGCAATCATTGCTCGGTATCCCCTGGGTTCGTCCGGCTCCTGCCGGTAGGCTGGAGCATAGCGTGCGGTGGGGGGTTACGGGGTGTTGTAGGAGCGCGCTTGCGCGCGATGGGGGCTCGCGGCAAGCGCGATCGCGCGCAAGCGCGCTCCTACGGGGGGCGTTAGCGTCGCGTGGGTTGCGCCGGTATCGTTGCGTATCCGAACGGCAGGGCTTCCAGCGTGTCCGATATGTTTCGTGGGGTACTTGAGACACATCATCGCCACGGTGATGACTTGCTGAGTGCAGGACTCCGCTTGCCTGCCCTTGCAGGTGCGCCAGCGAAATTCGCGAATCCTGCCACGCCCACGCCTGCAGAGTTGCGCCGGCGAGCCATCCAGAGCAGTTGGCGCGGCATCGCTGACCTTGGTCCGCTGGGAGGATATGGCAGCGTCTACGGGGCCGTGCCTGACGTGCCGGGTCGCGAATTCACCACAGGGGTTCGCTTGCCTGGCGCGCGCCACCCGCATCGCGTGCTTGCCCAGGTGCCGGATGCGTTCGATCACGAAAGCCGCTGTCTGGTCGTGACGGCTTCGTCGGGTTCGCGTGGCGTTTATGGACCTATCGCCCTGGCGGGTGCGTGGGGTTTGCCACGCGGCTTCGCGGTGGCTTACACCGACAAGGGTACGGGTGCGGGCTATTTCGACCCTTCGGATAACAGCGGCGTCGCGCTCGATGGCACGCGTGCGAAGGCAGGTGAAGCCGCGCTGGAATTTGAACCGAAAGACCTTGCGGCGGATGCAGGCATCGCGACGAAACACGCGCATTCGGGCGATAACCCGGAAGCCGATTGGGGGCGCCACGTGTTGCAGGCAGCACGCTTTGGTCTGGCGATGCTGGATCGTGCGTTCCCGGATGAGGCGCCGTTCACGCCGCAAAACACGAAGATCATCGCCACCGGCATTTCCAACGGTGGCGGTGCCGTCCTTCGCGCCGCGGGCGATGACACTGACGGCATCCTTTCTGCGGTGGTTGCGCTCGAGCCCAACATTCATGCGCCAGGGCGGGGCAGGCCGTTCTACGACTACGCAACCGAGGCGGCCGTGTGGCTTCCCGCCGCGCTAGGTGCTCCCGAATTCGATGGTGTGCCGTTCGCTCGCGTCGGCATGGTCTCGCCGCCGGCGTGGGCCCTGCGTGGTGCGTCGCTAAGGGCGCACGGCAAGCTTTCCGGCGCAACGCCGCAGATGCAGTCGAGCGAGGCGTTAGCGAAGCTGCGCGCATCGGGCTGGCGCGATGAAGCGCTGAAGGCGGCGGCCTCGTCGGCGTCGCTTGATGTGTGGCGCGCCGTTTCGGTGGCCTATGCCTCGGCGTACCTGCGCCGCGGGCCCGCTGACATGCCATGTGGCTTTTCCTACCGCATCCAGCATGCCGCGGCGGTCGCAACACCGATCGACGCGGTGCTTCGTGCCGCTTGGTGGGCGGACGGATCGGGTGTGCCGCCGCACGCCGGGATCGGCCTGGAGGGTGGGACCGACCTGTCGTTGGACCCCACGCTGCCGGGTTGCCTCTGCCTGCGCGAGCTTTGGGCCGGGAAGGGGAGGGACACGGAGAAACTTCGCAAGAGTGTCGCGGCGACCCTCGCAGGCCTGCCGCGAGAAAACCTGCCCATCTTCGTCGTCCACGGTACCGACGACGGCCTGATCCCCGTCGCCTTCAGCTCCGAGCCTTACGTCGCCTGGCTACGCGCCTCCGGCCGCTCCCCGGTGTTCTGGAAAGTCCCCCACGCCCAGCACTTCGACGCCTTCCTCGCCTTTCCGGATTTCGGCGACCGCCACGCGCCGTTGCTGCCCTTCGGCTACGCGGCGCTCGACCGGGCCTGGGCTCATATCACCACCGGGCGGCCGCTCCCTGAGGACGCCCTGGTCCGGGATACCCAGCCGCGTGGCCCTGGGGCAGTCACGGCCAAGACGCTCGCCTTGCCCTCAAGCTAATCCTTTCATCACGTACCGCCGCTTGAGTTATTGGGCCCCGGGCGCCATCTTCGTTTACCTTTGCATCCCCCCGGGCGGGGCGCGCCGAGCGTCTTGCCTCGACTATCAACGAGTTACAGGAAATACGATGACCATTAATGTCACCATGAAGACCAACAAGGGCGACATCCACCTGCGCCTGCACGACGAAAAGACCCCCATGACGGTCGCCAACTTCGTGAACCTGGCCAAGCGTGGTTACTACGACGGTCTGTCGTTCCACCGCGTCATCGCCGATTTCATGGTCCAGGGCGGCTGCCCGGAAGGTTCGGGCCGTGGCGGCCCGGGCTATCGTTTCGGTGACGAATTCGACAGCAGCCTGAAGCACGACAAGCCGGGCATCCTGTCCATGGCCAATGCCGGCCCGGGCACCAACGGCTCGCAGTTCTTCATCACCCACGGCCCGACCCCGTGGCTGGACGGCAAGCACAGCGTCTTCGGCGAAATCGTGGGCCCGGCCGACCAGGCCGTGGTCGATGCCGTCCGCCAGGACGACACGATCGAGAAGGTGGAAGTCTCCGGCGACGTGGATGCGCTGCTCGAGAAGCAGGCCGCCAAGGTCAAGGAATGGAACGAAGTGCTCGACGCTCGCTGATTCCTGCGGTGCCTTGAGACCGAAAACGCCGCCTTCAGGGCGGCGTTTTCGTTTCACGCCCCGGCCCCTGTAGGAGCGCGCTTGCGCGCGATCCGCCGGCACGCGGCCAGCGTGAGGCAAGCTCCATCGCGCGCAAGCGCGCTCCTACAAGGGGGCGCGCGCCCGTTGTTTGCGGGCGAAGCAAGCGCCCGGGTCGCCCGGCCATGGTAAAGTGGCGGCCTTTGTTCTGTCCCCGAGACGAGGAAACGATGCCGCAGCTCGCCAAGCGAATGGGTCGCGCCAAGCCCAGTGCGATCATGGTTATTGCCGAGAAGGCCAAGCGCCTGAAAGCCGAGGGGCGCGACATCGTCAGCTTCTCGATCGGCGTCCCCAATTTCCTCCCCGGCGAGCACGTCTACGCCGCCGCCCGCGAGGCGCTGGCGAAGGATTCCGGCCAGTACGGCAGCAACCGCGGCGCCGATGCGCTGGTTAATGCCTTCCTCAAGCATATCGAAGCCTTGGGCCTGACCGGCTACAAGCCGGAGAACGTCAGCACCGGCGTCGGTGCCAAGCAGATCCTGTACAACTTGGCCGAAGCGCTGCTGGATGAAGGCGATGAAATTGCTTTCCCGGCGCCGTACTGGACCAGCTACCTCGATATCGCCGAGATCGTCGGCGCGAAGATCAACATCCTGCCGTGCCCGCCCGAGCAGCACTACAAGCTCACCCCGGCACAGTTGGAAGAGGCCCTGCAGCGCAAGCCGCGCGTGTTCCTCTTCAACAACCCCTCCAACCCCACCGGCATGGTCTACACGCGCGATGAAATCGCCGCGCTGGCCGATGTCATCGCGAAGTACCCGGAGACCTGGGTCATCACCGACGACATCTACAACACCATGGTGTTCGACGGCGTCGGTTACCACAACTTCGTACATGTGCGTCCGGAGCTGAAGGACCGCGTGATCTTCGTCGATTCGCTGTCGAAGACGTACGGTATGCCCGGCTGGCGCGTGGGTTTCATCGCCGCGCCGGAAGTCGTGGCCAAGGCTGTCACCACGCTCAACTCGAACCACATCACCAGCCTGCCGGAAGTGGTCACCGCCGCTGCCGTCGCCGCGCTGGCGGGTCCGCAGGATGTGCCCGCGCAGAAGTGCGTGGAGTTCTCCGCGAAGCGTGACCGCGTGTACAACGCGCTGGTGTCGATCCCCGGCGTGGTCTGCCCGCGTCCGCAGGGCGCGTTCTACGCGTTCCCCGATATCTCGGTGGCCTTCGGCAAGTCGCACAACGGCGTCGCCATTAGCGATGACGTCAGCTTCTGCGCTGTGCTGCTCGAAGCCAAGGGCGTGGCTTGCGTGCCGGGTTCGGCCTTCGGTGAGCCGCGCGCGCTGCGTATCTCTTATTCGTGCCCGGACGAAGCACTCGACAAGGGCATGGCCCGCATCGTCGAGTTCTTCGCCGAGCTGAAGTAATCGTCCGTTCCAAGCCGTATTCCTGAGGAGTCGAAAGATGAAAGCACCCGTTCGCGTTGCCGTGACCGGCGCAGCCGGCCAGATCGGCTATGCCCTCCTGTTCCGTATCGCCGCTGGCGACATGCTGGGCCCGGACCAGCCGGTGATCCTGCACCTCCTCGAAATCACCCCGGCCCTCCCGGCCCTGCAGGGTGTGGTGATGGAGCTCAACGATTGCGCATTCCCGACCCTGGCGGGCGTGGTCGCCACCGATGACCTCAATGTCGCGTTCAAGGACGTCGATTACGCGCTGCTCGTCGGCGCCCGTCCGCGTGGCCCGGGCATGGAGCGCAAGGATCTGCTCGAAGCCAATGGCGCGATCTTCGGTCCGCAGGGCAAGGCCCTGAACGACCATGCCAAGCGTGACGTGCGCGTGCTGGTGGTTGGCAACCCGGCCAACACCAATGCGCTGATCGCCCAGCAGAACGCTCCGGATCTCGACCCGAAGTGCTTCACCGCGATGGTCCGCCTCGACCACAACCGCGCCCTGTCGCAGCTGGCCGAGAAGACCGGTTCGCACTCGACCGATATCAAGAAGCTGACCATCTGGGGCAACCACAGCTCCACCCAGTACCCCGACCTGCACACCACCACGGTCAAGGGCAAGGCGGCGCTGGAGCAGGTCGACCAGGCCTGGTACGAGTCCGATTTCATCCCGACCGTGCAGCAGCGCGGCGCGGCGATCATCAAGGCGCGTGGCGCGTCGTCGGCCGCTTCGGCTGCCTCGGCCGCCATCGACCACATGCGTGACTGGACCCTCGGCACCGCCGAAGGCGATTGGGTCTCCATGGCGATCCCGTCCGATGGTTCGTACGGCGTCGAGCCGGGCGTGATCTTCGGCTACCCGGTCACCGTAAAGGGTGGCAAGTACGCCATTGTCCAAGGCCTGGCGATCAACGCGTTCTCGCAGGCGCGCATCGACGCGACCGAAAAGGAACTGCGCGAAGAGCGCGCTGGCGTCGAGCACCTGTTCGCCAAGTAAGGGCGGGGTTCCCGCCACGCGGCGACGCGCGGCACCCCCAAACCTTCTGTAGGAGCGTGCTTGCACGCGATGGGCCTTGCGGTAACCCCCATCGCGCGCAAGCGCGCTCCTACAAGTTTTTACGCCCTCACTACGCCATGCTGCCCACCATCAGCCATGGCCACCGAAAAGACCTTCATTGTTTATGTCGCGCTGGCAGCCAATGTCGGCATCGCCGTGGCCAAGTTCATCGCCGCCGCGTTGACGGGCAGCGCCGCCATGCTTTCGGAAGGCGTGCATTCCCTGGTCGATAGCGTCAACGAAATCCTCCTCCTCTACGGCCTGCGTCGTTCGCACAAGGCGCCTGACCGCCAGCACCCCCTCGGTTACGGCCGCGAGCTGTACTTCTGGAGCTTCATCGTCGCGCTGCTTGTACTAGCGTTGGGCGCGGGCTTTTCGTTGTACGAGGGTGTGAACCGCATCCTGGCACCCGAGCCACTACGCGACCCCACGGTCAGCTATATCGTGCTTGGCATCGCCGCGTTGTTTGAAGGCACCTCTTGGTACCTGTCATTGAAGAGCGTGCAGCGCCGGAAGGGCAAGATGGGTTACTTCGAGGCGTTTCGCGGGTCGAAGGATCCGACAACGTTCACGGTACTGTTCGAAGACAGCGCCGCCTTGCTCGGCCTCGCCATCGCGGGCCTCGGCATCTACCTGTCACACGCCTTGAACGAGCCGCGCCTGGATGGCTGGGCATCGATCGGCATCGCGGTCGTACTGGCGCTTGCGTCGGTGTTGCTAGCGCGTGAGAGCAAGGCGCTGCTGATCGGCGAAGCGGCCACGCCACACTTGCTCGACAAGGTTTGCAGGATCACCTCGACCGTGCCGGGCGTGCGCAAGGTCAACGGCATGTTGACCCTGCAATTGGGGCCTGATCAGGTGATGGTCGCGCTATCCACCGAGTTCGAAGACGGCCTGACCACCGTGCAGATCGAAGAATGCGTGCGGCGGATGGAGGCGGCCACGCGTGATGCGCAGCTCCCGATCGTGGCGTTGTTCGTCAAGCCGCAAACGCCTGAGCAGTGGAAAGACCGGACCAAGCGAATGGACGAAGGTGACTGGCAAGCCCTTTAACGCACCCGACCCTTGTAGGAGCGCGCTTGCGCTCGATGGGTGCTTGCGGCCTGGCCCATCGCGCGCAAGCGCGCTCCTACACAGGGTGCATAGAGAGACGGCGCCCTCGGGCGCCGTCGTTGTATCAGTTACGAGTGCTCGCCTTCTTTCGGCGGGGTGCCGCGGCCTTCGATATGGCCGCCGAAGCCCATGCGCATGGCCGATAGCAGGCGCTCGGCGTAAGTGTGGTCCTGGCGCGAGCGGAAGCGGGCGAACAGCGCGGAGGTGAGGACTTCGGCCGGCACGGCTTCTTCGATCGCGGCGTTGACCGTCCAGCGGCCTTCGCCCGAATCGTTGACGTAACCGGAGTAGTTATCCAGCTCCGAACCCTTCGCCAGCGCACTGGCCGTGAGGTCGAGCAGCCACGACGAGACCACGCTGCCACGACGCCAGACTTCGGCGATGTCGGCCATGTCGAGGTCGTAACGTTCGTGTTCCGGCAGGAAATCGGCGTTGCGGTTCTTCAGGATATCGAAACCTTCCGCGAACGACTGCATCATGCCGTACTCGATGCCGTTGTGGATCATCTTGACGAAGTGACCGGCACCGGCCGGGCCGGCATGCATGTAGCCCTGCTCGACGCGCGGGTCGCGGCCATCGCGGTCTTCGGTGCGCGGGATATCACCGGCGCCCGGGGCGAGGGTCTTGAAGATCGGATCGAGGTGGTCGACCGTGGGCTTGTCGCCGCCGATCATCATGCAGTAGCCGCGATCCAGGCCCCAGACGCCGCCGGAGGTGCCGACGTCCACGTAGTGGATACCCTTCTGGGCCAGTTCCTTGCCGCGGCGCGCATCGTCCTTATAGAACGTGTTGCCACCGTCGATGATGATGTCGTCCTTGCCCATCAGGCCAGCAAGCTGCTGGACGGTGGCTTCGGTGATCTCGCCAGCCGGTAGCATGACCCAGACGGCCTTGGGCGAGGGCAGGGCCTTGACCAGGGCTTCAACCGAGTCGACGGCCTGCGCGCCATCCTTTGCCAGGGTAGCGCGGGCGTCAGCGCTGACGTCAAAGACGACGGTCTCGTGACCATCCCTCATAAGCCGGCGGGCGATATTGCCGCCCATGCGGCCCAGACCGATCAAACCGATTTTCATGCGTGGGGTCCTCGTGGAAACATCGTGGGGAATATGCGGCTAGCCGTGTGGGATGCAAGGTATACCAATGGATAAGACGCGCATTGGAAAAATGCCTCGGCATCGAATCCCGGTCCACGCGAACACATCGCGTGGGATCCGGCACGGATGGCGTCGCTCATTGTAGTCGATCAGTCAGCCATGCCCCGGCTTGGATATCGCGCCATCATGCCGCCTGGGGTGGGAAGATTTCGTCATGTGTTGGGGCTGGACCCCTGACTTCCGGCACGGTTGGGGCCAAGCCGTGGGCACGGGTAGTCTGCTCCGGTCGTCCCACGAGTGTTCCCATGAACCGCACGATCTGCCTTTCCCTTGCTGGCCTGGCCCTGGCCACCACACTGGGTGCCAACGCCGGCACCTACGATCCGCGCGAGACCTTCGCACCGTTTACGTACCCGCAGCCGGTCAACGCCTATCGCTCGGGCAGTGGCATGCCCGGCCCGCTGTTCTGGCAGAACCGCGCGGACTACGACCTGGCCGCCACGCTGGACCCGGTGAAGAACACCCTGGTTGGGAAAGCCACCATCCACTACACGAACAACAGCCCGGATGCGCTGGATGTGTTGTGGCTGCAGATGGACGAGAACCGTTTCACCGAGGACGCCCGTGGCAACTTCACAGGCGACAAGATGGCCAAACAACACACCGATGGCTATCGCATCGCGTCGGTCACGGTGAGCCAGGGCGGTTCGGCGGTGAAGGCGCAGTATGTCGTCGCTGACACCCGCATGCAGGTGCGCTTACCGGCGACATTGGCGGCGAAGGGCGGCAAGGTCGATGTCACGATCGAATATTCTTACGACCTGCCCGGTGATTTTGGCGGTCGTACCGGCTTCGATCCATCGAAGAACGGCAACATCTACGAGATGGCCCAGTGGTACCCGCGCATGTGCGTTTACGACGACCAGCGCGGCTGGGATACGGCGCCGTACCTCAACAGTGAGTTCTACCTCGAGTACGGCGATTTCAATTACGCGATTACCGTGCCCTCGAACATGATCATCGCCGGCTCGGGCGAGCTGGTGAATCCCGGGGACGTGCTGACGAAAACGCAGCAGCAGCGCCTGGCCAAGGCGCGCGAGAGCGATACGACGGTGATGATCCGCACGCCGGACGAAGTGACCGATGCGTCCAGCCGGCCGCAGCAGGGCGGCACGCTAACCTGGAAATTCCGCATGAAGAACACGCGTGACGTCGCCTTCGGCGCATCCACCGCGTACGTGTGGGATGCCGCGCGGATCAACCTGCCGGAAGGGAAGAAGGCGCTGGCGATGTCGGTGTATCCGGTGGAAAGCGCGACCGCGAAGCTGTGGGGCCGGTCGACTGAGTTCCTGAAGGCATCCGTCGAGCATTTCTCGACCAAGTGGTACCCCTACCCGTATCCGGTGGCGATCAACGAAGGTGGCAGCGCCGCCAGCGGCATGGAATATCCCGGCATCGTGTTCGACCCGATGCAGGCCCCGGCCAAGCCGCTGCACATGGTGACGGCGCATGAGATCGGCCATACCTGGTTCCCGATGATCGTGGGCAGCGATGAGCGCCGTAACGCGTGGATGGACGAGGGCTTCAACACCTTCATCGATGTCTACGAGATGGACGCGTTCAACCACGGTGAGTTTGGGCCCAAGCGCGATGGTGAATACGCACCGAAAGGCGGCAACCCGATGGATGGGATCCTCCCGTTGCTGGCCGATCCCGATGCGCCGAGCCTGCTGATGGGCGCGGACATGGTGAAGGAAAAATACCGCCACCCGGCGACGTACTACAAAGCGGCGCTGGGCCTGGTGCTGCTGCGCGAAGAAATCATCGGGCCGGAGCGCTTCGATCCGGCGTTCCGCAAATACATCGCCACCTGGGCCTACAAGCATCCCTCACCGTCGGATTTCTTCCGCCTGATGGAAAGCGAGGCGGGCGAGGATCTCGGCTGGTTCTGGCGCGGTTGGTATGCCAATAACTGGCAGCTGGACCTGGCCGTGAGCAAGGTCGATGGCCAGGTCGTGACCATCGAGAACCGCGATCAACTGGTCATGCCGGCCACGCTGCGTGTGACCTTTGACGACAAGAGCACGAAGGACATCCGCATCCCGGTGGAGACCTGGCAGCAGCACAAGAGCTTTGACCTCACCGTGCCGGGTACCCATAAAGTGGTGGCGGCAGTGATCGATCCCGACCACAAGGTGCCCGACCGCGACCGTTCCAATAACGGCTGGCCTCGCTGATACTGCGCGGCATGCCCAAGCGTGCCGCCCTTGCCAACCTTTTCGCCGTGCTCGTGGCGGCCGTCGCCTGGTCGGCGCTGCTGCTGCAGTACTGGCTGATGCTCTGGTCCGGGCCGGCGGCTGAGGTCACGGTCCGGTTCCTGAGTTTCTTCACGATCCTTTCGAACCTGCTGGTCGCCCTGGTCGCTGGTTCGGCGGTCACGGGCGGTGACGTGGCGATCCTGCGCGTATGGCGCGGCCCGTGGATCCGGGGGCTCGCCGCCCTGTCGATCACGGTGACCTGCCTGGTTTACGCCACGGTGCTGCACAGCCTGTGGCACCCGCAAGGGCCGCAGCTGCTGGCCGACCGGGCGCTGCATTACGTGGTGCCGGTGCTTTACGTGTTCTGGTGGGCCGCCTTGCTGCCGCATGGGGCGTTGCGCTGGGCGGATGCCTTGCGCTGGCTGGTGTTCCCGGCCGCATTCGCCGCGTGGACCTTCCTGCGCGGGGCCATGGTTCATGAATACCCGTATCCGTTCATGGATGTCAGCCAGCTCGGCTATGCCCAGGTCCTGCTCAATACCGGCATCACCGGCGCCGTGTTCCTGATTTTAGGCCTGATTTTCGTCGCTTTGGACCGCCGCCTGTAGGAGCGCGCTTGCGCGCGATGGGTGCTCGCGGCAAGGTCCGATCGCGCGCAAGCGCGCTCCTACATGTCTGCCTGCAACCTAAGGGGGCGTACACTAGGCCGCATGATCTTCCGTTGGTTTGAATCCCTGATCGATATGTTTCGGGAGGCGCCGGATACGGCGCCGCCGAAGACCGTCACGCGCTTTTACCTCTACTACCTGCGCCAGGTGTGGAAGTTGTTCGCCGTGGCGCTCTTGGTAGGCCTGATCGTCGCGCTGATTGAAGTCGCCTTGTTCGATTTCCTTGGCCGTGTCGTCGATATGGCACAGAAGACACCTGCCGCGGTCTTTTTCCAGACCCACTGGCACACGCTGCTGTGGATGGCCTTCGTGGTGATCATCCTGCGGCCGCTGTTCCTCGGCCTGCACGATTTGTTGGTGAACCAGGCGATCAATCCTGGCATGACCACCATGATGCGCTGGCAACATCATCGCTATGTGCTGAAACAGAGCTTGGCGTTCTTCCAGAACGATTTCGCCGGGCGCGTGGCCAACCGCATCATGACGACGGGCCCATCGCTGCGCGAATCGGCCATGCAGGTGGCCGATGCCTTGTGGTATGTCAGCGTTTACGCTGGCACCTCGGTCTACCTGTTCGCCAAGGCTGACCTGTTGCTGGCGCTGCCCCTGGTCCTGTGGATCGGTGGCTACATCGGCATGCTCGCCTTCTTTGTCCCGCGGGTGAAGGATCGGTCCTGGCACGCCTCCGAGGCGCGATCGAAGCTGATGGGCCGCATCGTCGATGGTTACAGCAACATCATGACGCTGAAACTCTTCGCCCATACCAACCGCGAAGAGCTCTACGCCAGGGAAGCCCTGGAAGAACAGACTGACAAGCTGCGTGCCCAGAATCGCATCATTACCTTGATGGATTTTTCCATCACCTCGCTCAACGGGCTGCTCATCGCTGGCACCAGCGCGCTGGCGTTGTGGCTGTGGGTGCGTGGCAGCGTGTCGACGGGCCAGGTGGCGCTGGCCGTGGGCCTGGTCATCCGCATCAACAATATGTCCGGCTGGATCATGTGGGTAGTGAACGGCATCTTCGATAACGTCGGTACCGTGCAGGATGGCATCACCACCATCGCCCAGGAACGCACGGTCGTGGACCGCCCTGATGCGGTGCCGCTGCGAGTCGCCCACGGCGAGGTCCGGTTCGACGACATCCACTTCCACTACGGAAAGGCCGGTGGTGTCATCGGCGGACTCGATCTGATCGTTCGTCCGGGCGAGAAAATCGGCCTGGTCGGCCCATCCGGCGCGGGCAAGTCCACGCTGGTCAACGTCATGCTGCGCCTGTACGACCTGGAAGACGGGCACATCCTCATCGATGGCCAGGATATCGCCCGGGTGACCCAGGAATCGTTACGCTCGAAGATCGGTGTGGTCACCCAGGATACCTCGCTGTTGCATCGCTCGATCCGCGACAACCTGCTCTATGGCCGGCCTGACGCCAGCGAGGCCGAGATCGCCGATGCGGTGCGCAAGGCGCGTGCAGATGAATTCATCCCGCTGCTGGCGGATGGGGAAGGGCGTACGGGCTACGACGCCCATGCCGGTGAACGCGGGGTCAAACTCTCGGGTGGCCAGCGGCAGCGCATCGCTATCGCACGCGTCCTGCTGAAGGATGCACCGATCCTGGTGATGGACGAGGCCACTTCGGCGCTGGATTCCGAGGCGGAAGCCGCGATCCAGGAGAGCCTGGAAACCCTGATGCAAGGCAAGACCGTCATCGCCATCGCCCACCGGCTCTCGACGATCGCGCGGATGGATCGACTGGTAGTCATGGATAAGGGGGCGATCGTGGAAACCGGCACGCACGCCGAGCTGATCGCGCACGGCGGCCTCTACGCACGCCTGTGGGCCCACCAGACCGGCGGCTTCGTCGGCGTGGAATAACCCGGGCCCTGTTGCTCACCGCAATCCCCGAGCCGTTGTAGGAGCGCGCTTGCGCGCGATGGGTGCTCGCCGCAAGACCCAGCCCTTGTAGGAGCGCGCTTGCGCGCGATGGGTGCTCGCCGCAAGACCCATCGCGCGCAAGCGCGC
>NZ_DASYCB010000018.1:0-49246 GCF_036500425.1 Luteibacter sp.
GAGCAAGCTCTGCTGTGCTGCCGTTCGACTTGCATGTGTTAAGCATGCCGCCAGCGTTCAATCTGAGCCAGGATCAAACTCTTCACTTAAGTTTTCGACCATCCGAAGATGATCTATCTTTCTGAAGTGTTTAACCCCAACTAGAGAAAAAACTCATTTCTGGCTTTCTTTCTAGTGGGACACTTGCATTTGGTTTGACAATCGTCATTCCATCGCAAGGCGTCCACACAATTCACCTGCGCACACTGTCAAAGATCAACCACTTAGCGGGAACATTTCGTTTTCCGCTTCAGGACATTTCGTCCTGAGTGAGCCGCCCATTCTAGATCAAATTTCGTTTCTGTCAACACCCTCGTGAAACATTTTTTCGAGGTGGTTGCTAGATCCGAAGACCTTGGACACCGTTCGCGAAGCGCGTTCCGTGTCAGCGGGGAGGCGAATAATACGGTTTTTGAAGACCGCCGCAACCCCTTTTGTGAACTTTTTTTGAAAGCGCCGTTAAATCAGGCGGATACGGGCGAAGTTTCGCTTGCCGACCTGGAGCACGCCTTCGAAACCCGCGGTGAAGACGCGTGCAGCGTCTTCCACGACCTCGCCATCAATACGTACGGCGCGCTCCTTGAGCTTGCGGTTCGCCTCCGAATTGCTCGGCGTCACGCCCGCAGCCGTCAGAAGCGCCGCCAGACGGAAACCCTCAGCGGGTACCTGGATCTCATCAAGAGGAAGCAGGCTCGTATCACCCTGCCCCGTCACTACGGCATTCCAGCCTGCGATCGCCTGTTCCGCCGCGGCGGCATCGTGGAAACGGGTCGCCAACTCACGGGCCAGGCGCAGTTTGGCATCGCGCGGATTCATGGCGCCCGACGCCACGTCGGCCTTCATCCGGGCCAGCTCGTCCAGCGATACATCAAAGCTCAGCAGTTCGAACCAGCGCCAGGTGAGCTCATCGCCGATCTTCATCGTCTTGGTGACGATATCGATAGCCGGCTCATTGATACCTATGTAGTTGCCCAGCGACTTGGACATCTTGTTGACGCCATCCAGGCCCTCAAGCAATGGCATGGTCAGGACGATCTGCGGCGGCTGGCCGTGGTGCTCCTGCAGGGCGCGGCCCATCAGCAGGTTGAACTTCTGATCCGTGCCGCCGAGCTCGACATCGGCCTCCAGGGCTACGGAGTCGTAGCCCTGTACCAGCGGATAGAGGAATTCATGGATGGCGATCGGCTGCTCACCCTTATAGCGCTTGGCGAAATCGTCTCGCTCGAGCATCCGGGCCACGGTGTGCTGGGCGGCCAGGCGGATCATGTCCGCGGCGCCCATCTTGCCGAACCATTCGGAATTGAAGCGCAGCTCGGTCTTCTCCTTGTCCAGCACCTTGAAGACCTGCTCGGCGTAGGTCTCGGCGTTGGCCAGCACATCCTCACGGGTGAGCGGCTTGCGCGTGACGTTCTTGCCCGTGGGGTCGCCGATCATGCCGGTGAAGTCGCCGATCAGGAAGATGACCTGATGCCCCAGGTCCTGAAACTGGCGCATCTTGTTAAGCAGCACGGTGTGGCCGATGTGCAGGTCGGGCGCGGTCGGATCGAAGCCCGCCTTGATCCGCAGCGGGCGCCCGGTCTTGAGGCGTGCTTCGAGGTCTTCCTTCTTGATGATCTCATCGGCCCCGCGCGCGATCAGCGCCAGCGACTGCTCCAGGTCGTTCATGCTTGCTCTCTTCTTTACGTACGTATGTATGGGTTTCGCAGCTTCACAAATGTATGTGAAGGAGGCGTATCGGTTAATTGTGCGTTAACGGTGACATGCGATGCAAAGCCTTGATGTGAAAGGCGTTGACGTCTTTTGCACGAGGCCGTTATGGTACGCGACAACACGGGGCGAGCGGATACAAGAAAGACAATGGTGGATGAGATTCGAGGCGCACAACACAGTGCGCGTAAGCAGGCGATTCGCCGCAAGGCACAGCGGCGGCACTCCCACTTCTATGACAACCGCGCGGCGCACTGGTCGTTCAGTCGCAATGCCTCGTCGGAACCGCTGAGCTGGTCGCGCGAGCGCTGGATCCTCGCGGGCACCGCATTCCTGCTTGTCATCCTCTCCGCCCTGGTCATCCCCGCCTGGGCCGGCGCGATGAAATCGCCCAAGATCACTTCGACCACGCCCGTCGTACACAACGTCGTGCCGCTGGCCGTACCGAAGATGGATCCGGCCACCGTGAAGCCCCTCGCCCCGACCGAGGAATGGCAGACGGTGCAGGTCGAACCCGGCCAGACCCTCGCGGACATCTTCATCGCCCAGGGCCTGAACATGACCGACCTGCAGCACGTCATCGACGGCGCAGGCGGCACGAAGGTATTCCACCAGATCAAGCCAGGCCAGGAGTTCCAGTTCCTGGTCGGTGCCGACCACCTCCTCAAGGGTGTCCGCTTCGACCAGGATGAAGCGACCATCGCGACGCTACGCCTTGATGGCGATGCCGCGAAGCTCACCACCCAGGTCCGTGACGTGCAGCGCCGCGAGCACATCGCCCACGGCGTGATCGATAGCTCGCTGTTTGGCGCCGCCTCGAAGGCCGGCATGAGCAACGCGATGGTGTTGAAGCTCGCCGAAGCGTTCAAGTACGACATCGACTTCGTGCAGGACCTGCGCGTGGGCGATAGCTTCACCGTCATCTACGATGATGTGTACAGCGACGGCTCCTACCTGCGCGAAGGCGATATCGTCGCCGCCGAGTTCGTGAACCAGGGCAAGCGCTACACCGCCTACCGCTTCAAGAATGCGGACGGCAAGATCGGCTACTTCAGCGAAGAGGGCCGCCCGCTCGTCGGTTCGTTCCTGCGCATCCCGGTCGACTTCACCCGCATCTCCTCGCAGTTCAGCGCCGGCCGCATGCACCCGATCCTGGGCAAGATGCGCGCGCACAAGGGTGTCGACTACGCCGCACCCACGGGCACGCCGATCCACGCTGCCGGCGATGGCGTCGTGAAGTTCCGTGGCTGGATGAATGGCTACGGCAACTTCGTGGTCATCCAGCACAGCGGCACGATCAGCACCGCCTACGGCCACATGTCGCGTTTCGCGAACCTTCGCGTGGGCCAGCACGTGAGCCAGGGCACCACCATCGGCTTCGTCGGCATGACCGGCCTCGCCACCGGGCCGCACCTGCACTACGAATTCCGCGTCAACAACGTGCAGCGGGATCCGCAGTCGGTCACCCTGCCCAAGCCCGAGCCGCTGCCCGCCGCGCAGCTGGCGAAGTTCAAGAAGGACGTGGTCGGCCCGCAGCTTGCCCGTCTCAATCAGCTCGACAGCAATTACAAGCTGGCCAGCGCGAAGACCGGCAACGGCGCAAGCGACGACTGATCCGTGCCACATCCTTCCGACGGCCTCTACCTCGGCCTGATCTCGGGTACCAGCGCGGACGGCATCGACGCCGCACTGGTCCGCTTCACCGACACCCGCCCCGCGCTCGTCGCGGGGCTCGTGCATCCATGGGAAGAAAACCTGCGCCGGCGCATCCTCGCCGTGGCACAGGATGAAGAGCGGCTGGATCTCGATGGCTACGGCCACCTCGATGTCGCCGTGGGCCAATCGTTTGCCGCTGCGGCGCTGGCGGTCATGGCCAAGGCCGGCGTCGGCCCGGGCGATGTACGCGCGATCGGTTCACATGGGCAGACGATCCGGCACCGTCCGGATGGCGAACATCCCTTCACCCTGCAGATCGGCGATCCCGCGGTCATCGCCGAGCGCACGCGCATCGACACCATCGCCGATTTCCGCCGCCCGGATGTCGCCGCCGGTGGCCAGGGTGCTCCGCTCGTGCCCGCGTTCCATGCCACCGTGCTGCGTCCTGACCGCGGCGCGCGCGCGGTACTGAACCTGGGCGGCATCGCCAACGTCACCCGGCTCACGCCAGATGGCAACGTCACCGGTTTCGATACCGGCCCGGCGAACGGACTGATGGACGCGTGGTGTCTGCGCCACAAGGGTGAAGCATTCGACCGCGATGGCCGCTTCGCCGCGGCGGGCACCGTCAACCCCGATCTGTTGGCCGAACTACTCGACGACGCTTACTTCCTGCTGCCCCCGCCAAAGAGCACGGGCCGCGAACACTTCCACATGGCGTGGCTCGATGCGCACCCGCGCGTCGCGGAACTCACGCCGGAAGACGTACAGGCCACGTTGATGGCGCTGAGCGCCGTGTCGATCGCCGACGCGATCCGCCTGCATGCCGCGGATGCCACCGACGTGGTGGCCTGCGGTGGCGGCGTGCATAACGCCGCGCTGATGCATGCGCTCGAGAGCCGGCTGGAAGGCCGGGCGCTGCATGTAAGCAGCGCCTTCGGCATCGATCCGGACTACATGGAAGCCATGGGCTTCGCCTGGCTCGCGTTTCGCCGCCTGCGCGGCGAACCCGGCAATTTGCCTGCGGTGACCGGCGCACGTGGCCCGCGACTTCTCGGCGCCCTGTATGCCGCCCCCTGACGTGCGGCGTTAGCGGAACTCGTCCACCGCGCCGCGATCGTAAGATTTTGCCGCCTCGGAAAGTGAGGCAGGCGACGCCTGCGTCAACGCCGCGAGCGCTTCCTGGAAAGCATGTTGCTCGTCGGCGTCCCACGCGCCGGTGAGGTGCGCGATATCGCCGGGTTCGAGCAAAAGCTCGTTGAACACGTCGCCCGGGCTCAAGCCGAGCCCGTACCGCAACGCGTGCAGTATTACTTCATTGATCGACCAGCGGCGTTCCCGGGCGAGCTGCTTGATCCGCTCGGCCATCTGCTCGTCGATGTGTCGCACCACGATATCCGGCACGTGCGTAACCTCCTTCGCGCATGCCCCCTGTGTCGCGGATCTTACACAGATTCGGAGCGGGGGCGCATATCAGCCGTGCGGTCTATCCCGCCAGCGCGGCCACAAACAGGCAAACAAGATCATCGCCGGCAGGAGCGAGAGCACCGTGATGATGAAGAACATCTGGTAGCCCAGCGTCATGGCGATGCCCCCGGCGAAGAAGCCGAGCACCTTGCCCGGCAGGTTCACCATCGAACTCAACAACGCGTACTGCGTAGCCGTGTGCTGCTTGTTCACCAGCGAGGAGAGGAACGCCACGGTCGGCGGCCCCAGCATCCCCAGGGTGAAGTTCTCGGCCGAGATCACCAGCGTCAGCACCACGATGTCCCCCGGGTGCTGGATCAGGAACAGGTAAAGCAGGTTGCTGGCACCACAGATCACGATCGCGGCCCCCAGCGGGCGCCATGCACCCCAGCGTGCCACGAGTGCCCCGCCGAAAAAGGTGCCCGCGATCCCAATCCAGATACCCCAGATCTTCGTCACCGTGGCGATCTGCGTTTTCTCGAAGCCCATGTCGCGATAGAAGGGGCTCATGACGCCACCGATGGTGGCTTGTTCTGGAATCTTGAACAGCAGCAGGAACGCCATGGTCGTGAGCGCCAGGGCCCAACCATAACGGCGGAAGAAATCCGCGAAGGGCTCGACGAGGCCTTCGCGCATGGCGGCTGCCCAACCGCGTGGCGTCGCGCGCACCACCTGCGGTTCCGGCGCCAGCAAGGTCGTGGCAACCGGAATCACCATCGTCGCGGCCATGGTCAGGTACACCGCCGACCAGGATGCGTGGTCAGCCATGATCAGCGCCAGCGCACCGGCGGTGAGCAGGCCGATGCGATAGCCCAGCGCGTAGGTAGCGACGAGAGCGCCCTGCGACTCCACCGGCGCGATCTCGATGCGGTAAGCATCGACCGCGATATCCTGCGTGGCACCGAAGAACGCCACGACAAGCGTCGCGGCGACGAACAGCGGCAGGCTCGATGGCGTCAGCACGGCCATCGCGACCAGGCCCGCCGTGACGCAAAGCTGGGAGAACAACAACCACCCGCGACGCAGGCCAAGGCGCCGGAACAGTGGCAATTGCCAGTGATCAAGCAGCGGCGCCCACACGAACTTGAATGCGTAGGTCATGCCTGCGCTGGCGATCATCGTGATGTCTTTCAGCACGATGCCGTTTTCTTTCAGCCAGTAGGCCAGGGTACCCGCCACCAGCAGGAACGGCAGACCGGAGGAGAACCCGAGGAACGCCATGGTCCACGCCGAAGGCTGGGTAAAGGCCTTCCAGATCGAGGGTCTGGCCGGTGCCGCGGCCTGCTCAGTCGGCATAGTCGACCGTGAAAGGCGCATGGTCGGAGAAGCGCTCATCGCGGTAGATCGAGCAATCCCGCAGCCGATCACGCAAGCCCGCGGTGACGATCTGGTAATCGATGCGCCAACCCACATTGTTCGCCCGGGCCTGGCCGCGGTTGCTCCACCACGTGTATTCCACCGCGTCGGGTTTCAACGCGCGGAAGCTATCCACCCAGCCAAGCTCATTGAACAGGAGGTCGAGCCACGCGCGTTCCGCTGGCAGGCAGCCTGAGTTCTTCTGGTTCGAGGTCCAGTTCTTGATGTCGTTCTTCGTATGGACGATGTTCCAATCGCCGCACAACACGTAGTCGCGGCCGCTGGCTGCCCACTCGCGGAAGATCGGCGTAAGCCATTCCATGATGCGGAACTTGTACCCCTGGCGTTCATCGCCCGAGGAACCGGAGGGAATGTAGAACGAGACCACGCTGAGGTTGCCGTAGCGCGCTTCGATATAACGGCCTTCGCAGTCGAAATCCTCGCGCGCCAGCGACGTGCGGATCTCGTCAGGCTCACGCTTGGAATAGATGGCGACGCCGCTGTAACCCTTCTTGCTGCGTGCATCGTGATAGAAGCAGTGGTGGCCGTCCGGGCGGAACATCGGGTCGGTCAGCTGCGCTTCCTGCGCCTTGGTTTCCTGCAGGCAGACCACGTCGGCGTCCTGCTTGCGCAGCCACTCGAACACGCCCTTGGTGGCGGCGGACCGGATGCCGTTGGCGTTCAGGGAAATAATGCGCATGGGATCTCGTATCGATGAGCGATGCGCCCATGATAGCAACCGGGGCGTGGGCAGGCGCCGCGCGGTACCATGGCGGCCTTTGCTTCCACCGGGAACCGACTGCCGTGCACGATTACCAGCGCGAATTCATCGAGCTCACGCTCGCCCGCGATGTCCTCCGCTTCGGCGAGTTCACCCTGAAGTCGGGCCGCACGAGCCCCTACTTCTTCAATATGGGCCGGATCGATTCCGGCGTGGCCCTGGCTCGCCTGGGCCGTTCGTATGCTGCCGCGGCGGTACGTTCGGGCGTCGCGTTCGACATGCTCTTCGGTCCGGCCTACAAGGGCATCGCCCTGGCGGCGGCCACGGCGATCGCTCTGGCAGATACCCAGGACCGGGACGTACCGTGGGCCTATAACCGCAAGGAAGCCAAGGACCACGGCGAAGGCGGCATGCTCGTGGGCGCGCCCTTGAAGGGTCGCGTACTGATCGTTGACGACGTGATGACCGCGGGCACCGCCGTGCGTGAATCGCTGGAACTCATCCGTGCCCAGGGCGCCGAGCCGGCGGGTGTGCTGATCGCGCTGGATCGCCAGGAGCGTGGCCAGGGCGAGCTTTCCGCCGCGCAGGAAGTGGCGGCCCAATTCGGCATCCCCGTCATCGCCATTGCCAGCCTTGCCGACGTGCTGACCTACGCCGGGGAGCGCCCGGAGCTCGCCAGCGAGCATGGACGCCTGCTCGCCTACCGCGCCGAATATGGCGTGAGCGCCTGAGCAAACCCACGACCGCGTCACGGGGTGGCGCGCGGCCATTGCCGTCCGTGCGCCGAACCGGGACCACGGCTGGCTATACTCCGGCGACACGAGGGGAATCCAATGCGAGCAGTACGTTTTATCCTGGCGGGAGCGGTGCTGGTCATGGCCACCTCCGCTGCGATGGCCCAGAAAAATGACCGGAACAACAATGCCTACCGCTACCGCTGGAAGGATGCGTCCGGCCAGTCGAACTTCAGCGATAGCCTGACGTCCGAGGCTCTCAAGGCGGGTTACGACGTCGTCAATGCCCAAGGCACCGTGGTTCGCCACGTCGATCGCCAGCTAACGCCCGATGAAAAGGCCGCCGCAAAGAAGCTGGCCGACCAGCAGGCCGCCGCGAAGGCCCTGGCCGACCAGCGCCAGCGGGATGATGCGCAGATGTTGAATGCATACCCCACCGAGCAAGCATTCACGGCGGCGAAGCAATCGCAGGTCGATAACGTCCACCAGGCCGCGGAGACGACGCGGTTCAGCCTGCAGGGGCAGGAAAAGGCCCTGGCCGACCTGCTAACCCGCGCTGGCGACCTGGAGCGGGCTAAGCAGCCAGTCCCGCCGTACCTGACCACGCGCATCGCCGAGCAGCGCAACACGGTGTCCGGGTTGCGGGCGACGCTGCAGCGTCAGCAGGCCGCGGAGGTCACGGCCAAGGCGGCCATGGCCGCCGACATCCAGCGCTACCGGCAATTGCGCGCTGCCAACGCGAACGGCGGCGGCTGATCGCCGCCGCTCGCTAGAACGGCAAGGGCAGCTTCGCGTCCACCGCGTGAAGCTGCAGCCGGAAGGCCTGTTTCACCCGCTCCAGGGCTTTGGCGCTATCCGCATCAAAGCGGAAAACCAGCGCCGGGGCGGTATTCGAAGCACGGACCAGTCCCCACCCATCCGGCCAATCGGCACGCACGCCATCGAGCGTGCTGATGCGCGCATCCTCGAACACCGCCTTCGCCAGGAACGCTTCCACGAAGCGAGCAGGTACACCCTCGGCCATGGGCAGGCGAAGTTCCGGCGTCGACACACTCTTCGGCAAGCTACCGAAGATCTCGGTCGGCGTACGCTCCTCGAGATCGGCGGCAAGGATCTCCATGAGCCGCGCGGCCGCATAGACACCATCGTCGAAGCCATACCAACGGTTGTTGTCGGCAAAGAAGAAGTGGCCACTCATCTCACCGGCCAGGGCAGCGCCGGTATCGCGCATCTTCGCCTTGATCAGCGAATGGCCCGTACGCCACATGATCGGGACGCCCGCTGCCTCCTGGATCACCGGGCGCAGGTGCCCGGTGCACTTCACGTCGTAGATCACCGTGGCACCGGGATTCCGCGCCAGGACATCCTGGGCATACAGCATCAACAGGCGATCGGGATAAACGATCTCGCCATCGGGCGTGACCACGCCGAGCCGGTCGCCATCGCCATCGAAGGCGATACCCAGGTCCGCACCGATCGTATGCACAGCGGCGATCAGGTCACCCAGGTTACGCGGATCCGACGGGTCGGGATGATGATTCGGGAACCGGCCATCCACGTCGCAATAAAGCGGTACGACTTCGCAACCAATTTCCTCAAGGACGCGAGGCGCCACTTCACCCGCCGCGCCATTGCCGGCATCCACGACGATCTTCAGGCGGCGCTGGGTTGAGACGTCATCCGCGACGCGGTTGACGTAAGCGTCGACCACCGATTGCTCGCGCCAGCTGCCATGGCCCCCGGTGGGCAGGCCGCCGGCGGCGATGCGCCGGTAAAGATCGGTGATTGATCCTTCGGCCAGGGTTTCGCCGCCGATCACGATCTTGAAACCGTTGTGGTCCGGCGGGTTGTGGCTGCCGGTCACCGCCACGCCACAGCCCGTACCAAGGTGATAGCACGCGAAGTAGACGAGAGGGGTGGGAACGACGCCGAGTTCGACCACGTCGATGCCCGCATCGCGGAGGCCATCGCCCAATGCGCCGGCCAGTTCCTGGCCGGACAGGCGGCCATCGCGGCCCACCACGATCTCGTGCAGGTCGCGCTCGCGCATGACCGCACCGATGGCCTGGCCGATCTGCCGCGCGACATCCGCGGTGAGCGTGGTGCCGACCACGCCACGGATGTCGTAGGCGCGGAAGATCGCCGGGTCCACGACCGCCGGTGCGGCGGCAGGCGAAGGCGCCGTCGCGGCCCGTGCGAGTACCGGCCGTTCAGCGCCCGCCTCGCTCGCGCCCGGGGTAGGCGGAAGCCGGGGCTTGCGCTGCACTTCCGCGACGAGGACTTCCTTTTCTTCTGGCGCTGGCTCGATGGCCGGCGCCGGACGGCTGCGCGCCCACAACAGGACGGCGCCACCGGCAAGGCCGATGAGTGCAAGCAATGCGGCGAGCACGACCGAGTGCGGAATGACGATGAACGCGCGCGGCATCGCGGCGAACACATAGAGCGCCGTACCGGCGACGCGCTGCCCGCTGGGCCCGACATCACCGCTTTTGCTTCCCTGTGCGATCAGGCTGAGGCTTCCCGGGCCATCTCCCTGGCGCAGCTCGAGCCGGCCACCATGCGGCGAGACGTTGGCGAAGCGGGAAGCCATGCCTTCGAAGGGGTATTCCAGCCATGCCCAGGCGCGCATCGCACCGCCCACCTGGATCGGCTCCACGACGCTCAGCCGACGCTTGCCGTCACTGGACTGCGTGCTTGCGGAGGGCGGCTCGCTGGCACCCAGCGCCGCCATGAGCTGGGCCGCCTTGGCGTAGCCGAACTCGCGGTAATTCGCACGGACCACTTCGTCGAGGCCAGGGCTGTAGATCTCCACGACCTGCGCCGCGGGGATCACGGCATGCAACCGCGCCGCCGCGGCCGCGTGGTCGTCGATGCTGGCCAGAAAGGCCGGGTCATTGAACGCTACCTGGAACTGCTTGCGCAGTCCGGCATATTCGCCGCTGAGGTCGCGCACGGCTTCAGCCTGCGCGGAACGCACATCCGCCGCGGCGCTCTCTTCGTCGGCGATAAGCCAAGCCTGCCAGGCGCAAAAGGCTCCCGCCACGATAAGCACGGTGGCGCCCACCAGCGTGAGCAAGTGCCGTGCATCGACGCGAGGCCCCCGCCCCACCCCTCCCGCTATCCGAGCCATGTTGCCCCTTACCCTTCCGGAGTATCAGTTGACGCCGGTCGATCCAAATCCGCCCTCGCCCCGGCGTGACGGTGCAAAGCCGTCGACGACGTGCAAACGGGCCCGCCCGACCGGCACCAGTAATAATTGCGCAATCCGGTCGCCCGGTGTGATGGTCAAATCGGCAGTTCCGCGATTCCAGGCTGAAATCATCAGCGGCCCCTGGTAGTCGGCGTCGATCACGCCCACCAGGTTGCCCATCACGAGCCCCTGCTTATGGCCCAGCCCCGATCGCGGGACGATTAAGGCACACCAGCCTGGATCGCCGATGTGAATGGCCATGCCCGTGGGCACGAGCACGCTCTCGCCCGGCTTAAGGGTGACGGGCGCCTCCGTGGCGGCACGCAGGTCCATGCCGGCACTCCCGTCGGTAGCGGGTTCCGGCAGGGGAATGCTCACGCCCAGGCGGGCGTCGAGCACCTTGAGTTCGATATCGATCAAGAGCGGGTTCCAAGGGTGGCGAGGAAACGATCGGCCACGTGGGCCATGAGCTGGCGCGCCAGTTCCGTCTTCGGGGCATGGGCCAGGGCGGCGTCGCCACCCGCCCAGAACAGGTGCAAGGCGTTGTCAGCGACTTCGAACCCCCGGCCAGCGCCGACCTCGTTGGCCGCGATCATGTCGAGCCCCTTGCGGTTGAGCTTGTCGCGGGCGTAGTCGGCGACATCCCGGGTTTCCGCGGCGAAGCCAACGAGGAAGGGATGTCCGTGCCGCGCGGCCAGCGCGCCGATGATGTCGGGATTCTCGGCCAGTTCAAGGCGTAGCGGTTCACCGCCCGCCTTCTTCAGCTTGTGCTCGGCGATGCCTGCGGGCCGATAGTCGCCCACGGCCGCTGCACCTATATAGATATCGGCGCCATCGGTCGCCGCGAGCACGGCCTCGTGCATCTGCCGTGCGCTGCGCACATCGAGACGGCGCACACCCTGGGGGGTCGGCAACGAAACGGGGCCGGCGACCAGGGTTACCTCGGCGCCCGCATCACGAGCCGCCGCAGCCACGGCAAAGCCCATCCGGCCGGAACTGCGGTTGCCGATGAAGCGGACGGGGTCAATGTCTTCGTAGGTCGGCCCCGCGCTGACCACCACATGGCGGCCACGGAGCGGCTGGTCGCCAAACGAGGCGACCAGGATATCGCGCAGCTCATGCGGCTCGAGCATGCGGCCCGAGCCGATATCGCCGCAGGCCTGGTCACCGTCCGCCGGACCCAGCACCTGCATCCCGCGCACGCGCAGGGTGCCGATATTCGCCTGGACCGCGAGGTTCGCCCACATCTGTTGGTTCATCGCCGGCGCGACATACACGGGCGCCGCGGTCGCCAGTACCACGGTGGAAAGAAGGTCATTGGCAAAGCCATGGGCCAGCCGCGCAAGGGTGTCGGCGCTGGCGGGCGCGATGAGCACGCGCTCAGCCCACTTCGCCAGTTCGATATGGCCCATGGCGGCTTCACCGGCCTCATCCCACAGGCTCACACGCACTGGCTGGCCCGACAGGGCCTGGAACGTGGTCGGGGTGACGAAATGCGTGGCGCCCTCGGTCATCACGACACGTACCTCGGCATCGAGGTCGAGCAAGCGGCGCACGAGTTCACAGATCTTGTAGGCGGCGATGCCGCCGGTGACGCCGATAAGGATGCGACGCTGGCGAAGGGTCATGACGAAACGGAGCCTAGCGGCGGGACGCGTTAGCTTAACGGATTTCCCCTACGCAACTCCGCGGGTGCAAGTAAGGGCGTTTTTCAGAATCCTTCCATCGTCAACGACGGGTGCGCAAACGTAACGTTTAGGGACCCACCGCCGTCCCTCTCCGGGGCATACACAGGAAGCCCCGATGCCACGCCAGTCCGCCCAGAAGCACCCTACCCGCGACGCCTCATGTGAAGGCACGACCTGGTCCCAGCCCATCCACGCCTGGCCCGTGCGCGAACGACCGCGCGAGCGCCTGCTCCAGCAGGGCCCGGCCGCGCTTTCGGACGCCGAGCTGATCGCCGTCCTGCTTGGCAATGGCACGCGCGGCGCGGATGCCGTGGCGACGGGCCGCGCCCTCCTGGCCCGCGCCGGCAGCGTCGGGCGTCTGCTGAGCGGTGTGGCCGAGCTGCCGCACGTGCCGGGCGTCGGCCCGGTCAAACGCGCCAGGCTCATCGCCGCCCTCGAACTGGCCCGCCGTTCGCTGGGTGAGGGGCTCATGGAGCTTCCCTCGATCAGGTCGACCGAGGATTGCTTCGCCTTCCTGAAGTCCAAACTTGCCCATCTGAAGCACGAAGTGATCGGCTGCCTGTTCCTGGACGTACGTAACCGCGTGATCAGCTTCGAAATCCTGTCCGAGGGCACGATCTCGGAGGCCACGCTTTACCCCCGCGAGCTGGTCCGCGCCTGCCTGCGCCACCATGCGTCCGGCGTCATCCTCAAGAGTTATGTCCTGAACCCGCGAGCGACGCGCCTAACCATCTGTTTTTACGAGTAACTACAAATCTGCATGTTTCTGAAGAACGCTACAAAACGTTACATAGATTGAACTAATCAAAAACACGTTATTCATAGAGCCAACCTTATGGCTTGCCCGCAAGCGAATTCGCCTAGGGTCGCCCATCGGTTAGGTAACTCGCTTCCTAACCGCCTGGCGTAAGCATGAGCTGAAAAACCTGCAGTCCTTTTTCAGCACAAAGGGGCGGGAACAGCCTCTCGTTCTTTCCAAGGGCGCCGTTCTCATGACCTATGCTCACTGGGAAGGTGGCGTAAAGGACATGGCACAGGCCTACCTTGAGCATGTAGAGCAACAAAAATGTCGCCGCAGCGACCTTCAGCCATGCTTCCTAGCGCTTGCATCGATCACCGCAATCAAGCTGGCGGCAGAATCCAAGAAAATCCTACCTTACTTGCAGGCCGTCGATTACGTGGTACCCGACGGTCTATACAACGATTCGAGAAAATGGATCCATTTTCCTTGCTGGCGAAGGCAGGCGGAATCACAGTCAGGTTGATCAGGCAGGGCGAATTGCGGTCATCCTGGAAGAGGCGACTCCGTCACTTCCACAAAGTGAGCGAGATACGCTAAGAACGCGTTTGCTTGAACCGCTATTTCCGCGCATTAGCTCCATGGGATACGGGTCAGAGTGGGACGCGATCTGGGCATCAGAACAGAGAATCGCTTCGTACGAATACTTTGATCGTTTCTTTACGTACAGCATTCCCTTGGGCGATCTATCGAGATCAATCGAGATCAATCGAGACCACCCATCGATCGTTTAAGGTCATGTTGAAGGCGTGGTGCTGCATCTTAGCGCTCGGTCTCGGATACTTATATATAGCCTACCTTTAAAGGCGTAGAGCCAAAAGTAGCGCCCGCGTAGGGTCCGCTACATGGAACAAGCTACCCCCTCGTCCAAGCTCGGAATGGCCATCCGTCGATTGCGTCATGCGAGAGGCCTAAGCCAGGATGCGTTCGCAGACGCGATTGAGATGCATCGCGCCTATTTCGGCGCGATTGAGCGCGGGTCGAAAAATATGACCATTGACACCCTCATGCGGGTCGCCAAGGGGCTTGGAGTGTCCCTAGCCCAATTGGCGAAGGATGCGGATCTATGATGAAACAATCTAAATCTGTGGACTTAAGGTCCACAACCACCCTTCGGGCGACGCCAGCCCAAGCAGGGAAGACCGGGAAATGACCGAAACCATGCGCGAGGCGCTGGAACTGCTCGAAGTGAAGGTGCTGGACCACGTGGTGGTCGGCGCGGGCAAACCGGTGTCCATGGCCGCCTTGCACCTGATCTAGGGACAAAAAAATGACGACGCGAGTGCCGCTCGCGCCGTCATGGGTCACCTGTCGAGGGAGGGGCTTGGATAACCCTGTGTGCCATGGGCCGGGGAGACACCGGGCACGAAGGAAAGTGTGACAGCGGTCAATGACAGGCCCGTGACGTGCCGGTTCCGGGTAGCTGCCGGACTTGCAATTTCCGACTTATGCACATTCGCGGTTTTTTTCAGTTGGCCGTCACAGCTGTTGTCCCGACGCAGGTCAGCCTCCTAAGTCACTGACCCTAAACTGTTTAGCTTGTTACGGGGTGATGTCACGGAACGGGAAGACCCTTCGCGCCGCCCGCCGCCGCCCTTTGCCCACAGAGTTATCCACAGGCCTTTGCAGAACTCGCCCTTGCCGGGCCCGACCGGCCGCATAGCCCCTTTCTGCTAGGATTACCGGTTCCATATCCGTGTCGCGAAGCCTGTGAAACAAGAGCTCAAACAACTCGTCCTGCAGGCCATTGGCGCCCTGCGTGAGTCCGGCAAGCTGCCGTCCGATTTCGTGGCCCCGGCTTTCGTGATCGAGCGTACCCGTAGCCGTGAGCACGGCGATTTCGCCACGAACGTCGCGATGATGATGGCCAAGGCCGCCGGCCGGAAGCCGCGCGATATCGCCACCGATCTGGTCGAGGCCTTCCCGGCCTCGCCGCTGGTCGGCAAGGTCGAGATCGCTGGCCCGGGCTTCATCAACTTCTTCCTGGCGGCGGCGGCGTTCCATGCCGAGATCGACCGCGCCCTGGCTGAGACCGGCCGCTACGGCCAGAACCGCGATGGCGGCGGCCGCACGGCGGGCGTCGAGTACGTGTCGGCCAACCCCACCGGCCCGCTGCATGTCGGCCACGGCCGCGCGGCGGCCATCGGCGACAGCATCAGCCGCCTGCTCGAGGCCACCGGCTACAAGGTGGCGCGCGAGTTCTACTACAACGACGCCGGCGTCCAGATCGCCAACCTGGCCCTGTCCACCCAGTGCCGCGCGAAAGGCATCGGCCCGGATGAAGCGGGCTGGCCGGAATCCGGCTACCGCGGCGATTACATCGCCGAGGTGGCCCGCGCCTTCCTGGCGAAGGAATCGGTCGAAGCCGATGGCGAGACCGTCACTGCGACCGGCGATGCCGACAACCTCGACGACGTGCGCCGCTTCGCCGTGGCCTACCTGCGCCACGAGCAAGACCTGGACCTGAAGGCGTTTGGCGTCTCGTTCGATGTTTACTACCTCGAGTCGTCGCTCTATGGCGAAGGCAAGGTGGACGAGACGGTGCGCGAGCTGGTCGCCCACGGCCACACCTATGAAGAAGGCGGCGCGCTGTGGCTGCGCTCCACGGATTTCGGTGACGACAAGGACCGCGTCATGCGCAAGTCCGACGGCACCTACACCTACTTCCTGCCCGACGTGGCCTACCACCGCACCAAGTGGCAGCGCGGCTACGAGCGCGCCATCACCGAACTAGGCAGCGACCACCACGGTTCGCTGGCCCGCGTGAAGGCCGGCCTGCAGGCGCTCGACGCCGGCATCCCGAAGAACTGGCCGGAGTATGTCCTGCACCAGATGGTCACGGTGATGAAGGGCGGTGAAGAGGTGAAGATCTCCAAGCGTGCCGGCTCATACGTCACCTTGCGCGATCTCATCGATGAAGTGGGCCGCGATGCCACGCGCTACTTCCTCATCGCGCGCAAGGCCGACTCGCAGCTCGTCTTCGATATCGACCTGGCCCGCTCGCAGAGCAACGACAACCCGGTTTACTACATCCAGTACGCACATGCCCGCGCGTGCCGCGTGTTCCGTGAGCTGGCTGATCGCAGCCTAAGCACCGATCGCGGCAACGGCATCGCGAAGCTGCCCCTGCTCGATACCGAGCATGAGCAGGCGCTCATGGTGGAACTGTCGCGTTACCCGGAAGTGGTCGAAGCGGCTGGCATCAATCTGGAACCGCACCTGATCGCGCAATACCTGCGTGAACTCGCGGGCGCCCTGCACAGTTACTATCACGAGCACAAATGGATCGTTGACGACGCCGACCTGCGCGATGCCCGCCTCACCCTGGTGGCTGCGACGCAGCAGGTCCTTCGCAACGGCCTCGACCTGCTGGGCATCAGCGCCCCGGAGAGCATGTAATGGCAACACGCAAGAAGGGCAAAGGCCGTCAGGCGGTCCGCAACAGTTCCGGCGGCATGCCGGGCTGGGGCTGGGCGCTGATCGGCATCCTTGCCGGTGCCCTGCTCATGGCCTTCGCCATGAAGGGCAGCTTCATGCCCATGAAGAAGGATGGCCCCGAGCCGAACCCGCAGGCCACCGCGCAGAAAGCCAGTGAGCCGGGCGTCGCCGATCAGGCCGAACCGGAGAAGGGCGACAAGGACAAGCCGCGCAAGCCTTCCTACGATTTCTACTCGGTGCTTTCCGAGAAGGAAGTGCGGATCCCGGATGCCGAGATCCACGCCCAGGCCAAGGCCGAGGCGCAGCAGAGCCAGCAACAGCAAGCCGCCGCGCAGCAGCAGACGCAGGCCGCGCAGCAGGCCCAGGCCGCCGCGGCCGCGCAGCAGAAGCAACAGGTCGATGCCGCCACCGCGAACCTGCCCAAGGCAACAACGCAGACGGTTACCGCTGCGCCGGCACAGCCGCAGGCACCGGCCGCCTCGGCGGGCAGCGGTTACCTGCTACAGGTGGGTGCGTTCCCCAGCGCAGCGGATGCCGAGGCACTGAAGGCCAAGCTGGCCCTGCAAGGCTTCATCGCCAACGTGCAGCCGGTGAAGGTCGGCACGCAAACGTATAACCGCGTCCGCCTGGGGCCGTTCAAGTCGGCCACCGAACTGGAAAGCACGAAGCAGCGTTTGCAGTCGGCCGGCATCAACGCCATCGCCCTCAAAGAGGGCAGCTAACCTGTAGGAGCGCGCTTGCGCGCGATCGGCGACGCGGCAATCTCCGGTTTTTGCGGCTAGCACCCATCGCGCGCAAGCGCGCTCCTACATAAAGCAAGAAAAACCCGCCTTTCGGCGGGTTTTTTGTTTAGCTCTTGCGCTTTAGCCGGATCAGCGCGGAGATGTCGTCGTCGCCGTAGCCTTCGGACATCAGCTGGGCAAAATCCGCCAGCGATTGTTCGATAATCGTGCGGTCGGTACCGGCATCGCTGGCGATGCCGCGGACGATACCGAGGTCCTTGTGCAGCAACGCCAGCTTGAAGCCGACCGAGAACTCGTTGCGCAGCATGGTGGCGCCACGCTTTTCGAGAAACCAGTTGCCGGCCGCGCCGGCACCTAGCGTAGGGATCAGCCGCTCGGCATCGAGCCCGAGCGCTTCGCCAAGGGCGAGGCCTTCGGTCACGGCATGGGCGATGCCTGCGACCAGCACCTGGTTCACCGCCTTCGTGGCCTGGCCGCTGCCGACCGGGCCCATGTGGGTCACGCGGAGGCCGTACGCCTCCAGCACCGGGCGTGCCTTCTCCAGCACCTCGGCCTCGCCGCCCACCATCACCGACAACTTGCCGTTCCTCGCACCTTCGACACCACCGGACACCGGTGCATCGAGGAACACGCCACCGGCGTCGCCGATGATGCGCGCGGCCTTCTTCGCCGTATCCGGCGAGACCGTGGAATGGTCAATGACCACCGTGCCCTGCTTCAGCGAAGGCGCCAGCGCTTCGACAACACCGATCACATCGGCATCGGCGCTCACGCAAAGCGCGATGACATCGCAGGTCGACCCGATGGTGGCCAGATCGGGCGCCTGCACGCCAAGTTCCTTCGCCAGCGCATCGGCACGCGCCTGCGTGCGGTTACCCACGGCGGCCAACAGGCCCCTGGCGTGGAGGTGGCCGGCCATCGGGGCGCCCATGGCACCCAGCCCGATGAATGCAGCTTTCAGTGTCATCGCGTGGTTTCCGCCAGGTAGGTGTAACCGGTGAGGCCCTTGTCGAGCGACGCGGCGAGTTCATCGGCGACATCGCCTTCGATGCCCGCCGCCTTGATGCGATCGGCATACGTCTGGCGCAGCGCCTTTACGTCGTAACCAACGTAATCGAGCATCAGGTCCGTGGTGTCGCCCCGACGAATGTGTGCGAACTCGTAGCCCGAGGCCGTGGCGCGAACGTTCACGGCATCGGTGTCGCCGAACAGGTTGTGGATGTCGCCCAGGGTTTCCTGGTACGCGCCGACCATGAAGATGCCGAGCCGGTACGACTCGCCCTCATTCAACGAATGCAGCGGCAAGCTCACATCCACGCCTTCGGCGTCCACGTAATGGTCGATGCGGCCATCCGAGTCGCAGGTGAGGTCGGCGATGACGCCACGACGCGTCGGCTCTTCGTCCAGGCGCGAGATCGGCACGATCGGGAAGATCTGGTCGATCGCCCAGATATCCGGCACCGATTCAAACACCGAGAAATTCACGAAGTACTTGTCGACCAGTTTCTCGTCGAGATCATCCAGCGCCTGGCGATGCGCGCGCTCGGCGGGCAGCAGGCGCGGACGCACGGCATTGGCGATCGCGTAGAACAGGTCATCGAGCGTGGCGCGGTCGCGCAGGTCGAGCTGGCCCAGTGCGTAGAGCGCCTGGCCCTCGGCGAAGTGGTGCTGCGCTTCGTGGAACAGCTCCAGCGGCGGGCGCTCGTCCAGCTCGGCGTGGGTTTCACGCAGGTGGCGCAGCACGGCGGGCTCGTCGGTGCGCGGCTCCCCGATCGCGCCGGGTGGCACCTCTTCCACCTCGCTGACGTTCACCACCATCACGGCGTGATGCGCAGTCATGGCGCGGCCGGATTCGGTAAAAATCGTCGGCGCGGGCATGCCGTACTCCGCGACCGCTTCCGCGATCGGCTGTACGACACTGGCGGCGTACTGGCCGAGGCTGTAGTTGATCGAATTGAAGCTGCGCGAGCGGGTGCCTTCGTAATCCACGCCCAGGCCGCCGCCCACGTCCACCACATCGATGGGTACGCCCAGGCGGTGCAGCTCGACGAAGTAACGCACGGCTTCGCGCATGCCCGCGGCGATATCGCGGACGTTCGAGATCTGCGAGCCCATGTGGAAATGCTGCAGGCGAAGGGTGTGCTTCAGGCCGGCGGCATCCAGGCGCTCGATCAGCTCGAGCACCTGGCCCGGGCTCAGGCCGAACTTGCCCTTGTCACCCCCGGTGTTCTGCCACTTGCCGGCGCCGATCGAGGCCAGGCGCACGCGCACGCCGAGCAGCGGCTCGACGTCCAGCGCCTTGGCCTCGGCGAGCACGTGGTCAAGCTCGGAGAGCTTTTCCACCACGATGTGCACGCGCAGGCCGAGCTTGCGGCCAATCAGTGCAAGGCGCACGTATTCGCGATCCTTGTAACCGTTGCAGACCACCATGCTGCCCGGGCGGGCATAGGCCAGCACAGCCATCAGCTCCGGCTTGGAGCCGGCCTCGAGGCCAAAGCCTTCCTCGCCCGCGGCCACCAGCTCGCCGACTACGCCGCGCTGCTGGTTCACCTTGATCGGGTAGATGGCCGTGTACTTGCCGGCGTACTCGGCGTCATCGATGGCCTTGCCGAAGGCTTCCTGCAGCTTGCGGAGGCGGTCGGCCAGGATATCGGGGAAGCGGACGAGCAGTGGCAGGCGCAGGCCCTCGGCCGTGGCCTTGGCCACGATGGCCGGCAGGTCGAGGGTCGGGCCCTCGTCACCGCACGGGCGCATCTGCAGGTGGCCGTCGGCGGCCACATCGACGTAGCCGTTGCTCCAGTGGGGGATCGCGTAGGTCAGCTTGGCGCGATCGATAGTCCAGTTCGCCATGGGGAGGCGGTCTCCAGGTGATGTTGTCGTGTCCCCCGTGGGGGAGCGCGGAACAGTCGCAGCGGCGAACCTTGACGTAGAACGGGCCTGGGCGGCCGGGAGCCTCGCACGCCGCGGGGCCGACCAGGCGGGGCCAACCGTCCAATAACGACGGTGGCTGACCTTCTATTGTAGCGGGCCTGAATGACATCGGTGTATCGGTCGACGAAGGCCTACAAGGTTTATTGGTCAGGGACTTGGCCGCTTTTTGCCCCGGAGCCGGTACAATCTCCGGTTTACACCCCCTACCCGCTTCCAGGATCACGCGTCATGTCGCAGCAGCAGCTCAGCTGGTTTACCGAGGCCCATCAGGCGTCGGGCTCTTCCATCGGTTTCCGCGTCGAGCGCCTCCTGCACGCGGAAAAGACCCCGTGGCAGACGATCGAGATCTACCAGACCACCGATTGGGGCAACCTCATGGTGATCGACGGCTGCGTCATGCTCACCAGCCGTGACAACTTCCTCTACCACGAGATGATGACCCACCCGGCGCTGTTCACCCACGCCCGCGCCAAGCGCGTCGTCATCATCGGCGGCGGCGATTGCGGCACGCTGCGTGAGGTGCTCAAGCACGAGGAAGTGGAGAAGGCGACCCAGGTCGAGATCGACGAGCGCGTCACCCGCCTCGCCGAGGAGTACTTCCCGGAACTGTGCGATGCGAACAACGATCCGCGCGCCGAGCTGCTCTTCATCGACGGCATCAAGTACATGGCCGAAGCGGATCCGGAATCGATCGACCTGATCATCGTGGATTCGACCGACCCGGTCGGCCCGGCCGAAGGCCTGTTCAACGCCGCCTTCTACGGCAGCTGCTTCAAGGCCCTGCGCCACGGCGGCATCCTGGTCCAGCAGTCGGAATCGCCGCTGGCCCACATCGAGCTGATCAAGTCGATGCGCTCGGCCATGCGTACCACCGGCTTCAAGGCCGTGCGTACCCTGCCGTTCCCGCAGCCGTGCTATCCCACCGGCTGGTGGAGCTGCACCATGGCCCGCAAGGATGGCGACCTGTCCGGCTTCCGCGAGCGCGGCGCCATCAGCAAGGGCTTCCCGACCAAGTACTACAACGCCGACACCCACAAGGCCGCGCTGGCCCAGCCGGAATTCATGCGCGAGCAGCTGGGCGAGTAAGAACATCGCGCGCAAGCGCGCTCCACACCTGTAGGAGCGCGCTTGCGCGCGATGGTTCTTGCAAAAGACGATGGGCGCCCCGGAGGCGCCCATTTCTTTGCCCGCCATACGATCGACGTTTACTACCAAATAAGGTCTGCAGAATGAAAGGGTGCCTTCAGGCGCCCTTTTCTTTTCCTGACTGAACAAGGCAATCTTAAGGCAGCGAATACTTACCACGGAGAATCGCAATGCTTGGCCAGCGAGTCCTTATCGTTTACACGAGCATCCTCACGGCCGCGGTCGTGGTGGCCTTGCTCACTGGTTTCGCGCGGGTCGGCGCCCCTACGTTCGATGAAATCAACGTTCAGCGCATCAACCTGCGCGAGCCAGATGGGACGCTGCGCATGGTCATTGCGAACAGCACGAAACTGCCCGGTGTCATCGTGCGCGGCAATGAGCAGCCCAAAGTCGATCGCCCGCAGGCTGGCATGTTATTTTTCAATGACGAAGGCACCGAGAACGGTGGACTTATCTTCGGTGGACGGCGCGATGCAAAGGGCGATGTCGTCGATGCAGGAGGCAGCCTTTCCTTTGATCGCTATAACGCAAATCAGGTCGTCCAGCTTCTCGGTGTCGACGATAAAGAGAACCACATGGCCGGTCTGGTCATCTCAGACAGCCAGGAAAACGGGCAGGGTGAGCGACGCCTGTGGGCGGGCCGAACAGCTGATGGCGCGTCACGCCTTTCCCTCATGGATGCCAACGGAAAAAAACGTGTGGAAATCAGCGTCGGCGCCAAAGGAGAAGCTGAAATAACGTTCCTCGATGCCGATGGCCATTCGGTAAAGACCATCAGCGGCAGCCCTACCATATCTTCACCTGCTTCTCAGCCGGGCGCACCATAGGGGCCGTCTTGCCGCACTTGAACGCCGCGGCGAATGCCGCGGAATTTGAGGGCGCGACAATTGCCCGCAAGGAGGTCGGCGCGTGCTTGTCCGCGTTGAGCAGCACCTCCGCGCTCTTCGGGCGGATGTTGTTTCGCCAGATACGCGCCGAGCTGATGAAGAAGCGCTGCTCCTGGGTGTAGCCATCGATTTTTTTCCTGGCTTCGGCCGGATTGCTTGCCAGGGCATTTTCCAGCGCATCGTAGGCAATGTTCAGCCCGCCCAGATCAGCGATATTTTCGCCCAGCGTGAGTTCACCATTGACATGTAGATCGGGCTTTTCCTTGATCGGCGCATAGCTATTGAACTGGTCGACCAGTATCGACGCGCGTCGCTTGAACTCCGTTTCATCCTCGGCGGTCCACCAGTCGGCCCGCTTCCCGTTCCCGTCGTATTGGCGCCCGCGATCATCAAAGCCATGGGTCGCTTCGTGTCCGATCAGCGCCCCCGCGCCACCGTAATTAATCGCATCGTCGCCACCCTCGTAAAAGAAAGGCGGCTGCAGGATCGCGGCGGGCAGATTCACCGTGTTCGTGCTGCGCGAGTAGTAGGCATTGACCCGTTGGGGTGGCATATCCCACTCGCTACGATCGGTCGGCCTACCAATGTGGCCAATGTCGTATTCATAATTGAACCTGGTCGCGGCCATGACGGAGCCGTAGTAATCACCCGGCTGGATCACCAGGCCGTCCCAGGGTCGCCAGTGGTCCGGATAGCCCACCTTGGCCACCATCAGGCTCCATTTTTCGATTGCCTTTCGCCGGGTCTCGGCTGTCATCCAGTCAGCATTCTCAATGCGCTGCTTCAGAGCGGCAAGCACGTGGACAGTCAAGGCCTCAGCCCGCTGCTTTGCAGCCGGCGAGAACTCCCTGGCGACATACAGCTGCCCAAGAGCCTGCCCCATCGATTCATTTACCACTCCCAACACGCGTTTCCAGCGTGCGGACTCAGCCGGCTGTCCAGAAAGAGCTTTTCCATAGAACGCAAATCGATTTGCGGCAAATGCGTTGCTAAGGTACGGCGAGGCGTCGTCGATTGTGTGGAACCGCAGGTAAGCCTGCCACTGGCGCGGCGGTGCGCTGGCCAATAGCCGGTCAAACTCGGCGAAGAACTTTGGCTGCGAGAGCGAGAAGGTATCCACCGCAAGGTGCTGGCCAGCGAAGAACGCCTTCCAGTTGAAATGAGGCGTGACCCGTGACGCTTCGTCTATCGACACGACATGGTAGACGTTGGCGGGATTTCGAAGTTCAGCGGCCGATAGTGACGCACTCGCGATCTGCGTTTCCAGCGCGATCACATCGGCAGCCTCCCGCGCCGCGTCCGCCTGGGGTATGCCACTGAGTTCAAGCGAGCGCGACACGTAATCCGTGAACGCAGCCCGGATGTCAGCGTATCGTGCATCGACATAGTAGGCCGGCGTCGGGAGGCTTAGCCCGCCCTGCGTAGCGAAACCTATCTGCTTCGTCCCGTCTTCAAGATCGGCACCCGACCCAAAGTTGAACACGTGTTGTTCGCCAGCGACGAAGCCCTTGAGTATGTAACCGGCAATCTCTTCAGACGTATCCAGGCGTGCAATGGCGCGCAGCGCTGGTTTGACGGGATCTGCTCCCGCCTTTTCCAGCGCCGACTCGTCCATGCCCGCGCGGTAGAGCCAGCCAATTTTCTGTGCGACCGATCCCCGCGCCGCCTGGTCCGCATGAAGCGCTGCATCCTCGACGATATCGTGCTGGATGCCGAGGTTACGCTCCATCAACTGGTCGAAGGCACCCCAGCTCGTGTGGTCGTCGGGGATCGGATTCGCCGCGATCCACTTCCGGTTCACAAAAGTGTCAAGGTTCTCACAGGCATTCGAGTGTTCATCGAGTTCGCGCACATCGAATACCGAACCGCCTCCCGGCGGCGCGGCCTTTACCGGCGCCTCACGGACGGAAAAGAGCACCACGGCCAGTACGATGAATGCCGTCGCTTTCAGAGGATGGAAACGTGTCATCGATGAATCCTTCAAGGGTTCTATGGCCCCAGGCGCACATACCTGTCGCGCGAGCCAATGTCGGCGTTCAGCCCAGATAACCGGATGCTTGCAGTGAGAATAGCTCGGAGTAACGGCCACCACTCGCCATCAGCTGCTCGTGCGTCCCCTCTTCACGAACACAGCCATTGGCAAGCACGAGGATCCGATCCGCCATACGCACACTAGAAAGGCGGTGGGAGATCAGCAGGGTTGTCTTCTTTTGAGTGAGTTCACCAAAACGTTTAAAAATATCGTGTTCTGCCTGCGCATCCAGACTGGCACTCGGCTCATCAAGAATGAGAATTTGCGCATCGCGCATGTAGGCACGCGCCAAAGCGATCTTCTGCCACTGGCCCGTGGAGAGATCCAGTCCTTCATCGAACCGGCGCCCTAACATCTGGTCATACCCATGCGGCAACCGTTCAATGACCTGATCAGCCAGACTCTTTTCCGCGGCGAATCGAATTCTTTGATCATCGTCTATGGCGTCCAGCTGACCAAGGCCGATGTTTTCCCTTGCCAGGAAGTCATAGCGCACAAAATCCTGAAAGACCACGCCGATTTCGCGATGCAGGCTTTCTTGCGAGTAATCTCGTAAATCCACGCCATCGAGGAGGATCTGCCCTTCGGTCGGCTCATAAAGCCTTGCCATGAGCTTGACCAGTGTGGTCTTCCCCGCGCCGTTCTCGCCCACGAGCGCGAGGCATTCACCCGCGCCAAGGCGAAAGCTGACGTTCTTGAGTACCGGCTTCGATGAACCCGCGTAGGCGAAGCTGACGTTTCTGAACTCGAAACCGGAGCGAATGGGTCGAGGAAAGGTCACTGGCGAAGGCGGCGAAACAATCGTCGGCTTGACCGCGAAGAAATCGAACAGGTCCTTGATGTGAAGCGCGTGCTCGCCAACCAGGGTCAAGGCAGAAAACACGCTCTCTACGACCGAACGCATTCGCATGAATGCACCGGAGACGAAGACCAGCTCACCGACGCTGAGTGTGTGGTCCAGTGTGCGCATAAGGATAAGGACATACCCGAGGTAATACCCCGCGATGGGCACAAGGCCGAGCAGCGCACCGACGGAGGCACGACGAACGGATAGGTGGCGGTTGTCCACGTAGAAGCGCTCGAACAGGTTTCGTGCCCGGGAGAGCAAGTAGCTACCCAGGCCGAAGAGTTTCACTTCCTTCGCGCTTTTATCGTTGGTCGAAAGAAACCGGAGGTAGTCGAGCTCGCGGCGTTCCGGCGTCTGTCCATGCAGTAACGAGTACGAAAGCATGGCGAAGCGGGCCTCGCCCCAGAACGACGGCAATATCGCGGTCGGCAATAGAACGAGGAAAATGGGCGAATACGCGATGATCGCTACGCCGAGGGAAAACAGGGTAATAAGCTGTTGTGCCATGCCGCCCAGAACGACCAATAACCGGGTACGCGTCACCGTCTGCTGCTGAGCCCTCTCCATCTTGTCGTAGAAAGTGGCATCTTCGAAGCACGACAGATCCATCGCCTGGGCGTGCGCCATGATGCGCAGGCTGGTGTGGTTGTTGAATTTGTCAGCCAGCAGGCTGTCACAGAGCGTGGTCGCCCGCGTCAAGAGGTCATTGCCCGCAACGAGCATCGCTTCGATGCCAAGATAGATCCACACCAGGTGGCCATCCGGCTTCGGCGCCATGATGGCGTGCACGACCGCGTCAATGATCAGTTTGCCCACCCAGAGCTGCAGGATCGGCGCCACCGAACTAGCCGCCCTAAGTATCAGCGTGCCGAGCGTGAGAGCCGGGCTCGTCTCCCACACCATGCCAAGCAAGGGCAAGACGTGGCGGAGGCTGATCGCACGCTCCCGCCAGGTCATGGTCTTCTTCGTCGCTGCGGCGCCAGGGCTCGTCACTTACGCATCATCCTCGATGAAGCACGCGCATGGGATCGAGCCGCGCCGCGCGAACGGCGGGCACCAGCGCGGCGATAAGCGCTACCACGAGCAGGCATGCCGCCATCGCGACAAACACCAGGGGATCGAGAGTGCTCACTCCGAACAGGTAGCCCTGCAGCAGACGGGTAAGCGAGAGTGACGCTATGACGCCGACAATCAAACCAATGGCGATGATCTTCAGCGAATACCCGAACACGAGCCTGAGGATCGAGCCCGTGGACGCGCCAATGGTCTTCCGGATCGCGATCTCCCTCATGCGGGCCGTGACGTTTTCATCCATCACCCCGTAGATACCGATCATGCCCAGAAGGGTGGCGAGCAATGAGAAACTGCCGAGCAGCACAAGCTGAAAGCGCCGCGTTGCCATGGACGTCGACAGGATCTCCGTCACCGTGCGTGGGGTACCGACGGCGAAGCCCGGCGCGGACGTTCTCAAGGCATCGACGGCCGCGGCGGATTGGGCGGGGCTCCAATCCTTCGAATGGAGCACCGCCTGCACAGGGAACCATGTACTGAAAAGCGTCAGTACGTCGTACTGTGCCTGGGCAAGAGGAATCATTACTGCAGCGGGGGGATCCTGGTCCAGCCGGGAGCGAACATCACCGATGACGCCAACAATTTCGCGAGCTGGGTCACCTACGCCAATCTGTATGGTTCGCCCCAGGGCGGTTCCATCGGGGAACATGCGGTGCGCGAACGTCTCGTTGATGATCGCGACGGGCACCTTGCCCGCGTCATCGGCATCCGTAAACGCACGTCCCTGGCGAAGCGGAATACCAAGGACGTCGAGAACCGAAGGCGTCACCATACTAAAGGAGGCGTTTACCTTGTCGGTTGAACGCGTGGATCTGACGTTCATGTTGCCACCACGTTCGAAGGGGAGGCCCGCCGCGACGATCGCCGCGTCATCCCCCAGGCCCGCCGCCCGCAAGTGCTCCAGCGCAGCCGTGAACGTTTGCTTCGCCTCGGCAACGTTGGGCGCCGTCCAGAAAACGGGTATGGCTACCGCACTTTCCTTCCGGATGCCCGGATCCTGGTTGGCAACATTGCGAAACGTTTGAAACAGCAGCGCCGAACCAATGAGGAGCACGAGGGACAAGGCGATCTGGACCACCACCAGTGAACGCCGCACACGCATCGGGTGCTTTCCGCCGGTTCCCTGCGTTTCCTGCAGCACGCCGAGGAGCTCCATCCGCATGACCCGGTATGCCGGCGCCATGCCAAAGACGAGGGCAGCGATGCATCCGACCAGAGCCGAGAAGCCGAGTGCCCATCCATCAACGTGGATATCTTTAAGCCTCGGGAGCTCCTGCGGGCTCAATGCCAGGAGCCCCTTGAGGCAAAGGATGGAAAGGATGACGCCGGCCGTCGTGCCCAACAGCGCGAGGATGACACTTTCAGCGACGAACTGACGTAATAGCTGGACCGGTCCTGCACCCACTGACATGCGAACGGCAACTTCGTGGCGACGTCCTTCAGCGCGGCTCAACAACAGGCCAACGACGTTTGCACAGGCGATCAGCAGAACGAAGCCCGCAGCCCCGAACAGGACAAGCAGGATAGTGCGCACATTGTCACCCAGCCACGCGCGATAAGAGATCAGCTGTATCGATGTCTCGGGTGACATATCGCCCGGGAAGCGGGCGCGGAAAGCCGTCGTGATCCCGGCCATGCGCGCCTGGGCCTGGGCCATGGTAACGCCGTCCGCGGTCCGCCCAAGCAGTCCGATGTTCTCCCCGGCTCCCACGGTCGTTGAGACAAGAGCCAGCGGTAACCAAACCTCATTGCTCCCGTGGGTGAAGGAGGGCGAACTCCTCTCGAAATCGGCCGGAAGGACGCCGATCACCGTGTAGGCCGTTCCATCTAGCTGCAAGGTGCGGCCAAGGACACTTGTATCGCCACCCGTCATCCGCTGCCACAGCCGATAACCGATGAGCGCAACGCGTGCGCCGGTACCGCGGTCCTCTTCTGGAAGAAAGTCGCGCCCCAACACGGGATGGATATCCAGCACGTGCAGATAATCATGGGATACGTAATAGCCGTTGACGTGCTCTGGAGCATCACCGAACGTGGCGTTGAAGCTCGCGGGGCTGTAAGCCCCGATCGCCTGCAGCGGGGTATCCTGCCCACGCAGGAAACCCAGCTCATCCGCCGTTACGGTCAATTCGTCAACGCCGTCCTGTGAGGTGGTGCACACCTGCACGATCTGCTCGGGCTGCGTATACGGAAGCGGTCGCATCAGCAACCCGTAGGCAACGCTGAAAATTGCCGTGTTGGCGCCGATACCCAAGGCAAGCGTTGCCACCGCCGCGGCGGCGAACAACGGGTACCGTCGCATCATTCGCCAGCTGAACCGTAAATCGAATATCCAGGACAGGGACCAGAACGTGCGCCACGCACTCGGGCCGCGATCAGATGCGTTCGTCATATCACGTGCCCTCAGGATGCCTGGAATTCATGCGCAATCTCCTCAACACGCTGGTTAATGATCCGCTGGACCGCATCCCGGTTGAATCGACGAATGTCCGTGGTGGCACGCTTCACCTTGTCCTGCACGCGCGTGTCGCCATGCGCGCTGTACAGGTCCAGGAGAAGTTCCGCCAGGTGCTCGGTATCCGGCTCAGACCACCGCATGCCCGGATCGACCGCGATGCCAGGCGCGGGAATATCGGCCACCTCACCATGCGTGTAGCGAATGGGAAATGCATTGTGTTCGTTCATGTACTCGAGGTTCCCCGAATAGCCTGTCGCTATAACCGGTTTCGCAAAGAGCATCGCGTCGGAGATGGTCACCCCCCACCCCTCGGCGTGGTGGGCGGACACATAAATCGTGCTCAGTTCATGCAGCGCGGATATGTAGTCGAACGGCATCTGCAGCGGTAGAAAGATGATCTGTGGATGCGACACCCAGGATGGGACGTCCGATGTCGATGCCTTGATCACAAGCCGGGCGCGAGGCATGTCCCCGCACACGCGCTTGAATGTTTCGACAAGGGCCGGGATGTTCTTCCTTGGTTCTTCCAGCGGAGCGATCATGAGGAAGTACACGAAGTCCGGATCGAACCCTATCATGCGCGAGACACCCGTCCTCGCCTCGGTGGAAATCGCGAGATCGCGCTCTATTACGTAGGGCATCACGACAACATTGGGATGGTAGGGAACCAGTGCCTGCCGGCAGAACTCGGACGGTGTCCAGACCTCTTGCACGCGCTCCAGGTTACGCTTCCACAGATCGGGCACATCCTCGGCATGCGGGACGCAGCACGAGACCACGTACCGATCCTTCAGCGCGGGGTGCAGGGCGTAAACCGTCTCGTAGTTGCGTGGCGGATGGTGGACGATTACCAGGTCTGCGGCATCCTGCATGCCGATGATGTCGTGCTCGGTGGCGAGCATCTCCAGATAGGCGGAAGCGATGCGCGACTGGCTGCTGCGGCGCGTGAGGGAGTAGCTGATCTTCAGTCGGCTCATGGCATTCAGTTCGCGTTGACAGTGAGGGGGAGAGGCGACGTCGACGAGGCCTCGCGGGCCATCTCGAGCAACCCGTGTTTCAGAAGGCGGCCGATGTGGCGCTCCACGTCAGAGGAGTGCAATGCGCCAGGGAAGGCATCCAGTACGTCGCTGGTGATGTCGGTCAGGCTCCCGCTACCAGCGCGGTCATGAAACGCACGCAGGATCTGGCGGAAGACGTCCTGCCGGAAATAGCGCGCATCGGCGAGCGCGGGGAGGAAGTCGTCACCCGGCGCGCCTTGCGGTATGCCCAGCACATCGGTCGCCCGCATGGATCGCGTGGGATAGCTAGTGAAGATCGCCGGAAGCGAAACCTGTGGTCGCACCGGACTATGCCGGCGCAGGTGGGCCGCGCGCGCGAACTGCTCTTGCCAGAGCGTGTCGTACGACCGCATGACGACATCCCAGTCGAATGTCTCACGCGCGAAGCGCTGCGCGGCTTCACCCATGCGTGCCCGCATCTGCGAGTCGCCCAGCAAGGCATCAACAGTCTGCTGTAGCACGGCAAGATCCGTGACTGTGCTCAGCTCCCAGTAATTCTCCTGCGCGGCTCCCGCATAGAGCGTAATGACGCTGTGCCCGGAGCCCGAAGGGAGGTAAGTCGGGATCAGGTACCCCGAAACCCCATCTTCAACCCACTCCCGATGCCCGGCCCAGTCGCTGGCAATGATCGGTAGGCCACTGGCCATGGCCTCTGCGATGGTGAGGGAAAATCCTTCGTGCATGGTGCATGCGAGGCCAAGAAAGATGTCCGCCGCCTGGAACAGGGTCTGCTTCATAGCCCGCGTGACGTCCGGAAAGACGGCAAAGCGTTCGCCATATCCCAGCTCTTCCGCGAGTTCGCGCAAAGTGCCGGCCAGATGGTGGCTGGAGTCGTCGCCTGCCATGACAAGGCGAGCGTTGTGCTGCTCGAGGGTCGGTGCGAGTGCACGCAGGAAGGGCAGCATTTCACCCTTGTCGGAGGGTGACAGCCTGCCAAACCAAAGCACGATGGGGCCCGTAGCCGGCAGGGCCAGCGCGCGCCGTGCTTCCTCACGCGAGGTAGCCTGCCAGTCCGCGCTATCGACACCCATCGGGATGACCGGCAGCTCCATAGGCAAGTCGTCGGTGGAGCGCAGCGCTCGCGGGACGGCGCGGAAGCTCGCCTCGATGACCTTGCGAGCGGCGTGGCTGGGGCAAACCAGCGCATCATGCCGGCCGAGCGTGCCCAAGAGGTGGTTGGTGAACAGATAGCGGATACGCGGTATCGGCTGCGGTGAGTGGAGGATTGCCGTGATCGGCCAATCGGGACGCCCAGCATCCTCGCGCATCCACGCGTACTGGAGCATTTCCGGTCCAATGGAAAGCAGCAGCAAGCGCTCCCAGGCATCAAGTGCACGTGGGTCTCCGGCCGCGACAGATCGCACCTTCGCCTGCACATCGGGAAACCAGCGAGGCATGGTGCCCCGGGACGCCAGGAGGGCCTCACGTGGAAGCAACACGGGCCCGTGCTGGCTGCGGGTAAATAGCGCGCGGGAGAAGCCCTCAAGGAAGACATCGAAACCCTGCAAACGCTCCGGCCTGCCCGGCGCTTTGCTGGCCTCCCTGTCTCGAAGTTCTCCATCGAGGAGAATGGCGCCAAAGTCAGAACTCATGGTGGATCCCCCTGGACGGTGAAACGCTTCAAATGGCCTGCAGGACGGGCGTTTCCACATCGAACATCCGGCCATCGTGAAGCCGTACGACCCGATCACCCAGTTCGGTAAAGCGGGGGTCGTGGGAAACCATGCAGATCGTCGATCCATCGCGATGAAGGCGCTGCAGCAACTCCATGACCGCTTCGCCATGCGCCGAGTCCAGGTTCCCTGTCGGCTCATCGGCCAGGAAAATGGAGGGCCGGCTTACAAGCGCACGCGCCACAGCGACGCGCTGCTGCTGGCCGCCGGATAGCTGGTTCGGGAAATGCTTGGCACGATGTGCCATGCCGACCGCCTCAAGCACTTCGTTTACCCGCGTCTGCCGTTCGGCCGCCGGAACGTTCGCGTAATGGAGCGGCAGCTCCACGTTTTCCCTGACCGACATCTCCATGATCAGGTTAAAGCTCTGGAATACGAATCCGATCTGGCTTCCCCGCACCCGTGTCCTCTCGGCCTTCGAAAGCCCGGTCATGGCTCGACCGTTCAACAGGTAGGTGCCGTGCGACGGCGTGTCAAGCAGGCCAAGGATCGATAGAAGGGTCGACTTGCCACAGCCAGAGGGCCCAGCAATGCAAACGAACTCTCCCTCATGAATATCAAACGAAATGTTCGAGAGGGCGTGCGTCTCCATGTCATCCGTCAGGAAGACCTTGGATACGTTCTTGAGATGAATCAGGGGCGATGTCATGCGCTTTCCCGTGGGTGAAGGAGGGATCAACGGAGTCGGATGCGATCGGCACCATGCCAGGCGCTGGTATCACTGAGGATCACCTGCTGCCCAGGCGATATGCCATCAAGCACTTCGAGCCGGGTATCAGACCCACGCCCGAAATGCACCTGCGTTCTAACGGCGTCCTTGCCGTCTTCGGTAAGCCGGAAGACCGTGGCGGTGGAGTGCGCCTGGACAAGACTGGGGCGGCTGACGAACACACCGTTCGGGATATTTTCGACCAGGATGGTTCCTTCCACGGAGAGATCCGGTCGCGCGCCCGGCGGCAATTCGCCCCCAAGGGCCACGTCGACGGTCATCGTGCCGTTCCTGATACTCGGGTCGGCGCGAATGACGCGGCCATCAACTTTCCCGTTATAGGTGTCGACCACGACGGGGAGACCTACACGAACATCTTTCGCCTGGATCTGCTCGACCTTCAGGACCGCCTTGAGAGGCGCAGGCTTGGCGACGATTGCCAGCGTAGTGCCTACCGTGCAACGCGCACCCACCTGGATAGGCAGCTGCTGGAGAATGCCATCCATACCGGCCCGAACCTGTAACGAGGCCACTTGCGCCTGCTTTAGCGCGTACATCGAGCGTGCCTGCTCCAGCTTCGCCTTCGCCGGTGCAATCGTGCCTCCTTCGCCCCGGCCCTCAAAGAAGCGCAGCCGCGATCGGGCTGCGGCCAGCTGTGCGTCGGCTTCTTCCAGTGCTACTCGCACGCGCAGCATATCGATGCTGTTGTCCTGGTAGAGCCCCTTCTTTTCAAGGAGAAGGTAGGCGTCCAGTTTCGCCCTGGCCTCTTTCGCGGCTCCCGCGGCTGTGTCGACAACGGTCTTCTGGTCGAGGTGTTGCAGCTCATACTCCGCCTCGGCGCTACGCAGCTGCCACATGGCATCGTGCATCGCCTGTTCGAGCTCGGGGCTTTCCAGCTCCGCGATCAGCGTGTCCGGATGAACGACCGCGCCGGGGTACTCGTGGATACGTGCGACCACGCATGTGTTCTGCGACGTGATGATGCGGAGATCCACGGGCTCGAGGGTCCCGTTGGCCTTTACCTCGATCGCCAGGTTACCGCGCGCTACCTTGCCGATCAGCACGGAGTCCCGGTCCACCGACGGAAGCGCCGCCGGGATCCTGCTCACGTAGTAGATTGCGCCAATCAGCCCTACGGCCGCGACGATGAGCAAGGGAGACCGAAACCTGGTGCGAGGCGGAGTGCGTGGAATATCCATAGACCTTTATTCTTGTAAGACTAAGCGCAGGCGCTTTCCTCACGCGCTACTACCGCCCTCCCAAAGGAGGCCATGTAGGCCGCGTGCATTGCCTGGAACGATATTTCGGGCCCGTATGGCGTCTCACGAACTACGGTTGGAATCACATTCTCGGGCCGGCGATGGTCGTGCGGCGCGCCCCAGAAAGATCGTGACTGATACCACTCAGCGGAACGCGAAGACCAATAGCTGACGGCGTAAGACCGCGTCAGGCCAGGCTGGTTGCAGTGACACGTACCGTGCACGAGATCCGAGCGGAACACGACCGCGTCGCCCTTCTTCAAAAGAAGAGGCTGCAAGGCCACGGATTGAGCCGCATGGCCGAACTTCGTCTGCTTCACATATCGCCAGAGGGGGAGCGTTGCCTCGTAGAACGCCGTGGCGCTGGTTTCACCCATCTGCTCACGCAGCAACCCGACAAGGTCGGGCCTTTCATCGTTCACCGCCTCCTCCAGTAACATGGAGACGCTGGCATGAGTGCCCGGTAACACGTACATGGGCCCCGCATCGGGGTGGATATCTTCCAGCGCATACCACAACCGGACTTCGGTGCCAGCCTTTGATACACGTAGATCGAGGCTGTCATTGTGTGGCGGCGTATTGCGATGGAAGAAGCCGGTCTCCGGCTGCCGCATGACCGCGGCTTCGCCAAAGTGTTGTTCAAGGAACGTGCGGAGCGCTCTGGGATGAAAAAGCTGCCGGGTGGCCTCGTGGGTTTCATGAAAGACGTGCCTGGCCTTCTTGAGCTCCTCTCGCTTCTCCGTGCTGAGCGCGCTGACATCCTCTCCGATCGGGACGCCCTCACGCTCGTTCAGCGCACGATATGCCGCGACGTGTTCGTCGATCAGGTCGTGCGGCTGGAGGCCAGGCCAGATGAAATAGCCTTGCGTATCCAGCTCGCGAGAGAACTCAGCGAAGTCGATCATGGCCATGCCCCTCAAGCCTCAAGGACGCGTGTTTCCATCGCGGAAGCATCCCGCTGGTTCTCGAAAAGCTCATCAAGGAAGAACTCCGGCGCGGCGCGGCTGTGCAGGCGCGCGATGAAGAGGGCGATTCCCGTGCTACCGGTCAGGTAGTCGCAACTGATCTTCCAAAGCTCATCGCCAGGGAACGCGATGCCTTGACCCTCGCGTTCAAGCTGGAAAAGCAGGACGCCACGGGCCACTCGGTGTGCCCCGGCCATGCATTCCGCCTCGTCGATGCCGTGATTCGCCATATCGATGAGGAAGTCACCCAGCCCGGCCAAGCCGAATGCCTTCTGGGGAAAGATCGCGTAGCGGCGGATAGCAGCTCGCTTTATCCCCATCAGTGCATCGAGATAGCGGGCATCACCCGTGAAGCGGTGATAGCGAAGCAGCACAGCACCCACGCCAGCGCCACCGAACTCGAAATAAGGAACGACTGCGCGCTCAGCGCCCGTTCGGTTCGGCCAGAGCAGACCGCCATCCATGGGGATCGCCAGGGACAAGTCGAAATCCATCGCTGCTCGCCCGGCATCGAGATACTTTGTCTCGCCGGTCGCCAGGTGAAGGTAGAGGAGAAATAGCGCGATGCCGCTTGCGCCACGCAATAAGCCGAATAGTGCGCCATCGGGTCCGTTCCAGGCGCGGCTGACATCCCCGCCGGCCTGCGACAGTGCGAGAAGGAGCTTATCTCCGCACTCGACGGCATGAGACAGGTCGCGGGCCTCGCCCAGCGCGAGGTGGAAGCGAAGTGACGCGAGGCCCTGGCCGGCCAGGCCATACGCCAGGTCAAAGGTGGGCGCCATCGGATGCGTGCGGCTTGATTCAACGATAGCGCGCGCGGCATCCTCGTGGCCGAGGTCCAGTAGTGACCAGGCGATACCCGACATGCCCAGCAGGAGTCCCGGCGGGTAGTCCCCGGTCGTAACGGGGTGGTTGAGTATCCATTGCCTGATGGCATCGGGCACCTCACCTGCCAGCCTCGCCAACGCCATGGCGACGCCGCATGCGCCATAGCCCACACTCAGTGGGTTGGTGACAAAGACCATGGGGTCTGCCGGGAACAAGCGATCACCCCGATCTACTCGCGCGTGATGCAAGGTGTAGCGGACGATGCCCTTGACCACGGCGTCGGCTTCGTCGCGATCCACGATGTCATCGAGAGCGGCCTTGGGCTCACGGAACGGAGTCGGATCCTCCAGCACCCGTGCGATATCTTCCGCACGCGGGCGGCGTGACGGATCCTTATCCATCAGCTGAAGGATCAGCGAGACGAGGCTCTCCGGCAGGCCGTATTCTTCTCCAATAAGGGGAATGAACCGTTCATGGATCGTATCGCTTAAACCTAAGGCCGCATGGATGGGCATCAGGTAGGCAAACATAAGCGCGCCGACGGAGAACAGGTCGTTCGCGTATTCGGGCGCGTCTCCCTTGAAGATATCGGCAGAAGCGAAACCCGGCGTGAAAAGATTGCTTTGCTTATCGACACCCAACTCCGACGCCGCTTCAAAATCGACCAGTCGTACGCGACCATCCTTCAGGATGAGTACGTTGGTGGGTGAGAGATCGCGGAAGACGACGCCGTTCGCCGCCAGACGCCGCACGACCTCGTTGAGGCCGATGAACACTGGCTTGAAGGCTGCGTAGAATTCCGCGACATCCTCCTTCGTTGGCTGTACGGTACGCGTGATGTTATGCAGCACCGCGTGATGCCGGAGCGTCATTCCGTCCAGGAATTCCTCGACCAGGAAAGAGTGTTCCCATTCCTCGAAGAAATCGATGGGCCGAGGGCCTATCTCCTCACCTGCCAGTTTCTGGAGGAGTCGGTACTCCTTGCGAAGCAGATTGAGCGATTCCGCGCCACTGACATCCACATTGGTCTTCGGCCGGGCTTCCTTGATCACCACCTTCTGGCCAGTTTGCCGGTCCAGTGCGAGGTAAATGCCTCCCGTGTTGGTATGACGGAGCGCGGACTCGATTTCGTAACGCCCATCGTTGAGCGTAAGCGTGTCAGATTCGGGCTCTTCACCGTGAGCGAACGCGGGCTCTTCGATCCACGCGGGAACGTGATAGAACGCCTGTCGTTGATCAGGGACTTTCTCGCCTGTCGGCGACAGAAGGTAGGCGTACCGGTCGCCCTTGATCCTGAGCTCGGACAGACCGGAGATGCCACCATAGCGAAAGAAGACGCACTTGCTCTCCTTATACCGCTGGTCCGACAGGATATAAGGACCTTCGAGGTGCAGCGTCGCCTGGTGAAGGTCCTCGATGAGTTCGTGGAAGTGCTCGGTGCTGCGCGGATAAATGGTCATGAACTTGCCAGACCCACCGCGCGCCCATTGCTTGCTGGTAAGCAGGAAGAGGATGTTCGGGTCGGCAGCGAATTTGAATGATACGCCGTGCCGCATAAGTACCGGCAGTGTCGCGTTGAGCGTATCCGACACGGTGTGTGTCACGGCGGATACGTGAATTTTCCACCCCTGGTCGAGCGATGTGTGACTGGGCGCAATACAGTGATACCAGATGCTGTTTCGGACAATACGCCATGCCTCTGGCAATACTGACCTCACCCCCCGGAAGTAAGCGTCGTCATCCACAGCGAGATGATCGAGCGACTCGTAAAATTCCGGATGACTCAAGGTATAGGCGAACTTGGGAATGGTAGGCATCGGCGTATTTTCTTTTCTGCGTCCATGTACGTTGAAATGAGTACGCCATCATGGCCCTGGTACCAGCGACCATGATGACGGTCCTTCAATCACCGGTGCTTGTCAGGATCCATGAGAATGACCCCTCCCCCGGTGCAACGGCATCTAATTCAAGCGTGATGCCACAGATCAGCAAGCCTGCACGTTAGTCGCAGCGGCCGACGGAACAAAGACGGACGAGGTATTGCAGCCCGACGAGCTGCAGGTCGACCAACACAGTTCATCATCCAGCGGATCGGTCTGCGAGTTGACGCTCTGCAGTGCAAGGATCTTGTTCATGGAACCTCCTGACGTTGATTGGTGGTTTGTTCGGAAACTGCTGGCGCCCCATTAAGAGGACGCCGAGACATCAGCAAGCCTGGACGTTCGTCGCGCCAGCCGACGGAACAAACACGGAGGAGGAATTGCAGTTCGACGAGCTGCAGGTCGACCAACACAGCTCATCATCCAGCGGATCGGTCTGGGAATTGACGTTCTGCAGAGCGAGGATCTTGTTCATGAAGCCTCCAAACATTGATTGATGGTTAGTACTTCGAATGGGGCTCGTGATGACTGAAACGCCCTCTGCCTGGGTGGCCCCTGAATCGGCATCCGGCCGAACTCCGCCATTGTGAATCCCCAATAAATCTTTCGATGAATATGGACTACGCGCAATAAGGGTTATCTGACATTTGTGTAGGCGAGGACCTACGCAATTTCGGCCATATGTGATCGACGTCTCGTTGAGCGGCCGAAAACGAACAAGAAAAAGGCGCCTCACGGCGCCCTTTGGTTATTCAATGTGTGTGCTTACCTACTGTTCTCGACATGCGCGGGCTCCCAACCTGCAGGCGCCTCAGCCGGCATACCGTAGGCGCGCAGCGCCGCAAGCACCACGCTCATCTCGGTGCCGCCGCTGCGGGCCAACGCCAGCAGCTTCTGCGCGGTAGCCTTGTCGCCCTGGGCCTGGACGTTGAGCTGGGCGAAACGCTGCATCTGCCAGATCAGGTTGAGGCGAGCGGCCTTCGCGGACTGCTGGTCGGCGGCATCGGTCGACAGCGTCTCGCGCAGGTGCAGGCCCAGCGAACGACCAAGCGGGCTGCTGCCCCACTCCAGGACCTTGGCCAGCTTCAGGCAATCGCCGACGATGGCGCTGTTGTCCTTGTTGTCGTCGCAGAACTTCGCCGTGGACTGGAAGCCCGGCATCGGCTGCGCGCTGGCCAGGCCGAACACGATCACCATCTGCACGCCGGCGGCGCCGGCGCCCTGCAGGGCGTTGAAGGTGTTCGGCGGTGGCGGCAGCTGGCTCACCGAGTTCGCCAGCGCCTTCATGCTCGCGCCGAGGTAGTCGTCGTAGGTCTTCGCGTTGGCCGCCTTGGCCAAATCGGCACGGGCGGCCCTGGTCTCACCGTTGTGCTCGTCGATACCGAGCTTGAGCAGCCACACCGCCGCATTATCCGGGGCCTGGGTCTCCAGTTGGGTGACCGCCTCGGGATTCGGGCAGGCCTCCTTCTGTTTTGCTTCGCAATCGGCCAGGCGGACCCAGGTGACCTGGGGGCCGGCATCGGCGTTGCGCGAGGCACGCTCGAGCAGGGCGTGGTAGCTAAGCACCTCGGGCGGGTTCGGAAGCGGGCGCGCCAGCAGCGCGGCACCGAGCAGGGGCTCGGCCTCCGTACGCAGCGCCAGCACGCTCGCCAGATCCTTCTGGAACTGCAGCAGGGCCTGGGTGTGGTCCTTCTGCGCTTTCTGGTCGGCCTTGGCAGGCGCCGCCGCGGGTGCCCCCGGCCATGAGGTGGCGGCGAGCGCCGGCAGGGAAAGCAGGCTGGCAACCGCCAGGGTTAGGACGCGGCGTCCCCGCATGCGACATCTCCGTGAAATAAAACGATAAGGATACGGCCGCAGCATGAACGGAAGCTGCGGCCCTTTGGCTTCACACATGGTCGACATTGTTACCATTGGGGCCAGCGCGGGGGGAACATGCCAGCTACCGGCCGCATGACCGATGCATCAATCCTGCGATAGAACAGGAGCTTACAATGGATCAATTCGCCATCCTCACTAGCCAGCCCGCTGGTTTCTTCGTCGGTTGGGGCACTCTCTCGCTGATCAACGCCGGTCTTGCCCAAGGCAAGAACCGTAGCGGGCTCCTATGGTTCCTGCTTTCGCTCATCCTCGGCCCGATCGGGACCCTGGTCTTGGTCCTGATGCCCAAGGTTCGTGCAAAGCTGTTTTGATCCGCCGCCCGCCCTGTGTAGGCTAGGCCACTCCCGACGGCAGGTGCTCGCGGATGCTTACGACGCTCGTGGCAAGCAGCAAGGGTGGTTGCGGCAAGTCGACGCTGGTCACCCAGCTCGCGGCCTATTGGTCTCAGGCCGGCAAGCATGCGGCCATCATCGATGCGGACCGGCAGCATTCCAGCCTGCGCTGGGCGGGCCGCCGCCCCGAGAACGCACCGGCCGTCACCGCCATCGAAGGCAGCCGCAAGGCCTTCGACCGGCTCTCCGACGATATCCAGCGGGTCATGATCGACATGCCGGCAGGCATGGACGCTAAAGACATGGAGCCCTACCTGGACAAGGCCGATGTCATCCTCGTCCCGGTGCTCCCCTCCACGTTCGACCTGGACGCGACGCTGGATTTTCTCAAGATCCTGCAAGGCATCCCCCGGGTGAAACGTGGCAAGCTGCCCGTGGGCCTGGTGGGCAACCGCCTGAAGCCGTGGACAAACGCCAGCCAGCAAGCCATGGCGGAACTTGCCGAACAGGCACCGTTCCCGGTGGTGGCTGAATTGCGTGATTCGCAGGCTTACGTCTTGCTCACGGCGCTCGGTAAGGGCATCTTCGACTATCACTCGGAAAACGTACGCGGACACCAGGACGACTGGGCGAAACTGCTTCGCTGGATCAAGCGAAGTACCTGAGCGTAAGGGCAACCGCGACGGCAGTATTACGCCACTCACAGTGGCCTTAGCGGAGGACGGTACCCATGCGTGAACTCATTCTTCTTCGCCATGCCGAGGCGGAAGCCGGCAGGGACGGCAAGGACGACCGCGAGCGAAAACTCACCGAACACGGTCAACGCGAATCGCGCGCCGCGGGTGCGTGGCTCGCCGAGCACAAGATCAAGTACGACCGCGTGCTGTGTTCGCCCTCCGCGCGAACGCGTGAAACCGCCGCCCTGGCGCTAGGCCAGGTCGAGCCTCTTTACGAAGAGGCCATTTACGACGCCACGCCCGGCGACCTCTACGAGCTGCTGGACCAGCAGTCGGATGTCGAGCGCGTCGTGCTCGTCGGTCACAATCCCGGCATCGAACAGCTGGTAGCCTTCCTCGTCGAGGGCCGCTCCGAGGACTACCGCGGCATGCCCCCCGGCGGCATGGCCCGCCTGGCGTTCGACGGCAACTTCGAACCCGGCAAGGCCAAACTCGAAACCTTCTGGTCCCCACCTAACTAGTCCCGTCCGCCGAGTTCCTGATGCGTTTCCTGTTGTCGGCGATCGCAGTGCTTTTCCTGATGTCGCCTGCGGCCGCCGCCGACCTGCGCATCGATTCCGCCCGCTCGAAGGCCGAGTTCTCGGTGCGCCTGTTGTGGGTCACCTCGGTCACCGGCCATTTCGAAGGGATCCGTGGTGATCTCACGACCGATCCGGCCACCGCCACGGCGGTGGTCCGGGCCGACATCGACACCGAGAACATCCGCATGGAATCCGCGCGCCTGCGCCGCTGGGTGCTGGCGCCGGAATTCTTCGATGCGGAACATCACCCGCGAATCCAGTTCGTCTCCGCCGCCACGCCACTGACCCGGCTCAGCGAGGGCGGTGACGTCGCCGGGGAACTCACGATCCGTGGGGTCACCCGCCCGGTCACCTTCCGGCTCCTCGCCAACCGTTGCCCACCCGAGGCCATGGCGGGGTGCGTCCTGCAGTTGCAGGGCATGATCGATCGCACCGACTTCGGCATGCTCGGCCGTCGCGGCGCCCTGTCCGATCGCGTGAACCTGGGCATGGCCATCGTCATCGAGGCGATGTAAAGCCCCACACCCTCCGTGCGGCTCACGTGGCGTTGCAACATCTCCCCTATGATGCGCGCCATGCGCCGCCTCCTCACGCTCCTCGTCCTTGCCGCCTCGCTGGTATCCGGCGGCTGCTCGCTTTCGGCGGCCCGCATCCAGAAGGCCGATGCCGTGGTGACGCTGACGGTCGACCGCGAGTCCACCTGCACCCAGCCGGACCGCTGCGCACTGCCCTCCCCCCTGATAGAGGCGGCGCTCGAAGCCAATGGCGCGTCGACGGCGGACAAGCCCGTGCATGTGGCGACCCTGCTGGAAGATGGCGAGGCCGCGCTGGCCGCGCGGGTCAACCTGATCCGCGCGGCCCGGCAGTCCATCGATGTGCAGACTTACATCTGGGAACAGGACGACGCCGGCAAGCTGATGCTGGATGAGTTGATCGCCGCCGCGCGGCGCGGCGTGCGCGTCCGCATCCTGGCCGACCAGTTGTTCTCGTTCCGCGACCCGGGCTTGCTCGCCGGGCTCGCCCGCGCCAGCGACCACCTCGAGATCCGCCTGTACAACCCGACCTTCTCCAACGCACGCACCCCGCCACTGGAATTCGCCGCAAGCATCGTGTGTTGCTTCTTCCGCTTCAACCAGCGCATGCATAACAAGCTGCTGGTGGTGGATGACCTGGTGGGTATCACTGGCGGACGCAACTATGAAGATCGCTACTTCGACTGGGACCCGGTCTTCGACTACGTGGATCGCGACGTCATGGTCGGCGGCCCCGTCGCCAGGACCATGGGCGCCAGCTTCGATCAATTCTGGGCGCACAAACGCGCGGTACCGCTGACCCACCTGCGTGACGTGAATCGCGAGCTGGTCGCCGATACCGATGATCCGAAGCGATGGCTGTCGCCGAAGTACGACAACCCTGGGCGCGTCGCCGAGCTGGTCGACCATGCGGAAGACCCTGACTGGCTCGATGAGCGGCTGGTGCGCGCATCGCTGCGTCTGAATCGGGTGGAATATCTCTCGGACCTGCCCGGCAAGACCGACGAGCCGAAGCGCCGCGAGGCGCGTGCGCTCACCCGCAACATCATGGGCCTGGTGCGCAACGCGAAAAGCGAGGTCGTGCTGCAGACGCCGTACCTGGTGATGAGCCGGCCCGCGAAGAAGATCTTCAGCAACCTGCACAAGCAGCCCGACCCACCGCGCGTCGTCGTGTCCACCAACTCGCTGGCCTCGACCGATGCGTTTGCCGTGTACGCCATGTCGTACAAGCACCGCAAGCGTTACCTCACCGACTACGGCTTCGAGATCTACGAGATGAAGCCACACCCTTCGAACGCCGACCCCGACGCCCTGGAAGGCCATTCGAATGAGGTTGCGACGCCGCCAGTCAACCGCCCGGTCGGCTCGGGTGGCGGAAGCCGGCGCCTGACCCGCGCCGAGCGCGCGCAGCTGGCGGCGGCCAACGGCCCCTCGGAAAGCACGGGCTTCCTCTCGGCCGGCAGGCGCTATGGCCCCAGCGCGCGGCACCGCCCCGCGCCGCTGCGTACGGCAGGTGTGCGCTTCGGCTTGCATGCGAAGTCGATCGTGGTGGATGACACCTTCGCCATGGTCGGCACGCATAACTTCGACCCGCGCTCGGATCACTACAACACCGAGGCGGGCGTGATCATCTACGACAAGCGCTTCGCCGATCGCCTGCGCGGTTCGATCATGCAGGACACCGAGCCCGGCAACGCCTGGGTGATCGGGCCGCGCGAGAAGACGATCCCGGTATTGTCGGAGATCAACGAGTTCATCGGCGATGTGTCGGAGCGCTTGCCGTTCTTCGACCTGTGGCCGTTCCGCTACGCCACGAGCTACGACCTGAAACCCGGTTGCATCCCGATGCGCTGGACCGACCCGCAGTTCTTCGAATGCTACGAGCCGGTTGGCGATTTCCCGGAAGTCGATGTGTCGTTGAAGATGATTTACACGCGGATGATTACGGCGTTTGGGTCGGCGTCGTCCGGGATTCTTTGAGGACCGGGGAGATCGCGCGCAAGCGCGCTCCTACAGAAGCCTGCGCAGGTCTTGTGTAGGAGCGCGCTTGCGCGCGATGGCTCAGAGCGGATCAGTAAGCTCGAAGCGAATCGGCAACTCGGACGTATACCGCACCGGCCGCTCGGCGGCGGAGGCGAAGCGCCAGTTCCGCACGGCTTCTTCAGCCGCCTGGTCCAAGGCCATGTCGCCACTGGAGCGACCGACGGACACCGCCGTGACATCACCCTCGGGCGTCACGGTGACACTCAACACCACCTGCCCCTCGCGGTGCGCACGCAACGCTTCCATCGGGTAACGCGGTGAAGGCATGTACACCGGAACCAGCGGCTCTGGCTTCGGCGGTGCCGCGTCAGCGACAGGCGCAGTCACCGCCCGACGCGCGACAGGCTGAGCCGCGAGATCCACCACGGTGCGCGTGCGCAGACGCGCAAGCGGTGTGTTCGATGAGGGGTGGTCTGCTACCGTCTTCGCCAACAACGCCGGCTTGGTGCCAGGCATCATCACCTCGGCGAACCGGCGTGTCGCGGGCGCCCGCTCATAGGTAAGCGCGGTCAGCCAACTGGTGCCGGCGATGCCGATGAGCAGCCCGAAGGCGCTAAGCGAGGTGCTGGTGCGGAGTGCGAGCATGCGTAACGTTCAGGGGCGTTCCAGGATCGCCGTGACACCCATGCCACCGGCCGTGCATATCGAGATCAGGCCACGGCCCGAACCCTTCTGTTCCAGCATCTTGGCCAGGGTGGCGACGATGCGCGCACCCGTGGCGGCGAAGGGATGGCCTGCCGCGAGACTGGAACCGTTGATGTTGAGCTTCGCCGGGTCGATGGATCCCAACGGGGCATCGAGGCCCAGCCGGTTGCGGCAATAGTCCTCGGATTCCCATGCACGCAGCGTACAGAGCACCTGCGCGGCGAATGCTTCATGGATCTCGTAGAAGTCGAAATCCTGCAGGGTGAGGCCGTGCCGCTTCAGCATGCGCGGCACCGCGACGGTGGGCGCCATGAGCAGGCCTTCGCCATGCACGAAATCGACGGCCGAAACTTCGGCATCGAGGAAGTATGCCTGGATCGCCAGACCGCGCTGCGCCGCCCACTCCTCGCTGGCCAGCAGCACGGCGGCCGCGCCATCAGACAGGCCAGTAGAGTTACCCGCGGTGAGCGTGCCCTGGCCCGAGGTCTTGTCGAACGCGGGTTTCAACGACGAAAGTTTTTCCAGCGTCGAATCCGCACGGAGAAAACCATCGCGTTTGAGCCCACGGAACGGCACCACCAGGTCATCGAAGAAACCGGCGTCGTACGCGGCGCCCAGCTTCTTGTGGCTGGCCAGCGCCAGCTCATCCTGCTCGACACGGCCGATGTGCCATTCCTTCGCCATCGATTCGCAGTGATCACCCATCGACTTGCCCGTACGCGGCTCGGCCACACCGGGGAACGAGGGCTTCAGTTCCTTGAACGAGAACCCACGCGTGGCGACCTGGAATTTTTCCTTCAGGGTCTTCGCGCGGTTCAACGCCAGCAGGCGCTTGCGGAATTTCTGCCCGTAGACGATCGGCACATCGCTGGTGGTGTCGGAACCGCCCGCGATGCCGGCCTCGATCTGCCCTGCGGCGATCTTGTTGGCGATGATGATCGCGTTATCGAGCGAGGTGCCGCAGGCGCGCGCCGTGGTGATACCAGGGGTGGTCGCCGCCAAGCCGGAGGAGAGCACGGCCTCGCGGGCCACGTTCCAGTCCGACGAGTGCTTGATCACCGCGCCCATGGCCACTTCGCCGAGCTCCACGCCGTGCAGGCCGAACTTCTCGACCAGCGACCCGAGCACCTTGACCGACATGCCAAAGTTGCCGACCTCCGCATAGGCGGTGTTGTTACGGCAGAAGGGAATGCGGACGCCACCGACCACACCCACACGCTTTTGCGACTTTTCCATGCTTTGGGGACTGTCCGAAGAACCTGAATAGGGATGCCTGACCGGGGAACGATCGAAGCCAAAGGGATCGCGGACGCCGACGTTCGCCGACGAACCGGGTATCGGCAAGGCTAACCCGCATCCCCTCCTAACGAAAGGGCAAAGGCGGCCAATGATAGAATTACGTTCCTTTGCCGTTGTGGAAATGCGTCGTGTCCGAGCCGCTGATCGCCTGCCCCGCCGTGCTGGCGCTGGAACTGGTCCCGGGCGAGGCCCCCGATCGCCTCGAACTTACCCGTGATGAAGCCCAGGCGCTGGCGGCCCTCATGGCCGATGACCTGCGCGTCCTGCTGCCCGGTATCGAGGCGTCCCGCTTCGCCGTGGCCGGTGCCTTGTTCGATGGCGTCGAGCTGCTCCGTCCCGGCTTCCCGGTGTTCGCCACCCTGGAAGAACTGGCCCGTCGCATCCCCCGGGTGACCGACCAGGGCGGTGTGGTCGCCTTCGGTACCCACGAGGGGCACATGCCGGCACAGCCGCTGGTGCCGGATCCGCGCTACGCCGATGGCCCCATGCGGCTCATGCCCTGGATGCTGCTGGCCCCGGCCGAACTCGCCGGGGAACTGACCCAGGCGATGGAGACCGCCCTGGTCGGCAAGGGCGAAGCCGGCTCGCTGACCGCCGATTTCCTCATGCGTACCCTGGGCATCCGCCTCGAGCACGCCCGCTACCTCAGTCGCGATGACGTGCTGGCGCTCACCTGCGTCCAGTACGAGCACGTAAATCTGGCCCCGCTGTGGACCATGCTCGAGGCCGCCCTGCTCACGCCTTACCGGGATGAGACCGCCATGGGCTCCCGCGGCCTGCCGCTGCGCTACGCCGAAGGGCGGGTCAGCGTCCCGGGCATCGCCAGCTGGTTCGCCCGGGACGGCATCCAGCGCGATAATCCGGCCCACGAACTCGCCGGTACCCTGTTCGAGTTACGCCAATACGCCGCGCTGCTCGCCGCCCACCACGTGCCGCTGCATCTGGAAGGCGACCCGGCCTCGTCCGCCGGCTACCTCGTCGAAGCCCTGGCCGAGGCAGATCCGGCCCAGCCCGCGCCACGCCTGTACGCCCACGAAGCCGCCGGCCTGGGCATGGCCGCGATCACCGTAGCCCAGCCCATCCCAGGTAAAGCCCGCGTGCTCGCCCACGGCTACCCGCTGGAACCGAACGCCCTCGCGCCCCTGCTCGACGCACTGGCCAGCCGCTTCGGCACTGATCGCGAACTCCACGCCCTGGGCCGCATGCTGCTCGACGAACGCGGCGCCCTGACCGCCCCCGCCCCCTCCCTGCACTAACCACCTGTGTAGGAGCGCGCTTGCGCGAGATGGGTCTTGCCGCAAGCACCCATCGCGCGCAAGCGCGCTCCTACATGGGTGATCCGACTTGCCGCGGGCGGGTGCGTACACGGGTTGGTGATGTACGGCTGTTCGCCGAGGCACTAGAGTGAGCCATTGCGAACTCGACGTTTCCTATGCCCCACCCGTCTTCAACCGACGCGTTTTCCCCGGCTGACTGGCCTGCGTTCCTGCTGGAACGCGCGCCTGCCATGCTGGCTTACGTCGGGACGGATATGCGCCTGCGCTACGCAAGCCCGGCGTATCGCGCGTGGATGGGCATGGGCGATGCCGCCGTGGAAGGTCGCACGCTCGAAGAACTCGTGCCCGCCGAGCTGTACCCGCGGATCGAGCCGGGCGTGGTCGCCGCGCTCAATGGCACGCCGGTCATCGCCGACCGCGAGCTGCGCCGCGAAGAACTCCACCGCTATGCGCAGGCCAGCTTCTCGCCCGACCTGGATGAGCAAGGCAACGTCCGCGGCGCGTTCGTGGTGCTCGCCGATATTTCCGACCGGCGCGCCCTTGAGGCCCGCCTGAGGGAAAGCGAGCGGCGCTTCTCGCAAGCCTTCCGCCATGCCGCCATCGGCATGGCACTCGTGCTTCCCGATGGCCGCTGGCTGCAGGTCAACGACGCCATGTGCGCGATGCTCGGCTACAACGAGAGCGAACTGCTGGCACTGAGCTTCCAGGACATCACCCACCCCGACGACCTGGCTACCGATCTCAACATGGTCCAGCAGGTGCTGACGGGCGAACGCGTCTCCTACCACATGGAGAAGCGTTACCTGAATCGCGATGGCCGGGTGGTCTACGCGCTGCTTACCGTCTCGCTGGTCCGCGACGAACGCGGTGATCCGCTGTACTTCGTCTCGCAGGTGCAGGACATCAGCGAGCGCAAGGCCTTCGAGGATGCGTTGTTCCGCGAGCGCGAACTGGCCGAGGTCACGCTGAAATCCATCGGCGATGCGGTGATCACCACCGACCCGGACCTCCGCATCACCTCGCTCAATCCCATCGCTGAAGCGATGACCGGCTGGGCGAGCCACGAGGCCGTCGGCCGGCCCATGGACGATATCTTCCAGTTGCGCGATCCCCTGACCCGACGCCCCATCGCCAACCCATTGCTCACCGCGGTGCAGAAGAACACGATCATCGGCCTCACCACCGATGCGATCCTTGTTCACCGCAACGGCTTCGATAGCCCGATCGAGGATTCGGCCGCGCCGATCCACGACCATGCTGGCAACGTCGTCGGTGGTGTCGTGGTCTTCCATGACGTGAGTGAAACGCGTGCGCTGGCGCTGAAGATGGCGCACCTGGCGCACCACGATACGCTCACCGGCCTGCCGAACCGTGCGTTGCTGCAATCGCGCGTCGAGTTCGCCGTCACCGTGGCGACGCGGCGCAAGCAACGCTGTGCACTGCTCTTCGTCGATATCGATCATTTCAAGCAGATCAATGACAGCATGGGCCACGCTGCCGGCGATGCCCTGCTACAGGAAGTGGCGCGGCGCATTCGCGCTGCGGTGCGCCCGGACGATACCGTAAGCCGGCTCGGCGGCGATGAATTCGTGGTACTGCTGCCGCACGTCGAGGATGGCGTCGATGCCGCCGAGGTCGCGGAGACCGTGCTGCGTGCCTGTAACGAAGCCATCGGCCTTGAGGCGTCGGCACTGGCGATCAGCTTCAGCATCGGCATCAGCGTGTTCCCGGACGATGCGTACGACGCCGAATCCATGCTGCGTAACGCGGACACTGCCATGTACGAAGCGAAGATGCAGGGTCGCAACGGTTACCGCTTCTTCAACGCGAGCATGAACGAGCGCAACACCGCGCGTGTGCGCATCGAGGTGGAGCTGCGCAAGGCCCTCGCGCGCAATGAGTTGAGCCTGCACTACCAGCCGAAGGTCGATGTCGACCTGGGCACGATTGTGGGTGCCGAAGCACTGCTGCGCTGGCAGGTCGATGGCGAAGATGTCTACACGCCCGAGCAGTTCATCCCGGTCGCGGAGGATTGCGGGCTTATCGTGCCGATCGGCGAGTGGGCCTTGCGCGAAGCCTGTCGGCAAACCCACGCGTGGTCGACCGCGTACCGCCCGATATCCGTCTCGGTGAATGTCTCCGCGCTACAGTTCCAGAACACCCGCTTCTTCGAAATGATGCAGGGCATCCTGGTCGAGACCGGCCTGCACCCCACCTTGCTCGAGCTCGAAGTGACCGAGCGTACCGTGATGGAAGGCGGTGACCACATCGCCGACCTGCTGCACCGGATCAAGGCGCAAGGCGTCTCGCTCAGCCTCGATGACTTCGGCACGGGCTATTGCAGCCTCTCGTACCTCAAGCACTTCCCGGTCGATACACTGAAGATCGACCGCGCCTTCATCCGCGACGTCGCCTGGGATAATGACAGCGCCGCCATCGTTAGCGCGATCATCACGATGGGCAAGGGCATGAACAAGATGGTGCTTGCCGAAGGCGTCGAAAGCACCGAGCAAGCCACCTTCCTCGACAATGCCGGCTGCACCCAGATGCAAGGTTTCCTCTTCGGCCGCGCCGTCCCCGCCCGCGACTTCGAAGCGCGCATCGCCCAGATCGATAACGGCATTCCCACGGTCTGAGGGGCCGGGATCGCGCGCAAGCGCGCTCCTACAAGAGCAAGGCAGCTCTCCTGTAGGAGCGCG
>NZ_DASYCB010000019.1:0-3656 GCF_036500425.1 Luteibacter sp.
GAGCAAGCTCTGCTGTGCTGCCGTTCGACTTGCATGTGTTAAGCATGCCGCCAGCGTTCAATCTGAGCCAGGATCAAACTCTTCACTTAAGTTTTCGACCATCCGAAGATGATCTATCTTTCTGAAGTGTTTAACCCCAACAAGAAAAAACTCATTGCTGACTTCTTTCTAGTGGGACACTTGCATTTGGTTGACTACTTCAGTCCACCGCAAGGCGTCCACACAATTCACCTGCGCACACTGTCAAAGATCTTGTTCGCTCCGCAGAGGCATTTCGCTTTCTGCGTCAGGACATTTCGTCCTAGTGAGCCGCCCATTCTATATCGTTTTTCGTTTCCGTCAACACCCTCGTGAATCTTTTTTCGAGGTAGTTGGTGAAGCGAAGAACTGTCGCGTGAGCTGCTTTGTTCGCGACCAGAAGAGAAGTATAGGGTCGGATGAGTGATCTGTGAAGGGGTTTTGCGACATATTTTTGAAAAAATCTGGCGCGATAGACTCATCGCTCCTCTCACACTAATAAGGAGTGATCGATGAAGACATGGATGCTCGCGGCGACACTGTATGTCATGCCGCTGGCGGCCTTCGCAGGGACATCGTCCGTCACCTTGCACGGCACGACGTTCTCTACGGAATTCGCAACCAATGATGCGCAACGCGAACACGGCTTGATGGACCGCGCCCATATGGATGCCGACCACAGCATGCTCTTCATCTTCCCTGCCGACGCGCCACGGGCCTTCTGGATGAAGAACACCCTTATCCCGCTCGACATCCTTTACTTCGACAGCGCGCGCAAGCTGGTCGCCATGCAATTGAACGCACAACCCTGCAAGGCCGATCCCTGTGCGATCTACCCCAGCGGGAATCTACCGGCGCGTTACGTCCTGGAGCTCAACGCCGGCACGGCGGGCAGGTTGGGACTGAAGCTGGGTGATGAGCTCACCGTGACCGGTACGCCGGACACGGCGCGCTAAGGTCAGGCGGCTTCAGGCCAGCCGGCAAACAGGTCTTCGCCGTCGAAGCGGCTCCCACAGCGGGCGGTGGCAGAGGAAGGCAACGGCAGGGGCGCGAGCACAGGGGATCCCGGTTCGGCCTGGCGCGGTACCAGGGCGGCCAGTTCGTCCCACTGGTCTTCAAAGGGAATGAATTGCTGCATGGCGGCTTCCTCCTCGATTCGGCCGACGTTGCGTGGCCTTGGGGATAGGGAAGCAGGGATTTCTGCCGTCGGGGTGGCGGAATGGGGCGGAATGGTGGCGGGTGCATCCCTTGGGGGAGGTTGAGGCGAACTGGCCCCGGGGCTGGGGCCCCGGGATCGCGCGCGAGCGCGCTCCTACAAGGGGTTGCTGGGGGGTGGGCCGAGGGAGCCGGGGGATTAGTCGAGTTCGACCATTTCGAAGTCGTCTTTGGTCACGCCGCAGTCGGGGCAGGTCCAGGTGTCGGGGATGTCTTCCCAACGGGTGCCGGGGGCGATGTCTTCTTCGGGCAGGCCCAGCGCTTCGTCGTAGATGAAGCCGCAGACGACGCACATCCATTTGCGCAGGGTGGTTTCGGTCGAGTTGCTCATAGCGTGTCGTACTGGTTCACTGGTAAGTCCCGCATTCTGTCATCCCCGGGGTTACCGCGATAGCGCGGTGCCCGTCCCCACCCGAAGGATCCCCATGAGCACCCTCCTCCGAACCCGACTCCGCGGCAAGGGCGTGTACGCCATCACCGACGGCCCGCGCGATGACCTGTTCGCGGCCGTAGAAGCGGCGTTGGCCGGCGGCGCCCGGCTGGTTCAGTACCGCGACAAAACCACTGATGCGACCCGCCGGCGCCAGGAAGCGGCCGAGCTGGCCACCCTGTGCGCCCGGCACGACGTTCCCCTGGTCATCAATGATGACGTTGCCCTGGCAAAGGAATGCGGTGCCGCCGGCGTGCACCTGGGCGTCCAGGACGTGTCGATCGCCGAGGCGCGCAGCCTCCTGGGCGAGGACGCGATCATCGGCGTCTCCTGCTACGGCTCGCCGGAGCGGGCGAAGCAGATGCGCGATGAGGGCGCGGACTACCTTGGTTTCGGTGCGATGTACCCCTCCACGACCAAACCGCATGCACCGGTCACGACCCACGACGTATTGACGCAGGCCTGCCAGTTGGGCCTGCCGGTCGTGGCTATCGGCGGGCTCACGCCGGACAATGCACGGCCCGTGATCGACGCGGGTGCGGATTACATCGCCGTGGTGTCAGCGATCTTCGCCGCGCCCGATATCCAGGCCGCTACGCGCCGCTTCGCCGATCTTTTCGATGCTCGCCCCGGAATCATTCAATGACCACGAATCACGAACTCTTCGCCCGCGCCCGCCAGCTGATGCCCGGCGGCGTGAACTCACCCGTGCGCGCCTTCAAGTCGGTCGGCGGCGAGCCGTTCTTCACGGCGCGCGCCGATGGCCCGTACCTGTGGGATGTGGAAGGCAAGCGCTACATCGATTACGTGGGCTCGTGGGGCCCGATGATCGCGGGGCATAACCACCCTGCCGTGCGCGACGCCGTGATCAAGGCCGCGCACGATGGCCTGAGCTTTGGTACGCCCTCCCCCGCCGAAGTCACCATGGCCGAGACCATCGTGACGTTGGTACCGTCGATCGACATGGTGCGCATGGTGAACTCGGGTACCGAGGCCACGATGTCAGCCATCCGTCTCGCGCGTGGCGCCACCGGCCGCAACAAGATCGTGAAGTTCGAAGGCTGCTACCACGGCCATGGCGATAGCTTCCTGGTGAAGGCCGGCTCGGGCGCGCTGACGTTTGGCGTGCCGACCTCGCCGGGCGTGCCGAAGGCGGCCGCCGACCTGACCCTGACGCTGCCGTACAACGACATCGATGCTGCAAAGGCGCTATTCGCCGAACACGGTGCGGATATCGCGGGCCTGATCATCGAGCCGGTCGCCGGCAACATGAACTGCATCCCGCCGAAGGATGGTTACCTCAATGCGCTGCGCGAACTGTGCACGGCGCATGGCGCGCTGCTGATCTTCGATGAAGTGATGACCGGTTTCCGCGTCGCACTCGGCGGCGCGCAGGCGTACTACGGGATCACCCCCGACCTGACCTGCTTCGGCAAGGTGATCGGCGGCGGCATGCCGGTGGGTGCATACGGTGGCCGTCGTGATCTGATGGAGCAGGTAGCACCGGCGGGTCCGGTGTATCAGGCCGGCACGCTTTCAGGTAACCCGGTGGCGATGGCCGCGGGACTCGCGATGCTGGGCCTGATCCAGGCGCCCGGTTTCTATGAAGACCTGGCGGCGCGCACGGCGAAGCTGACGGATGGCATCGCCGCGGCGGCGAAGAAACACGGCATTCCCTTCAGTGTGAACCGTGTCGGGGCGATGTTCGGGCTGTTCTTTACCAGCGAGAAGGTGGAGAGCTACACGCAGGCCACCGCGGCCGATGTCACGGCGTTCAACGCGTTCTTCCACGGGATGCTGGAGCGTGGCGTGTACCTGGCACCCTCGGCGTTTGAGGCGGGGTTTGTTTCCAGCGCGCATAGCGATGCAGTCATCGATGAAACGATCGCGACCGCCGATGCCGTATTCGCCACGCTAAAGAAATAACGCAGACCTGTAGGAGCGCGCTTGCGCGCGATGGGGGTTACGTCAAGCACCCATCGCGCGCAAGCGC
>NZ_DASYCB010000020.1:0-239349 GCF_036500425.1 Luteibacter sp.
CCTAACGGCGGGTTTTTTTTCACCTGTAGGAGCGCGCTTGCGCGCGATGGGTGCTTGTCGCAAGGCCCATCGCGCGCAAGCGCGCTCCTACAGGGTTGTTGCTTAGAAACGGTAAGTGGCGGCGCCTACGATGCTGCGGCGGGGGCCGACGAAGCAGTCGCCTCGGGCCAGGCAGCTGGCGTTGTAGCGCTGGTCGGTGAGGTTCGCGGCGTTCACCGAGAACCGCCATGGGCCCTGGGTCCAGGCCACCATGGCATCGAACAGCGTCTTCGCCGGGACGCGTAGCGTGCCGGTCTCGTCGTAGTTCACGCCGATGTAGCGCGCGCCGGCGCCGAAGCTGAGGCCATCGCTATCGCCCGCGTTGACGTGATACACCGCCCACGCCGACGCCTGCGTCTTCGGCAGGCCGGCGACGATCGTGCCGTCATCGGGACGCGCCTTCGTCCAGGTGTAGGTAACGATCAGGTCCACATGCTCAACGACGCGGGTCGAGGCTTCCAGCTCGACGCCACGCGTCCGCGCGCGGCCGCCCTGCACCTGGTTGAGCGGGTTTTCCGGATCGGGGGAGAGGCGGTTTTCCTCGCGCAGGTCGTAATACGTCGCCGTGACCAGGGTCGGGCTACCGTTCGGCTGGTACTTCACGCCGGCCTCGTACTGCTTGCCGCGTAGCGGATCGTAAGGACGGTTGTAGAAGTCGAGGCTATCCAGCGGCTGGAACGACTCGGTGTAACTCACGTACGGCACGATGCCGCTGTCGAAGCGGTACATCAGGCCATAGCGCGCCGTGGTCGCGTTGTCTTCCGAACGATCGTCGCCGGTCTTCAGCGACGCGCGATCGTGGCGAAAGCCCACGGTGCCGATCCAGTGGTCGCCCCAGTTGATCTGATCCTGCACGTACAGGCCGGTCTGCTTTGAACGGCTGTTAGCGATGGGGAACACGTCCGGGGCGACGAAGCCGTTACCGTACACCGGTGCGTACAGATTGAACGGCACCTCGTCGAAACCGTTGCCCTGGCGGCTATCGGTATGCGAGCGGCCGAGATCGAGGCCGATCAACACGCGATGCTGCATGCCAAGGAAATCGAAATCCGCCTGGGCGTGGGTGTCGGTGACGAGGCGCTTATGCCGATCCTGCGAGATGTAGCTGTAGCGTGCCACGGTGCTCGCGGTGTCATCCAGGAACGGATACGACGGGTTCGAATACACATCCGGGTACAGCGTGCGGTAGTCGACGTTGTCATGCGAATAACGCAGGTTCGTCTCGAACTTCCAGGTGTCGTTAAAGCGGTGCTCGAAGAACGAGCTGACCGAGCGCTGCTGGGTGTCGTAGCGATCGAAACCGGGCTCGCTCACGAAGCGGTTCGTCGGAATGTGCCCGTTCGGGTTCGGCAGCAAGGTGCCTGAGTTCGGCAGGAAGTTCAGCGAGGTGCCGTTGTGGTCGAACTGCAGGTTCGCAAGCAGCGTCCAGCGGGTATTGTCGTCCGGCGCCCAGGTGATCGACGGGGCCAGGCCCTTGCGATCGTCGGGCACATGGTCGATCTGCGAGTTCGAGTCGCGGTAGACGCCGATCAGGCGATACGCCCAGTGGCCGGCCTGGTCGAGCGGACCGGTGAAGTCGAAGCCGACCTGCTTGCGCGCATTGTTGCCGACCTGCAGCTGCACCTCGTGCGAGGCCTCAAACTGCGGGCGCTTGGAGGTGAGCGCGATCAGACCACCCGTGGTCCCCTGGCCGTACAACACCGACGACGGCCCGCGGACGATCTCGAGGTGATCAAGGAAGTACGGCTCGGTACGTGCGTACGCGTAGCCGAAAGCCTGGCGCAGGCCGTCCAGGTACTGCACGAACGAGGTGCCGCGCAGGAAGGCATCATCGCCGCGGCTATCCACGCCGTAGGCATCGGCGCGCACGCCGGCCGAATAGCGCAGGGCGTCCTGTACGGTAAGCACGCCCTGGTCGCGCATCTGCACGTTGGAGACCACCGAGATCGCCTGCGGGGTCTCGATGATCGGGGTGTCGGTCTTGGTCGCCGAGGAGGCATCGGTGCGGGTGTAGCCGGCATTGACGCTCGTGCCCTGGACGTTCACCGCATCGAGCTGGACGGCTTTGTCGCGCTTCTGCTGGGCCTGGTCGGCCTCGCTGGCGGGGCCATCCGTCGCGCTGGCCAGCAGGGGGAACAGCGCGCTGGCAACCAGCACGGGGAGCGATTTCTTGAGTAGGATCATGGGTTTCCCTAGGTCGGCCCGGGCGCCCGGCAGGCTGCCGACTCGTATTTGCGAATGAATCTCATTAATATATTCGCCCAGTAACGCCGTTCGCGCAATCTTGCGAATGACACGTTCCGATGGCTTATCCGCACGGCAGCGTGTCGGCGGCCGCCCCGTCCCCGAGGGAGTTTCATGCCCCGTTCCACCTCTAACGGCGCGCCCGCCACCCGCGTCGCCCGCGCCCTGGACGTCGCGTCGCGCACGGTCCTTGCGGCGGTGGGCGGCTATATCGCCGCCGCGCTGACTACGGCCGGGCTAGCCCGCTGGCTGCCGATCCCGCGCGTCGAGGCGGTCGTGGCCGGCATGCTCGCGTCATTCGCCGTCTACGCCGCGGTGGCGATCTTCGCGTTCGCGGTGGTCCGGGTTTCACGCGTGTGGTTCTGGACCAGCGTGTACTGCGTGCCTTTGGCCGCCGCGCTCTATCTCGCCATGCATGGTGCTGGCGTATGAACGGCGGGCTTCGCCAATCGATGGCGTGGCTGCATACCTGGGTCGGCCTGTTGCTGGGCTGGCTGCTGTTCCTCGTGTTCGTCACCGGCACGGCGGCCTATTTCCAGGACGAGATCACACGCTGGATGCAGCCCGAGGTGCACGGGCAGCACAACATCGATGCGAGCGCCGAAGGCGCCATCGCCTACCTGCAGACGCACGCGGCGAATGTGGAGCAGTGGTCGGTGGACCTGCCCGGCCATCGTGCCGTAGCGACCACGGCGTTCTGGAAAGAAAAGGGCGAGACCTTCGCGCAGTGGCGCGACCACTCCTTCCTGGTAGACGGCCACGGCCAGAAGGTCGACGCACGCGACACGCTCGGCGGCTGGCGGCTCTACCGCATGCACTTTGATCTCTACTACCTGCCGGTGCTGTGGGCGCGCTGGCTGGTGGGCCTGGCGGCCATGTTCATGCTGGTGGCCATCATCAGCGGTGTCATCACGCACAAGAAGATCTTCACCGACTTCTTCACCCTCCGCTTCGGCAAGGGGCAGCGCTCGTGGTTGGATGGGCACAACCTCAGCGCGGTACTCGCGTTGCCGTTCCACCTGATGATTACGTATACGGGCCTTGTCACCCTGGCAGCGCAGTACATGCCGTGGGGCGTGGCGGCTGCCTACGATAAGCCGACGCAGTACTACGCCGAAGCGTTCGGCGCGGACGAGGCGCCCAAGCGCTCCGGCCGTGTGGCGCCGATGGCCTCGATCACCGCCATGATCAAGCAAGCACGCGAGACCTGGCAGGGTGCGGAGCCGGGTTACATCTTCGTGGCGATTCCCGGCGACGCCAACTCGTTGGTGAAGCTCACGCGCGCCACGGATGCCGGCATGGACACCCGCGGCGAAACGCTGACGTTCGACGCCGCGACCGGCGTGATGCACGCACGACCGCCCGCCCGCGGCGGTGCCCGTGAAACCGAGAGCGTGATGGTAGGCCTGCACGCGGGACGCTTCTCCCCGCTGCTGCTGCGCTGGCTGTACTTCCTCGCTGGCCTGACAGGCACAGCCATGGTCGGCACCGGCCTGATCTTGTGGACCGCCAAGCGCCGGCTTCAGCTACCCGACCCCGAGCGGCCGTACTTCGGTTTCCGCCTGGTCGAACGGCTGAATGTCGCGACGATCGCTGGCCTGCCCTTCGGCCTCGCCTGCTACTTCCTTGCCAACCGCCTGCTGCCGATCGGGCTGCTACAGCGCCCGAACTGGGAGACGAACGGGTTGTTCATCGGCTGGGGCGCGCTCTGCCTGGTCGCCATCGTGCGGCCGGTGAAGCGTGCATGGGTCGAGACATTGTCGGTGGCCGCCGCGGGCTTCCTCGCAGTGCCGGTGGTCGATATGGTCACGACAGATCGTGGGCTCTTCGTCAGCCTGTGGCGCGGCGATGTGCTGTTCGCCACCTTCGACCTGGTGATGCTCGCCTTCGCCGGCCTGTTCGGCTTCTGCGCGTGGAAGGTGCACCACCGCAAGGATGTCGTGCGCGCAGGCAGTAAGAAGGAGGCCATCGCATGATGCTGCTCTGCCTGCTCGCTGCGCTCGCCGGATTTGCTGCGCTGAGCCTGGGCATGTCACGCCACCAGCGCGATATCCTCGGCAGGATCTTGTCAGCGGGCCGCACGAAGGGCCTGAAGATCGCTGGATGGGTGTTGCTTGCGGTTTCGTGGGCCGCGGCCATCGCAAGCGACGGCGCGGCGTTGGGTTCGGTGTACTGGATCGGCGTGCTGACCTTCGGCGCGCTGATCGTCGCCTTCTCGGTTACCCGCCTGTCACGTTGAGCACCGGGCGCTTACCCGGCAAGGCCCACTGGATGCCCCGGGTGATGATCATCGGGAACACGGTGAGGTGATCTTCGCCGGGCACGGTGAGCAGGTTCACATGCAGGCCCGGGTAATGCTTTGCCTGTAGTTCGGCGACGAAGCGCTTGTTGTCGCCAATCATGTCGGTGCCGGTGTTGAAGCGACGGTCGGCCTTGTCCTTACTCAGCGTCTCGAAGCCACCGAGCACGACCAGCACATTCGCCGACAGGTCTTTCCTCGCCGCCAGGGCGTCGTGCATGCGGGCGAATTCCACGCCATGATCGAACTGCAACGACGGGCTGCCGAGGATGTAGTGGCTGAACATGCCGGGGTCATGGATCAGGATCTCGTAACCGAGCAGGCCACCGTAGGAATGACCTACGTAGATCGCGCGTGACATGTCGGCGCGGTAGTTCGCCGCGATCACCGGGAACACGTCGTCCTTGAGCGACTCACGGTAGCCTTCGGCTTCGCCGTGCAGCACAGGCCGGCCAGGCATATCCGAGGTCAGGCCACTCGGCCCGTGATTCGTCGGCGTGTAGTCACGACGGCGGCTGTACACCGGCGTGTCGCCAGCCGCGTACGAGAGGCCGACCAGGATGAAGTCCTCGGTGCCATCGCCATGGTCACCCAGGCGGCGGGCGATGCTGCGGATCAATGGAAAGTCGTAGTTCGCATCCGTGACGAACATCACCGGGTACTTGCGGTCTGGCTGCGCGGCGTAGTCGGGCGGCAGGCTGACGAAGAGCTGGTAGTCGCGGTTGAGCTTGCTCGCGTGAATCGTGCGGACTTCGGTGTCGTCGAGCACGTAACGTTGTACGGCATCGACCTTGATGCCGGCTACGGTGGAAGCGGACACCGGTACCGGAGTGTTCGTGAGAGCGACCGCGGATACGGGGGCGGCGTTCGGTGCCTCAGCTTCCGGCGCCTTCGAGCAGGCAGCCAGGAGAACGCATACCGCGAGCGAGGCGCCCCATGTAAGACGGACCATCCGGTGTCATTCCCTGTGCGTTGGTGAGCAAGCATTGACGCATAGATGACTCGACGAGTCACGCCATCAACAGGTCTTCGTAGAAGGCGCCGATCGGCAGCGTGGGATGGGCGATCTGGATCTCCAGGATCCACAGGCCAGGCACCGGCTGCGCGTCGAAGTCACCCAGGTTGCCGGCCTTATGCACGGCATGCGGGTAGTCGCCGACGCGGTGGCCTTTCGTCGCGTGATTGAGACGCCAGCCAAGTGACTCCGCTTCTGCGCTTACGTAGTCATACAACGCCACGCCGGTCACCCCTTCGCGCCAACGCGCTTCGCCGCGGCGGAACAACTCACGAGCCGCCTTCGCGCAGGCGTGCATGATGCTGTCGTCGCCAACGACGAAGGTATCGCCTACGTCACCTTCGTGGCCTTCGAAGACGGGGCCCAGATCGACGAAGAAGATGTCATTTACCGCCAGTACGGTGTCAGGCGCGGAGCGCTGCCGGAAGGTCTTAAGCGTGTTGGCGCCGAAGCGGATGATGCTGGGGTGCCAGATGCGTTGCATGCCAGCCGCGTGCAGGCGCTCCCCGGCCATGGCGATGGCGTCGGGCTCGGTCATGCCAGGGACGATATGCTCAGCGATGTCCCGCAAGGCGACCCACGACCGCTCACGCGCTCCCAGCATGCGCTCCGTTGAAAACGCGCCCCCAGTCGCCTGGGCAGTGGAACTAGACATAACTGACTCCTAAGCCACCCACTACTTTACCCCAACCCGTGTATCCCCTGTAGGAGCGCGCTTGCGCGCGATGCCCTTCTCCACACTGCCGATTACCTTCCCAGAATCATCCGGAACGGGATCCTCCACGCAACAAGGACAATGCCAGATATCCAGGCAATCTTAGTCCAGGAAGTCCACATTCCAACGCCATACACCACTATCCGACTTTCGTAGACATTGCGTAGCACGTGCGACGCAAAAGTCGGCACAACGAGGAGCATGGGATACAAGGCTATCGGTATCGCCGTCATGCCGAACAGCGTGAGCCGCGAGATGTCCAGAAGGAAGTATGACGCCACATACAACTGAGCCAGGAAGAGCGTGGAGAAGAGGAACGACCATTTCGTGAACCTCTCGCTCAATCGTATTTTTTGGCGGCCCTTTCCATTCTCACGATCACCAAAAGGGCCACTTGCCGATTCTCGCTTGAGGATGAGCGTGGCCACGATCCATCTGCCGGAACGAAGAAGTAACAGACCGACGTAGGCCACAATGAGCGAATTTATCGCCAGCAGAATCGGGGCTACCACTATAAGCGCATCGAGTTTATCTGATCCGACACGAATGGAACCCAAAAGTAGTTCTGCAAATAGCATAGGGAACTGCGCGAAGAATACTGCCACGGATTGACCAACATACCGCTGACAAGGCATGTCCATGCTTCCGCACAGCATCGGAGCGATGACGGCTGAAATCGTCATCGTCATGTGGCCGCACCATATCGCCTGAAGCGGGGTCAGGCGAGAACGTAGCAAGGTGGCTAAACTTCCTGTTTGTAAACGCAAGGCTTCACCGTTCTCTGTCATATATTTACTGGCTTTCGTTATAGATGTTTGACGCGCATCCTTTGAGATGCCCATCGGGAACCTCACTGCTGAGGAGCAGCCAATTCAGCCAGAATCGCTAGCACTTCGGGCGCGACTGGGGTAGCACCTTGTGCCTTCTGCGATGGGTAGGTGGTTAGCAAGAATTAGCCCGAGGGTTCGTATGGCCATTCGCTTCAGCCTGGGCAATCAGTTGGTGAGAAGGGAGAGTGCGTCCAATGCAGGCGTAGAAGCGCTTCCGTCCCTCCACTGGGGCCCCCTCTAAAGGTGGCACTTAGGCCGATTGAATTGCGACAGAAGGTCAATTCGTTGCCCCGGTTCGACCTATCTCGGGTCACTACCCACCCGCGCTTCACCACGCTCCGTTCAAACGCGGAACGCATTTCTTGGACAGACTCGCCACTGTGCGCTCTGGCAGCAACTGACGTCACGAAGCCTTTGTCCATTGTGCCCGTTACAACGAGCTTGTCCGCAAAGGGCAGTAACGATAGCTCTCCTTTCAAACGAGCTATCGAAGGCTGAGGTCTTACTGTGAGGTCATCCGCCCAGTGAATCGCCGTGTGCAAGGCCCATCCGATCAAGGCGGCCATGGATCCCACTATCGCCGTAGGCGCGACATACCACACCACAAGCCGAATCAGTCGCACGCTTACGCTCACCTTTTCACTAGAGCCTTCGTTTCGCTTTACCGCGGTGCCATCGCCAAATGTACGGCTGCCGATACGGCAAAGGCGGATCCTATTGTTGCGAAGATTCGCGACGTCACCACATCTTTCTTTCTTAGCAGGATGGCTAAGATCACCGACGAGACAAGACCCGCGAGAGATCCGTCGACAGCGAGCATTCTTTGGATGTCGCCTTGTGCTTCGCTCGCGCTGACAACGCAGAACCATGGGAGGAAGAATGAGACAAGAAGAGATAACATCTCGATCACCGCGGCGACGCGGTAGACGACTCGAAGCACTAAGCTCGGAAACGCGCCTTTAGTACTCGCCTCAACTTCCTCGCAGGTCATATGACGGTCGTCGAGTAGGCGCCGGAATACGCCGAGCGCCCAAGACGGCCAAAAGATGGCAAAGAGCATCGTCATGACCGTAGGCAACGCTCCATCGAGCCAGTCAGCGCCCTTTGCTTTTGCCAACGCGATGCTTACCGTCAATGACATCATCGAAAAGATTAAAGCTATAACAATGCTAAATGGGACCTTCACTGGCGCCTGCACCAATAGTAGACGGTGGTGCATTGAACTCCTTCGATGCCTGCGGCACACCCTTCTGGGCTTCCGCCAACGCCGATCATGCCCTTCGATACGGATACTCCATCCTTGTTGCCAAGAACCTGAGCGCCAACCGCTGCACCTTCGGTGCCAATGATGACGGTGCCATAGGTCACCTGCTCGCCAAGCCCAATGGCCCCCCTGCCTCCGCCATGCGATATCCCGCGACTCGGTGACTGTGGACCGGCTAGTAGACCCTGCATATGCTCTGGCTATAGTTCCACGCACCGCCCGCATCTAGGCAGCGATCTATCGGATCATTGAACATAAGTGCCGCCGTCGCGACTCCGATGCAAAGTAAAATTGCTCCTAGTATCCAGAGCAACTTCCGCTTTGATACGACGCCGAGGACGATGAATGCCATACAAATGAAAAGCCAAAGTAGAGCCATAACCATCAATACTCCTCTGGCAGTCCGTTCGGTCTAAGGGGAGCACAAACTGCCGAGCAGGTCTGACTTGGCGAAGACCGGCCACCATTTCTGCCAAGTGCGTTTGCCGCCCGGTCTTCGTCGCAAGCCCAGCTGGGATCTCCCTTAACGTACTGATCCGTCAACTCACGCACCTCACTAACGATTCTTGATTCTATGGCGCCTCCCACTCCGAGACGTGCCGCCTGGCAGTTTGCCTTGCAGTGAAAGTACTTATCTGCGCCGATGGTGTTTGCGTTGCGCATGTCGCGATAGTTCTTCAGAAAGAAGATATCTGCAATTAGCGCGGACTCGACCGGGCCGACGGACGAATCAAGGCCCATCGGATCGACGTTAACCAGCGGGTTTCCATTGGCGTAGCTGTAAGTGGATACTCCGCCGCCCAATCCAATCGGGTCACTCTGCACGTACCTGCCACTGGTCGGATCATAATCCCGCCACCCATTCTGAAAGAGACCCGTCACAGCATCAAACCGCTGACCCGGGAACCGCATGTCGAGGACATACTTCGTCCCATCCTTATCCGGATCTTCGTTCGGAGGGGTGCTACCGAAGGCCTCGCCGGTAGCCGACCAAGACCAGATAGCCTTGTCACTCGCCCGATCGATGACGACACGAGGGCTTCCAAGGTGGTCAGGCTGGATATCGCGGATCGCCTCGCCATCGATCGCAGCCAACGGTAGGTCGCCCAACCACACCATTTGTCGGATAGGCTGCCCCACGCCGTCGTAGTCGCCGATCCAATGGCCCGCTTCATCGTGGAGCGAGATCGTCGTCTGCCCGGCGATGTATCGCGCCACCTGCTGCCCGAACGGGCTGTAGGCGTAGTTCATCTCCACGATGCCGTTGACCTTCGCCTGGCTCATCCGGCCGCTGGCGTCGTAGACGAACTGTCGCTCGTCGATTTGCGTGGTATTGCCGTTCAGGTCATAGCCCCGGAGGACACCCGCCGCCATGATCAATCGATGACTGTCAGCGGGGTACTCGAACCTCTGTACGGGAGAAGGCGACGCAGTCCACGTCAGGCGGTTGCCGGTCTTGTCGTAGGTGTACGCATGGCGAGCTGATGTTGGGCCTGTAGCGGTGACCTGGCCCAGCACGTTATGCGTGACGCTGATCGCCGTACCGTGGCTGGTGAGCGTCTTGACGTTGCCATCGGCGTAGACGATCGACAGATCGAGGCCGTCGGCACGGCCATCGGAGACGCGAGTGACGGCGCCTTGCGGGTTGTAGAGGCGCTCGATGGTGCGCGCGCCTGCCGTCCAGCGAGTGGGACGGCCTAGCGCATCGCGCGCAATGGAAGTGAGCACCGGACGGACGCCGCTATCGTGCAGCGTGACGTCAATGACGCTGCCCATCGCGTCACGGGTATACGCGACCCGGCGGCCATCGGGATACGTCATGGCCGACACGCGCCCTGCTGGTGTGTAGTCGTAGCGTAGCGTGAGGCTTACACCACGAACGGTTTGCTTCTTAGCGACCACCTGTCCAGCGAAGTCGTAGCAGAACGAAGTGGTCCCACCGTCCCGGTCCGTGGCGGAGCTGAGCCGGCCGATGGCGAAGGTCGCGCCCGGGCCGCAGTCGGAGGGTGCCGTGTCGTATGAGAAGCGGGTCTGCTTGCCGTCGCTGTAGGTCAGGGTCGTGAGGCGCCCCAGAGCGTCGAACTGGCGCCCCACAGCACGGCCATCTGCAGGGGTCTCGCCCACTGGCTGCCCTGCCTCGTCATTCTCAAAGGCGGTCTCACCTGTATCCGGACTGCGCTGCCACAGGAGATCGCCGATGCCATTGCGCAGGTATCCCGTGGAGAGGCCTTTCGGGTCAACGACGGTCTTGATGTTGTCGGCACCGTCGTAGGTGAAGTTCGTCTGCGCGGTGAGAAGAGACTTGCCTTCGGTGCGCCGGGTCACCCGACCTCGCGCATCACGCAGAAGAGCGACCTTCGTTGTATTGCCATCCTGTCCTGTCGAGCGGCCGTTGGCGTCGGCCAGGAAGGAAATCGCGTAGCCATTCCGATCACGCAGGCCTTCCATCACACCATGGGTGTCGTAGGTGTATTCGCGGTGGGCATCTTCGGTGCCATCGCCACGCAGGTGGGTTTCCGAACCCATAAGCCCCTGGTCATCCCGACCGATCAACTGGCGATTGCCCAGGCTGTCGACGCGCTCGACCAGGCGGTGGGCAGCATCGTAGGTGTACTTCAGACGGGCGCCATCCGGGTCCGTCAGGGTCTCCAGGTCGCCATTCGCGTTGTAGGTCATGCGTGTGATGGCGTCCGCGGCCGACGGGGAGCCATCGGCACGGGCACGGATGGCGATTTCCAGCGGGCGCCCGGCAGCATCGTAACGACGATCCGTGCGGATGCCGTTGACGTCGGTGCTAGCGACAACGCGGCCAGCGGCGTCGTATGCCAGCACCGTCGCCACATGGCCAAGCCCGTTGGTCGAGGTGTGAAGGTCACCTTTGCGCCATGTGCACGTGGCCGGACCACCGGCGCAGCCGGGGGCATCACTGGCGCGGTACGAGTATCGCGTGGTGTCGACATCACCCGCGATCGGACCGTCGATGGATGTGACACGCCCTGCGGGGTCGTACACATATCGCGTGATGCGCTCGTCCGGCCATGCCGACGAACGAGGATTTGCGGCATCGGCGAGGCCGCCCTCACGTTGCTCCGTCAGGTTGCCCCTGGTGTCATACGTCAGGCTGGTCCAATGCGCGCCATCGTCAATGCGCACAGGTTTGTCGAACGTCGGATGCCAGGTGGTCCGGACCGTCCGGGCAGCGGGTGTACCTGCCGCTTCGGTGCGTTCGGTCTCAAGGCCACGCGCATCATCGTAGCGGTACGTGGTCGCCGTCCCGAGGTAATCCGTTTGATTGCCGACAAGGCCGTTGTCGAGGTAGGAGAACGTTCGCTCGTGTTCGTCATCACGAATCGATTCGGTTCGAGTCGCTAGGCGAGTCCGTCCTTCAGTGAGGATCGTTTCCCAGTATTCACTATAGCGGCGGTCTTTCGAGCTGACCGTAACCTCGTTGTTGCCGCGCTCCCAAAGCTCTGTCCACTCGAGATCATCGCCATGAGACGACCGCACTGCCCGACCAAACTCATCGTACGAATAGCTTGAGAACCGCTTTCCATCGCCACCGGCGATTCCGGTGAGCTTATGGTCGGCCTTGCTAGTGTGCGCGCGCTCATCATAGATGTATCCAATGGCCCGGCCATCGGCGTACTGGACGCTCAACAGGTCGTAGTCGCCATTCAAGGGCTTGTCAGCGTGGTCGTAGCGTATGCGGCCGCCGTCCGGCGTGGTCAGTCCGTTGATGCGGCCCTGCTTGTTGTAGCTGATATGAATCTCGCGCCCCTGCGGATCCGTGACGCCGGTTAGACCCTTGGGTCCGCCCTGACCCACTGCTTGGTAGTGAAAGGTGAATGCCTGGCCGTTCGCGCTAACCCGACTTACGAGTTGGCCGCGCTCGTCAAACGATTCTTCCGTGAGGTCTGGCCAGGTATAAACCCAGCCACCACCGGAGCGATCCCGCAGTTTGCCCCGTTCGCCATGTAGACCTTCATAGTTCTTCCCGACGCGGCGGAAAGTGATCTCCCGGCCGTCCTCGAGGATCAGGGTAGCCGCATTGCCGTAGGCACGCGCTTCACCGTCGTAGTAGGGCCGCGGGACGATACTCCGGTCCCACGAGTGGCGCCAACGAGCGCCCATGCGTGAGGGTTCGGCGTCACGGCGATACGCCGTCGCAAGGTCCGTCCTCAACGCCGCCGCTCCGCTGTGATAAGTGCGAGCGAAGTTCAGACCTGATCCGGATGGGTCAGCGTAGTCGACGACTCGCTCGACCTTACTCAGCGTCAGGGGATTGATCGGATTTCCAACCGTGGGCGCGTTCCCGATGGGACATTGATTTGCGCCATCCTCGCTGGGAATGCCCAGGTCACCGCCCTGCGGGAGACGATCTGAAGGTGTGCATGCGACCGGCACGGAAGAGGTCGGCGGGCTCCGGTTCTCCCAGTATTCTCCTTTGTCATCGACGAGCATCGCACCGTCGGGGCACGATCGAACGACGTCAATAGGGTGAAGTTTCTGGATGCTACCAAACTGCCCGAATATGACGATGATTTCGGTCTTCGTGTACTCGCTTGACTTCCCCGCCTCCCCTGCCACCCGCGTTTGTTGAACTTCATCGAGATGGCATGTCGGATCCTCTTCGCAGAAATTCTTTACCGCAATGTCGACAACCTCATCGAATCGCTCCATGCCGACGTGGACTGCGAATGGATCATCGATGCCGATCAACCGACCGATGACGGTGAAGCCATCTTCATAGGACGCGAACCTGGTGTCGGCCTGTTGAGCGCGCGTGGGCGTGGCACCAAAAGTGAGCACCGCGCTGACGGCAAGCGCCAGCGCCGAATATTTCGGCAATTTTCCGGAGTACGACGACATGAACTTCCCAGCCCGTTTGTTGAACGGAGCAGGCTAGGGAACGCGTTGGTCGGCGTATATGGAAGAATTCTGAAAAATGGCACGAATTAGTTTACGTGTGATGTAAACCTCAACCCTGGGATTGAGTACCTGCCATGGTCTTTTGTTCTACATTCTCGTTGACATGGGCGAGGATCACGGCATATCGATGAGTCAACATGCAGGTGCGATCAAGCGTCGTCGGTGAACATCGCAGGAAGGTCGCGAGCCGCCTTGTAGCGACGGACCAGGTTCAGCGGCTTACGCCGAAGCGCTCCAAAATCACCACGCTTGAACGCAGCCACTGCATCCAGCACCCGCTCACTGGCATGCCCATCATGCGACGGATGAATCTGGTCACCATGCGCTTTGATCGCCGCCATCAACTCCGGTGGATACGTCAACGCACGATCAATGGCCGCGTCAACATCATCCGGCGTCGGCACATCCAGCATGAACGGATGCGGCACGCGGTTAGCAATCGTGACAACAGGCTTATGCATCACGGCAAACTCGTGGATTACCGATGACGTATCGCAGACCAGCACATCGGCCGCGCGTTCCAGCTCGATAAGTTTTTCCGACGTGTAGAAACGCGCGTTCTCCGCTTCCAGACCACGGTAGGCATCGACCAGCGCTTGGTCGCACTTTGGGTGCAACGTAAGCAGCCACTGGCGATCACCCCGAGCGATCATTTTGCGCAGCGGTTCGACCATGCCAGGCGCGGCACTCAGGCGATGACTAAAGGTCGACGCATACATCACCACCGGTCGGCCATCACGTTCGAGGATCGATGGATCGCGCGGCGGTGGTGGCTGGATGAACAGTGGATCGAGTTTCGGCCAGCCGGTTTCGCGCACGGCGAAGTAACCGTGCTCCTTCACCAAGGCTTCGAACGGCTTGGTGGTCGCCGGGCCCTGCGTCACGTATAGATCGAAGAAGCCGCGAATGGCGAAGTGCCCACGCCCCGGCTCACGCTTCTCCGCATTGAACCCATGGAACACCTGGACCTTGATGCCCGGCAGGCGCGGTGAGACCCAGTTGGCGGCGCAGTACACCGCCTCGGGCTGCATGGCTTTCGCCGCCTTCAGGCGGGTGATGCGGTGTTCGTCTGCGGCGAGGTGTGCGGCCACGGCATCGGGCACGATCCAGCCCACGTCCTGTCCACGCGCCTTCGCGGCGGCAGCGAGCGGGCGCAGGATCGGCAGCGCATATTCCTCGGTGGCGAACATAAGGCACGCGGCCACGGCAAACCTCGATCGGGGGCAACGTGGCATTATGGCCCGTCAGCCCTTTCCATTCCCGTGCTTTCATGACCCAGCGGCCCATTTCCCTCTGCGTGATCACCCAGAACGAGGCCGACCGCATCCGGGATTGCCTGGCATCGGCGAGCTTCTGCGATGACCTGGTCATCGTGGATGGCGGCTCCAGCGACGCGACCCAGGCGATCGCCCGCGAGATGGGCGCCCGCGTGTTCGAGCGCGCGTTCGATGGGTTCCGCAGCCAGAAGGCATTCGCGGTGGCGCAGGCGAAGAACGAATGGGTGCTCTGCCTGGATGCCGATGAGCGCGTGGGTGATGACCTGCGAGCGGCTATCGAGAAGGCGTATGAAGGTGGCTTCGCTGGTGCGGCGGGTTACCGGTTCTATCGCCGCAATGACTTTTTCGGCCGCTTCATGCAGCACGGTAATGCCGGCGCTGACAAGGTGCTACGCCTGTTCGACCGCCGCCAGGGCGGCTGGCGGGGGCCGAGGGAGATCCATGAATCGGTGAGCGTCGATGGCGACGTGAAGATGCTTGGCGGCTATCTGGATCATTACCCGTATCGCTCGCTGTCCGAGCTGATGAGTAAGCAGGAGCGGTATGCGCACATGATGGCGACGGAGGAATTCGCCGCCGGCAAGCGCGCGACCCTGACCCAGATCATCGTGAGCCCGATGTGGCGGTTTTTTCGTGGTTACGTGTTGCGCGCGGGGTTTCTCGATGGGTGGCGTGGCATCGTTTACGCGTTGCTGCGAGTTGAATACGTGCGGCGCAAGTACGTGAAACTGTACCTGCTGCAGCACGGCCAGAAACCGTAACGCCCAAAAGCACCTGTAGGAGCGCGCTTGCGCGCGATGGGGCTTGTCGCGAGCACTCATCGCGCGCAAGCGCGCTCCTACAAGAGCGACGCGGCCGTGTCTGCGATGTTGCGGGTGATGGACTCGGCGCTGCCTTCGCGGGCCAGGGCGCCGGCCTGGCCGCTCCATAGGGGCTGAAAGTCCCCCTGGCCTAGTTTTTCGGTGGCGGCGCGCATCGGGCCTAGGGCACCCCCCGCCAGCGGGAAGGGCAATGCATCGGGAGAGAGCGGCCCGATCTCGCGCATGATCCGGTTAATCACACCACGCGCCGGGCGGCCAGTGAGGACGTTGGTGACCGCGGTGTTGTCATCGCGGGCGTGCTTCAACGCCGCTTTGTGCACCGGCACGCTGATGGATTCATCCGAGAGCAGGTAGGCCGTGCCGATCTGGACTGCCGAGGCGCCGAGCGTCAGGGCTGCCGCCATGCCGCGGCCGTCCGCCACCGCGCCAGCCGCGATCACGGGAATCGACAGGGCGTCCGCCAACTGCGGCACCAGGGCGAACAGTCCCGGTTGGGTGGCCATGTCTTCGGTGAGGAAGTTGCCGCGGTGACCACCCGCTTCGCTGCCCTGGGCGATCACGGCATCGACGCCGCGTTCGGCTAACCAGCGGCCTTCGGCCACGGTGGTAGCCGCGGCGATGATCTTTGCCCCCGTCTTGCGGACCCGCTCGAGCAGCTCCTCCGGTGGCAACCCGAAGTGGAAGCTCACCACCTCCGGCTTCAGCGCTTCGACCATCCGGCACATGGCATCGTCGAACGGGGCGCGGCCGCCGGCGGCGGTCAGGCTCGCCGGATCCACCTTGAACTCGCTGAAGTAGGGCGCCAGCCGCGCCAGCCAACGACGGCTGTCTTCGTCGGTGGGGGTCCGTGGCTGGTGGGCGAAGAAGTTGAGGTTCACCGGCGCGGTGACGGCCGCCCGGAACAGGGCGACTTCCTCCGTCGTTTTTTCCACGCTGACCGAGGCACAAGGTAATGAGCCAAGCCCACCCGCTTTCGCCACGGCGATGGCCATGGCCGAACCGCCGGAGCCAGCCATGGGGGCAAGCAGGATGGGGGTTTCGATGTGGAAGAGATCGAGCAGGCGGCGGTCGAGCCAGATGGACATGTAAGCGACTCCCGGGGACGGAGGAAGACGCCCATGATGCGCCCGTTGGGACGGTCCCGCTTGTCCCCACCCGCCCGCGATTCGTCCCCGGGGTGGCGGCTTTCCTCCCTGCGCGGGCGACACCACGGACCGCCCGGCGCAGGATCGGCAGCAACCAACGGAGACCGACCATGGACCGCCGCACCCTGCTGAAGACTGCTCTTGTTCTGCCCCTGCTGCCGCTCGTCGCGAAAGTGGATGCCTTCGTCACCGGTGGCGGACGCTGGTTGAAACCGGGCGCCGCGGGTTGGCCCACGGATGCCGACTGGGAGGCGCTCAATCGCCAGGTCGGCGGCCGCCTCTCCATTCCCAAAAATCCGTTGCTCGACCCCGCCACCCGCGAGGAGGCCCTCTCCCAGATCGGCAACCAGTTCTACGTCGGCGACCAGCCCGGCCTGACCCAGACCGGCGCCTACTACCGCGCCTGGACCTCGACCCCCAGCGCCCGGGTGCTCACGGCGGAGAGCGCGCAGGACATCGCGACGGCCGTTATCTGGGCCCGCAAACACAACGTCCGGCTCGTCATCCGCGGCGGTGGGCACAGCTACCTCGGCGCCTCCAACGCGCCCGACTCCCTGCTGATCTGGACCCGGCGCATGAACGCCGTCAACCTGGTCGATAGCTTCATCCCGCAAGGCGCGAAGGCCGGCACAGCCGGAGTACCCGCCGCCAACGCCGGCGCCGGCGCCATGTGGATCGATGCCTACAACGCGGTCACGACGATCGGCGGCCGCTATATCCAGGGCGGCGGCTGCACCACGGTGGGCTGCGCGGGTTTCACCAACGGCGGCGGCTTCGGCAGCCTGTCGAAGGGTTTCGGCACCGGGGCGTCCAACCTGCTCGAGGCCGAGATCGTCACGGCGGACGGCAAGATCCGCGTCGTGAATGCCTTTCAGGATCCGGAGCTGTTCTGGGCATTGAAGGGTGGCGGTGGCGGCAGTTTCGGCGTGATCACCCGGCTCACCTTCCGCACGCACTACCTACCGCAATTGTTCGGCGCCGTCCGCGGCACGATCATGGCCGACAGTGACGAGTCGTTCCATGCATTGGTGGCCCAGGCCATGCGCCACTTCCGCGACAACCTTTGCAATCCGCACTGGGGTGAGCAGATGGAGTTCCACGGCGATGGACGCATCGACTTGAGGATGCTGTTCCAGGGCCTCGCCGAGGACCAGGTCAGGGCGGCGTGGAAACCCTTCCTCGACTGGGTGGCGACGCGGAAGGCTTACACATGGAAGGACGCGTTCTGGGTGGGCGCCATGCCGGCCCGGCACTTCTGGGACATCGACTTCTACCAGGAGCACGGACTGACCTATGCGGCGCCTGACAAACGGCCTGGCGCGCCGGGGTACCACATGGTCTGGGCGGGCGATCAGGAGCAGGTCGGCACCTATATCTATGCCTACACCTCAGCCTGGATGCCTTCGCGCCTGCTCAAGGAAAACCAGATCGACGCACTGGCCACGGGGATCGTGGAGGCGGCGCGCATCCAGGGCTTCGCCTTCCACTTTAATAAGGGGCTCTACGGCGCGTCCGAGGAAACCCTGGCCCGGGCCCGCGATACCGCCATGAACCCCGAAGTGCTGGACGCGTTCGCTCTGGCGATCATCGCCACCGGCGGCCCTGCGGTCTTCGAGGGCCTGCCCGACGCCCACCGGGATGATGTCAAGGCGGAGCGGGAATCGACCGCCGTGCAGAAGTCATACGCCCGGCTGACGAAGCTCGTGCCCGGGGCCGGCGCCTACTTCTCAGAGAGCGATTACTTCCAGAAGGACTATCAGAAGGCGTACTGGGGCACGAACGTTTCCCGCCTCGCCGCCGTCAAGCGGAAGTACGACCCGGATGGCACGTTCGTGGTGCGGAACGGGATAGGCTGAGGCGCAAAAGCCTTGCAGTACGCGGGCTTGGAGCGGTGACTGCGACATGTTGTTGCTAGGCAACAGGCCGGTAATGCGGGATACTTGAGACCCATTCTCATTTTCATTCGCATTACTGGGCCGCTGCTGCCCTCCAGGATCTGCCATGTTCGCCTCCTCCCTGCCCCGCCGCCGCCTCGCGGCCTCGGTCCGTTTTGCCCTTGTCGGCGCCCTACTCGCCTCCGCGTCGGTGCACGCCGCCGATGCTGACGTAACCGATGCGCAGAAGAAGGCCCAGGAAAACGCGACGACGCTTTCCGGCGTACAGGTGAGCGCGGACATGGCGGCCCCTACGGCAGCGTATGCCGGTGGCCAGGTCGCCCGCGGTGGTCGCTTCGGCGTGCTCGGCAACCAGGATGCGATGAACGTCCCGTTTGCCCTGACTAGCTACACCGACACCCTGATCCGCGCCCAGCAGGCGCGCACCCTGGGTGACGTGGTGCAGAACGACCCGGCTGTCCGCTATGGCTTTGGCTATGGCAACTACTCGCAGGTCTTCGTCATTCGCGGTTTCCAGCTGGCTAGCGACGACATCGGCTTTGATGGCCTCTACGGCCTGCTCCCGCGCCAGCTGCTCGCGCCGGAACTGATCAGCCGCGTCGAAGTGTTCAAGGGCGCCAACGCATTTCTCAATGGCATCAGCGTCAGCGGTAGTGGTATCGGCGGCGGTATCAACATCGCGCCGAAGCGTGCGGAAGCCGAGCCGATCACCCGCGTTGGCGTCGATTACGGCACCAATAGCCAGATCGGTGAAACGATCGACTTCGGCCGCCGCTGGGGTGCAAACAAGGAGTTCGGCTTGCGCGTGAACGCGGTGCACCGTGAAGGCGGCACGGCCGTCGATGGCGAAAAGCGCCGCGTGACCGCCGCCTCAGTGGCTTTCGATTACCAGGGCGAGAAGCTGCGCATCACCACCGACGTCGGTTACCAGAAGCAGGACATCACCGGTGGCCGCTCAGTCGTCTTCATCGGTAGCGCGACCGACGTACCCCGCGTGCCTTCGGCGCGCACGAACTATTCGCAGCCGTGGTCCGGTTCTTCGCTGGAAGATACGTTCGGCGTCGTTCGCGCCGAATATGACTTCACTCCATGGCTCACGGGTTATGTGGCGGCCGGCGCGCATCACGGCAATGAGTTCGGCGATTACGTCAGTCCGACGCTTATCGATACGGCTGGCAACGCGACAGAAGGTCGCTTCACCGTACCCTACGTCGCCAACACCGGGACCGGCGAAGCCGGCTTCAATGCCCATTTCGATACGGGTGAAGTCACCCACCGCGTCACCCTGGGCTTCTCCGCGCTGACAACAAACAAGAAAGCCGCGTACGCCGGATCGGCGTCGATCAACACCAATATCTACAACCCCACCTATGTGGCGCTACCGGATTACGTGTACAACGTCGGCCCGATCAGTAGCCCGGGCATCACCGGTCGCACGCAGCTGCGCAGCCTGGCCCTGTCCGACACGCTCGGCTTCATGGACGATCGCCTCGCGGTCACCGTGGGTGTCCGCCGCCAGAAGCTCCTCGTGGCGAGCTACGCGTATGCCGTGAATGGCGTGCCCGGTTCGAAGAACAGCGAATACGACGCGTACACGAATAGCCCGGTTATCGGCGCTAACTTCCGCATCAGCGACCAGTGGGCGGTGTACGCCAACCACATCGAAGCGCTGACCCAGGGTGGCGAAGCGCCGATCAACTTCAATGGCGCACCGGTGACGAACGCCGGCCAGGTGTTCAAGCCGTATAAGGCCAAGCAGAATGAAGTGGGCGTGAAGTTCGATGCCGGCAATGTCGGCAGCAGCCTCGGCCTGTACCAGATCAAGCAGCCCAGCGCGTACGTCGACAGCACCAACACCTACGTGGTGGATGGCGAGCAGCGTAACCGCGGCATCGAGTGGAGCTTCTTCGGCGAGCCGGTCAAGGGTGTGCGCATCCTCGGCGGTGCGAACTACGTGAAGCCGGAACTGGTGAAGACCCAGGGCGGCCTGAGCGATGGCAATGACGCGATCGGCGTGCCGCGTTTCCAGGCGAATGCCGGCGTCGAATGGACCATCCCGAACACCCAGGACCTGACGCTGAGCGCGCGTGCCGTGCGCACCGGCAAGCAGTACCTCGATGTGAACAACAACCTGCAGGTTCCGGCCTGGACCACGTATGACATCGGCGCGCGGATCACGCCGAAGCTCGAGAACATTCCGGTCACCTTCAACGTCAGCGTCGAGAACCTGATGAATAAGGGGTACTGGGCCTCGGCCACCGGCGGGTACCTGACCCAGGGCACGCCGCGTACCGTGATGGTTTCCGCTTCGTTTGATCTGTAAGCAAGAGCTATCGCGCGCAAGCGCGCTCCTACAAGGGTTCGGCAGACCTGTAGGAGCGCGCTTGCGCGCGATGCTTTTCTACAGGGTCATGTACGTGATGATGAAACACACGGCGGTGAGCAGCACCATCGCCAGGATGAAGAACACATCCGCCGTACGCTCGAGGTGGTGCAGGCGCGCCTCGCTATCGACGCGCAGCGAGAAATAAGCGCATAGCGTCGCGATGAGGAAGAGCACCGCGTCGACGGCGAGCAGGTCATCGGCGATGGTCTGGCTCTTGCTCACCGCGATTGACACACGCAGTAAGCCGATGCCCGTCATGCAGGCACCCACCATGCCGGCGGAAATGCTGCACACCATGCGGCTGGTGCCTTCGGCGAGCGGCGACAACAGGGGAAGGCGGGGCATGCGCGGTCCTCGCACGGGTGGTTGCCGGATCGTAACCGCACGCCGGCCCCAGCATCCATGGGGCTTACTTGCCCTGGCGTTCGCGGAAGCGGCTTACCTTGGCCCGGTTGCCGCACATGGCCATGCTGCACCAGCGGCGGCGGTGTGACTTGGTGCGGTCGTAGAACCACAGCGAGCATTCCTCGTGCTCGCATTCGCGGACCAGGTGGAAGTCACCTTCGGCCAGCAGGGTGAGTGCAGCCTCGCCCAGCGGAGCCAGCGCGCGCCAGGAGGCATCGCCCTCGTAACGGCGTTCAGCGCGCAGGCCCTCGGCATGCGCGACCAGGGCCATGTGGCTACTCATCTGCCGGGTCAGGGCATTGAGGTGTGCCGTATCCACGGCGTCACCGCGCTTTCTCGCCAGCACGGCCTGGCGGATCACTTCACGTAGTTCCACAGCCCGGGCACCGAGGCCGGCGGAGGCTTCCACCGGCCGGCCGGTCATGCGGGACAGCCAGGCGGCGGTGGCAGCATCGGAAACCAGGTGGTCCACCGACTCGCCGTTCTCCATGACCACCGTATTGATCAGGTCCAGCGCGGGCTGGTCCGCGAGGATCGGCGGGATCTCTAGCGAAGTGACGGGGTTCATGGGTCTGAATGGTAACCCCTATAAAGGCTATTGACAAGTTACATGAGCGATGTTTAGCCTAAGCGTAACCCTGATAACTGATTTATTCAGGTTACAACCCGGAGAGCCACCATGAGCCAGATCCCCGCCGATTACCCCATTCACCACCGCTATGTCGACGCCGACGGCATCCGCGTGTTTTACCGCGAAGCGGGCAACCCCACCGCGCCGACCCTGCTGCTTGTCCACGGCTTCCCGACCAGCTCCCTGCAGTACCGCGAACTGTTCAACGAGCTGAAGGACCGCTTCCATCTGGTCGCCCCGGATCTGCCCGGCTTTGGTTTCACTGAAGTTCCGGAGAGCCGGGGCTACGAGTACACCTTCGACAGCCTGGGCAAGACCCTCGAGGCGTTCGTCGACGCGCTCGACCTGCAGAAGTACATCCTTTACGTCTTTGACTACGGCGCGCCATCCGCCCTGCGCCTGGCGCTCGCCAAGCCGGAACGTTTTGCCGGCCTGATCAGCCAGAACGGCAATGCGTACGAAGAAGGACTCGGTGATGCATGGGCGCCAATCCGCGCCTACTGGGCCGAGCCGACGCCAGAGCACCGCGAAGGCGTCCGCGAGGCAACGACACTCGAAGGCATCAAGTGGCAGTACACCGAGGGCGTGTCGGACCCGACGTTGCTTGATCCGATGATGTGGCAGCTGGACCACCTGCTGATGCAGCGCCCCGGCAACACCGACATCCAGCTCGACCTGTTCCTCAATTACCGCACGAACCTGGAAAAGTACCCGGACTTCCAGCGTTTGTTCCGCGAGAAGCACGTGCCGACCCTGGTGATCTGGGGCAAGCACGACCCGTTCTTCATCCCGCCCGGCGCCGAAGCCTACCGCCGCGACAATCCCGATGCCGTCATCGAGCTCCTCGACACCGGCCACTTCGCCCTAGAAACCCACGGCAAACACATCGCCCAACGCATCCGCGACGTCTTCGCAAAGTAATCCACCTGTAGGAGCGCGCTTGCGCGCGATAGAGCTTGCGGCACAATCCATCGCGCGCAAGCGCGCTCCTACAGGGGTCTCAGTTAGCTGTTGAAGGTGATCTCGGCATCCTCGCCCGCGGGGATGCGTAACGGTGCGTTCGGATCGGTTGCCGCGCGCCACACGGCTTCGGCTACCGCGCTGGAGCTCGTGGTGGGTGTGGATGCATCACGCAGGCCTTCGAAGATCTCTCCTGCGAACGCCGCATACGGCGCAGGGAATTCACCTACGCGCGGACGCGCGTTTTCGCCGAAGCGCGTTGTGGGCGCGCGGCCTGGCAGCACGATGCAGGCGCGAATGCCGAACAGCGCCAGCTCCAGTGCGAGCGATTCGGTGAAGGCATTTACCGCTGCCTTGCTCGCCGTGTAGACCGAGAGCAGCGGCAACGCGCGCAGCGTGACGGTGGAGGTGACATTGATCACCACGCCGGCTCTCCGCTCGCGGAACTGCGGCAGCACGGCCTGGGTCATCGCGATCGTGCCGAGCGTGTTCGTTTCGAAGACCTCGCGCGCTATCTGCATCGGCGTGCCTTCCAGTGCGTTGAACATGCCGATGCCGGCGTTGTTGACCAGCACGTCGATCGGGCCGGCTTCCTCCAATGCCCGCGCAATGCTTGCCGGGTCGGTGACATCCAGCGTGACGACCTTCAGGTTGTCGGAAGCGGGCAGCACCTCCGCGCTCGGCGTGCGCATCGTCGCGACCACGCGCCAGCCCTTGTCGAGGAAATATCGGGCGGTCTCGAGGCCAAAGCCCGACGAGCAGCCGGTGATGAGGACGGTTTGCATGGGGAAACTCCTGGGTGGGTGGATGTACCCAAGATAGGTGCCACTCTCCGGACGGACTATAATCAAACGTCCGCTATTCATTCGCACGAGTCCTGCCATGACCGATCCCTTTGCCGAAGTGGTGACCCTGCTCCAGCCGGTCATGCGCTTTTCAAAGGTCGTGACCGCGGGCGGCCGGTGGCGGGTGAACCGACCCGCTACCGGGTCCCCGTTCTATTGCGCCGTACTGGAAGGCTCATCCCGGCTCAACGTGGCGGGACAGGCGCTGACCCTGCACGCCGGCGATTTCGTGCTGGTCCCCGCTGCTTTCGAGATCGACAGCAGCAGTCTGGAAGCGCCACCCGAAGCGGAGATGTCGCCGGTGGAGGTCGCCGACGGACGTTCGCGGGTGGGTGACCCGGATGGGCCCACCGATTACCGCGCACTGATCGGCCATTGCGCGTTTGCTTCGCCCGACGCTGCCCTGCTCGTGTCGTTGCTACCGGACGTGGTGTACGTGCGCGACGAGCCACGCCTCACGACGCTGGTCGGCTTGGTCGGCAACGAGGCGCGCGGTGCGCGCCCTGCCCGCGATGTCGTGCTCGAACGGCTGCTCGAAGTGCTTTTCATCGATGCATTGCGCTGCGCGGGTGCCACCGCACCCACCGGCCTTGTCCGTGGCCTTGCCGATCCGCGTATCGCACCGGTGCTTCGCCGCATCCATGAAAGCCCCGCCGACGCATGGACGGTAGTGCGCATGGCGCACGAAGCCGCGCTTTCGCGTTCGGCGTTCTTCGAACGCTTTACGCGCGTGGTCGGGGCGGCGCCCATGGAGTATCTGCTGACCTGGCGCATGGCCATGGCGCGGCAGCTTCTGCGCCGCGACGGTGCGGGAGTAGCCAGCGTTGCAGAACAGGTGGGTTACGGTTCGGCCAGCGCCTTTAGCGTGGCTTTCGCGCGGCACGTCGGCCAGCCGCCGGCGCGTTATGCACGGGCGGTGGGGTGAACGCGACGCTGCCGTTCTTCACCGCGGTGTAATAGCCCCACAGGATTTGCGCGGCCAGGGCTCGGTAGGGCTTCCAGCGTTCTGAGCGCGCGTAAAGCTCTTTCTCGGAAGGGCGATGTTCCAACCCGTCTACCATGCGCGCCGCTTCCTGAAGGGCAATATCCGCCGCCGGGAAAAAATCGGTACGGCCGTATGCGCCTATAAGGAATGCTTCCGCCGTCCACCTTCCGATGCCGAGTAACGCAGTGAGCGCGGCAACCGCTTCGTTATCGTCGCTACGCGCCAGCGCCGCGAAATCGACACGACCTTCGTTCTCAGCCTGAGCCAGCGCGACGGCGTAACGCGCCTTCGGCTTCGACATGCCCAGTTCGCGCATGCGCTCTTCGCCCGCGGCGATCACGGCACCTGCGGTGACCTCGCCAAGCCCGTCCTCGATGCGTTTCCAGATAGCGGCCGCCGAGGCGATCGATACCTGCTGCTCCGCGATCAGATGGAGCAGGCCGCTGAAGTTTGCCGGCCGCGAGCGCCATGCGAACTCCGCTACCGCCGCATTCGCGATCGCCAGGGCCGGATCCAAACGAACGAGCTCCGCACGCAAGGCGCGGAGCTCGTCGGCGGTGTAGCTGTGGCCATGCGGACGGGATGTTCCGGGCATCCCGTCAGGTTATCGGCTTACGCGATAGCAAGGTAGCGTTCGGCCGGCGTGGCGCTGGAGAGGCGCGGCGCCATCACCTGGCGTGCCGCTTCGTAAGCGTTCCAATCGGCCTCATCCTGCAGCGGCGGGATGGTGATCAGTTCACCGCGGTCGAAGCCGACCAGGGCCGAATCGACCAAGTCTGCCGCCGTCATCACGATCTCCTTCGGCAACATATCGATCGACATGCCACCCGCGTCCCAGAAATCCGTCGCCGTCGCACCCGGCAGCACGGCCTGCACCTGCACGCCCTTGTCGGCGAGCTCATGCTTCAACGACTGGGTGAACGCGACGACATAGGCCTTGCTGCCGCCATACACGCCATTGAGGATCTCGGGGGCGATCGCCACGATCGAGGCGATGTTGATGACCGCGCCTTTGCCGCGGGCGACGAACCCAGGCACCACGGCATAGGTCAGGCGGGTCAGTGCCGTGACGTTGAGATCGATCATCTTGTTCATGGCTTCGATCTTGCTGTCGAGCAGCGGCGTGTGCGTGCCGACGCCAGCGTTATTCACCAGCAGGCTGACACTCGCATCCTCGCGCAGCTTCGCTTCCACACGGCCGAGGTCGGCGGCGTTGGCGAGATCGGCGGCCAGGACTTCCACGGCGCGGCCCGTGGCCTGGCTGATCTTCGTAGCCAGGGCGTTCAGGCGATCGCGGCTGCGGGCGACCAGGATCAGGTCGTAACCGCGGGCGGCGAGGCGCTCGGCGTAGACCGCGCCAATGCCCGACGAGGCACCGGTGACAACGGCAGTTCCAAGGGAAGCGTTCATGGGGTTCTCCAGGGGGTAAGGCGGCGGGTGCCGCGACTTGGAGATAGCTTGCGCCGGGTCGACGATGGCGCAAATGACGTATATAGTCGTGTTTTATGCCATGACACCGGGAGGCCGGCCATGCACCGTGTCGGTTATGTTCTGTCGGACAGCTTCCAGATGATGGCCCTCGGGACCCAGGCCGTTTTCGAGTTCGCCAACCAGATCGTTGGCAGCGAGTACTATCAGGTCGACGTCTATGCGTCGGGCGGTGGCGATGTGCGCTCGTCGATGGGCGTATCGGTCTCGACCCAGCCACTCACTGCGCGCACGCCGGCGGACACCTGGCTGATCCCGGGCGTACTCGATCCGCTGGTCGCGGAGACTGAACCCGCTGTACTCAAGTTCCTCGCTGGCCCGGCCCAGCGCGCCCGGCGCATTGCTGGCTTGTGTACCGGCGGGTTCATGCTCGCCGAAGCGGGGCTGCTTGAGGGCCGTCGCGCCACGACGCACTGGCTCTTCGCCGATGCGCTGCGCCAGCGCTATCCAAACATCACCGTGGAACCGGATCGCATCTTCGTGACCGATGGCCCGATCTGGACCTCAGCCGGCATGACCGCCGGCCTGGATCTTGCGCTTGGCCTCGTGGAGAAGGATCTCGGCCCCGAGGTCACCCGCTCGCTTGCGCATAAGCTGGTCATGCCGCATCGCCGTTCCGGCGGCCAGACCCAGCATTCGGAAATGCTGATGCTCGCGCCACGCACGGATCGCATCCAGGAAGCGCTTGATTACGCGCGGCGTAACCTCGGCCAGCCACTCGGCGTTGAAGAACTCGCTGAGGTCGCCCACCTGAGCCCGCGCCAGTTCAGCCGCGTGTTCACCGCGGAAACCGGCGAGTCGCCGGCCAGGGCGGTGGAGAAGCTGCGCCTCGAGGCCGCCCGCACGATGATCGAGCAGAGCCGGCACTCGCTTGATGTGGTCGCGCGTGAAACGGGATTCCGCGACCGCCGCCATCTGCGTGAAGTATTCGTGCGCGGCTACGGCATCGCGCCGCAGTCGGTCCGTCGCTCGGCGCGCGCCTAGAACAGTTCGGGTTGCTGGTTGGTCAGCGCGCCCAGGCTATCGCCGAGCGGCGCGAGAATCGCATCGGCGATCGGCTCCAGCTGGTTGGTGAGGTAGTGTTCGTGGTCGATGCTGGCCACGCGCGCTTCGACCGGTTCAGGCCCGCTTAGCGTCATCACGTAGCTGATCCAGCCACCGTTCTGATACTGCAATGGCCGGCCGTGGCGCGCGTTGTATTCATCAGCGAGCCGTGCCGCGCGCACCTGTGGTGGCGTGGTGCGGTCATACGAATCCAGCTTGCCGCGCAGGCGCTTGCGGTAGACGAGCAGGTCATCGAGTGCGCCAGCCTGCAACTGCCGCACGTAATCCTTCACGTAGTCGGCATAGGGTTCGCGGCGGAAAATGCGACCGTAGAGTTCACGCTGGAAGCCTTGCGCGAGGGGCGTCCAGTCGCTGCGGACGGTTTCCAGGCCACGGAATACGAGTTCTTCGCTGCCGTCTTCCTCAACCAGCCCCGCGTAACGCTTCTTGCTGCCTAGTTCGCTGCCGCGAATGGTTGGCATGAAGAAGCGCTTGTAATGCGTATCGAATTCGATCTCGAGAAAACTGGTGATGCCGAGCTCGGCCGCGAGCGTGTCTTTCCAGAAGCCGTTGATGCGTGCAACCAGGCGTTCAGCCACCTCCATCGCGGCCGCTTCATCGTGGGCACGACCGAGCCAGATGAAGATCGAATCGGTATCGCCGTAGATCGCTTCATAGCCTTCCGCTTCCACGAGTTCGCGCGTCTTGCGCATCATCTCGTGGCCGCGCAACGTCACCGCAGAGGCCAGGCGCGGATCGAAGAAGCGGCCACCTGAGGCGCCGAGCACGCCAACAAAGGCGTTCATCAGCAGTTTGAAGGCTTGCGACAGCGCCTGGTTGCCCGCGCGCTTGGCCTGGTCGCGGCGCTCCCAAAGGTGGGTGATGATGCCTGGCAGGCAGTGTTTCGTCCGCGAGAAGCGCGTGCCGTTCGGCCCGGGAACGGTCTTGCTGTCGTCACCTTCCAGCGCACCCTCCGCCAGTCCGATCGGGTCGACCAGGAAGGTCCGGATGATCGAGGGGTACAGGCTCTTGTAGTCGAGCACCAGCACGGAATCGTAGATGCCTGGCCGCGATTCCATGACGAAGCCGCCGGGGTACGACTCGCCATGCGCGAGGCCGATGTTCGGTGCCACGTAGCCTTCGCGGTGCATACGCGGCAAATAGTGGTGGCTGAACGCGGCGATGGATCCGCCGGACTGGTCGGCTGGCAGGCCCGTGGCATTCGCACGCTCAAGCACGAAGTCGAGCAGGCTCACCTTGGCGAAGATCTTGGTCACCAGCTCGCAATCAACGAGGTTGTACCGCGCCAACGCCGGCTTATCCTCGCGGAAGCGCCGCTCGATCTCATCCATGCGGTGATACGGGTCTTCCGTATCCTTGCCTTCGCCGAGCAGCGTCTGCGCGACATTTTCCAGGCTGAAGGAAGGGAACGACCACATCGCCGAGCGCATCGCTTCGATGCCATCGATGGCGAGGCGGCCAGGGATCGAGGCAAATACATAACCCTCGCGACGTCCATGCGCACGCCAGTCGATCGGCTTGCCCGAGCGGCCGAGCGCCAGGACGAGGCCGTGCTGGTCCGCGCATGCTTGTAACAGCCGCAGGTCGAACTGGACCAGGTTCCAGCCGATGATCGCGTCGGGGTCGTGCTCCCGGAACCAGGCGTTGATGGCGAGGATCAGCGCGGGGCGGTCGGGCAGGTAGGTCAGGTTGAAGTCGGTTTCCGCTGCGGGCCCTTCAGCTGGTGCGCCAAGCATGTACACCTGCCGTTGGCCGCAGCCCTCCAATGCCACGGAGTAAAGCTCGCCCATGGCGCTGGTTTCGATATCGAGCGAGACCACCCGCAGCGGCGGCCGGTACGGATCGGCCGCCTTCAATCGCGGGTTGACCCACACCGCATCGGCTTCCTGACCCGTGGCTTCCACGGTCACCGAGGCGGTGATGAAACGCTCCATCAGGAAGCGATCGGTTGGGCGGATGTCGGCTTCGTGCAAATTCACCCCGCGCTCGGCCAGGCGCTTCTCCAGCCGGAGCATGGCGCGATAGCTCTGGCCGTAGAGGGCGCGTACCGCTTCCTGGGCGAGGGTCTTCAGCGGCAGCTGCTTGAGATCGAAGGCGGCATCGTTACGAATAACGGCCTCGACCTCGGCCACCTGCGACTCACGCACGAACGCGACGGCCGTCTGCCCCTTGATCACCACCGCGCGCGGACCCTCGTCCGTGGCCAGCCACAGCTCCAGATCCAAGCCTTCGCGGGTGTCCCGCCATTGACGGGTGAGGATGAAGGCGCGTTGGCCGGGGGGATTCATCGCCCGATTTTACAGCGGGTGGCGGCCATGACGGGAACAAAGAACCAGCCTGCTGACAGCATGATGTCAGCAGGCTTGTGGAGGTTTTCTGGTCGCCACATGACATGACGCGCGTATCCAGCGGGTACCGTATGATCCGTAGTAGTCGCCGGTCAACTCCTTTCGGGAGCAAACGCGTTCGCATGACAAACGAAAAGACCTTCGATGTCGATGTCGTGATCGTCGGTGCAGGCGCCGCAGGTATCGGTGCGGCGCGGAGACTTTCCGGCAAGGGTTTATCGGTGTGGTTGCTTGAAGCCTCGCAACGCGTCGGTGGGCGTGGCTGGACACTCGATCTCGCAGGCCTTCCGCTCGATATGGGTTGTGGCTGGTTGCATTCCGCCGAGCACAACGCATGGCGAATGATCGCAGAGGACCAGGGCTGGGAAGTCGATCGTCGGCCTGCCGCATGGGACAAGAAGCAGCCGCATCCGCATTTCAGCGATGCCGAGCAGGATGAGGCACATGCAGCGTTTCGTGCCTGGCACGAACGCTTGATGGATTCGCCGCCGCCCTCAGATCGCGCTTCCGACGCGCTTGATCCGGCTAGTCGATGGAATGGTTACCTGCAGGCCATGAGCGGGTTCATCAGCGGCGCCCCCCTGGAGCGCATTTCCGCCGCTGACTACGACGCTTACGAGCGCGTTGCCACGGAGCACAACTGGCGGCTTCCACGTGGCTACGGCACGTTGATCGCATCACAAGTGCCCACTGATGTCAGCTGCCGTTTCGCCACGCCGGTCGAGTCCATCGATGCTGACGGCAATGGCGTCGTCCTGACGTCACCTCAGGGATCTGTGCGTAGCCGCGCCGCGATCGTCACGGTCTCGACGAACGTGATCGCAAGCCACCTCATCCGCCTTCCCACCGCGCTCGACGACTGGCGCCACGCCGCCACCTGCCTACCCCTGGGCTGCGACGAGAAGCTGTTCTTCGAGATCATGGGTGATATCGAACTCCCCTCGGAGCAGGTGCTGATCGCCGACCCCTACGATCCCGATAGCCCGGTGTTCTACTTCCAGCCCCTGGAGCGACCACTGGTCGAGACCTTCGTCGGCGGACGAAGCGCGCACCAGGTAGGGACCGATGGCCCGGCGGCGGCGTTCGACTATCTTTCGGGACTACTTGCGGGTCTGCTGGGAAGTGAGGCCGCTAAGCAGTTACGCCCCCTGGCGTCGTCAGCCTGGAGCGTCTCGACGTACATCCGTGGCTCATACAGCCACGCCTTACCTACCCAGGCCCATCAGCGCCAGCAACTGGCCAGGCCGTTCCGCGACCGTCTCTTCTTCGCGGGTGAAGCGACGCACACGAATGCGTTCTCCACAGCACACGGCGCGCTCGAGAGTGGCGAGCGCGCCGCGGATGAACTACTAGTCAGCTTGCCGCCACGGGGTGGTCGGCTGCTCTGAACCTATGAGCGACGGCGATCAGTGACGCCAGCCACTGCGGCAATCGTGCCAGCGGCAATAGTTGTCCTGGTGGTAGTGACCACCCGGGCGGCGGTCATCGATGATGCAGCCGCTCAGCGACGAAGCGAGCATCACGATAGTCATGGCGAACATCAGGCGTTTCATGGCGGTACTCCGTGTCGTGCACACGTGGCACGCTCGACACCAGCCTGGAACGATTTCGCTGAATGAAAGGTCGCTAAAAGCGTATGTGAGACGTGACCAGCACGCGCTCATTCAGCCCTGCGTTGCCTGCCGGTCAGGTCCGTGAATCCATGGCGAATACCCGGTGCAGATACGGTGCACCGGGCATGGCATCGCACGTTACGCGGCCGGCAACAGGCGGCCTAGCGGCATCAGCGGCATGACCGGGAGCAGCTCGTACTTCATGAGGCCGGCCGCGACGAGCGGCAATGTCGCGAGTTCAGCACGCGCGGCATCGATGGATTCCGCGTCCATCAGGAAGATCGGTCCGGCTTTGTCGCGGAACCAGAACTGCTCGATCTTGCCGTCCAGGTAATGCTTGATCGTGGCATAGACCTCGGCCGGCATGTGCGCCTGCAGCTGTTCGGGCTGAAGCGTGGCGGGGACGGAGGCGATGGCAAAGATTTTCATGAGAGCTTCCTCGTTTCTGCGGTGGGTTGTGGAACGAGGTCACTCTAGGCAGCGCGGGGCGATGCCGGTATCGTCGTAAACGACACCTTTGAGGTCATTTCCGCCATGCGCATCACCCTCCTCGCCTTGGAAGGCCTGTTTGATACCGGCTTGATGGTTTTGCTGGACGCGTTTTCGTTGGCTAACAAGTTCGCAGCCATGCAAATGGGCGGCTCACCGCACTTCGATGTCACCGTGGTGGGTGTCCGCAAGAAAGTGCGCTCGGGCCAGGGCATCGTCATACCCGTGCAGGTGATCACGCCAGAACTCAATCCCGATTGGGTGGTCGTGCCTGCGCTAGGCGCTGGATCGCCCGATATTCTCGTCCCCGCCCTCGAGCGCGCCGATGTCAGGCAGGCCGCGAAACAATTGCTCGCATGGCGGGAAGAAGGGGTGCAGATCGCGGCGTCGTGCATCGGCACCTTCATCCTGGCGGAAGCCGGTTTGCTGGATGGACGCGAGGCAACGACGACGTGGTGGCTCGCACCGTTGTTCCGCCAACGCTATCCGCAGGTGAAGCTCGACGAATCGCGCATGCTCGTGCCCACGGATGTCGGCGTGACTGCCGGTGCCGCGATGGGCCATCTTGACCTAGCGCTATGGCTCATCCGCAAAGTCAGCCCAGAACTCGCGCACATGGTGTCGAGGTACCTGCTTGCGGATATTCGTCGCTCACAGGCTCCGTACATCATCCCTAACCATCTTGCGCAGGCGGATCCACTGATCCTCAAGTTTGAACGCTGGTCACGCGACCAGCTCAAGCACGGCTTCTCACTGGATGACGCCGCGAACGCGCTCGCGACCAGTCCGCGCTCGCTGCAACGGCGCTGCCAGGCGGTTCTCGGTAAGTCGCCGCTTGCGTACTTCCAGGACCTGCGTGTTGAACGTGCGCAGTCGCTGCTACATGGCAGTGGCATGGACATCGAAGCGATTGCAGCGGAAGTGGGTTATGAAGACGGCGCAACGCTGCGGACATTGCTACGCCAGCGGCTCGGCAAAGGCGTACGCGATCTGCGTGCGGACCTGAGGTAGCACTCCCGACGAACCCCGAATGCGATGTTTCTCATGCACTTAGACGCGACGGATGCGCAAAATCATGTTGCGAGGGAAGCTTTGGGGTCGTATAGTGACAGCTGATCGGCCAACCCGAACTCGTCGATAAGAGCCCCTGGGCGCTTCTTCGGATAGACGAAGTTTCAGGGTTGGCCATTTTTTTAGTAGAAGTGATCGTTGCTTGACGCATACAGGTCGTGACAGGACGCGAGGTTGTGTTCTATCTGCTGCAGCCTGCGTTTGTCGCCTCGCTCGTAAGCTCGCTGGATTGCCCAGGCGCAATAGTCGGCGACCTGAATGCACGGATCGCTACTAGCTGACCAAAACGTCGTCTGCCATCTCACCCCCTGCAATACCTGCTGGGCAACCTCATTGATGGCCTCGCGAAATACGTGTCGTTCCCTCTTTGTTCCGATCGAAGCCGCCTGAATAAGCAGGTCGTCGCCGCCGTTTGCGATCGCGCGTCCACAGTGCCTGAAGTGCATGTACCAGGCATGTTTGTAGAACGCGAAGCGGTTCGCACGGACGTTCGGGAAGACCTTGGACTTCTCAAGTAACGTCGCGTCGATCCGAAAACTCTTACGCTCTATCGGTTCGTACACACGGTTCCGCACGGACTCTGGGTCCTTGCTCGCATGAAAGTGCTCTGCATCGACGTTAAGCCCTTCCCAAGCGAGTGTACGTCGGAGCTCGAGCAGATCCGTGCCGATGGAGCAATCTTCGACATGGACTGTGCAGATGATGAAGTACCGCGAAGCTTGAGGTTTCCTTGCGAACTCCATGCATCCCGCTTCGTCCGCGAACATGTAGCGCACATCATTTCCCTGCATAACAAGATGCTTCGATCAAAGCACATTGATTTCATATGTCCAACGAGATGCCCATTTGCGCGGCACTTTTCTCTCCACGTTCTGTTGGTGGACGACTTTTCGATGACGATTTTCCGTAGATCGCGGGCATCGCAGCGACTAGAGGTCAATCTGTATGTCACCTTTGGGCCCGCTACAGCAAATGAGAATGCGGCCCTCAGCGGGTGGATCAGGCGGCTCGTTGGTGTAGTCGACGTTGCCTCCGATCACTGCGGTTTCGCAGCTGTGGCAGACGCCTGATCGACAGGACCAGCGGACGGGAACGTCGCAAGCCTCGGCTAGTTCGAGCAGGCTGGCGTATTTCGTGCCCCAATGAACGGCGAGGCCGCTGCGGACGAAGGAGACGATGGGGCCGCCCTGGTCTTTATCAGCCGGAGCGTGCGGAGGTTTCGCCTTCGCCCCGATGACACCAGGCTGGAACGCCTCCTGGCCGCCGAACAGCTCCGAGATGACCTCGCTGTGGCCGGCCGCCGCAAGTTCGTCGCGCATCTTTTGGAGGAAGCGTGTGGGGCCGCAGAGATAGATGCGGGCGTCTGCGGGAACACCCAACATCAGGAGGTCTTTCATGCCAATGTGCCCATCGACATCAAATGCGGCGACTTGCCGGTCAGCCGGGGTCGGCCTGCTGAAGGCGAGCAGGTGCTTTGCCGTGGGACAGGCGCTCAGTAGGCCCGTGATTTCGTCGGCGAACGGATTATCCGTTCCATCGCGCGTGCCATAGATCCAGAACACCAGTCGCGGGGTGGCACGTGCGAGCTCGTGCAACATGGCGAGCAAGGGTGTGATGCCAATCCCCGCCCCCCAAAGAACGACGGGGCGCCCATCGTCGACGAGACAGAACGTGCCACGCGGCGCGCTAATCCCGAGCGTGTCACCCTCACGCAGCGCGTCGTGGAGGTACTGGCTACCCTCGCCGCTGCCCCGCTTCACGGAGATCCGGTAACGGCCGTCCAGTGACGTGTCGGATAACGAATAGCTGCGAATGATCGGCGAGCGTGGCGCCGGCGGTTGCAGCCTGAGCACGATGAATTGCCCGGCGCGCGCGCGCGGCAGCGGTTTGCCATCCTTCGCTTCGAGGACAAACGACCGGACCAGTGCGCTTTCCTGACGAATAGACGTCACGCGAATCTCGCGGAAGCCGCTCCATGCGGGCGGCCTCGAGGCAGGCCCGCCGAGTGCGACGTTGCCGCTAGCCCCCGGGCCAGCCGCGAGCAGTTCATCGAACGACTGGCGCCAGCCCTTGCTCAGTGCGGGGATCTGCGTGGCCCGCTTCAGCTTCGCGGGGGTTTTGCCTGGCAGGTAGAGCAACGCATCGATCTCCGCGACGGTCATTCCGCTGCCTTCCTGCTCCTTCGTGATGACGTCGCCCGCGCCGATCAGGCCCTCCTCGATGACGCGGAAGTAAAAGCCGGGCCGTCGATGCGAGACTAGCAGGTTAGCCATCCGTGGTTCTTCCATCCGCATGGCCACGCGGTAACACGTGACCCGCGGCTGGGTGACCTCGAGCAAGGCATCGCCGATACGGTAGCGATCGCCGATGCAGACTTCGTCGTCAGCGAGGCCGTCGACGGTGAGGTTCTCACCGAAGCTGCCGTAATCAAGCGTGGGGCGTTTGAAGAAGGCCTCCCAGTAACGATACGACGCCGCCTGATAAACCATGACGGCGCGGTGCTCGCCCCCGTGACCGGCAAGATCACCCTGCCCGTCACCGTCGATGTTCAGTCGGCGCACCATCACGCGCCCGCTCACGGGCCGCTTCCACACGGCGGTGTGAACGGTCTTGCCTTGCCACGCGATGTCTTGCGGTAGCCCGACGTTGACGGCGAGCAGCACGGCCATGGCGGTGGTCCTCTGGATGTCGAATCGGCCGGCGTGGCGACCCTACTCGAGCGATACCTTACGCTTGCGCCATGGCCGGCGCTTTGCCGAAACGATCACTCCGGCATACCTGACGCACGCCCGCTGCACGCCGGGGCTATTTCACCTTCCTGAGGAAGGCCTGCCCCGACTGCCCGCCGAGCGCGACGGTCAGCTGCACCGCATCAAGATACTGCGCGGTTCTCGCCTGCACCTGGCCGATCAACGCACGCTGCCGCGCTCGCTGGGCGTCGAGCACCGCGAGCACGCTCGCATCGCCTGCCCGGAAGCCTTCCTGGCTCAGCTGAAGGCTGGTCTCCGCCGCGTCAAGCGCCCGGCCCTGCGCGGCATATTCGTCGGCGTCGTGACCGATACCCTGAAGCACATCAGCCACCTGGCCCAGCGACACAAGAAGGGTCTGCCGGTAGTTCGCCAGTGCAGCGTCATACGCATCCACGGCACCGCGTCGGTTTGCCTTCAGCGTGCCGCCATCGAAGATCGGACCAGCCAACGCACCAACGATGCCCCACAGCGTACCCACACCTGCGCCAGCGCTGGCCTGGGTCAAGGCGCCGGAAAGCTGAAGGTGCGGATACATGTCGGCCGTCGCCACGCCGATCGCGGCGCTGGCCGCATGCAGTTGGGCTTCCGCGGCGAGGATGTCCGGCCGCTGCCGCGCGAGTTCCGAAGGAACGCTCAGCGGGAGTTCCGCGGGTAGCGTGAAGTCGGCCATGTCGAAATCGGGTGGCACCCAGTCGGCCGGCCCTTTGCCAGCCAGCACGGACAACGCATGCCGCGCCGTATCGCGTCGTTGTGCCAACGGCGGCAGCAAGGTTTCGTCCTGCGCTAGCTGACTTTGCGCCAGCGCGATGTCTGCCTTCGTTGCGCTGCCGTAACGTTGCGCTCCCGTCACCAGTTCAAGCGTGTGTCGGTCCGTGGCGAGCAGATCCTCGACCGCCGCGATTTGCGCGCGCGCCGACGCGAGCGCGATGGCCTGGGTCACCACATCGCCAGTCACCGTGAGGTACGCCGCATCGAAGCGGTGGCGCTGCAGGTCGGCCAGGGCCGTGGTCTGCTCGATCTGCCGACGCGTACCACCGAACAGATCGAGGTCGAAGTTCACCGTGGGGCCGATAGCGTAGACGTTTGAGGTCGCGCGCCCTGCACCGAAGCCGGTGCGCTGCCGTCCCGCCTGGGCGCCGAACGCGACCTGCGGCTGCAGCGCACCGCCGGCAGCGGCGATCGCTTCGTCGGCCTGCGCGATCGTGGCGTTCGCGGCATCCAGGGTTAGATTTCCGTCGATCGCCTTCTTAACCACAGCGTCGAGCCGCTGCGAATGGAACAAGGTCCACCAGTCGGCATTGATCTTTGCATCGAAGCCGACACGCGGTGCGCCATCGGCGCGGGCGTGGTCGAGCTGCTTTTCGGCCGTGGTGTCGTAGTGCGTCGACGTCGTATCGTCCGGACGCTGGTAGTCCGGCCCGACCATGCATCCGCTAAGGAATGCCAGCGTCGTGCCACCAAGCACCGCAGTGAGCACGGTGCGCCTTGCATGATTCAGTCGTGCGGTATTCATGGGGTTACCAGGGTGTTGATTAACCAGCACGGGGCCGGCGGATGAAGAAGATGAGGGGACTGACGACGAGCATCGCCACGAACAGGAGCTTGAACTGGCCGATCACGGCGACCATGGCCGCCTGGCCGGTGACACCTTCATTGAGCGCGGCGAGCGCGGCACCCGGGGTCGAGGACGACACGTTGGCGAACGTACCGAACGGGCGCAGGTGTTCGGCGAGGGCCCCGTGCATAGCTTGGGTGTTCATGAAGAAGTACAGCTGCACCACGGCCACACCGAGCGTGCTTCCATACAAACGAAAGAGGTTGAACAACACCGTGCCGTGCGCACGTAGCGCCGGGCTGAGCGTACCGAAAGTCGCGCGGGTGATCGCTGGCATGAGCAAGCCAAGGCCTGCGCCTTGCAGCAACCCGGCGAAGCCGACCGCCCAGCCATCCATCAGCGGTGAGTAGGTCAACATGTGCCAGTTGCCTACGCTGACCAGTGCGACACCCAACGCCAGCACGACACGGTTATCAAGCCACGCCGGGATACGCCATGTCGCCACCAGGCAGGCCATCATGGCGACGCCACGCGGTATGGTCAGGATGCCTGCCGCGTCGCCGGGGTAGCGCAGCAGCTCTTCAAGCATGGGTGAGGTGAGCGCCAGCGTCGGCAACAGCACGAAGCCAAAGACGAAGTAGATGATCGCGCCGATCGTGAAGTTCGGGTCGGCGAACAGTGCGCGATCGAGGTAGTGGTTTTTCTTCGTGAAGATATGCACGAGGTAGAGCCATGCGCCCAGCGCTGCCGCGATCGCTTCGATCCGGATCTCGGTCGAAGCGAACCACTCCAGCCGCTGCCCGCGGTCGAGCATCATCTGTCCCGCGGTCAGGCTGATCGACAAAGCACCCCAGCCGAAGAAATCGAACGGCGCGCGAGGCACATGCCGCTCGCGCAGGAACAACGCGATCGCGAGCGTGATGAAGCCGACCAGCGGGAAGCTCACGTAGAAGATCGCATGCCAGCCGAACCCTTCACTGAGGAAACCACCGATCGATGGGCCACTCAGGATGCCGAGCGTTCCGGTCACCGCCCAGGTCATGCCGATGCGCCCATGCCGCAGCGGTGGTAGTTCGGAAAGCAGGATCGACATCGACAGTGGCGCCAGCGTGGCGCTCGCCGCACCTTGCACGATGCGCGCGCCAACGAACTGCAGCGGCGTGGTCGCGAGCACATCGAGCACCAGCCCAACGGTGAATACCATAAGCGAGAGCAGGTAAATCGTCTTCCTACCGAAACGCGCGGCCAGCCAGTGCGTGAGTGGCATGACCACCGCACTCGCTGCGATGTACGAGGTGAACACCCAGCCGACCTGGTCATCGGTCATCGACAGACCACCCTGCAGGCGCAGCAGGGCCGCGTTCGGGATCGAGATATTCACGGCCTGCATGTAGGTCGCGAGCAAGCCCGCCAGGATCAATATGCGGTGCTCGCCGGGCGAATGCGCGGCGGGTTGTGCGGCAGACATTACGGTACCCTCGCCACGCGTTCGTCCGCATTGCCAGTCTGCGTCGTGTCGACTTCCACCAACACGCTGATACCCGAGTACAACGGCCACTGTGGGTCAGCCTGGTCGAGTTCGAGGCGCACCGGGAGGCGCTGCACCACCTTCACCCAATTGCCCGTCGCGTTTTCAGGCGGCAGCACCGAAAACTCCGAACCCGTGCCGGGGCTCATGCTGGTAATGTGCGCGGAGAACACATGGCCGGGGTATGCATCTACACGCAGGGTCGCGCGCTGGCCCGGGCGCATGTTCGTCAGGTTGGTTTCGCGGAAGTTAGCTTCGATCCATACATCACGGCTGGAGATCAGCGCGAACACCGGTGCGCCCGCATTCACGAAGTCACCCGCCTGCACGTCATCGACGCGCGCCACCGTGCCGTCGTCCGGTGCGGTAACCGTCGTGTAGGAGAGATCCAGGTGCGCACGGTCCAGCTGTGCCTGGGCTTCGCGCACGCTCGGGTGGCGTTCAGCCGGAAGGGTCGGGTCGCCTGCAAGCGCTGCGACGGTGTTCGCGACATCTTCCTGCTCTGACGCAATGTGCTGCCGGCTCACCTTGAGGTCGGTCTCCGCGCGCTCATACGTGGCGCGCGAGGCGTAGTCGGACGCGAGCAGCGCCTTCTTGCGCTCGAACTCGCGCTGGTTGAAGTCGGACGCGTCTTTCGCGGATTGCAGCTCGGCCAGCTGATGACGATAGGTCGCCTTCAACCCTTCGACCTGCAGGCGCGTGCTGGCCAGTTTGGCCTCGGCCGCATCCACCGCGATGCGATAGGGGGCGGGGTCGATCCGCACCAAGACCTGGCCTTTGCGGACGCGCTGGTTATCCGCCACCGCGACCTCCAGCACCTGGCCGGGGACGCGGGCGTTGATCGCCACCTTGGCCGCGCGGACGAAGGCGTCATCCGTCTCCACATGGCCCGCTCGGGACACGTGATACGCCGCTCCGCCCAACGCCAGCAGCACCGGCAGGCCGATCATCAGCGCCCAGCGGACGGCGCTGGAGCGGGCGGCGGGCCGTCTTCGAGGTGCTTGTTCATTGTAACTACCTGTTTTGTTGAGAGTTTGCCGAGTTGGCCGGTAGGGCCGATCGCGCAGTTGAATTTTGTACTTCATCGCATAATATGTACTGGCAGAACCGCCTTCAAGGGTTTTTATGCAAGATCGAACAAAAAATACCGATGCCACGAAGCGCCCCCGTGGCCGGCCGCGTGCCTACGAGCCCGAGACCGCGCTGCGCCATGCGGCGGACGCCTTCTGGCGAAGCGGCTATGCCGGCACCTCGCTGGACGACCTCTCCGCCGCCACGGGCATGAACCGGCCGAGCCTGCGGGCGGCGTTCGGCGACAAGCACGACATCTACGTCAAGGCCCTCAGCGACTACTGGGATCGCAAATTCGCGCTCATGGGTGAGGTCCTCGCCCCCGGCCGGCCGCTCGCCGAGACGTTGCTCCAGGCGTATGACGCCGCGCTCGGCATCTACTTCTCCGGCGAAGGACAGCCGCGCGGCTGCTTCGTCGTCGGCACGGCGGTCACCGAAGCGCTGGAGGATCCGGTGGTGCGCGAGATCGTCAGCGACGGCTTCATCGGCCTGGATGCACGTTTCCGCGATCGCATCGAACTAGCGCGCGCCGAGGGCGAGCTAAGCGCAGACGTCGACTCCGATGCGCTGGCCCTGCTTGCCTCGGCCACGATGCACACCATTGCCATTCGCGCACGCGCGGGCAGGCCGCGCGAGGAATTGCAGGCGCTCGCGCGGAAGGCGGTCGCCGCCATCTGCCGATGAGCACTGACCTGCCCGATATCATCGCGCCGGGGCTTAGCGTGTTGTTTTGCGGGATCAATCCCGGTTTGCAGGCTGCCGCGACCGGCCACCATTTCGTCGGGCGCTCGAACCGGTTCTGGCCCGTGCTGTATCGCGCCGGATTCACCCCGGCCTTGTTCGCGGCGGAAGAAGATCATCGCCTGCTCGAGGTCGGCTGCGGGATCACTGCCGTGGTGCGGCGGCCGACAGCGGGCGCGGATGAGTTGAGCGCGGGCGACTTCGCGGCGGCAGCGGCGCCGTTCCAGGCGGTGCTTAAGACCTATGCGCCGCGTTACGTCGCTTTCCTCGGCAAAGCCGCGTATGCGGCACTCAGCGGACAGCGTCAGGTCGCCTGGGGCCGACAACCCACGCCGATGGGCGGCGGTGTCGCATGGGTTCTTCCCAATCCCAGCGGCCGGAACCTCGCGTTCTCGATCGATGCGCTGGTGCAGGCCTATGCCGAGCTGCATGAGGCGGCTTTCGCGACCACGGGCGCCACGTCCGCGTGCTAGCGTTGGCCTCAGGTTCGTCGCTTTAGCGGAAGACAGATGCGTGCACGTGGGGAACATGATGCGGTGGTACTTGCCGCGGGAGGCAGCAGCCGCCTGGGCAAGCCCAAGCAGTTGCTGACCATCAACGGCGAGACCCTGCTCCAGCGGGCCGTGCGCCTGGCCAAGGCCACCTGCCCCACGCGTTTGCTGGTGGTCCTGGGTGCCCGCGCCGAGCAATTGGCCCCGCTGGTCACCGGCACGGCGATTCTGTTCAACCCCACCTGGGAAGAAGGCATGGGCTCGTCGCTATGCCGCGCTGCCTCCGCGCTGGCCGGCCGGAACTATCCCGTGCTGGTCACCCTGGTCGACCAGCCGTGCCTGACCCAGGAACACCTCGATAAGCTGTTCGTCTGCTACGACGGTAGCTGCGACGTCGTCTCGGCCTATGGCGACGCCCTTGGCCCACCGGCCCTGCTTCGTCCGCAGACCATGGCCCTGGCCAGCACGCTGCAGGGCGATGCCGGTTTCCGCCGCCTTTGGGCCGGCAGCCACCCGGCCGCCGTACGCCGCGATGCGCTGGAGCGCGACCTCGACACGCCTGAAGATGTTGCCGATGCGATCGCGGCAGGCCTGATCGACGCATAGCGCACCACCTGCGGAATCGTCACGAAGAAAAACCATGACTGCGCCGAGTAGGGCGACGGGCTCACCAAGTGCAGCCACTCGTCCGCCCAGAGTTGCCCTCGGTCATATCATGTAATAGTGTTAGTTACATGAAACGCAACGATCGCCTTTCCGTGGCGCTCCACGTCCTCCTGCACATGGCTGAGCGCGGGAGCGAGCCAATGACCTCGGCCGAGATGGCCGCTTGCGTCGAGACCCATCCCGTGGTGATCCGGCGCACCTTTGCCGGCCTGCGCGAAGCGGGGATCGTCAGTTCCGACAAGGGGCACGGCGGCGGCTGGCGGCTGGCCAGACCCGCTGCGGAGATTGCACTCATCGATGTACAGCGGGCGCTGGGCGAGCGGATCCTGCCACTCGCCGCGCGCAACGAGTCCCCCGGGTGCCTGGTCGAACGCGCGGTGATCGACGCGGTCGACGATGCGCTGGCCGAGGCCGAGCGCGTCGTGGAAGCGCGTCTTGCAAGCGTGACACTGGCCGATCTTGCGCAGCGCGTGCAGCACATTTCGGCCATGACTGGCCATAAACTAAAAGGGGCCTGATATGTCCTTCGACGTGATCGTGGTGGGCGGCAGCTTCGCCGGCCAAGCGGCCGCCATCCAATTGGCTCGCGCGCGACGCAGGGTGCTCGTGATAGACGCAGCCGCACCCCGCAATCGGTACGCCAAGGGTGCGCATGGCATCGTCGGCCATGACGGCAAACCTCCGCGCGCGATCGTGCAGGAAGCCACGCGCCAGCTGTTGTCGTACCCCACGGCCGGCTTCATGGATGCGGAAGCGGTGAAGGCTGAGCGCGTCGATGACGGCTTCCAGGTGACCCTTGCCGACGGTAGCCGCGAAACCGCGAAACGGCTCGTGCTCGCCACCGGCGTGAAAGATCACCTGCCAGAGATCGACGGACTGTGGGAACGCTGGGGTACCAGCGTGATCCATTGCCCGTATTGCCACGGCTACGAGGTTCGCGACCGGCAGCTCGGTTCGCTGGCGAGCTCGCCGCACTCGTGGCACCAGGCAAAGATGCTGCCTGACTGGGGGCCGACCACATTCTTCACCCAGGGCGAGTACGAACCCGATCCCGAACAGATCGAGCTACTCGAACGTCGCGGAGTGACGATTGAACGTACGCCGGTCGTCGGCCTGCATGGCGACGCACCAGGTCTCACCGCCGTCGTGCTCGCCGATGGCCGCAAACTGGAAATCGGCGCACTGTTCGTTGCACCCCGAACCAGCATCGCCAGCCCGCTGGCCGAACAGCTGGGTTGCGCGGTAACCGAAGGTCCGATGGGGCCTTACGTCGAAGTGGATGACTGGAAGGCCACAAGCGTGCCGGGCGTCTACGCCGCCGGCGATGCCGCGCAGGCCATGCAGAATGCCAGCATCGCCATCGCATCAGGCACGATGGCGGGCGTGGGCGCCCACCAATCGCTTATGGTGTAGGCAGACGAACGCTGCCCGGAGAGGAACCGAGTGATTCCGCATTTCACCGACCATGTCGCCAGGCAGTTGGCCCAGATCGCCTCGTGAACACTCCTGGTTCGGTGGTTACTGCAGCAACCGGTTGATCTCCTCGATATCCTTCAGCTCCGCCGCGCCTACCGTGCGCTTCAGGAGCAGCTTGTTCACGATGAACTGATGACGGAGTTCGGTGTACTGGCTGCGGACGTTCGCCTGGATCTGGATCGCCACCACCACGTTGGTCAGGCTCTGCGTGCCGATGTCGTAGCCGGCGCGTAGTGAGGCGAGGGACTTCTTGGCTGCATCCGCAGCGACGCGTGCGTCGTTGACCTGGCCGATGCCGGCGATGATCAGGTTGTAGTAGTTGTACGCATCGCGCGCGGCCTGGCGGCGCGAGCCTTCCAGGTCGCCCTGGTCGGCATCGCGCTGATGGATCGCCTGGCGAACCTGCGACTGCGTGAGGCCGCCACTGAACAGCGGCACGGAAAGGACCAGCCCGATCGTGGTGCTGCCCGGGCCGTAGCCCGCGCCGCCGCGATTCACGTTCGACCACGCGCCGAGCTTGTCGTAGCCCACTGCAAGGTTAAGCGTGGGCAGGTGACCGCTGCGCGCCGCGTTGACCGAGTGTTCGTCGGCCTTGACCAGGTGCGTGCCCGCCACGACGGCCGGATTCTGCTCCATGGCCTGGGTGACCCACGCGTTCGCGTCATCTGGCGTAGGCCGATCCATCGGCAGGTCTTCGCGCAAGGTCTTCAGCGTGCCGGGTTCCTTACCCGTGAGCTGCTGCAACGCACGTCGCGCATCCTTCAGCGCGTTATCCAGATCGACGCGCTGCGATTTGACGAACAGGTAGTAAGCCTGCGACTGGGTGAGATCCGCTTCAGGCGCGAGGCCTTTGTCGTGCAGCACCTTCACCTGATCGAATTCCTGCTTATAGGCGTCTTCGTACGAACTGAAGATCTCGACCTGGTCCTGTGCGACCAGTACATTGAAATACGCCTGCGTGGTGCGGACATAGAGGTCCTGGAGCTCACCCCGGTAGGTCGCATCCTGCGCTTCGGCGGTTTGTTTCGCCTGGCGTTCGCGCGCGAACTTGGAAAGATCGACCACGGTCTGGTCAAGGTTCAAGGTGAGGTCACGCTGGCGGCTATGGCCATCGCCACCGTTGACCGGCGTGCCATCGTCGTTCGTGTTGTTCGAGTAAGCCGGATGGAACTGCTGCAGATTGAGCCCCGCAGAAAGTTGCGGCAGCAGCGCCGCGCGCGCCTGCGGTACGCCTTCCGCCACGACCAGCCGACGGGCATCGGCGCTGGCCAGCACGGGGTCGTTGGCGACCGCCTCGCGGTAGATATCCATAAGGTCTTCAGCGCCAGCTACGGCGGGCACGAAACCGGACAAGGCCAGCAGGCTGCCGAGGCAAACCGAGAGGGTGTTCTTACGCATGGATGTTTTCCCTGAACGCGCGGAGGCTCCCCGGCGTTCAGCAACTACCATGCCACGCCAGATGGCGTTCGCTATCTCACTGTTTCCACGCACGTTTGCTGGATCGGCGCACGGCCACCCGCGTGTCCGCGGACAGCGCCACGCGGACAGTGGCGGTCACCCGTTCGCTGGAGACTCCAGGGCCGAGCGGACGCTCAGCTCATACCAGTGCTCCTTGCCCTTTGCGTCGTGGTACTTGCGCAGCACCGGGGCAAGATCGTTGTCGGCGCACCAGGTCGCGAAGACCTTCCACGCCGCGTTGTACGGATGGGTGGGGTTGCGGATGTCGTAGTCCGGCGTCCAACGGAAGGTCTGCAGGATCAGCGCAACGGTGTTGTTCTTGCCGGCACCCAGCTGGACCGGCCGGACCTCGGCACCCGCGAGAATCCGGCTGGTGAAGTCGGTCTTGGCGGTGTCGAAGAACTCCTGCACCTGGCGCAGGTCGCGTTCGCCGCAGGGGCCGTTGCTGCTGGCACTACGTTCAAGGTCCTGCAGGCAATCGGCCTTGATGCAGTTTTCGGTGATGCGAAGCATCGCGCCCAATGTTGAACCCGGCATGGTCTGAACCTCGGTCGGCGGCGTTAGCGTGGCAGCGGTTTGGCGCTATCCATAGCCAGGGGTGGCGCGGCGGATGGCGCGGGCTCCTGTGCCCAGCCACCGCCCAGGGCCCGGATCAGGTCGACCGTGGCGCCCGCTTGCTCACCACGCAGCCTCACCTCATTGAGCGTGGCCGCAAGCACTACGCGCTCGGCATCCAGGATATTCAGGTAGGCCACCGATCCGTCCTCATATTGCGCCTTCGACAGGCCGAAGGCACGTGTCGATGCATTGACCGCTTCGCCCTGCACCGTGGTCTGTTCCTGCAGGATCCGCAGCGCGGAAAGGCTGTCCTCGACCTCGCGGAAGCCGATCAACACCTGGCCCCTGTATTGCGCCACGCTCTCTTCGTAACGGGCACGCGCCTGTTCGAGGTTGCCTTTCCTCACACCGCCATCGAACAACGGCAGGTTCACCACCGTGCCGACGAGCGGACCCAGCAGGAAGGTACGGCTGGACCACTTGAACACGTTGCTCAGGCTTTCCGCTTCGTAGCCGCCCGAGCCGGTCAGCAGGATGGACGGGAAATACGCCGCTTTCGCCACGCCGATGCGCGCGTTGGTGGCTGCCATGGCCCGCTCCGCTGCGGCGATATCCGGGCGGCGCTCGAGTAGGGAGGAAGGCAGGCCCGCCGGAATGCGCAGCTCGACCGGCTTCAGCGGCGTCGGCGCGAACGTGAAATCGGCCGGCGCCTTGCCCAACAAGACGGCGAGCGCATGTTCAGAGGCCGCACGCGCGCGGCGGGCGGACATGGCATCGGACTTTGCCGTGGCCAGTTCCGCCTCGGCCTGTGCGCGGTCGAGGTCGGTCACCTCGCCTGCCTCGTAGCGGTTCGACACAAAGGTCAGCGTTTCCTGGCGCAACACGATGGCGCGGTCGTAAACGACGAGTTCGGCATCCAGCTCACGCAGCCGGAAATAGTTCTGCGCCACGTCGGCCTGGAGCATGAGCTGCACCGACTGGAACAGCGCGCGTGCCTCCGCGCTATCCGCGCGCGCGGCCGCGACGCTGGACGCCACACGGCCAAACAGATCGACTTCGTACGAAATATTGGCCTGTGCCCGCCAGACGGTCTGCGCATCCGGACGCACACCGGTATCCGGCACGCCGAGCGATTCCGGTGCATTCTGTTGCCGCGTCGGGCCAAGCCCGGCGGAAACGTTGGGGAAGCGCGCCGCGCCCGTGGTGCGCTCCGCCGCGCGGGCCTGCTGGACGCGTGCGGCCGCCACAGCCAGTCCCGGGTTGCCTTCCAGCGCTTGTGCTTCCAGGCCATCGAGTTCGGGCTCGCCGAAGACCTTCCACCATTCGCCGCGACCATCTGCCTCGGCAGGTATCGCGGGTTGCCAGCTGCCCTGGGCATCCGCGCCAAGCGCTTCCTTGTAGGCCGCAGGCGCCTTCATGTCCGGTACGTGGTAGGTCGGGGCCAGCGAGCACGCGGCCATGCACGTGATCACGGCCATACTGAGGATGGTTAATGGGATACGCATCAGCCCGCCCTCTCCGGTATGGCATCTTCGATACCGATGACGCGGCCGTTACGGCCATGCTTGTCTTCGAGGCGGTGCGCACCGGCAAGCATACGCATGAGCACGTAGAACACCGGCGTCAGCATCAGCCCGAACAAGGTGACGCCGAGCATGCCGAAGAACACCGCGACGCCCATGGCATGCCGCGTCTCGGATCCGGCGCCGTGTGAGAACACCAGCGGAACGACGCCCATGATGAAGGCGATCGAGGTCATGAGGATCGGGCGCAGACGCAGACGGCTGGCTTCGATCGCCGCATCGACGATGCTGCGGCCCTGGATCTCGAGCTCGCGGGCGAACTCGACGATCAGGATGGCGTTCTTCGATGCAAGACCCACCAACACCATCAAACCGACCTGGGTGAAGATGTTGTTGTCACCGTTATCCAGCCATACGCCAAGCAACGCACAGAGCAGGCTCATCGGCACGATCAGGATGACCGCAAGTGGCAAGGTCAGGCTTTCGTACAACGCGGCCAGGGTGAGGAAGACCAGCAAGAGGCTGACCGGGAACACGATCACGGCCGTGTTGCCGGCGATGATCTGCTGGTAGGTGAGGTCGGTCCATTCGAGCTTGAAGCCGCGCGGCAACGTTTCGGCGGCGACACGCTCGACCGCGGCCTGGGCTTCGCCCGACGAGTACCCTGGCGCGGGGCCGCCGTTGATATCCGCGGCGAGATAGCCGTTATAGCGCACCACGGACTCCGGGCCGAACGTGTTGGATACTTTCACCAGCGACGAGAGCGGAATCATCTCGCCTGCCGTATTCCGCGTCTTCAGCTGGCCGATATCTTCCGGGTGCGCACGGAACGGCGCATCCGCCTGCACGCGCACCTGGAACACGCGACCAAACCGATTGAAGTCGTTGACGTACTGCGAGCCGAGGAAGACTTGCATGGTGTTGAACACGTCGGTCACGGCGACGCCGAGTTGCTTGGCGTTGTCGCGGTCCAGATCCACCTTCAGCTGCGGCACGTCGATCTGGTAATTGGTGAAGGCGGGCCCGAGCTCCGGCGTCTTCGCCGCCTTGGCGAGGAACGCCTTGGTCACCTCGTTCAACGCGGTGTAACCCTGCGCGCCGCGATCCTCGATCTGGAACTTGAACCCACCAAGCGTACCGAGACCCAGCACCGGTGGTGGGGGAAACACCGCAATGAACGCGCCTTTGATCGCTGCATATTTCTTGTTCAACGCCGCGGCGATGGCTCCCGCCGACTCCGCCTCCCCATGCCGATCCGCCGCTGGCGTGAGCTTGAGGAACGTGATCGCGGCACTGGATGAATTCACGAAACCGTTAACTGACAGGCCGGGATGTTGGACGGCATGCTCCACGCCGGGCTGGGCGAGGCCGATCCGGCCCATCTCGCGCGTGACCGCATCGGTGCGATCCAGCGAAGCTCCGTTTGGCAGCTGGGCGATCGCGATGACGTATTCCTTGTCCTGTGCTGGGATGAAACCACCCGGTACGATATGGCCCATGTACCCCGCACCCAGTAACAGGATCAGGTACACGATGATCATGGCCCCTTTGTGGTGGATCACCCCGGCGACGCCCCTGCCGTAGTGATCGGAGCCCTTCTGGAACACCCGGTTGAAGACACCGAAGAAGCGCCCGAAGACGCGATCCATGCCGCGCGTCAGCCAGTCCTTCGGTTCATCCCTGCCCTTCAGCAACAACGCAGCCATCGCTGGCGAGAAGGTAAGTGAGTTGAACGCCGAAATCACGGTGGAGATCGCAATCGTCATCGCGAACTGCTTGTAGAACTGGCCGGTGAGGCCGGACATGAAGGCCAGCGGCACGAAGACCGCGACCAGGGTCAGCGCGATGGCGACAATCGGTCCGCTGACCTCCTGCATCGCCTGATAGGTCGCGTCGCGCGCGGAGAGTCCCGACTCGATATTTCGTTCTACGTTCTCGACCACCACGATCGCATCATCGACAACGATGCCGATGGCCAGCACCATGCCAAACAAAGACAGTGCGTTGATGGAATAACCGAGGACCAGGAGTAACGAGAAGGTACCGACGATCGAGACCGGTACCGCCAGCAAGGGGATGAGCGATGCCCGCCACGTCTGCAGGAAAAGGATAACCACCAGCACGACGAGGATGACCGCCTCGATCAGGGTGTGGATCACTGCCTCGATGCTCGCCCGTACAAAGGTGGTCGGGTCGTAGACGACGTTGTACTCCATGCCCGGAGGCATATCTTGCCGCAGATCCTTCATCGCCTCGCGCACGTCGTGCGAGACCTGCAGTGAGTTCGCCCCGGGTAGCTGGAAGATCCACAGTGCAGCGGCCTCCTTGTTATCCAGCAGCGCCCGCGATCCGAATTCCGCCGCGCCAAGCTCGACCCGTGCGACGTCACGAAGATGGATCAGCGCGCGACCCTCCGCTTTCAGCACGATGTCGCGAAACTCCTCTTCGGTCTGCAGGCGCCCCTTCGCGTTGATGCTCAGCTGCAATGGCACCTGCCCGTTCATCGGCGATCCACCGATCAAGCCAGCCGCCACCTGGACGTTCTGCTCGCGGATGGCCGCGATGACATCGCTGGCGGTGAGGTTGCGCTCCGCGAGCTTTGGTGGATCCAGCCACACACGCATCGAGTAGTCACCCGCACCCTTGATCACGACCTGGCCGATGCCATTGATGCGTTCCAGTCGCTCCTTGACGTTGATCAGGGCGTAGTTGCGCAGGTATGTCTGGTCGTAACGGCTGTCCGGCGAGATCAAGTGAACGGCAAGCGTCAATGTCGGCGACGACTTGATCGTCGTCACGCCCAGCAGCTGCACATCCGGCGGCAAGCGCGGCAGCGCCTGCGAGACCCGGTTCTGCACCAACTGCTGCGCCTTGTCCGGATCCGTGCCCAGCCGGAACGTCACGGTAAGCGTCATGTTGCCATCGGCGCTCGCCTGGGACTGCATGTAGAGCATGCCTTCCACGCCATTGATCTGTTCTTCCAGCGGCGCGGCCACCGTATCCGCCAACACCTTCGGATTGGCGCCCGGGTACGAAGCATTCACTACCACGGAGGGCGGGACGACTTCGGGGTACTCGGAGATCGGGAGCAGGAAGACCGAGATGACGCCAGCAAGCAGGATCAGCGTGGACAGCACCCACGCAAAGATCGGCCGGTCGATGAAGAAGCGGGAGATATTCATGGGATCTCGCTATGGCCGATGGCGTCAGCGAACGGCGACCGGGTCGTTCTCGCCCGACATGGGCACCACCTTCGGCGTGACCGTGTCGCCGGGATGCACGCGCTGGAAGCCATTGACGATGATCCGTTCGCCAGGCTTGAGGCCGGTGTCGACGATGCGAAGACCGTCGACGAGATTGCCCAGCGTGATTTCGCGATACTGCGCCTTGTTCTTGTCATCAACGACGAGGACGTATTTCTTCGCCTGGTCGGTCGAGATCGCCCGGTCATCGATAAGCAGCGCAGGGTGCGCCTGCCCTGCACCGACGGAAACGCGGGCAAAGAGGCCGGGCACCATGGCTCCATCCGCGTTTTCAAACGTCGCACGGACGCGAATCGTTCCCGTTGAACTGTTGAGCTGGTTGTCGACCGAGGCGACCTTGCCGATGCGCGGTGTACCTGTTTCCGAAGCCAGGCCGAGATGCACCGGTACGTCGCGCTGGCCAACCTGGCTCAGGTACTCCAGGTAAGTCTGTTCGTCGACGTCGAAGTCGGCGTAGATCGGCGAGATGGACACGACCGTCGTTAGCGACGGTGAGCTGTAGCCCGCGGCCACGATGTTGCCGAGCGTACGTTCGGCGCGCGAGACCTTGCCATCCACCGGTGCCGTGATAGCGGTATAGCCCAGATCGACCTTGGCGACCTCAAGCGCCGCCTGGGCCGCCTTAACGTCCGCGGTCGCGGTGAGTGCCGCATTGGACCGATCGTCGAAATCCCGTTTGGAAATGGCGTTCCCGGCGAGCAGTTTCTGCGCGCGTGCGTAGTCGGCGGTGGTGAACACGGCCCTGGCCTTGGCCGCGGCGACCTGGGCGGCGGCGCGATCGGCCGCGGCGGTGTACGGGCGCGGATCGATGAGGAACAGCGGATCACCTTTCTTCACCCGCTGCCCGTCCTTGAAGTACACCTTCACGATGGTCCCCGGGACCTGCGCGCGGATATCGACCCGCTCGATCGCTTGCAGCCGCCCCGAGTAGGTTTGCCATTCGGCGACCGACTTGTGGATAACCTGGGCTACATCGACCTCCGCGGCCGGCGCGGAGGCGTTCGCCGCAGGCTTTCCACACGCGGTCAATCCCAGGGCAAGCGGCAGCATGACCGCAGCGAGCACGGACGGATAACGACGAGCGACGTTCATGGCGTTGACCCCAAAAGCGGGTGGCGACGGGCGGGTGGTTCGCGCCGAGTGTCAGGCGAGCGCCGCCAGCCCGATAGAACCGGCCTGCTGCTTTTTGGACACTAAACGCCGGTTGAACTTCCAGCGTGTCGGTGACCGTGGCAAACCGCGGCGGTCGGCTTCAAGTCATGGCGGTTTGGTACTACAGCGCTTGATCGCATGCTTTGGCGACCCGACACTACGACGCTATCGACTACCGCACCTCCAGAGGCTTCGTCATGGGTGACAAACCGGTTCTTATCGAAACGACAGGTGCCGGCGGGTACCAGGTGGCCATCGCTGCCCAGGGCCCGACCTTCTACGCCGATGAGCCTGCCGAGCTGGGCGGGCTCGCCTCGGGGCCGACGCCGTATGAGCTGATCAGCGGCGCGCTGGGCGCATGCACGGCGATGACCATGCAGATGTATGCCAGGCGCAAGGCGTGGCCGGTGTCGAAGATCCAGATCGCCGTGGCGCACAGCCGCGATGCTGCCACGGGGCGGGATCGCTTCGACCGGCAGATCTACATCGAAGGCAAGCTCGACGCCGACCAGCTGGCGAGGCTGATGGAAATGGCCGAGCGCTGCCCGGTCGGCAAGACGCTCGCGGGAGGTGCGGACCTTTCGAGCCAACGGGTCGAGACGCTGCACGGCCACGCGCACGAACGGCCGCGTGATGCCACGCATGAGCCTGCGATGGTGCGGGCGTGCGATGAGTTTGAACGAACCGGTTGAGCTAGAGCCGGGTGAGCGGCACGTCGCCGACCAATGCGTAGTTATGCATGGGACGAAGCGTGCCATCGCTGGCTGTGTACAGATCGATATCACCGGCCGAATCGCGGATGTTGCTGCGCGGGCCGGCCATGCGACCGGCGAGGGCTGCCGGCTCGTTGCGGTCGCCCCAGCCGAGGCTGAGCCTGGTGGCGGCGACGGGTAGCGGGACCTTGAGGGTAAGCCGCAGGATATCGCCGGCAATCACGTCGATCGCGGCGATGAGGTTATCGTCCGTCGCGCTGGCAGGCACCACTGCATGGTTCGCATCGCGCACATCAAGGCCGGCATTGCGGGTTGCCGCGACCCATGATGTGTCCAGCACCAGGCCTCCGGCGGGCACGTTGAACGCGATGTAGATGGTGCGGGGGCCCACCACCATGGCCGACACCATATCCAGCGCGGGATGGCGCATCGGCACGCCGCCCTGGCGATCCTGGATCAGCTGGTAGATCGCACGCGCGAAGTAACGACCCTGCCAGCGGTGGCATTCGTTGGTCAGGTGCAGCATCGGTTGCTTGAGCGCGGATTCGTCGGCGTAGTCGAACAGGTACTGCGGATTGACCATGCGCATATAAGCGCTGGCGAGGCACGCGTCGCGCTGCGCGAGTGCGATGAAGGGATTGCAGAATGCGAGGTTGGTGCTGCCGTAGCTGTTGTGGCTGCACACCTGGGCGACTAGCCACAGGGGTCGCCACGCCTGTTCGGGCACGAGCACCTGGCAGAGCTTCAACCAGTGCGCGCGTTCGAGCGCGGTGAGTTTCTTGGCGTAGGTCGCACGGGTTTCGGTGAGCCCGGTGGAGTCGGCCTCGCCTTGTTGCCAGGTCGTGGCGAGCCAGGCCATGTTTCCGCCCGTGACCGCGGCTTCCGCACGCATCTGCGTGATCATGGATTGCAGGCGCAGCTGGCTGTTCTTCCAGCCCTGGTAGCCGCCGAGGTTGCTGTCCTCAAGGAAACTGGCGAAATACCCGATCGGCCGACCGCCCTCCGCACTGGAGAACGCGCTGTACTGGCTGAACTGCGCCGTGAATGGGATACCGGTGAGTACCTGGGTGTACTCCACGAGGCCGTCGGCGCAACCGTTCGTACCGACTTCTCCCCCCGTTCCACTGCCGCTGTCGTATTCCACCAGGGGCGTGAAGCCGGTCATCGCGGCAGGATTGACGCCGGGGCGCACGCCGCCGTTGAACGTCACGTTGGCGTAGATCTGCTGCAAGGTCAGGGCCGGTCGCCCGCCGGTACCCACCGCGTTCGATTGCCCGTGGAACATGATCAGCTCACGCCTGGCACGCGTGATGACATCGGTGGTGGGAAGCTCCGCCGCATGGGCGGTTTCGCTGAAAAGAGCCGTGAGGCCTGTCGCGCCTAGAGTGCTAGCGAGGCCGATACCGCCGACGGCGGCAAGGCTTTGTCGCAGGAAATCACGACGCGGTACGGAAGGGTCGTCCTCGTTCATCGTGGCGCCTCGCTGGAGGAGGGGGTTGGCGCTGCCACGTGATGTTAGAGAACTTGCAGGCATGAAGATGATGCGCGGGCGGTGATTGCCGCCTTCGCGCATCGGTTCAATTTTGCGTCGGAAAGTTGTTCCCGAAGCGTGATGACTTACCAGGGGAGTTCTTTACCGAGGTACGTGAACGTGCCATTCGGGCCGTTCGCATCGAGCAGCGCCATCTGCACACTCGACTTTGCACCGGTTGGCACATCGATCTCGCCGTGGCCGCCGTTCATGTCGGTCTGCACATATCCCGGATGGATCGCATTGACCTTGACCGGGGTGTCCTTGAGTTCATAAGCCAGCTCCACGGTCCACGCATTCACGGCGCTCTTGGATACGTTGTAAGCCGGTATCTTGAACCCATAGATCGACGAGCTCGGGTCGTTGTGCAGGGTCAATGAGCCAAGCTGGCTGGACACATTGACGATACGGCCGGCCGGCGAGGCCTTGATCAGCGGCAGGAAGGCCTTGGTCACTTCGACCACGGCGAACACGTTGGTATCGAAGGTATCGCGCCAGACCTGGAGCGACTGCTCCGACGGCTTCTTGTCCAAGGCATCAAGCAGGATGCCTGCGTTGTTCACCAGGATATCGAGGCGACCGTACTCGTCGGTGACATGCTTGACGGCGGCAACGATCGAACCCGCATCGGCGACATCAAGGATGATCGGATCGACCGGCAGGCCCTCGTCGCTGAGCTGCTTGGCGGCAGCCTTGGTGCGCGCTTCGTCGCGGCCGGCGAGCAGGGTGCGGACGCCGGTTTCGGCGATCTGGCGGACCGTCTCCAGGCCAATACCACGGGTCGCGCCCGTGACGAGTGCAATCTTCTGGGAATCATTCATTGCCGTGGAACTCCTGCGGTGGGGCCATGGGTTGGGGTTATTTCCATCGACCTATGGGCGCAGGGGGCGCTATGCAACGGGGGTCCGGAAGTCCGTTGTCACTTGACCCATTCGGTTAGCGGCTTACCTTTCCGCACCACGTACGTGCCAAGTTCAGCCGCGTTGTCCGTGCCCACGTTCTTCGCGCTGTGCACGGCTCCGGCCGGTACGAAGAGCACATCACCCGCCTTTAGCGTGGCTGGGGGGCGGCCTTCCACGCGATATTCGATCGTGCCTTCGATCACATAGATGATCTCTTCGCCGGGATGGCGGTGATTCGGTGCGGTCTTGCCTGGCTGGAAGTCCACGCGGACCTGGTATTCCTCCCAGCCGGGGATGCTCAGGTCGTGCTGGGACAGTTGCTTTCGGCTGGTTCCGGTCAGGTCCTGGGCGAGAACAGCGGCAGGGGTGCCCATCGCGGCAATGGCGAGCGACAACAGGGCTCCAGGGAGAAAGGTCTTCATATACGGGTCCTCATGGCGGCAGTCACGATCATTGCGGAGCGAGGCTGTGGATTATTGTGCTCAAGGCACGCCAGTTGTCCGGGTCGGGCCAAGGCAACGGGAGTACCGCCGGCCATTCGGTCCTATTGCGCGGTGTGGGCGGGCGGTAGACCATGCGCCGACCGGCATGGGAATACCGGCACACGGGGAAAGGGGGCCATATGTCAGTACAGGGGATGGACGACGATCGGGTCGTGCGGCGGTCTTTGTCGCGCCGGGAAAGCCCGGGGTCTCGGTTTCGCTGGATCGCGCTGGCGGTGGCGACGCCTGTTTGCCTGCTCATCGGTTACGGCGTGCTGACGAACTACGAGCAAGGCCAGGCAGATCGCGAACGCGTTCACAGTGCCGTCGCGCAGTTCCAGCAGGTGCCCACCGGCATGCCGGCGCAACGTCCGAGCGAGGACGGCATGCTGCAGGTCGTATACGAGTTGCGGGTGAACACCGCGCAGGTCGCGACGCAGCTTTACAACCACCGTGTCGCCCTGGCGAAGTTGAAAATGGAGACAGTGCTCTGGCCGATGAACCTGATTTCCGCCGCGGACATCGCGAATGGCCGGCAACGCGTTGCCGCCGCGACGAGGGAACAGCGCGACATGCGCGGCGACGTGCGTGCCTATATGGCTGCGGACGGTCGCGCGTTCGATCATCTCGATGCCGCTGGCCAGGCCACCGCACACAACGCCTTCGATCCGTTCGCCAGCCGCGTCTACAGCGCGCTGGATGACTACATCGCTGTCGAAGGTGAGATTTATTCCAAGACCTCTGGCGTGCTCGATTTTGCTGAAGCACACCTTGGGCAGGTCTCCGAGGTGGCCGGGCACCTGGAAATGCCCGCGCCGTTGCTCAGCGAATACACACGCATGAACACGGAGATTGCTTTGCTTGGTACGCGAGAACGTGAGGTCCGCTACCGGTTGGAACAACTCCAGGCCGAGGCGAGGGCCGATCTCAACCATTGGGAGGTTGAGACTCGCTGAGGTTGTCAGCGAGCGTTGCCGTAAGCGTCGGGTCTGAGGATCATGCGACCGTAACGACGACCTTACCGCCCGCACGGCCGCTTTCGACCAGATCGAGTGCGGCGTTGCCATCAGCCAGGGCGAAGCGTTGCGCCGACAACACCGGGCGCAGCTTTCCTGCATCAGCTAGCTTCGTGGCTTCGGCCATGATCGCACCGTGGTGTTCGCGGCCTTTGCCCGTGAGCAGCGGCATCAGGGTGAAGACACCGGAATACGTCGCGGCGCGGAACGACAGCGGCGCCAGCGCGTGCGTGCCCCAGCCAAGGCTGCTGACCACATGACCGCCGTAGCGCCTGGCTGCGACGAATGCGGCGTCGAGCGTCGCACCGCCCAGCGTGTCGTACACCACGTCGAAGCCTTCACCGCCGGTGTGAGCATCGACGACTTCGTTGATTGGCGTATCGCGATCGACCCACGTGGCGCCGAGGCTTTCGATGATGTCCTTCTGCGCCTGGCTGCCAGTGGCAAAAGCACGCGCACCTCGTGCGACGGCGAGCTGTACCGCCATGCTGCCCACGCCACCCGCGCCGGCGATCACGAGGACGGATTGGCCGGCATGCACGTTGGCGCGATCGACCAGGCCTTCCCAGGCGGTGATGAAGACCAGGGGCAACGCCGCCGCATCGATCAACGGCATCGTGGAGGGCGCATGGGCGAGAAGGCGGGCATCGACGGCGGCGTATTCGGCGAGCGAGCCCTGCACGCCGGCCACGCCCCCGGTCATGCCGTACACCGCATCGCCGGGGGTGAAGCCCTCAACGCCGAGACCCATGGCTTCGACGTGACCCGCCATGTCGATCCCCAGGATCGACGGGGCCGGCTGGCGGGCATGGGCGCCTTGGCCCGCGCGTATCTTCCCGTCTAGAGGATTGAGGCCAGCGGCAGTGATTCGGACCAGCACCTGGCCTGGACCAGCGACGGGCCGTTCCACCGTCACACGATTCATCGGCTGGCCGGCGGTATCAAGGCGCAGGGCGGACATCATGGCAGGGGTGTTCATGGGCATGCTCCGTGGGCAGCGGCGCCGCCCGATGACGCTAAGTTAGGCCATGCCCTGGAGCATGGGAACGCCATAAATTGCACGCATGCCATGCATAAATGCATGATGCGCCCATGGAATGGAGCGATCTCAAGATTTTCCTGGCCGTGGCTCGCGGGGGCACCCTCGGCGCCGCCGCGCGCGACCTTGGTCAGACCCAGCCGACGATGGGCCGCCGGATCCGCGCGCTTGAGGACGCCTTGGGCACGGCATTGTTCCAGCGTACGAGCGAGGGGTTCGTCCTCACGGATGAGGGCGCCGCTGTCCTGGCCCACGCCGAACGTATCGAAGCGGAAGCGCTGGGCATTGCGCGTGCAGCAAGCGGACAAGTCGGTGCACTCGAAGGTGTACTGCGCGTGTCGTCGTCGGACTGGTTCGGCGCGCATGTACTCACGCGCGCCATCGCGGCGTTAGGCGTACGGCACCCGGGCGTTGTCATCGAACTCATCACCGATGCGCGTCTCCTGAGCCTCGCCCGCCGCGAAGCCGACCTGGTCTTTCGCATCACACCCTTCGAAGAACCTGACATCGCGCAACGACGCCTGATGACGATGCCCTATGCGGCCTACCTGGCGGAGGGCCAGACGTCGCTCGACCGCGTGGTAACGATGGATACGGCTTTCGGTGGCATGCCCGACGTTGCGTGGTTACGACAGCGGCTGCCAGACGCCAGGGTTGCCTTCCGTAGTAACAGCCGTGAAGCGCAGGCACGTGCTTGTGCAGAGGGGATGGGTATTGCCGTGTTGCCATGCCCACTCGGGGACGCGACGCGCGGTATCGCACGGATCGATCTTGGTGAGCCGCCACCTGAGCGTGATGTGTGGCTCGGCTATCACCGCGATCTGCGCCATTTGCCGCGACTGCGTGCCTTTGTCGACGAAGTACTTGCGCTCGTTACCGGGGCAGCCTAGAGCGGTCCATCACGGAACGACACGGATGACGGTCTTTCCCTTGGGGCGCTCGGCGGCATTGAATGTGGCGATCGCATCGTCAAGAGACGCGACGCGCCCGATATTCATACGCAGGCGTCCATCGCGCACTCGCTTGACGATCTCACTCAGTTGGGTGCAGTTCGCCTCGACAACGAAGTCGATGGTCCGGCCGTTGGACGGCTGGGCCGCGATCGGCCCGGCGGCGGTTACCAGGGTTCCTCCCGATCGGATGATCCCCACGGAGCGCGCCGCAATATCACCTCCAAGGACGTCGAAAACCAGGTCAACACGACTTATTTCCTCGAGTGTGTCGCTGTCGAGGTCAAGGTACTCCTGCGCACCGAATTCAAGCGCTGCCTGGCGACCTGAAGCGCGTCCGGTACCGATCACATAGGCTCCGGCCTCGCGCGCGAGTTGCGTTGCCATGGAGCCAACCACACCGGCTGCGCCATGCACAAGGACCGTTTGCCCTGCGCGAACACGACCGTGCTCGAATAATCCCTGCCATGCGGTAAGGCCAGACATAACGAGGGCGGAACCCGTGGTAAAGTCGACATCACCCGGAAGCGGCACGAGATTGCGTGCTTCGACGGCGATGTATTCCGCTAGCGTTCCATCGCGATACCAGTCTGTAAGGCCAAACACTCTCTGCCCGATCGATACGCCCGTCGTCCCGTAGCCAAGATCCGTAACGATGCCGGCCAGCTCGTGACCAGGGATAGACGGGACTCGAGACCGTCCGGCGCGATCGGTCCAGGTCGGGGGCCACGTCAGCTCATCGGCAGTGAAGCCCGACGCGTGAACCTGCACGATGACGTCGTTAATCGCTGCCTGCGGCTGCGGACGGTCCACCAACGTCATTCCGGCCGTTCCGGCCGCCTGGTCTGTTACCACGAGTGCTTTCATTTGATGCACCTCTCGATTCACCGACCCGGGCATCGGCATCAAGCATGCCGGCGGCGATGATGACCTCTCCGTTGACACAGAGTCCTAGGCCACATCATGCGCCACCGCAGGTCTATTAATAAGGACCAGAATGTAATTTTTTCGATGGTATTAGATCGGCGAGAAGATGCGGTGTTTGGTACATCGAACGTTGTCGTTCTTGGTACTTTTTTTGCGGACCTTGGCTGGTGGAAGATCACCCGTTATTACCGTTGCTTGAACTGCCAGGAGAGTCCCATGGAACCATCATTCCAAATCGGTGACAGAATCTCCGATAAATCAGCCTCTCCCGACGAAAGCGCCGTTCATCAGTGGCTCGGTTCAAAAGCGTTTGCGCATTGGGAAGCATTGCGAAAGTGGATAGACGCGAACTATCCGGGCGTCTTTTCGCCAGAATGGCTCTATGGTGGCAAGAAGCGCGGTTGGTCCTTGCGGTACAAGAAGACCAAGGCGTTCTGCACACTGCTGCCAGAATACAAACAGCTGTCGGTGCTGGTGGTCTTCGGTGCGGCAGAACGAGCGAAGTTCGAGGAGAGGCGTTACACCTGGCGTGACACCTTGGTCGAGCAATACGACGCCGCACCGAGTTATCCCGATGGCAAGTGGCTGACCATGACCCTTTCTTCGGTGGCGGATCGTCGTGACGTGATGGAGCTTTTGGCCATGAAGCGTCCTCCGAACTGAAATCTATCGCTTGCTCTTGAAGTCGACGTATGGCTTGAGGAAGAGCTGAGCAGACAGATTCCCCGGCTGGTGACTTGGTTGAGCGTGCCTCATCCCGATCCCCGATCACAGCCCGAGCCAGCTGCGCCTCCTCGCCGCCCATTGTATGTGCCACCATTGGTACCCGCCCCAATGCCATTGCCTGCACTCACCCCGATAGTCGAACCGATCCTTGTTCCGCTGTAGAGGCTTTATGACCGAAACGTTAAACAAACCGACGATCACCTTCGAGTTCGCGAATGCCTTGGGAGCGGATGTACACCTGAAGATCGGCACACCCATTTGCGTTGGGGACGATGAATGGCGCTGTCCCTTCATGTTTACTGGCGTAAGCAACTCGAGGGTTCGGTGGACAACAGGAGCTAGCGCCGCTCAGGCCCTTGAACTTTCCCTGCGCGTGGCGAGCGATGTTTTCTCCACGCTTGAAGAGGTCGCAAACGGCGCCGTCACCTGGCTCGACGGGAGCTCGTTCGAGCTAATGCGCAGATCTGACGCGTAGGGCCGCCGGTTCAAGCGTTCGGCTTTCGCCTACGGGGCGCCGTTTGGCAGGACGCGCCTTGGGCACTGCTGTAACAAAACTCGCCGAGTACGTCTCTAAATCGCGATCGAAGTGTTCAAGGTCGCTATTGTGCGCACGGAAACACGTCCAGAGCGAAGTGTGTCATCGCTGGAGCTACCCCATCGTGACTTTTTCGCACCATGATCGTTCATCCAACAACTGAACACGAGACGGAATAACCCCAAGTAGCTCCAGTTGCGGACTCGACGTTACTAGAACAGCTCCCCCTGCGGCGAATGCACCCGAGGTGCCACGAACTTCGACGTATCCAACACCGTATCCCAGGCCCGGTGCAGCCCCGCCTTTCGCGAAGCCACCTGCGCCCGCTTCCGAATGATGTCCGCAAAGATCCTCTGCCCGCGCATCCGCGTGGCGAAGTTACTGTCGTAGTCCTTCCCACCATTCATCTGCTGGATGAGGCTGATGATGTGCGACGCCTTATCGGGATAGTGCACGTCGAGCCATTCGCGAAAGAGCTGCTTCAGTTCGTGCGGTAAACGGATACACGTGTAGCCAATCGAATTCGCACCATTGGCGGCAGCACGTTCGATAATCCCTTCCACATCCTTCTCGTTCAACGCCGGAATGATCGGCGCGACCAGCACCCCCACGGGAACGCCCGCGTCGCGCAACGCCTTCACCGCCTGCAGCCTGCGATGCGGTGCCGACGCACGCGGCTCGAGCTTCGAAGCAAGCTTGTTGTCCAGCGAGTTGATCGAGATAAACACCTGCACCAGGTTGCGCTCGGCCATCGGCGCGAGGATGTCGATATCCCGTTCGATCAACGCGTTCTTGGTAACGATGGTGCACGGGTGGTTGCACTCGTTGAGTAGCGCCAGCGCCGCGCGGGTAAGGCGCCACTGCTTCTCGATCGGCTGGTAGGGATCGGTGTTGCTCCCGATGTTGATCGGCTTGCAGGTGTAGTTCTTCTTGGCCAGTTCATCGCGGAGGATCTCGGCGAGGTTGGTCTTGGCGAAGAGCTTCGTCTCGAAGTCCAGGCCGGCCGAGAGGTTGAGGTAGCCGTGCGAGGGGCGGGCGTAGCAGTAGATGCACCCGTGCTCGCAACCCCGGTAAGGATTGATCGCCTGATCAAACCCTACATCAGGCGAGTCATTTCGTGACACGACGCTGCGGGCGACTTCCTGACTCACGGAGGTCGCTGGGCGGCGATCATCTTCCTCGCGGTACCAGCCATCGTCTTCAGTCTGGTACCGGGTCGACTCGAACCGGCCCTCCGGGTTGGAAGCGGCGCCACGGCCCTTATGCGGGCGGATCATAGAAATCGGCTGCGTCATTGTACAAATGTACAACATACCGATCTCACGACACGCGATCCAAAGCCAGGGCTTCAGTGTTCTCGCTTCGAGTCCAATACCGTCTGTTGGCATTCCCTATGGCTGAGATTTGGCCATTTCTTCATGTTGTGCCGAAAATTCATAACCGGTTTCGGTCATCACGAATGTGAACCACGTCACATTTGGCCGTCGATCGTCACCCGTCACCAGACCGATCCCTGCCTAAGCAGCTGTAACACAGTCTTCACATCTCATGGCACGGCTCTTGCTGATACGCCCTCGCTCCTGCCCCGGGCAGCTGCCATCGATCAGGGAGGACCAGAGCGATCGGCAGGGGGGCGCCTACCATTGACAGGACTTCGTACACTCATGAATAGAATTTTTCGCATCGTCTGGAACAAGACGATCGGTCAGCTCGTCGTCGTTTCCGAGAACAGCCGTTCCGCAGGTAAGGGCGGCCGCTCCGCCGCCGGTGGTTCGGTCGCGTCGGCGCTGTTGAAGCGCGCCGCGCTCGGTACCGCTATCGCGATCTGCGGTGTGCCCTTCGCGAGCGCACATACGATTTCCGTCGGCTACACGAACAGCGGTAGCGGCAACCTCACGTTCTGGTATGGCACCTACCACGATCCGTCGGAAGCCAGCACGTTCGAAGGCCAGTTCAAGCTCATGGGCCCGAATGGCTACGAGGAGCTGGTGAATTTCTCCGAGTACGCGACCTCGCAGCCGACCGGGCTCGAAGACGGCGTCAACAACTTCTACGCCGCCGCGTCGACGGGCACCACGCTCACACCGACCAACCAGACGGGCAACGGCCCGGTGCGCACCTGGGAGGGCGTTTCGTTCGCGGGCCTGGTTCCGGGGACCTACACGTATATGTACGTCCCCATCGCGAACCCCTCGCAGGCGTGGAGCCCCTGGGCACCCGTGTTGTCGAACACGCTGATCATCACCGGCGCCGACCTGAACGGCTTTCCGATGGAAAACGGCCAGACCTACACCGAGCTCGACCCGCAGCTCAACGACCCGAATTCGATCCTGTTCAATGACGGCATCTTCAAGCCGACCACCGATGTCACCAAGGGCCAGGACGTTACCGTCCGCAGCGGCGGCGGCACGGTCGATACCACGAACGGCGATGTCACCTTCACCGGCGGCGTCGACGGCAACGGCACGCTGACCAAGACCGGTGAAGGCACGCTCGTCCTCACTGGGCCAAGCACCTACACGGGCGGCACCGTCGTCAACGAAGGCACGCTGCAGGGCGATACCACCAGCCTGCAGGGCCAGATCACCAACGACGGTACCGTGGCATTCGTCCAACCGACTGACGGCACCTTTGACGGCACGATCAGCGGCACTGGCGATGTGGTGAAGGACGGTAGCGGCAAGCTGACGATCGACCAGGCCAACACCTACACCGGCACGACTTCCATTGATGACGGCACGCTTGCGCTGGACGGCAACGGCAGCATCGGCACCGGCGCCATCGTCGTCAGCGGCGGCGGTACGCTCGATACGACGGACGCAAACCATGCGACGACCGGCACCGGCCTCGCGGGTACCGGCCACGTAGAGCTCGGCGCGAACGACCTCAACCTGACCGATTCGAGCCAGTCCTTCGGCGGTACGATCAGCGGCACCAGCGGCCTGAACGTGACGGGCGGCACGCAGGCATTGACGGGCAGCAGCACCTACAGCGGCGGCACGTCCGTCAGCAACGGCGCGACCGTATCCATCACCAACGGTGTTGCGCTGGGCACAGGCGACGTGTCGCTCAACGATGGCACGTTGAATGTCGCCAACAGCATCACGTTGGACAACAACATCGACGTGACCGGCCAGGGCACCATGGACGTCAACGCAGGCCGTGGCCTCACGAACGTCGGCACGGTCAGTGGCACCGGTGATTTCATCAAGTCGGGCGATGGCCTGATGACCCAGGACGGCGTGCTGTCCCAGGCAGGCAAAACTATCGTCAATGGCGGCACCCTGGTGCTGGACGCGACTAACACCTACACGGGCGGCACCGTACTCAACGGCGGCCTGCTCCAGATCGCGAATGACGGCAATCTCGGCGATGCCTCCAGCGACCTGACGCTTAACGGTGGCACGTTGCTCACCACCGGCGCTATCGATACCTCGCGCGACGTGCACCTTGGCAATGCAGGTGGCACCATCGCGACGCTGGGTGATCCGCTCACCTTCGAGAACACGATCGATGGCGCGGGCAAGCTGAACGTTGAACAGGGCACCGTGGTGCTCAAGGGCAACAACAGCTACGACGGCGGCACGATCATCGGCGGCACGGTTCAGATCGCCGACGACAGCAACCTCGGTGCTGCGTCGGGCGGCATCACACTCGATGGCGGCACGCTGGTGACCACCGGTAACATCCAGTCGGCCCGCGACATCACGGTGACGGCGAACAACGGCGAGCTCGACACCCAGGCCAACACGGCGTTCGCGACCAGCGGCGGTGTGTCGGGCGATGGCACCATCATCAAGAATGGCGCGGGTTCCGCGCAGATCGATGGCAACGCAAACCAGCTCGGCGGCGTCACCGTCAACCAGGGCACGCTCGTGCTCAACGGTGACAACGGCTATCTCGGTACCACCATCGTCAACAGCGGTTCGACCCTGCAGGTGAACAGTGAGAAGGCACTCGGCTCCACGTCCGGCAATGGCCTGATCCTGTCGAACGGCACGCTCGCCACCACCGGCGATGTCGATACCCAGAAGAGCATCTTCATCAACACCAGCGCCACGCTCGATGTCGGCACCGGCACGACGATGACCAGCGGCGGCACGATCGCCGGCGCGGGCGCGCTCGTGAAGTCCGGCAGCGGCACGCTGGTGCTCGACCATGCCAACCAGTACGCCGGCGACACCTACATCGAAAATGGCACGCTGCAGATCGCCAACGACGCGAACCTTGGTTCCGGTGCAAACGTGATCTTCGACGGTGGCCTGCTGCACACCACCGGTAATGTCGAGTCCTCGCGCAACCTCGTCGCCAACAACGGCAACGCCTTCGTCGCCTCCGACGCGGGCACGCACATGACCACCACCGGCACGGTGACCGGCAACGGCGCCCTTGCGCAGGTCGGTCCGGGCACGCTGGAAGTGGGTGGCATCGTGTCGAACACAGGTGGCGTCGGCGTACTCGATGGCACCCTGGTGCTTACGGGTAACAACACGTACACCGGCGGCACGCACATTTATAACGGCACCGTGCAGGTCGCTTCGGACGCGAACCTCGGTAACGCCGCCGGCGGCATCGACATCAACAGTGGTACGCTGCACACCACCGCCAGCTTCGATACCGCGCGTGACATCACGCTGGGCGGTACCGGTACGTTCCATACCGATGCAGGCACCAAGCTCACCGCGACCGGCACGGTCAGCGGCATCTCGGGCCTGGTGAAGAACGGTGAAGGCACGCTTGAGATCGACGGCGTGGCCTCGCACAGCGGTGGCACCACCGTGAACGATGGCACGCTGATCCTGGGCGGCAATAACACCTACACCGGCGGCAACGTGATCAATGGTGGCACCCTCCAGGTGTCGTCCGACGCGAACCTCGGCGCGGCGGCGAACAACGTTGCGATCAACGGCGGCAACCTCACCGTCACCCAGACGATGACGACCGATCGCGAGCTCATCATCGGGTCGAAGGGTGCCAGCATCACGACGCTCAGCGGCGTCACGCTGAACCAGCAGGGCGACATGAGCGGCACCGGTGGTCTGGTCAAGCTCGGTGGCGGCACGCTCGTTGTCAGCGGCAACAATTCGTTCACGGGTGGCACGCTCATCCAGGGCGGTGTGATCCGTATCGATTCCGGCTCGTCGCTCGGTACCGGCCAGATCCTGCTGAAGGGCGGCATGCTGCAGACCGTCGCCACGCTTGGTACGGGCCAGCAGGTCATCATCAGCGGCAACTCCGGCGTAAACGTCGACACCGGCACGACCACGGTGCTCTCGGGCAACCTCACCGCCGCCGCGGGCGATGCCTGCTTCGTGAAGTCGGGTGAGGGCAAGCTGAGCCTTACCGGTTCGGCCAACCTCGGTAGCGGCACCTGCGTGCAGGGCGGCATCCTCAGCGCCAACGGCAACCTCACCAGCTCGTATGTGCAGGTGGACACGGCCGGTACACTCCGCGGCACCGGCCTGATCAACGGCCCGGTGAATGTTACAGGCCGCCTTGCGGCGGGTAATTCGCCGGGTACGCTGACTGTCGCGGGCACGGTGACCATGCAGGCGGGCGCCACGCTCCAGGTCGATATCGATGGTCAGGGCACGGGGAACGGCGCGGGTAACTACTCGCGCGTGCTGGTCACGGGTGCGGGCAACCAGTTCATCGCGAACGGTACGCTGGCTCCGACGCTTCGCGGCATCACCGGCGACGCCAGCAACACCTACACGGCAGCGATGGGCACGACCTATCGCATTGTCGAAGCCGAAGGCGGCGTCACCGGCCAGTTCACCTCGATCACTCAGCCGACCGCTGGCCTCGCTGCGAACACCCGCTTCCTCGCGTTCTACGGCGTAGAGGGTGGTCATGCGATCGACCTGCGAGTGACCCCAGTGTCGTACGCACAGCTGCTCGGTGCCTCGGCCAAGCGTAATGGCCTGGCTGCCGCGGGCGCACTCGATGGTGCCGTGCTCGCACAGGATGCCAACACCGCCACGGCGGCGCAGAGCACCTTGCTCTACGCCGTGTCTTCGCTGGGCGCCGACCAGGTCGGTACCTTGGTGAAGAGCCTTTCCGGCGAAGTGCATGCCGACGAAGCCGCCGCGGCACGCAACGCAGGCCTCGGCATGCAGCGTGACGTGGCCGACCACCTCGGTACCGACGTCGAGTCGGCCGACGCAGCTCACCGCGTCTGGGCGAACCTGACCCGTGACGGCAACCGTTCGATCGCGGATGGGCAGGGTAGCGGCTTCGAGACCGGCACCGACCGCAGCATCGTCGGTATCGATCTCTACGCCGAGAACGGGACGGTACTCGGCGTTGCCGGTACGCATCACGATACCAACGTGATCGCGCAGGGCGGTTCGGGTTCGATCCGCGGCAACTCGGGCATCGTGTACGCCCAGCAGTCGCTTGGCGGATTCGTGCTCGATGGCATGGCGGCCCGTGGCACCACCGACTGGACGACGCGTCGTGCCGATCCGATGGGTGGTTCGCAGCTGGAATCGCACACCTCGGGCAAGGACACCATGGCCAGCGCCACGCTGCGTATGCCGATGCAGACGGCGGGTGGCAATCGCATCGAACCGTATGTCACCGCCGTGTGGCAGAAGGTGGAGCGTGATGCCTCGGCCGAACGCGGCACCTCGGTCGCCGCGCTCTCGCTGGATAAGCTGTCCGAAACCGGTACGCGCGTCCTCGCAGGCGTGACGCTGGGTTCGAAGGCCGCCGATCCGCTCGCATCGACGCTGACCTGGCGCGCCGGCGTCGCGGTGGGTGCCGACTCTGGCAACCTGCTCGATCCGACCGTGCACAACACGCTGGCCGGCCAGCGTTTCGACACCGCCGCACCGGGTGTCGGTCGTGGCTTCGTGCAGCTGAGTGCCAATGGCACGATGCGCCTGGCGAAGAGCACGTACCTCTACGGCGGCATCACCGCTGAAGACGGCGCGCGGCGCTCGGCGTACGGTGTCACGGCGGGTGTTCGCGTCGCGTTCTAACGCTACTTGCGTGTGTAACGACAAAGGCCCGCCAGGATGACTGGCGGGCCTTTTTTTAGCGAGTGTGCCGCGCCTAACTGAACTCGGGCGCTACATACCTCGCAGGCGCTTCGTCCACGCAATCCACATGCAGGCCAAGCGTGGTGCTGGTCGGGGCCGTTCCGGCATCGGCCGCGCTTCGGTACTCCGACGGGTCCATGTTGAACGCTTTGCGGAATGCGCGAGCGAAGCTGCTCCGGCTCTCATAGCCTGAGTTACGCACCACTTGCTCGATCGGTATCTGGCCTGTGCGCAATTGCTCCGCGGCTTGCCGCATGCGCAGGTCACGCAAGACATTCATGGGCGGCTGGCCAACGACCTCGACGAACCGGGCCATGAACGCGGAGCGACTCAGGTACGCGTTCTGGGCCAGCGAGTTCACGGTGTGTTGCCCGCCGGGGTTGCTTGCCATTTCCGCGAACACACGCGCGATCTGGGGATCCCTGAGCAACGAAAAACGTTCAACCCAGAGATTGTTCGAGTGCAGCGAACGGCGCAGGATGTGGACGATGACCAGCTTCAATAAGGTCGCGCTCATCGCCCCCGCACCGACTTCCTGGCTGACCAGCTCGGAAAGCGCGTCGCGCAACGTCGTATCCAGGCGGTCCTGTTCGGCGAACTGTTCGACAATCGGCGCGGTCAGCGCGCCAAAAAGATCAACCGCTGAGCCATAGCATGCGTCGAAGTAACCGCAGATCAGGACGATCTCGGGCTCGCCATCGCCAGCCGAAACGTAATGGATCGTGTCCTTGGCCACCGCGACCAGATCGCCGTCGACGGTCCGCAGGTTCTGCTGACCGCGGTGGAAGCCCTCTGCCTCGATCCGAAACGCGGACTTCGGTGGCACGATGACGAGCGTGTGCGGCTTCAACTCAATCGGCGGGTGCCCCTTGATCACCAGGCGACCTGAGCCGGATATGTTGTAGTGAATCCCGGGGGCATTGACCGTGCCCATCTCGAGGCAATACCCCTCGCTCACCAGGCACTCGGAAAGGACCACGAACTTGACCTCAAGGCTGATGAGCAGCCGATTGAGGTCGGTCGGGGAGATTCGTACGGCGGGTCCGGTAACCACTGCATCACCTGCGAAAGCGTTGGGAGGCAAAAAGCGCGCGTCGGACCGTACCGATCGAGGCCCACGGATCCACGTCCGGGGCTATCGGCGGTAGCGCGACCTATTCTTAGACCGGTTCAGCCCGGCTGTCCATTAAATGGTAGCGGCCGGGCTTGGCGTGGACTAACGGACGCTTTCAGTGGACTTCTCGTCGCGCGCTCCGGTGCGACCGACCTATCCGGCCTTGCAGGCTTCAAGCATGCCGCGCATATGCGAAGCGCGGCTGACGGCGCTTTCGCTAACGTCGCTGTCATCGAGCAACCGCGTCTCCACGTCAGACCCCCGTGCCACGGTCAGGTGGATCGGACAACGCATAGCCACCTCCAGCAGCGCTGAACGCTGTAGGTTGGTCAGATCACCGACGATCTGGATCTCCTTCAGAAATTTATCGCGAGACGCGAGAGTCGGGCGATCATGGCTTACGCGTACGACCAGCCGCTCAAGGGGCCAGACGCGCTCCGTCGCGTACAAGCGCATGGTCATCAATGCGCATGAGCCAAGCGCGGCCGAAAGCAGATCGAACGGCGAAGGGCCCGCACCGAGCCCGCCCGCACCGATGGGCTCGTCGACGACGAAGGTGGAGGTGCCCGAGCGCACCATCACCTGGTGCGGCCCGTACTTGCCTTCGCTGAGGTGGATGGTCTCCGGGCCGCTACCGTGCAACGGCGTGGCTCCCGTGATGCCGGTCGATGCAGGGGCCTCAGGCAACCGGGTCGGTTCTTCTTGGTGGCTCAGGATTCTGTTCATGCCACCACCTTAATAAGGGCGAGGCCCTAAGGGGTCCGGTGACTGGGTCCAATCATCCGATGTTTTTCCAAGACCACCGTTGAGCGCCCTCTGCGGCGTTTCGACCCTTAGGACGAACGGAACCCTTTTGAGGACGTACGGGTGGTTGGGGCGGCGCAAGATGCTTAGCGAAGCCTGCCGAAGTCCCTCCACGAGTGGCAACGGTGGCGACCCTTTCACATTCCCCGACCGAGACGTCGTGCCATGACTAATACCTTTCATGCCAGCCTTATCCCCGCCCTGATGCGCGGCCTGACCGTCCTGGAGGGCTATCTAAAGAAGGCCGCTGCGTTTGCGCGCGATCGTAACGAAGGCGAGGACTACTACCTTCATGCGCGCCTGGCTCCCGATATGCTCCCTCTTTCAGCACAGGTCCGCATTGCAACAGACACGGCCAGGGCCGCGGCGGGCTGGTTGGCCAACGTACCCGTGCCCATGTACGAAGGCGACGAACTCAGCGTCAACGAACTCCATGGTCGTATCACCAAGACGATCGCGTTTGTGCGAAGCATCGCACCGGCAGAACTTGAAGGCGCCGAAGTGCGCATGATCGATCAACGCTTCAGGGGCGCGTCCTATGCGATGCAGGGTGCCGATTTCGTCAGCGGTTTCGTCCTTCCGAACTTCTATTTCCATGTAGCTATCGCACACGGGATTCTCCGGCAGCACGGCATCGAGATCGGCAAGGCTGATTATCTGGGCCATCTGAAGGGCTATTCCGTCAATGCGGATGCACAGGCGAATCCACGGGCACGCTTTCTCACTCCCGAGCAGGGTGCCGACTGGCTTTCCGCTTACGGCCTGACCCCGGACCCTGACTCGTTGCTACCAAAGAACCAGTCGCTTGGCTTCGTGACGGATACGCGCCATCTGGATTCGTCCGAGGTCATCTCGGCCTTACTTGATGACGAAGATACGTTCCGCCTTGGTGCACTTATCAGGATAACGGACTGGATCTGGGATGATGAGTACGACACCGACCCCACGGCCGCCAGCCGTGTAGCCGCGGGTGAACACCGTTCTCTTGAAGAGGTTCCGGTGACGGCCTTCGGCGCGGAGCATCGTGAGAAAGCGATACACCTGATGGACATCATTCTTGAGCACAACTGGAAGGCCGACCTTTACTTGCCTGGACTGCGGGCGACGGTTCGCTTCCTGGGTGACGGGCGCGCGGAAGTCCATACCTGCGACACGGATGCGGAAACCACCTTGCGTTTCCGTTTGATCGAGCTGGGCGCCGAATGCGAGATCGCGTGAGCCCTGTTCCGGGCCGGTGAACGAAGGTTCGAAATAGACTCCATGGAGGCTAGGCCCGGCAGCCGATGACCTTGAAACTTTCTCGAATGGCATCGAGAGGGCGCTTGCACATGAAACGATCGACTCAGGCGAACCGAATAGCCCGGGCATTCGGCGTGGAGAGCATCGCTTCGATCTCAGGCTTCACGCCACGTGGCCTGACCATGACCGCCGCGGCGATCAGTGCACCCGGTCATACCTCCGGGCATGGGACCTGCTCGTTCGCCGATGATGCCTTCCTGATACTTCTTGGTACGGAGAAGGCGCAGGATATCGCCGTTCGTGCACGCGACCGGCAGATTGCCCCCGTGCATTTGGGGGAGAACCAGGGTCTCGTCATCGACCTGGCGACGGTGTCGGATATCCATTGGCGTGGACCTCTGGACGTCCTTGTCGCCTACCTGCCGCGTCACGCGGTCTTTGAAGGTCACAGCGCCGCACTGGCGGACACCGCTATCCGCAGTGGCGTGATGCCGCAGTGTCGCTTCCTTGTGTCCATCGACACGTGCCTGCGTCATGCGCTTGCCTGTCCACGCTTTCCCTATGCGAATGCGCTGGGTCGGCAAATGCTACTCGCGCTTGCCGCGTGCATCGCCAGCAAAGAGCACCTGCGCGTGGATCGGTCCTTCGTACGCGAGGTCAGCTTATCCATAGATCAGAGGGCGCTCGCGACCAGCTATGTATCGACGCATCCCGACCTGGACATTTCCGCCTCTGATCTTGCGGACGCCTGCGGGATACCCTTCGCGACGTTCGTCCGCGCGTTCCGGCACTCGGTCGGCACCACGCCGCACGATTGGCTCATGGCGAGGCGCCTGGAACGGGCGAAGCACATGATGGCCGAGACCGAGCTTCGCCTCAGTGATATCGCCGCCACGGTGGGGTTCTGCGACCAAAGCCATTTCAATCGGGTCTTTACCCGGCACACCGGATACACGCCCGGCGAATGGCGAAAGTTGTTCGCGGCCGTTGTTGAAGTACAGGACTAATCGTCGCTTACGGTGGACTCCCGGTTGCGAGCCCGGATCTATTCTGACTGTGTCGTCTGTCCCACAACAAACGCACTTTCATTCCCCACTTTATGTCTTGTCATCGCACCGGAATACTCATGAACAACCCAGTCATTGAATGCATCCTCAGTCGTAGTTCTTCCAAGTATTACGACCCATCGGCCACTTTAAGCGATGACCAGATCAGCGAGCTGGTGCGGATCGGTACCGCTGCACCCACGTCCTTCCATATGCAGAACTGGCGCTTCATCGCGGTACGTTCGACCGAAGCGAAGGCTCGACTGAGCCCGATCGCATGGAGTCAGCCTGCGATCACCGACGCAGCAGTCACGTTCATCATCTGCGGCCAGCTAGCCGATTCCAGCGTGATTCCCGATCGCCTCGCACCGCTCGTCGAGGCGGGCATCATGCCGGCGAACATGGTCCCGGAGTGGGAGATTCCCGCGCGTGATTTGTATATGGAATTCCCGCAGCGACAGCGTGATGAGGCCGTTCGATCCGGTGCCATCGGCGCGACCGCCATGATGTATGCAGCTCGTTCGCTTGGCTTGGGCTCAACGCCGATGATCGGTTTCGATGCCGAAGCCGTTTCCCGTGAGTTCGCGCTGACCAAGGATGAAGTGCCGGTCATGTTGCTGTCCGTCGGCGCAGAGCGTCCTGGGAACTGGGCGCAGAAGCCGCGCCGCCCGGTCGCCGACGTACTCGACTTCGTATAAAAGCCGCGACATTCACTATCACATGACAGAGACCTACCATGCCAAGAATCACAGCGTTAAATCCGGAACATATTCCCGTCGACTCGAAGCCGACTCTCGACACATTCACGAAGAACATCGGGTTCACTCCAAACATGATGGCGAACTTCGCCCATAGCCCGATCGCATTCAACGCATGGAATACCTTGCGCGGCGCACTTGGAAAAGTGCTTGACGTGAAGACGCGCGACAGCATTGGCCTCGCCGTATCTGAAGTCAATGGATGCAATTACTGCCTCGGCGTTCATAGCTTCACCGCAACCATGGCCAAGCTGCCGGACGACGAAATCATACTGGCACGCCGGGGCCATGCCAGCGAGCCAAAGCGCGATGCCGCTGTCCAGTTCGCTCACAAAGTGATCCAGTCCCGCGGCCACATCCATGATGCTGATCTGGAAGCGGTGCGCTCCGCGGGCTACACCGATGCGAACATCATCGAGATCATTGCGCTGGTAGCGACGTACTCCCTGACGAACTTCCTTAATAACGTGTTCGATCCTGAGAAGGATTTTCCCGCGGTGACGCCGGCCGGCGTGATCTGAACTTACCTTTCACCGAGGAGACATTCCATGAAGGCGATCGTAGTGACAGACCAGGCGGCTGGCATGGCCGGGATGCAGCTTGTAGAGCGACCCGAGCCGCAGGCAGCGATCAATGATGTCGTTGTCCAGGTTCACGCGGCTGGTTTTGTAAAGACCGAGCTAGAGTGGGATCCGACCTGGAACGATCGCCTGGGGCGCGACCGTACGCCTTCGATTCCCGGTCATGAATTCGCCGGCGTTGTGACTTCGCTAGGCTATGGCACGACAGGTTTATCGGTTGGACAGCGCGTGTTTGGGCTCACGGACTGGACCCGCGACGGCACGCTCGCGGAGTATGCGGCGGTTGAAGCGCGGAATCTCGCACCCTTGCCAGGTGATGTCGATTTTACGGTAGGGGCGAGCTTGCCGATTTCCGGCCTCACCGCGTGGCAAGGGCTGTTCGTCCACGGACGCCTTCAGCCTGGCCAGCGCGTTCTCGTACACGGTGCAGCGGGTGCCGTCGGTTTGATGGTGACGCAGCTTGCACGTGAGTTCGGCGCCTATGTCATCGGCACCGGACGCGCCGCCGATCGTCAAAAGGCGCTTGACGCCGGCGCAAACGAGTTCGTCGATCTCGAGAACGATGTCCTGGAAGACGTTGGCGCGGTTGATCTGGTGTTCTATAGCATCGGCGGAGAGATGGGTAAGCGCTCCGCCCGCTTGATTCGCGCAGGGGGAACGCTCGTGTCCATCGTCGGGCCCAGCGAAGTGCGCCCCACTGATGGGCTCGCCATCGACTTCGTGGTCGAATCCGACCGCGCGCAATTGGGAGAGATCGTCCAGCGCGTGCGCGACGGACGGCTTCAGCCGAGCATCGGCGCCGTCGCTCCACTCGACGATGCCGTTGCGGCCTTGAACTCGACCCGGCGTATCCACGGGAAGACGATTATCCAGATTCGTCGATAACCCTTCGATCATCGGGCCGCGTCCGTCGTGTACAGCCTCGACAAAATCATTCGAATCCTGGTTGCGGACGATCACCCGATGATGCGGGCGGGCCTGTGCGCGACGCTGGAGTCGGAACGGGACATGAAAGTCGTCGGTGAAGCATCCGACGGCGCCGAGGCCGTGTCGATGTTTCATCTGCTTCGGCCGGATGTCGTCCTCATCGATCTGCAGATGCCGAGAGTGGATGGCTTGGGCGCCATAGCCCAGATCAAGGGGAGTGTGCCCACGGCGACGATCATTGTCCTTACGACCTACCCTGGCGATGCACGCGTCAACAAGGCGATGTCACTCGGCGCCATTTCCTACCTGCTGAAGGTTGCGTCGAGCGACGAAATTGTCGCCACGATCAGGGGTGCGACCCAGGGCCGACGACACGTTGCCGATGACGTTATTCAGGATGTCCATGCCCACCAAGGGATGGAGCCACTGAATGCGCGCGAGCTAAGCGTGTTACGCCTCGCTGCGCAGGGTAATAGTAACCGCTCAATCGGCAACGTCCTGAATCTCTCGGAAGAGACGATTAAAACAAGGATGAAGGCGATTCTGGCGAAGCTCAATGCGTCGGATCGCACCCATGCGGTGTCTATCGCGATCCGGCGTGGATTCCTCGACCCGTAAGCCGTTCCTCGTGGCTTGCCTCGTCCCCGGTCCATACCGGACCCCACCACCGAAGAGATCACGAGCATGACCAAGTTCACCGCTATCGCCTTCTCGATCGTTTGCCTTGCGTGCGCCACGGCGGCCACCGCAGCGCCAGCCATGAAGGGCAAAACCGAAGCCACTTCCGTAACAGACGCTAAGGGGAATCTCCATCTCCCCGCGGATTACAAGAAATCGTATGACTACCTGGGCACGTGGGCGATCGCGGCCGACAAAGGCGCGGGATCCAAACAAATGCATGAGGTGTATGCCTCGCCAGGTGCGGTTGATGGCTATAAGACGTCCGGCCAGTTTCCCGAAGGCACGGTGCTGGTCAAAGAGGTTTACGAAACAACCACCATGCCGATGACCACGGGCACGGTCAGTCGCGTTGAGACGCTGAAAGGCTGGTTCGTCATGGTCAAGGCGAGCAAGAACCCGTATCCCGACAATAAGTTGTGGGGCGATGGTTGGGGATGGGCCTGGTTTGATGCGGATAAGACGGCCATGACGACCACGAAGGACTACAAGAGCGAATGCCTCGGGTGTCACGTGCCCGCAAAGGACACGGACTGGATCTACGTTCAGGGATATCCCGTACTTAAGAAGTAGTGCTTGGCGCAAGAATCCGCGATGTGAGCCTGGGAGTCCGGGACACGGTGTCCTGGGCTACCGCAGCCCTTGGCCTGTGCGATATCTAGATGCATGCATTTCTGCGTCTCCCCAGGTGGTTCGTGTACTCGGTCAACGATATCCTGACAAACTGGGTCAAACGGCCGGTTCTCACGGTGCGGGCCAGGCCCGGCGGGCGGAGTCCGCCCGTGGCGAACAGTCCGACGCAAGCAGAGCGGGAGCGTATCGCGCGGGAGTTGCACGATACGCTCCTGCAGGGCGTCCAGGCCATCGCCTTACGTCTCAATCTATGGGCAAGGGATCCGCGCCTGTCGGCGGATTTCAGGGCGGAGATCGAGATTCTGGCGCGTCAGAGCCGAAACATCGTGATCGAAGGGCGCGACCGCATCATCCGCCTTCGCGATGAGGGCGACCCGATTGACTTCCTTGGGGCGCTCGAGGATCAGGCCACGTCGCTTGCCCAGGGCCGTGCCCAGGTCTTGCATCTGCAAACCGCGGGCAGGGAGAGGGCGCTCTCACCCCGCGTGGCGGACGAAGTACTCGCCATCATGCGCGAGGCTTTGGTCAATGCCTTCAATCATTCAAAAGGATCCAGGGTCACGTCGACCGTCAATTATGGGGCACGGCATTTCATGACCTGTGTCGCGGATGACGGCGTAGGCATCATTGCCGATACCCTGGCCCAGGGTCGCCATTCCGTTCATTTCGGGTTGATCGGCATGGGTGAGCGTGCGCGCATGTTGGGCGCGGACCTGATCGTACGTAATCGGTTGTGGAAAGGTAGCCGCGTGTGTCTGAGGATTCCTGCGGCGGTGGCCTATTTGTGAGCGTGTGGGTCGGCTACTTTGATATGTTTTCGCGGCGTGGATCGCGTGCAAGCACGCTCCTACATGCTCTTGCGGGAGTGTGCTTGCACGCGGTGGTGTTGCCTCAATGCTGCAACGGCACGTCCTTCGTCTCACGTACGAAGAACAACCCGATCACCACGGTCATCAACGATACGATCACCGGATACCAGAGCCCGTAATAGATATCCCCCTTCCACGCCACCAGCATGAAACCGATGGTCGGGACGAACCCACCAAACCAGCCGTTGCCGATGTGGTACGGCAAACTCATCGAGGTGTAACGAATGCGTGTAGGGAACATCTCGACAAGCCACGCGGCGATCGGGCCGTAGACCATGGTCACGTAGATCACCAGGATGGCTAGCAACACGATCAGCATCGGATAGTTCGACTGCGCGGGATCCGCCTTGGCCGGATAGCCCGCTGTCTTCAACTGGGCGTCCACCTTTTCGGTGAACGCCTTGCTCTGCGCGGTGAATGTCGCCTTGTCCAGGCCAGCGCCCTCGAAAGACTCAATGACCTCATCACCGACTTTCACCGTGGCCAGCGTGCCAACGGGCGCAGCCGCGTTGCTGTACGGGATACCCTTCTTCGCCAGAACGCTCTTCGCCACATCACAAGAGCTGGTGAAGGTGTGCTTGCCCACCGGATCGAACTGAAAGCTGCAAGCATTCGGGTCGGCGGTCACTACCACCGGCGCATTCGCGGCAGCGGCTTCGATCGCCGGGTTACCGAAGTGGGTCAGTCCCTTGAAGATCGGGAACAGGGTGAGCGCGGCGATCAGGCAACCCGCCAGCACGATGGCCTTGCGGCCGATCTTGTCGGAGAGCCAGCCGAAGAACACGAAGAACGGAGTACCGATAAACAGCGCGGCCGCGATCAGAAGGTTCGCTGTCGTCGCATCGATCTTCAGGCTCTGGGTGAGGAAGTACAGCGAATAGAACTGTCCCGTATACCAGACCACCGCCTGGCCGGCCGTCGCGCCGAGCAGGGCAAGGATCACGAGGCGCAGGTTCTTCCACTGGCCAAACGCTTCGGTGAGCGGCGCCTTCGATTGCTTGCCTTCCGCCTTCATCTGCTGGAAGACCGGTGACTCATGCAGCTGCATGCGGATGTAGACCGACACACCCACCAGCACCGCCGAGATCAGGAACGGGATGCGCCAACCCCAGGCGTCGAACGATTCCGAACCCATGCCGAGTCGCGTACCCAGGATAACCAGCAGTGAGAGGAACAAACCGAACGTCGCAGTGATCTGGATAAAGCTGGTGTAGAGGCCACGCTTGCCATCCGGCGCATGTTCGGCGACGTAGGTTGCGGCACCACCGTATTCACCGCCAAGTGCCAGGCCTTGCAACAGGCGTAACAAGATCAACAGTACTGGCGCCGCGACGCCTATGGTTGTGTAGCCGGGTAACACACCCACGAGGAATGTGGAGGTACCCATGATGATGATGGTGATGAGGAAGGTGTACTTGCGGCCGATAAGGTCACCGATGCGGCCAAACACGATGGCGCCGAACGGGCGAACGGCAAAACCCGCAGCGAATGCCAGCAGCGCGAAGATGAACTGGCTGGTGTCGTTGAGGCCGGTGAAGAACTGCTTGCCGATGATCGCGGCAAGCGAGCCATACAGATAGAAGTCATACCATTCGAAAACGGTACCCAGGCTCGACGCGAGGATCACGCGCCGGTGGCTGGTTCCGATAGAACCTTCGGCACGCATGCCGGATGCGGTGGTGGCCATGCATGTGCTCCGTTAGAACCGGTACATCGCGTTGAGGGTGTATTCATTGCCGGTGTCGGTCTGGCGACCGAGGCCATTGGTGGTGGTCGAATTCAGCTTCGCGTGGATCAGCTCGCCGCTGAAATCAAACGGCCCGGTGGTGTACTGAAGGCTGATCGCCTGCTGCTGGCTCTTGAGCAGGCCGGCGGTATTAGCCGCACGCCAGCGCAGCACATCCCCTTCGTTCGGCTTGCTTGCTGAGACAAAGCCGTAAAGAGTCCAGTGCTTGTCGAACTTGTAACCCGCCTGCAGCCAGCCGCCCTTGTCCTTGATATCGCCGAACTGCGAGAGGTCGCCGAACATCTGGCCGATCGCGTTGCCGGTATACACCGCGCCCTTCAGGATGAAGTTGCCTGGGGTCCACATGCCACCCAGTTCCACGGCGGTGCTCTTGATGTTGCCCTTGATCGGGGTAATCGTGTTTCCATCGACACCGTGCAGGTCCAGACGGCTGTAATGGGCGCCGAGGAAGACCTGCCAATCTTTGCCCTTGGCGGTGATGCGTGCCTGTATCTGCGGCTTGAAGCCCGTATTGCCGGCCGTAAGGAAGTTGTTGGTCGAGCCCGGACCGTTCCAGCCGCCCTCGTAGGCGCCCAGGTCGAACCGCCACTTCACCCCTTCCGAACCGTGGTTCAGATCCTGCATCCACACGATGCCGGGATAACGCCAGCCGATCAGGCCGCTGCCGTAACCCAGTGGGAAAGCGATGTGCGACAGCGACTGCGGTACGTAATCCAGTGGGAACAACAGCTGCCACATCTGGCCGATGCGGAACGTGGTGCCGGAATCGACATTGCTGATATCCATGTAGGCCTGGCGCAGGCGCTGCTCGGGCTGTGATGCCGCGTAGGCGCCGGTGCCATTGAAGCCGCCGAAGAAGTCCATCTCGATGCGGCCCGAGCCGGTCCAGTTCTCGTTGAACTTAGCCCCGGTGAAATCGAGCCAGAAGCGCGTGTTGCGGACGTCGACGCCGGTAATCGAATTGGCCTTGCCGGCGGAGCCTGGCAGCGGGTACTCGGCGTTCTGGCCGTTACCGTACTGGTAATTGCCATCCTGCTTGAAACCGCTGACGTTGATGAAACCATGCAGGGCGAGCGAGACGCCCGGTGCGGTACCTGTCGTGAAGGCCGGCTTGGCCGGTACGGCGGCGACGGTCTTCTCGACCTTGGTCACCTTTTCCTCGGTCGCCTGCGATTGCGTCTGCGCCGCCTGGGCCGTGGTCGCGGCCTGGTCGGTCGTCGCCTTCTGTTGCTGGATCATGGCCTTTAGCTCGGCCAACTGCTCTTCCAGCTGGTTGACGCGCTGTTCCAACGCGGCCTCACGGCTGGATGGCTTCTTCGACTTCGACTGCGCGTGGGCGGTGTCCGGCATGGCCGCCATGGGCAGCATAAGGGCACACGCGACGCTGAAGGCGATGGCCTTGCGGCCACCGGAATACGTGGTCTTCATCAATGGTCTCCCCAACCCTTGGCAGGCCGAGGATGTGACAGGGCGGCCCGGGCGACCATTCGCCAAAGGTCGAACCTCGACCAAAGTCGTAACCGGCCCGCATCCGGATGTTGCGCCGCGACGTTACACTCAGGGCCTACGCCCCACGAACCTTTGTACGCAGGAGCCAGCATGTCCGAGATCCACCCGGTTGACCCCGCCATCGCCGAAAAGGCGCGTGTCCGCAAGGATGATTACCAGCGCATGTACGCGGAATCGGTCCAGGATCCGGAGGGTTTCTGGAAGAAAATGAGCGAACGGCTGGACTGGGTCAAAAAACCCACGAAGATCAAGGATGTTTCGTTTGATCCGGACAACCTGCACATTCGTTGGTACGAAGACGGCCAGCTCAACGTGGCCGCCAACTGCCTGGACCGGCATCTGGCAACGCGCGGTGACAAGACGGCGATCATTTTCGAGGGCGATGACCCGAATGAATCGCGCACGCTCACGTACCGCCAGCTACACGCCGAGGTCTGCCAGTTCTCCAACACGCTGAAGAACCTCGGCGTGGCCAAGGGCGATCGCGTCATCATCTATCTGCCGATGATCCCCGAGGCGGCCGTGGCCATGCTGGCCTGCGCCCGTATCGGCGCGATCCACTCGGTGGTGTTCGGCGGCTTCTCCCCGGATTCGCTGGCCAGCCGCATCGCCGATTCCAGGGCCAAGCTCGTCGTTACCGCCGACGAAGGCTGCCGCGGAGGCAAGAAGATCCCGTTGAAGGCGAACGTGGACGAGTCGCTGTCCCGGCCGAACACGAATAGCGTCGAGACCGTGATCGTGGTGCGCCGCACCGGCGGTGCGATCAACCTCCAGTCGCCGCGCGATCGCTGGTACCACACGCTGATGGAAGGGCAGTCCACCGATTGCCCGGCCGAACCGATGAACGCGGAAGATCCGCTGTTCACGCTGTACACCTCGGGCTCGACCGGCCTGCCCAAGGGCGTGCTACATACCAGCGCCGGTTACCTCGTCTATACGAGCCTGACCCACGAGCTCACCTTCGACCTGCGTGAGGATGACATCTACTGGTGCACGGCTGATGTCGGCTGGGTCACCGGGCACAGCTATGTGGTCTATGGCCCGCTGGCCAATGGCGCGACCGTGGTGATGTTCGATGGCGTGCCGAACTATCCCGATTTCAGCCGGTTCTGGCAGGTCGTCGACAAGCACCAGGTCACACTGTTCTACACGGCGCCGACAGCGATCCGTGCGCTGATGCGCGAAGGCGATGCGCCGGTGAAGAAGACCTCGCGCAAGAGTTTGCGCATCCTCGGTACGGTCGGTGAGCCGATCAATCCGGAGGCCTGGAACTGGTACTACCGCGTCGTCGGCGAAGAACGCTGCCCCATCATGGATACCTGGTGGCAGACCGAGACGGGCGGCTTCATGATCACGCCGCTCCCGGGCGCGATCGACCTGAAGCCGGGCTCGGCGACGCTCCCGTTCTTTGGCGTGAAGCCAGCCATTGTCGATGCCGAAGGCAAGGTGCAGGAGGGGGCGTCCAGCGGCAACCTGGTCATCACCGACTCCTGGCCCGGCCAGATGCGCACGGTATACGGCGACCACCAGCGCTTCATCGATACCTACTTCAAGGCCTACCCGGGTAACTACTTCACGGGTGATGGCGCCCGCCGTGACGAGGATGGTTACTACTGGATCACCGGCCGCGTCGACGACGTGATCAACGTGTCGGGTCATCGCATCGGCACGGCAGAAGTGGAGAGTGCACTGGTCGCCCACCCCAAGGTCGCCGAAGCCGCGGTCGTCGGCTGCCACCACGATATCAAGGGCCAGGGTATTTACGCCTTTGTGACGCTCATCGCGGGCGAAGCCGGCGACGATGCGCTGAAGAAGGAGTTAATCGCCGGTGTGCGCAAAGAGATCGGCCCGATCGCGGCGCCGGATCACCTGCAATGGGCACCGGGCCTGCCAAAAACACGTTCGGGCAAGATCATGCGCCGCATCCTGCGCAAGATTGCTGAGAACGCGCCTGACCAGCTCGGCGATGTCTCGACACTCGCTGATCCGGGCGTCGTGAAAAACCTTGTGGAAGAAAGACTCATCAAGTGAGTGACGTACTCATCGCCGATGACCACCCGCTATTCCGTGACGCCCTTCAGCGCGCGGTACTGGCGGCACTGCCGGATGCCACCGTGCATACGGCGGATAGCGTGCCCGCGCTATTCGCGCTCATCGAAACCTTGCCGGATGCGGATCTGTTGCTGATGGACCTGCACATGCCGGGCGCGCGCGGGTATTCCGCGCTCGCCCATATTCGCGGGCAATACCCGGGCCTACCGACCATCGTGGTCTCTGGCCATGAGGAAGCGCAGGTGGCGCGGCGCGCGCTCGCGCATGGGGCGTCGGCGTATATACCGAAGTCCGCCGCGGTGGATGACATCGTCGAGGCCGTACGCACGGTGCTCGATGGGGATGTGTGGCTACCGCATCAGCTGATGGGTGGCACGGTCGAACTGAAGGCGGATGAAGCCGACATCGCGGCACGCATTGCCTCACTGACGCCGCAACAGTTCCGTGTGCTGAACATGATCGCCGAAGGCCTGTTGAACAAGCAGATCGCATACGACCTCGGCGTCTCGGAAGCAACGGTCAAGGCACACATGACCGCAATCATGCGCAAGCTCGGGGTATCCAACCGCACGCAAGTCGCCCTCGCAGCCTCGCATCTCGATGTAGAGAAAGAATCCCTGTAGGAGCGCGCTTGCGCGCGATGGGGTATCGCGAGCATTCATCGCGCGCAAGCGCGCTCCTACAAGTATTACGCGGCGTGGGTGCCGGCGCGCTTTGCCAGCGCGACCAGCATCGCGCGTAATGCCGCCGGTTTAACCGGCTTGTGTAGCAGCGGGTAACCCATTTCACGTGCGCGCTGTTTTAGTTCCGTGCTGCCGTCGGCCGTGACCATCGCTGCGGGTGGCATAGGTGAAACCTGGGTTGCGATGATCTGCAATGCCATCAGGCCGTCCATCGTCTCAGTGAGATGATAGTCAGCGAGGATCAGGTCGACGCGTGTTTCGCCCAGGATTGACAGTGCAGCGTCTACATCGATCGCCACGCGGCAATCCACACCCCAGCGTCCGAGCAAGGCCTTCATGCCATCGAGGATGGCTTCGTCGTTATCCAGGCACAACACGGTCAGCGGAAGTTGTTCGCCACCGGGGCGCGCAACTGCGGCGACGCGTTTGCGAGCGATCGCTTCCGCACGTGGCACCGTGATGCTGAATACGCTGCCATGGCCCACGCGCGAACGCAGGCCCAATCGATGGCCGAGGATTCCTGACAGACGATCGCAGATGGAAAGGCCCAGGCCGAGGCCTTTCTCTCCCCATGGCGAGGGCCGGTCGATCCGCTGGAACTCACCGAAGATACGTGCCCGCTGTTCCGGCGCGATGCCCGGACCACTATCCCAGACTTCGATCCGAACGTCGCCGCCCTCCCGGCGCACGCCGAGCACGGCGCCCCCAGCGCGCGTATAGCGCAACGCGTTGGAGAGAAAGTTGGCGACGATGCGCCGAAGCAACTGCGCGTCGGAGCGCACGGCCATCGTCGTCGGCACGACGTGCAGGGTGAGCCCACGCTGTTCCGCAACGACGGCAAACTGCTGCTTCAGCGAATCGAACAGATCAGCGAGGGCGAACGGTGCGACTTCCGGACGGTAACTACCGGCATCAAGTCGCGAAACATCAAGCAGTGCGTCAAGCAGGTCTTCGGCCGCGCGGAAGGAAGCATCGATGCGTTCGGCCAGTTGGGTTGCTTCACCATCCAACCCAGGATGTTGTCGCAACGCCGAGGTGAAGAGGCGGGCGGCGTTCAGTGGTTGCAGCAAATCGTGGCTGGCCGCGGCGAGAAAACGGGTTTTCGAGGCGTTCGCAGCCTCGGCCTCGCGGCGCGCGATCGCGGTGGCATCGAGTGCTTCGGAAAGTTCCGCCGTGCGATCGGCGACACGTAGCTCGAGCGTTTCATTTGCGTCGATCAGCGCGAGCTCTGCGTGCTTGTAGGCCGTGACGTCGGTAAACGTCGTGACGAAGCCACCACCGGGTAACGCACGTCCACGCATCTCGATGACGGTACCGTCGGGGCGGACGCGTTGAAACAGATGCGGTGAACCGGCACGCATGTAGCGGATGCGCTTGCCTACATGCTCATCGACTTCGCCAGGTCCGCATTCCCCGTGTTCCGCGTTCCAACGGATAAGGTCGGCGACCGGCAGGCCGACATAGACCATGCCTTCGGGGTAGTCGAAGAGTTCCAGGTAGCGGCGATTCCATGCGACGAGGCGCATGTCGCCATCGACCACGCTGATGCCCTGGGAGACATTCTCGAGCGTGGTCGAAAGCAGCTCGCGGTTGAAGCGTAGCTCCTGGGATGCTTCGTCCATAAGCGCCATGGCCTCCGCGATATCCAGGCCGGTGCCGCTGAGCGCACCCATGAGAATGCGCCGCGCGCTGGCGGCACCCACGGCGCTGGCGAGCAGCCGCTCCGTGAACTGGATCAGCGGACGGTCCGCGGCATCGGTAGGGGAGAGTGTCACACTGTGACGCTCTCCGTATTCATGGAATGCACGTTGGGTGACGCGGTCACCGACAATGCGTCCGGCGATGGTTCCAAGGTCGCGCACCGTGACGCGGCCACGCCAGTCGCCCGCGCCGGTGACGCTGCGGACGAAGGGGTCGACGAACAGCGCGGCATGCAACCGCTCAGCCACGCTGGGTCGGAAGCGCAGCGAGATGAAGACCAGGCACGAAACGTTGATCAGCAGCGACCAGAACGTACCGTGGGTGACCGGATCCCATCCGCTGAGGTGGAACAGTTCGTTCGGCTTAAGCCAGCCGAAGCCCAGCGGCCCGCGCTCCATCCATTCGCTGGGTAACCAGCCAGCGCGGGTCATCGCGGGGAGGAGGAGGGTGTATGCCCATGTCGTAAAGCCGGCGATGAGGCCCACGTAGACGCCGACGCGGCTCGCTCCGCGCCAGTACAGTGCTGAGACGATCGCCGGCGCGAACTGCGCGACAGCTGCGAACGAAAGCAGGCCGGTCGCCGCGAGATTCTCGGCACCAGCGATGACGCGGTAGTAGAGGTAGGCCATGGCCGCCAGGCCAACGATCGCAATACGCCGGATCGCGAGAACCAGTTGTGAGACATCACCACGTTGCTCGAGGCCGAGCCGGCGAATACGCAACAACGCCGGCATCACAAGGTCGTTACTGATCATCGTCGCCAGCGCAACGGCGGCGACGATCACCATACCTGTTGCTGCGGAGAATCCGCCGATGAATGCGATCAGCGCCATGCCATGGTCGCCGAGGGCGATCGGAAGGTTCAGTACCCAGGCATCCACGTGCTGACCGGTGACTGACGCATGGCCGAGACCGGCACTGACGATAGGCAACACACCGAGCGAGATGATCACCATGTAAGTGGGGAACAGCCAACGCGCCTTGCGCAGGTCGCGCGGGTCTTCGCACTCCACCACGCCGATCTGGAACTGCCGCGGCAGGCAGAACATCGCGCAGAACGCCAGCAGGGTCTGCGCGACGAAACCCGGCGGCATGCTGCCTTGCTCGATTTGCAACACCGGGGCACGAACCGTCTCGACGATGCCCGGCCCATGCAGGTATGCGTAGGCCGCTATTCCCACGAAGGCCACGAGCTTCACGAGCGATTCCACCGCGATGGCGAGCATCATGCCGTGGTGGTGTTCGGTCGCGTCAATATTGCGCGTGCCAAACAGGATCGCGAACACGGCAAGCAACGCGGCACACCATAGCGCGGTATCACCAAACCTCCAGCTGGATCCGTCACCGAGGACACTGAAAGACATGGCCACCGCTTTGAATTGCAGCGCGATGTACGGAATGATGGCCACCACGGCAATGATCGCCACCAGCGCGGCGAGACCGTGCGACTTGCCGAAACGGGCAGCGATAAAGTCAGCGATCGAGGTGATGTTGCGCTCGCGCGCCACCAGGACCAGGCGCTCGAGCAGGCCAAAGCCGAACACAAACAGTAGCAGCGGGCCGAGATAGATCGGGAGGTAAGCGAGACCGGACCGGGCGGCCGTACCGACGGCGCCATAGAAGGTCCACGACGAGCAGTAAACCGCGAGAGCAAGGCTGTACACCAGCGGCCGCAGGCGCGGCTGGCGAGGGTAAAGTGGGCGGCGGTCGCCGAGGTACGCGATCCCGAACAGCAGGCCGACGTACAACAAGGCCACCAGCAGCAAGAGCCAGCCTGCGATCACGAATAGGGGTCCCTGTCCGACACGGGCTCAGGCTAGCATGGGCGGATGAACCACGACGTTCCCGACCTTCACGACGACGAGATCCATATCTGGCGCTTGCCATGGGGCAGCGACGCCGCCGGGGCGCCACCCTTCCAGGCGTTGCTTGCAGCGTATGCCGGACCTAGGGCGCCCGAGGTGGCTCGGGGTGAGCATGGGAAACCCCATTTTCCCGGTGCGTTTGGGGCGCTGGGTTTCAGCTGGTCGCATAGTCGCGATACGGCACTATTCGCGGTCGGCCGTGGGCCGCTCGGCTTCGAGCTGGGGGTCGATGTCGAACGCGTTCGTCCACGGGCCAGGTCGCTGGAACTGGCACGACGATTCTTTGCGTCGGCTGAGACGGCGTGGCTGGAGGCATTAGCCCCAGAGGATGTCCTTGGCGGGTTCCTGGGTTTATGGACCGCCAAGGAAGCCGTGCTTAAGGCACAAGGTGGTGGCCTGTCATACGGGCTGCACCGCGTTGCCTTCGGCAACGTAGCCGGTCATCTGGTACCCGATCTGTTCGAGGGGCCCGTCGCCCCGGCAGCGTCCTGGCAAGTTCATACGCTAGACCTCGGCGAGGATCTGTTCGCCGCAGTGGCCTGGCGCGGCGAGCGGCGCAGCGTGCGCGTCTTCACATTTCCGCTTTGAACCTTTCCGCCGCGAGGTGTGTCTGAGTTGATGTGTGTGTGTGAGCCGTGGAGTGCGCCACAGGGACGTGGCGCGTTATGCTGGGACGACAGTCATTGCGCACGTCGCGCTAAGTGACGTGCGCATTTTTTTGGATCGTCGATGACCCTACTCAGCGTTAACCTGAACAAGATCGCCGTGCTGCGGAATTCGCGTGGCGGCAATGAACCCGATATCGCTACCGCGGCGAATACCTGTATCGATGCGGGCTGCGGCGGCCTTACCGTCCACCCCCGTCCCGATATGCGCCATGTCACGCCGGCCGATGTCAGGACGTTGGCCGGTCTGTTACGCGGCCGCGTCGAATACAACATCGAAGGCAATCCGTTTGCGGGTTCGCGCGGGGCCTACCCCGGCCTCATCGAACTATGCCGCGAAGTAGAGCCGACCCAGGTGACGCTCGTGCCGGATGGCGATGGGCAGATCACCTCCGATCATGGATTCGACCTGACGAAGGACATCGACACGCTTAAGCCGGTCGTCGCTGCATTCCGCGAAATCGGTTGCCGTGTAAGCGTGTTCGTCGATGCCGGCGGGGAAGGCTTTGCGGAAGCCGTTGCGATCGGCATCCAGCGCATTGAGCTTTATACCGGGCCTTACGCAGCGGCATTCCACGATGGCGATGCGCGTGCGGAGCTTGCGGCCTTCGCCGAAACGGCTCGTCGTGCACAGCGGGCGGGGCTTGCGGTCAATGCGGGACACGACCTCAGCCAGGCGAACCTGGGAACGTTCAAGGCAGCGATTCCTGGGTTGGCCGAAGTATCGATCGGCCATGCATTGATTGGCGAGGCGCTTTACCAGGGCCTGTCGAGTACGGTTCGCGCTTATCTGGATATCTTGAAGTAATACCGATCGCGCGCAAGCGCGCTCCTACAAGATCATGTAGGAGCGCGCTTGCGCGCGATACACGGTTGCCTCAACACCCGAGCAAATGAAGCACATAAAAAAAACCCCGCCGTAAGGCGGGGTTTTTAGTATTACCGGACAGACCCGATCGGTTACTGCGAATTAACGAAGCCGATCTTGGTCAGGCCCTGGCCCTTCGCGTCAGAAAGCACGCGAGCCACGACCTCGTACTGAACCGCGTCATCCGCGTCGATCTGCAGTTCCGGCTGGTTCGACTGCTGGGCGATCACCGCGATCTGGGCGCGAAGGCCCAACTCGTCAACCGGCGTGTCGTTCCAATACAGCGAGCCATCCTGGCGGATCTGCAGCCGGACGGGATCCGGCGGATTTTCTGGATTGACGATGTTCGGATTCGGCTGCGGCAGATCGATCTTGATCTTATGCGACAGCATCGGAGCCGTGATCATGAAGATGATCAGGAGCACCAGCATCACGTCGACGAGCGGCGTGACGTTGATGTCCGACATCGGGCCACCGGAATTGCCTGAACTGAATGCCATTTCGTTACTCCTTGCCAGTCGACATGAAGCCGACGTGGACCATGCCGGCGTCCTTGGCATCGCCAAGGATCTTCTTCACCACCTTATATTCGGTGGTGCGGTCGGCGCGGATCTGGAGCTCCGGCTGCGGCGACTTTGCCGCCGCAACCGCGAACTGACCCTTCAACTCAGCCTCAGTGACTTCGTTGTCATTGAGGAAGTACGTACCGTCCGGCTTAACCGCGAGATCCAGCGGCTCCACCGGGGTGTCATCCTTTACGTTCGGATTAGCCTTCGGCAGATCGATCTGGACCTTATGGGACATCAGTGGTGCCGTGATCATGAAGATGATCAGCAGAACCAGCATCACGTCGACGAGCGGCGTGACGTTGATTTCTGACATCGGCCCACCGGAGTTGCCCCCGCTGCTCATAGCCATGGGTCAATTCCTCTAACGATTACTTCGTGCCTTCGACACGGGCGCCGGTGGCGAAGAAGTCGTGCAGGTCGTGCGCGAATTCGTCGAACTGGGCGTAGGTCAGGCGGTTCGAGCGCATGAAGAAGTTGTACGCAAGCACGGCCGGGATAGCGGTGAACAGACCGAACGCGGTCATGATCAGAGCTTCACCGACGGGGCCAGCGACCTTATCCATCGAGGCCGAACCCGAAGCGGCGATGCCGATAAGTGCGTGGTAAATACCCCACACCGTACCGAGCAGACCGATGAACGGTGCCGACGAACCGACCGTGGCGAGCAGGGTCAGGCCGCCTTCGAGACGCAGGCTCTCACGAGCCACGGCCTGGCGAAGGGCGCGATCGATGAATTCCGAACGCGACAGCGACTCGGCGAGGCGACCGCCAGCAGCCTGCTGGTGGTGAGCGACGGCCGAAGCGGCATCGAGCGCGATCTTCGAGAACGGTTCGCCCTTCGGCTGCTCTTCGAGCATACGAATGGCTTCCTGCGTCGACGCCGTGTTCCAGAAGCCCTGGATCACCTTGTCGGCGCGCGAACGCACCATGCTGTTACGGATGAAGTTGGCGACGATGAAGTACCACGAGAGGATGGACATCGCGACCAGCACCACGAACACAATCCAACCGAGAAAGTCGAAGTTGTGAATGAGGTGGTCGAAGCCCATCTGCTTGAGGGCGTCGGCATTGGAGTTACCTGGCGTAGCAGGCTGAGCGGAGGTGTCTTGCAACATAACGCTACCCTTGGGAAGTCAAGCGTGAACTTAAAAGTTGTAAGCGGTGGGGGCTTACAGCTGGTTTAGGTTGAACGTAACGGGGACACGTGCATAGCCTTCGACGGCCTGACCGCCTCGCTTGCCCGGGTTGAATCGCCAGTTCCTGGCCGCATCCTGCGCTGCCTTGTCCAGTTCGCGGAAACCGCTCGACTGGTCGATCTGGATGTCTTTCGGCGTACCGTCGACAGCCACGAGAACCAGAAGAACCACCGTACCTTCATGCCGCTGGCGAACCGCCTGCGGCGGATACTTTGGCGGGTTACGCTGACGGTACGACAGATTTTCGCTCGGCGCGATATCCGCAGGCGGTGCCGGCGGCGCGGGAGGCGCCGGAGGCGGTGCCGGAACGGCATTCGTGCTCGCCTCTTCAACAGCCGGCGGCGGCGGAGCCGGCGGCGGCGGTGTCGGCGGCGGCTTCACCTGCTGAATGATCTTCGGCGGCGGCTGCTTCGGGGGTTCCGGGGGCGGCGGCGGCGGCGGGGGGGGCGGCGGCGGCGGCTCGATAAAATCGACCTGGACCACCTTATCCTTCTGCTTTTCCTGCGACTTGGGCGGCGCCATGGGCGCTACCAGCAGCAGGAAGGCGAACGAGTGCAGCGCGATGGCAACAGCCAACGCACTTGTGCGCCCCCAACTAAACGGCGCTTGGCCGGTTGATTCGTTACTTGAGGCCATCAGTCACTATCAAGAGCTAATCAAGCGGAAGTGGGCCCGCTGCTTCCCGGCGTCGGCAATATCACATGGCCTGAACGCGGGTTTTTGCAAGCGGAAAAGAAGCAAGTTACACCAGCATATGGCGTTTGTATAGCGCCTGAAGGGAAGTTTCATGGCAGGCCACAAGCCCCCCTTCCGGCACTTTACAAGGCCTTACTGATTACCTGCGGTTTTCAACCAGGCGTTAGCCTTGGCAGACGTTTCAGGATCCTGCGCCGCGAGCTTCATGTCCGCGATAGCACCCTGCTTGTTCTTCTGACCACGCTTGGCTTCCGCACGCACCATATAGGCCTGGCCTTTATGCTGCACGCCCTTGCTGATGGCGTCCGTCGCGGCCTTTTCGGCAGCGGCGTATTTGTTCTGTTGGAGATTTACACGAGCCAGCTTGAGTGCCGGTTCGCCATTGGTCGCGACCTTGACGGCTTCGTTCAACGCGGTAGTCGCGCTGCCCATGTCGTCAGCGGTGATGTACGAGTCGGAGAGCAGGTTGTAATTCTCGCCGGTCTTCTGCACGACACCCTTGTCCATGCCTTCCTTGAGGATGGCAGCAGCCTTCTGGGCATTGGCCTTCTGGCGGGAATCGTTGTTCTGGCCGTCGATCAGGTAGATCTTGGCGAAGTTCACATACTGCTTCTCGTCCTTGATGGCGCCGGCGGTGTGCGCCTTCTCCATCAGGGCGATCGCTTCCGGATACTTCTGCGCCTGGATCAGCGACGAGGTCGCATTGTTCAGCGCGGTCGCATCGTTCGGGTTCTTGGCGAGTTCATCGGAGGCCATCTGGGCGGCCTTGTCACCCTGGCCGGTTTCCGAATAGCTGGCCATCAGGATCTGGTCCCACGAGCCCTGCGGCTTCGCGTCCGGCATCGACTTCGCCTTGGTGATGGCGGCGATGGCTTCCGGGTACTTCTCGAGGCGGTAATCGATGTTGCCTTCGAGGCCGTACGACTCAGCGGTTTCCTTCTTGCCCTGGTCGCGCCACTCGTGCAGCGACTGCAGCGCCGGCGCGTACTGCTCATCGGCGACGAGGAACTGCGTGTACATGTACTTCAGCTGGAAGTAGGTGTCGTTCGGCATGACGCCGATATCGAGGGCCTGCTTGAGCGTGGTGATAGCGCCCTTAACGTCGCCATCGTTGTACTTCATGTTCGCGATGCCCTGCAGGGCGAGCGCCTGGGCGTACTTGCTGCTCGTAGCCGAACCATCGGCGAGCGGCTGCAGGATCTTGAGTGCGTTTTCCTTGTCGCCGTTGTTGGCAGCGTCGAGGCCTTCGTTGATGGCCTTCTGATCCTTCTCGGTCTTCAGGTCGAGCTTGGGTTCCGCGCGAGTGGCGTTCGGATACAGCACTTCCTTCTTGACGTCGGCAGGCTTGTCTTTTGCAACGACAGCGCCACTGGCAAGTGAAAGAGCGATCGCGGTAGCGAGCGCCATCTTGTTGAAGAAACCCTGTTTCATTGACTGACCTCGGTGGAAGGAGTCGTCGCACGCGGCGGTGCTCCGGGGGACTAGAGAGGTTAACCCGATTTGATTCCTAAGAACAAGTCGCATCGCGACAAAAAAGAAGAGTCAAAACAATGACTTGTTATAAGAACGTTGGCGCTGACGAAATTGGGGTGCTTTTTGGCCCTTGAAATCGTCTTTTCGATCCACCCTACGCCGGCGAACGTTGAGGATACGAAAACGCCCGGCCGTCTTTCGACGACCGGGCGTTTCGATCTAATTCGCCAGGTGATTGGGCGGAATCAGATATCCAGGTTGGCAACCTTCAGCGCGTTCGACTCGATGAAGTCGCGACGCGGTTCGACCGCTTCACCCATCAACATCGAGAACATCTGGTCGGCGGCGACGGCGTCTTCGACACCGACCTGGAGCATGCGGCGCGTCTCCGGGTTCACCGTGGTCTCCCACAGCTGCTCCGGGTTCATTTCACCGAGGCCCTTGAAGCGCTGGATCGTACGGCCCTTCTTCGCTTCGTCGAGCAGCCAGGTGCGCACTTCTGCAAAACGGGTCACCCCGCGGGAGCCATTGCCACGGCGAATCACGGCGCCCGGCTTCAGGCTGAGCTCGGCAAGCTGGGCGCTGATCGTCGCGATCGCGCGGAAATCGATGCCGCTGAAGAACGCCTGGTTCATGATCCAGGTGTGGCTGAGGCCGTGCTGCATGCGCTCGACTTCCACCGCCGCGCCCTGCTCGTTCAGTGCCGGGCGGAAACGCAGCGTGTAGGTAGGCTTGCCGAGGCCACTCGCGCTAAGCCGCGTGGCGATGCCGTCGAGCCAGGCCTGCATGGCCGTGGCATCGCTCCAGAAGCGCTCTTCCAGCGGTGCATGCTCGATCATCGCGGTGAGCACGGATGTATCGAAACGATGCGACATGCGCTCGATCTGGTCGAGTGCCGCCTGGTAGTCACGCAACAGCTTCTCGATCGGCTCGCCACCGATGCCCGGCGCACCCTCTTCCGGCTCGAGCGACGCATTGTCGACGGCGCTCGAAATCAGGAAGTCGTTCAGGACGGTGTCGTCCTTGATGTAAAGCTCCTGCTTGCCTTGCTTCACCTTGTACAGCGGCGGCAGGCCGATATACACGTGGCCGCGCTCGATCAGCTCGGGCATCTGGCGGTAGAAGAAGGTCAGCAGCAGGGTACGGATGTGCGAACCGTCCACGTCCGCATCGGTCATGATGATGATGCGGTGGTAGCGCAGTTTGTCGGGGTTGTACTCGTCCTTGCCGATGCCGGTGCCGAGCGCCGTGATCAGCGTGCCGACTTCGGCCGATGAGATCATCTTGTCGAAACGAGCTTTCTCGACGTTGAGGATCTTGCCCTTCAGCGGGAGCACGGCCTGGGTACGGCGATTACGGCCCTGCTTGGCCGAGCCACCTGCGGAATCGCCCTCGACCAGGAACAGTTCGGAAAGCGCGGGATCCTTTTCCTGGCAATCCGCCAGTTTGCCCGGCAGGCCGGCGATATCCAGCGCGCCCTTGCGGCGAGTCATCTCGCGCGCTTTGCGCGCAGCCTCGCGGGCGCGAGCCGCGTCGACGGCCTTCGAAGCGATGGCCTTGGCTTCGTTCGGGTTTTCCAGCAGGAACTCGGCGAGCTTGTCGTTGACGACCTGCTCCACCGCGGTTTTCACCTCGCTGGAAACGAGCTTGTCCTTGGTCTGCGAGGAGAACTTCGGGTCTGGCACCTTGACCGAGAGCACGGCGATCACGCCTTCGCGCATGTCGTCGCCGGAAAGCGCGACCTTGGCGTTCTTGGCCAGGCCTTCCTTCTCAATGTAGCTCTGCAGCGTGCGGGTCAGCGCCGCGCGGAAGCCCGTGAGGTGGGTACCGCCATCACGCTGGGGAATATTGTTGGTGAAGCAGAACATCGTCTCCTGGTAGGCATCCGTCCACTGCATGGCCAGTTCGACGGTGATGCCATCCGTAGTGGAACTGAAGTTGATGACCGAGGGGTGCAGGGCCGTCTTCAGCTGCGCCAGGTGCTGCACGAAGGACTTGATGCCGCCCTCGTACGCAAAGATGTCCTTACGATCGTTGCGCTCATCGACGAGTTCGATCGTGACGCCGGAGTTCAGGAACGCCAGCTCGCGGAGACGCTTCGCGAGGATGTCGTAGTGGAACTCATAGTTGTTGGTGAACGTGAGGCGGCTGGGCAGGAAGCGGACCATGGTGCCGCGGCGGGTGGTATCCCCGGTGGGCGCGATGGGCGCCACGGGCTCGCCGTGGGCATATTCCTGGGTCCAGGTCTTGCCGTCGCGCCAGATCGTCAGCCACAGGCTGGAGCTGAGCGCGTTGACCACGGAGACGCCGACGCCATGGAGGCCGCCAGACACCTTGTATGAGTTCGCATCGAACTTTCCGCCGGCGTGGAGCACGGTCATGACCACTTCGGCGGTGGACCTGCCCTCTTCCGGATGGGTATCCACCGGGATGCCGCGGCCGTTGTCAGACACACTGACCGAGCCGTCCTGCAGGATGGTCACCGTCACGTAGTCGCAGTAACCGGCAAGCGCTTCGTCGATGGCGTTATCCACCACCTCGAACACCATGTGGTGCAAGCCGGTGCCGTCGTCCGTATCGCCGATATACATACCGGGGCGCTTACGGACCGCGTCCAGGCCCTTGAGGACCTTGATGCTGCCGGAGTCGTAAGCGTTCGTGTTGGTCGGATCGAGAGGTTCGTTCATGCGAGGCCTGGTAATGACGCAGGAGGCCCCGGCACGCGCTAGGCGCATCACCAGGACAGTCGGTCGATTATAGCAAAACCGTCACAGCACCCTGTTCCACGTGGAACACTGTGACCGGCTGGTCGGCAAGGGCATGGGGGATCTCGGTACCCGTCACCAGCACCTGCACATCGCGGCCCATGAGCTGGGCAACCACCCACTCTTGATGGGTACGATCGAGCTCCGAAGCAAGGTCATCGAGACAGATGACCGGCCATTCGCCTCGCATTTCGGCGTGTAGCGAGGCCTGACCGAGCAGGCAGGCCAGGGCGCAGAGCTTTTCCTGGCCGCGAGAGAGGTGCTCACGCAGCGGAGCGTGCTCGAAGGCGACTGAGAAGTCAGCTCGATGCGGGCCAGCGGTCGTATGCCCCCGAGCCAGATCGCGGTGGCGGCGCTCAACCAGCGTTGTTGCCAGATCGTTGGCTTCGTCCCAGCCCGGCTTGTAGCGGACGACGAACTCGCCAAGTTCTGGAAGGACGTTGCTCATGAAACCGCAGATATGGGGAAGAAGCCGGTCAAGGTAGCCCTGACGGAAAGCGGATAGCGCCTCCCCTGACCCCGCTAGTTCAGATTCCCACGGTTCGATGAGACTAGGATCCAGAGGTGAGCCAGCGCGCAGCAACGCGTTTCTTTGCTTCAACGCCCGTTGGTAGCGGCGCCACTGATTCACAAACGCGTGTTCCACGTGGAACAAACCCCAATCGAGGAACTGTCGGCGCTCTTCCGAGCCTCCGGCGATGAGGTCGTGCGAGCCTGGCTCGAAACAGACCACGGCGCACTCCTGGACCAAGGAGCCAAGTGAGACGGTATCGCCATCCACTCTCGCCTGCCAGCGGCCGCTCTCCCGTCCCAGCCCGAGCCGCCTCGTTCGCCCGTCACCTGAGCTGACCTCAGCAAACACCGAGAGCGCCGTACTACCTCGCCTCAGTAGGATGTCCCGCGACCCCGATCGAAACGAACGCCCATGCGAGAGCAGGTAGGCGGCCTCGAGCACGCTCGTCTTTCCAGCGCCATTGGCACCTACGAAGACATTGATCCCCGGTGCCGGCGTGATCGAAACCCCTTCCAGGCAACGCAGGCCAGCGATTCGCAGCGACTCGAACTTCATTCCCCGCCTTCATCCCATGCCAAAACGAACGACGCCGGGGGTGTCGAAGACATCCCCGGCGTCGTGGCCGAACTTTACCCGGTCGTGGGGTCAGAGGCGAAGCGGCATCACCACGTGGCGAGCTTCATCGTTGCCCTCTTCCTGCAGCAGGCAGCTGGACTGGGCGTCACGAAGGTTCAGGCGAACCTTGTCACCGCGCAGTGCGCCCAGGGCATCCAGCAAATATCCGACGTTGAAGCCGACCGCGAGATCGCTGACGACTGTCTCGGCTTCGACTTCTTCCTGGGCTTCTTCCTGCTCCGGGTTGTGCGCCACGATCTTGATGTGACCGGGCTGCAGCTCGAGTTTCACGCCGCGGTACTTTTCATTGGAAAGAATCGCGGCGCGCTGCAGGGCGCTACGCAGGACATCGCGCTCGATCGTGGCGGTCTTGTCGGCACCCAGCGGGATCACCGCTTCGTAATCCGGGAAGCGACCGTCGATGAGCTTCGAGGTGAACTGCACGCCACCGCGGCGAACGCGGAGGTGATTCCGACCAAACTCGAGCTCCACCGTGCCCTCGCCCGACTCAAACAAGCCGATTAGCTCATTCACACCCTTGCGGGGGATGATGATCTGGCGACGCGCCGACACAGAGCTCTCCAGGCGGGTTTCCTTCAGTGCCAGGCGATGGCCATCGGTCGCAACGCAACGCAGCGTGTGTTCCTGTAGATCGAGCAGCATGCCGTTGAGGTAATAACGGACATCCTGATTCGCCATGGCGAATGCGGTGCGTTCCATCAGATCGCGCAGTACTTCCTCAGGCAGGGTCACGCGCTCGACCAACTCGATTTCATCGATGGTCGGGAACTCAGTCGCCGGTAGCGTCGCCAGGGTGAACCGGCTGCGGCCTGCGTTCAACGCGATGCGATCGCCGTTTAGCTTCAGATCGATCTTCGCACCATCGGGCAGTGCGCGAACGATATCGAATAGCTTGCGGGCTGGAATCGTGATCTCACCTTCCTGCACGGCGTCCGCGGCGGTGGTGGCCACCATCTCGACTTCGAGATCCGTGCCGGTAAAGGACACCTCGCTACCGGAGGCACGTACCAGCAGGTTAGCCAAGACGGGCAGCGTCTGTCGGCGTTCTACAACGCCCACGACCTGCTGCAGGGGTTTGAGCAGAACTTCCCTCTGGATGCTGAATTGCATGCGACCCCTTCTCCTGCTTTTAAGGTTTTAAAGATTTTATAGTGGTTGTTATAGGGCCGGTGGATATCTTGAAAAGTCAGATAACTCGTTCCCTTTCAACTTCTTACAGAATAATATCGACTGGCTTTGACGGGCGGTTTCATGTGGGTGCATTGTGGATAACTCTGAAGCCTGAAACCGTCCTCAGGTCGTCCACCTATTATCCACAGGTTCTCAGCCAGTCAAGATACGTATTAGCTGTTCCCAATCCTGCCGCATGCGCACGTCTTTCTCACAGAAACCGCGGATCGTGCGACAGGCGTGGAGCACCGTCGTATGGTCGCGACCGCCAAAGGCCTCGCCAATCTCCGGCAGGCTGTGCTCGGTAAGTTCCTTGGACAGGGCCATGGCGACCTGTCGCGGGCGCGCCAAGGAGCGCACACGGCGCTTGGAGAGCAGGTCGGACAGGCGCACCTGGTAGTAGTCCGCGACGGTCTTCTGGATGTTCGGTACCGTGACCGCCTGTGCATGCGTGTTAAGCAGGTCGCGAAGGGTCTCTTCCGCGAAATCCGTGGTGATGTCGCGGCGATAGAAGTTCGCGCGTGCGGCCAGCGTGTTGAGAGCGCCTTCAAGATCACGCACGTTGGAGCGGATGCGGCGTGCGAGCAGCATCGCCACGTCTTCCGATAACGCCATGTCCTTATCGGTCGCCTTGGACAGCAGGATCGCAGCGCGGGTCTCGAAGTCCGGTGGCTCGATCGCCACCGACAGACCCCAACCCAGGCGCGATTTCAGCCGTGGCTCGAGCTTGTCCAGTTCCTTGGGATAGCGATCGCAGGTAAGGATGATCTGCTGCTTTGCTTCGAACAGCGCATTGAACGTGTGGAAGAACTCTTCCTGTGTGGTGTCCTTGCCGGCGAAGAACTGGATATCGTCGATAAGCAGCGCGTCCACCGAACGGAATCGGCGCTTGAAGTCATCCATGTTCTTTTGCTGCAGCGCCTTCACCATGCCGCTGACGAACTGTTCCGAACGAAGGTAGAGCACCTTCGCGCCGGGGTTGTTCTGCACGAGCAGGTTACCGGCGGCATGCATGAGATGGGTCTTGCCGAGACCGGTGCCGCCATACAGAAGCAGCGGGTTGTAGGCGCGACCGGGGTTCATCGCGACCTGCATCGCCGCGGCCTTGCCCAACTGGTTGGATTTGCCTTCAACGAACGTCTCGAACGTGTAGTGCGGATCCAGGTTGTGCTGATGCGGCGGCTCGGGCGCGGCTTGCACATGCATCGCCGACGTGGAAGCGGCGGACGGTGCATGCATGCTTGCGGCCACGGCGGATGCGGGCCGAGCGGGCGCGGGGCGGCTGCCGTGCGAACCCACTTCGAGGCGCACGGGCAGGGGATGACCCGCCAGGTGTTCGATGATCGCTTCGATGCGGACCAGGAACTGGCTGCGGATCGTATCCAGCGAATACGGGTTTGGCGCGTACAGGTACAGGCCCGTGCCGTCTTCCCGGGCCTGCAAGGGCATGAGCCAGGTATGGACGTCTTCGGGGCTCAATTCGCCATCAAGACGCTCAAGACAGCGCCTCCAGAGATCACTCATCGGGTATTCTTTGCCACAGCGTGAAGGGGCGCTTGCGCGCAGGGTGGACGATGAAGTCTACCAGCCTTCCAGCACGGCCTCGGTGTACGCCCTGCACGGGGCATCCTGTCATCCCATAGCCAAGCGCTTGACATCCTTCGGGAATGTCCCGCATACTTTTGGGCCAATTTTGATCTTCATCCGGATGCAAGCGCCATGAAGCGTACTTTCCAGCCCAGCAAGCTCAAGCGCGCCCGTACCCACGGCTTCCGCGCCCGTATGGCCACGGCCGATGGCCGCAAGATCCTGAACGCCCGTCGCGCGAAGGGTCGTAAGCGCCTGATCCCGTAATCGGTACGCCGGTCGTGCGTGCCGCAGCCCTGCCGCGCGATGCGCGGCTACGCCGCGCCGCCGACTTCGCCGCCCTGCGAAATGTCAGCGGTCGCCTCGGCGGCCGCTGTTTTCTTTTGCGCTTCGGAAACAACACGACCGATACCGCCCGGCTTGGCCTGGCGATATCCAAGCGTTGCTCCAAGCGTGCCGTGGACAGGAACCGCATCAAGCGCCTGGCGCGTGAGGCGTTTCGCCGCGCACGGCCAGACCTGCCGCCCGTCGATATCCTCGTCATGGCTCGCGACAGCGCGGTTGAAGTCCCCGGTGACGTCCTGTTGGCGGAACTGGATGGCCTGCTCCGTCGCATCAAGCCGTTGAAGCGCGAGGGTGCCGACGGCACAATCTCGCGTTGACCTCTTTCCCGCCCGCCTGCCCGTCCTTATATCGGCCGCGGTGCCTAACGGATCTGGCTTAAGCTGATGAATCAAACGCGTACCCTTCTCTTCTTTGCGCTCGCGTTCGTGGCGTATGTGCTGTGGACGCAGTGGGAGCAGGATTACGCTCCGAAGCCGCCCGCCCAGCCCGTCGCGGCAGCGCAGGCCGATGGCAAGCCCAGCGCCGACGCCAGCGTGCCCGGTGCGGCGGTCCCCGCGAACGTGCCATCGGATACGTCGGCGACCCCGGCCGGAAAGGCCGAGCTGGTCACGCTGCAGAACGATGTGCTCCGCCTGACCATCGATACCCGCGGCGGCAGCATCATCCGCTCGGAACTCCTGTACTACCCCTCGCTGCCGGTGACCCGCAAGGACCCGACCCCGCCGCCGGCTCGCCTGCTGGATGACGACGCGAAGACCTACTTCGCCGCGCAGGATGGCCTGGTCAGCAATAACGGCGCCGCACCGGACCACCGCGCCCTCTTCCACGCCGAGAAAACCGAGGCCGTGCTCGCCGATGGCGAGAAGTCCGTCAGCCTCGACCTGACCTGGTCTGATCCCTCGGGGGTGAAGGTCACCAAGCGCTACACGCTGAAGCGCATGGACTACGTGGTCGACCTGGACCAGCGCATTGATAACGGTTCGCAGGCCACCTGGACGGGTAATGCGTACCAGCAGTTGCAGCGCGCGCCGGCCGAGAAGGCCAGCTGGTTCAAGTCGTACACCGATCCGGCACAGCACAGCTTCCTCGGCGCGGGCTTGTATGGCCCCGAGACCAAGTTTGAATCGCTGAACTTCGCCGACTTCGAAAAGAAGCCGCTGAACCGCGCTATCACTGGCGGCTGGATCAGCATGCTCCAGCATTACTTCCTGGTGGCGTGGATCCCGCCCGCTGACCAGAACGTTTCCTACAGCAGCAACATCGTCGATCCGGCCTCGCTGACGCCGCGTTACCTGGTCCGCGCGTTCGGCCCGGCGATCTCGGTCGCCCCTGGCCAGACCACGGATAGCCTGGCCCGCCTGTATGTGGGCCCGCGCCTGCAAGGCACGCTCGACGCGATCGCGCCGGGCCTGGATCTGACCGCGAACTACGGCTGGCTGACGATCATCGCCACCCCGCTGCACTGGTTGCTGTCGCAGTTGCACGCGATCAGCGGTAACTGGGGTGTCGCGATCATCCTGCTGGTGCTGTTGATCAAGACGGCGCTATACAAGCTGACCGACGCACAGTTCCGTTCGGGCGCCCGCATGCGCAAACTGCAGCCGCGTGTCCAGGCGCTCAAGGAGCGCTATGGCGACGACCGCATGAAGATGCAGCAGGCCATGATGGAGCTGTACAAGAAGGAGAAGGTGAATCCGATGGCGGGCTGCCTGCCCATCCTCATCACCTTCCCGATCTTCATCGGCCTGCTCCGCGTGCTGTCAGAATCCATCGAGCTGCGCCACGCGCCGTTCTTCGGCTGGATCCACGATCTCTCCGCGCCGGATCCCTTCTACGTCCTGCCGGTGCTGTACTTCCTGGTCACGCTGCTCACCCAGCGCATGATGCCGACTGCGGGCATGGATCCGACCCAGGCCAAGATGATGAAGGTGATGCCGCTGATCTTCGGTGTGTTCTTCGCCTTCTTCCCGTCGGGCCTGGTGCTGTACTGGACCGTCAACGGTGCGACCAGCCTGCTCCAGCAGTGGTACATCAACCGCAGCGTCGACAAGGCCCACGAAAAGGCCCGCACGGCGTAAGTCACGATGACCCACGGCGCCGACACCATCGCAGCCATCGCCACCGGCGCCGGCGCGGCGGGAGTCGGCGCCGTTCGTGTTTCCGGGCCCCTGGTTCCGGCGATCGCGGCGAGCATGCTCGGCCGGGAACCGAAACCACGGCACGCGCACTTCGCCGCGTTTCGTGACGCGGCCGGCGAACTGATTGATCGCGGGATCCTGCTCTACTTTCCCGGCCCCGCCTCCTATACCGGTGAGCACGTCCTCGAGTTGCAGGGGCACGGCAGCGCGGTGTTGCTCGACGCCCTGCTCCGCCGATGCGTCTCACTCGGCGCCCGCCTCGCCCGCCCGGGTGAATTCACCGAACGCGCGTTCCTTAATGGGAAGCTGGACCTCGCCCAGGCGGAAGCCGTTGCCGATGTCGTCAGCGCGACATCGGAAGCGGGTGCGCGAGCCGCGTTGCGTTCGATGGAAGGTGTGTTCTCAGCCCGCGTGGATGCCTTGCTCGCCGAGCTCATTGGCTTGCGCGTACACATCGAGGCTGCGATCGATTTCCCTGAAGAGGAGATCGACTTCCTCGCAGATCCGGTGATTGGCGATAAGCTCGCCGCGTTGCGCGTGAACCTGGATGCGCTGCTTGCCGAGACGCGTCGTGGTGTTCGTCTCAATGATGGCATCACCGTCGCCATCGTCGGCCGGCCTAATGCGGGTAAGTCGAGCTTGCTGAATGCGCTCGCCGGATCGGAGCGCGCGATCGTTACCGATATTGCCGGCACCACGCGCGATGTGTTGCGCGAGTCGATCCGCATCGACGGCGTGACGCTTGAGCTCGCTGACACGGCGGGGCTTCGTGAGTCCGATGATGTGGTGGAGCGTGAAGGCATCCGTCGCGCACGTGCGCAACTTGAGCGATGTGACGTCGCCATCCTGGTAACGGATGATGCGCATGTCCAAGGCGACGTGGATTTTCTTGAAGGCACACCGCCGCACGCTGCGCGGATCGTCGTCGTGAACAAGATCGACCTTGATGGTGAACGTGCTCATCATGTCCAGGCAGCCGATCACGAGAAGCTGTGGTTATCGGCGCGCACTGGCGATGGCCTTGAGGCGCTGCGCAAGACACTCCGCGCTCTCGCTACCGCAGGTGCCGGAGATGGCGCATTCAGCGCGCGCCGCCGGCATGTCGTTGCACTTGAAGGGGTCGAGGCTCATCTGGTGCGTACTTCCGAAGCACTGCACAGCGCACATGCTGGTGAACTGGCTGCCGAAGAACTTCGGCATGCGCAACTGGCACTCGGCGAAATCACAGGCGCTTACTCGTCGGATGACCTGCTCGGAGCGATCTTTAGCTCGTTCTGTATTGGCAAGTAACGATGTTCTCAAAGATCCGCTTGAAAGGCGGAAAGGAACGTGTAGGTCTGCCGTCCGTCCGATCAGCAAGCCTGGGTCGTTTCTCGCAATTCGCTGTTACGCTCCAGAGCAATAGAAACACCCCAAAGCAACAAACCACCAAGCGCCAGGCCACTTCCAACCCAACCGGGTGAGGTCCAGCCGTAGCCATGCGCGATAGCCAGGCCACCCAGGAATGGCCCGAGAGCATTCGCCGTGTTGAATGCCGAATGGTTCAGCGCAGCGGCCAACGCCTGTGCATCACCGGCGACATCCATGAGACGTGTCTGAAGCACGGTACCCAGCGCGCCGCTGATGCCGATGAAGAACACGGCGATGCCGAGCGTCCATACATTGCCCGCGGTGAACGGGAAAATCGCGAGAACGATCAGCGCCCAGAGAAGCAGCGCACCGGCCGTGCGCATCAGCGCGCGATCGGCGAACACCGGGACGATCATATTGCCGAGCGTCATGCCGACACCGAACACACCCATGATCCAAGGTACGGTCGACAGCGGCATGTGCGTGACGCTGAGCAGGATGTCGGCGAGGTAGGTATACACCGCGAACATGCCGCCGAAGCCGATCGCGCCAATGCCCAGGGTGATCCACACCTGCGAACGCTTCAGCGCACTAAGTTCGCGTAGCGGACTGGCGTTCGGGTTAGCCGGCGTGTTCGGCGCGAACGCGAACACCGCGCTCATCGTGAGGATGCCGAGCACCGCCACCAGTGCAAAACTCCAGCGCCAACCGACTAGCTGGCCGAGCCAGCTCGCCAGCGGTACGCCGGCGATCGTGGCCACCGTGAGGCCGAGGAACATCTGCCCCACCGCACGGGTACGCCGGTTAGCCGGGACGAGTGAACTCGCCACCAGCGCGGCCACGCCAAAGTAAGCGCCGTGGGGCAGGCCGGCGAGGAAGCGGAACACCAGCATCCAGTGGTAGCTCGGCGACAGGCCGGTCAGGCCATTGAACACGGTGAACATCGCCATGAGCAGCAAAAGCAGCCGGCGCCGCGGCATGCGCGCGCCGAGCACGGTAATGATCGGTGCACCGACGACGACACCGAGCGCATAGGCGCTGATGGCATGGCCGGCGGTCGGCGCATCGATGCCGAGGCCCTGCGCGAACAACGGCAGCATGCTCATCGAAGCGAATTCAGTGGTGCCAATGGCGAAGCCACCGACGGCGAGGGCGAGGATGACGAGCCCGACGTGGGGCGCGCGGACGGGCGCGGTGCCCGAATCGAGTGCGAGGGCGGCGGAGGTCATGGGAAGAGGCAACCTGGGACGTGGGCGCGCGCCGTTGTGCGGCGCAGCAATCGCGTCAGTTTACGCCTCGAGGGTGACGGGTGCTAGCGCTTGCAGCGTTGACGCGGGGCCTATCGCGCGCAAGCGCGCTCCTACAAGTTATTGGCAAGACTGGAGTTTCAGGTGTGGTCGCGGAGGTATTCGATAAAGGCGCGGAGGGCCGAGGTGACGCGGCGCTGGCGGGGGTAATAGAGCATGAAGCCGGGGTATGGCGGGCACCAGTCCTCGAGGACGCGGACGAGCTTGCCCTCGCGAACGTATTCATCCACCTGCTCGTCCATGACCAGGGTGAAGCCCACGCCTGCAATCGCAGCGTCGACCGAGACGCAGAAGTCGCCAAACGTGCAGCGGCCACGTACGTCGAGTTCCAGCTTCGTTTCGCCCTGCTCGAACTCCCATTTGTACAGCCGGCCACTGGGAAAGCGGAAGCGGATGCAGTCGTGCTGCATCAGATCGTAAGGATGCAAGGGCACGCCGTGCCTGGCGATGTACGCGGGAGAAGCCACGCAGGCACTCTTCTGCATCCCCCCAAATGGCACGGCGATCATGTCTTCGGGCACGGCCTCGTGGAAGCGGATGCCGGCGTCATAGCCCGAGGCCACGATATCGATCATCCCGTCGTCGTCCACAGCCTCCACGTGAATATCGGGGTAGGCCGCCAGGAAGCCCGGCAGGAGCGGTGGCAACAAGAGTTGGCCAGCCACGCGTGGCATGTTCATGCGGAGCGTTCCCGCCGGATGGGCCCGGAAGTCGTTCATCTCTTCCAGGGCGTCACCGACATCACGCAGGGCAGGCTGCAGGCGCTCGAGGAGCCGTTGTCCTGCTTCGGTCAGCGACACGCTGCGGGTGGTCCGGTGAAAGAGCATGACCCCCAGCCGCTCCTCCAGCCCCCGGATGGCGTAACTGATGGCCGAAGTCGACAAAGTAAGTTCAGCGCCCGCCTTACGGAAGCTGCTATGGCGGGCCACGGCCGCGAAGGCCGCCAGATGTGAAAGATTGTCTGGGCGCATGATTATGAAGAATACCTCAATGATTCGTCCGAATAATCCCGTTGGCGCGCCAGATTGTTGAGGGTTATTGTTTCCCGCTTTCCCAGACCCCTGTAGAGGATGACACCCATGTTTGAAGTCCACGGTTTTGCCGCCAAAGACGCCACGTCGCCCCTCGTCCCGTTCACGTTCAACCGCCGCGATGTGGGCGCGCACGACGTACACGTTGAGATTCTCTATAGCGGCGTGTGCCACTCCGACCTGCACCAGGCTAAGGGCGACTGGGGCAATTCGGTGTTCCCGATGGTTCCCGGCCACGAGATCGTGGGCCGCGTGAAGGCGGTCGGTTCCGCCGTGACCAAGTTGAAGGTCGGCGATTTCGCCGGCGTCGGCTGCATGGTCGATTCGTGCCGCACCTGTGAGTCGTGCAAGCAGGACCTTGAGCAGTACTGCACGGTGCATACCAGCTTCACCTACAACGGCACCGAGCAGGACAAGAAGACCGCCACGCAGGGTGGCTACTCAACCGATATCGTCACTGAAGAGCGCTTCGTGGTGAAGATTTCGGAGAAGCTGGACCTCAAGGCTGCCGCTCCGCTGCTCTGCGCCGGCATCACCACCTACTCGCCGCTGCGCCACTGGAAGGTCGGCAAGGGCCAGAAGGTCGGCGTCATCGGCCTCGGCGGTCTCGGCCACATGGGCGTGAAGTTCGCCAAGGCCATGGGTGCGCACGTCACCATGATCACCACCTCGGAAGCCAAGGGTGCCGACGCGAAGCGTCTGGGCGCTGACGAAGTGCTCGTCTCGACGGACCCGAAGCAGATGGAAGCTGCCGCTTCGAAGTTCGATTTCCTGCTGAACACCGTGCCGGTCAGCCACGACATCCTGCCGTACCTCATGCTCCTGAAGCTGGATGGCACGATGGTGCTCGTCGGCGCCCTCACCCCGCTCGACGCTTTCCCGGGTGGTGCGCTGATGCTTCCGCGTCGCGCGGTCGCTGGCTCGGCGATCGGTGGCATGGCGGAGACGCAGGAGATGATGGATTTCTGCGCCGAGCACAACATTGTCTCTGACGTCGAAATGGTCGACATGGCCTCGATCAACGAGACCTATGTGCGTCTGGCCAAGAACGATGTGCGTTATCGCTTCGTCATCGACATGGCGACGATGCCGAAGGGCTAAGCAAAAAATGTAGGAGCGCGCTTACGCGCGATAGCTCTTAGCAACGAACAGCAGATCATGTTGCTCGTTCGCGAAAGGTTATCGCGCGCAAGCGCGTTCCTACAGGGTTACGCGGTGTTATGGTGAGTCACCCTTGCGGAGCCCATGGATTGAAACGCTTTTTCAGGTATCTCGGCTACGTAGCCGCCCTCCTCGTCGTATTCCTGGTTTTTGTCGCGATTTCCGCGTGGCCGAACATCGGCACCCTGCCCAAGGGTGAATTCGTCGCGCGCAACGAGCAATCACCGGAATGGAAAGGCGATCAATTCCAGAATCCGCAAGCCATGTTCTCGAACCTGCGTGGCGGCATCCTGCAGATTTTTGAATCGCAGCCCGGCGAAGAACCCGATCACCCGGTGCCGACGGTCGACTCATCGCCGTTATACAAGGCGCCACCGGCAAGCGGCCTTCGCTTGACCTGGTTCGGCCACTCGTCAATGTTGCTAGAGATCGATGGCACGAACATCGTGATCGATCCGTTCTGGAGCGAGCGAACATCGCCGTTCGGGTGGCTAGGCCCAAAGCGCTGGTACCCACCACCGGTCTCGATCGACCATCTTCCCCGCGTCGATGTAGTGGTGATCTCGCATGATCATTACGACCACCTCGACCGCGCTTCCGTGCAGGCGTTGTATGCGCGCGGCGCACGTTTCATCGTGCCGCTTGGCGTCGCTTCGCATCTCGTCGGTTGGGGCATTCCCAGCGATCGCTTTACCCAGCTGGATTGGTGGCAGGAAGCGAAAGTCGGCGCGGTCAGCATCGTCTCCACGCCGTCGCGGCATGCGTCAGGAAGGCTTAGCGCACGTAGCAACCAGACTCTGTGGACCGGCTATGCATTAATCGGCCCCCATCACCGCGTCTTCTACTCGGGCGACACCGGCCTCAACGACAGCTTTCCCGAGGTCGGCGAGAAGTACGGCCCGTTCGATCTCAGCCTGATTGAATCCGGCCAGTACGATGCGCAATGGCCTGACTGGCACCTCGGCCCCGAACAAGCGGTGCTGGTGCACCAGGAAGTGAAGGCCCGCACCATGATTCCCGTTCACTGGGGCCTGGTGAAGCTCGCCCATCACGCATGGACTGAGCCACCGGAGCGCATACTTGCGGCGGCACACTGCGCGAATGTGGATGTGCTGATCCCCGAACCCGGTCAGGCCGTTGAACCGACGACGCATCCCGTAGTCCCACGTTGGTGGCCGTCGCAAGCCTGGTCCACGGGTTCACAGACGCCTATCGTCGCGTCGAAAGACGGCAGACCTAATCATTTATATGCCGTACCGGTTTGCCACCGGGCCGGATAGTCATTCAAGGAGGGGCACTCCCATGCCATACCCGCGTATCCGTCGAATTTCGCTGGCCACGCTTTGCCTGGCTATCTCGGGTGCCGCATTCGCTGATGCCAAGGACGATGCCGTAGCGGCGAAGTGCCCGGCCGTGGCAGCATGGACGGAGAAGATGAACAAGGCATTCCCAGCCCTCTCCGCGGATGGAGTCGAACGCGACAACAAGGCCGGCGGCTTCTCCGATCCCGACCTGCGCAATGAACTGCGCACGCGCCTCGAGCTCGATCAACGCACCCGCAACGAATGGATTGCTTCGCCCCAGGACAAGAGCCGCTACGAAGCGATGGCCAAGGTCGATAAAGACAACCTTGCCTGGATCAAGGCGCGCTTCACCAAGGATGGCTTCCCCCACGCCAACGCTGTAGGCCTTGCGGGCGTCAATGCCGCTTTCATCCTCGTGCAGCACGCGGTGGACGATGTGCCGTTCATGCAGTCGATGCTTCCGCAGGTGACCGCACGCGGTGAAGCGGGCGAACTGAAGAAAGGCGATGTCGCCATGCTCACTGATCGCGTCCTCCGCCATGAAGGCAAACCGCAGCGCTACGGCACGCAATACTCGGGTACCAACATGAAGGACCTGTCGGCGATGAAGATGGATCCGGTAGAGGATCCCGCGCACCTCGACGAGCGACGCGCCACGATGGACCTCATGCCGCACACCGATTACGAATGCGCACTGCGCATTTTCTACGCACCCGCACCCGCACCCGCACCCGCACCTGCGACGTCAGCGGCTAAGTAACCTATGCGAGGCGCTAAGCCTCGCTGACGGCATCCCAGCTGAGGTCGAAGCGCGCAAGGTACTTGCGGAGGCGATCGGCGTCGTTGGTACTTACGCGCTTTGCCCGCGATGCGGCGAAGAGCTGGCGCCCCGCATCGGAGATCGTGCGGGAGCGCCGGCAGACCTTCACTACTTCAGCCAGTTGCACGCGATCGAACAGATCGATTTCGTCGAAGGCATCGCCGAGCAATGTGCGAAGGACTTCGCCCTCACCTTCCTCGTGGCGCCACAAACGGCGTAACCGTGCGAGCTCTTCATCGACGCACGCTTCATTGATGCGCCCAGCCGGGGCAAGCGTCGCCATGCGCGTCACCGATGCGCCGAGGTCACGAAAATTTCCTGACCATGCAGCATCGCCCGATGTCGCGAACGACAAATAACGCGTCCGGGCTTCCTTGTTGAACGTGACCCGGCGATTTTCATCCCGTGCGAAGCGGTCCAGCTCGAAATCAAGATTAGGCTCGATGTCTTCCAGGCGTTCGGCAAGACCTGGCAGGTGGAATGACCAGATGTTCAACCGGGCATAGAGATCGTCGCGAAAACGTCCCTCGGTAACACGCTTGCCAAGTTCACGGTTGGTACCGGCAATCAACTGAAAATCGCTGCCCACTTCGCGATCGGCACCGACGGGGAGGAATCGCTTGTCCTCTAGCGCGCGCAACAGCATCGCCTGCTCGTCGGCACCTAGCTCGCCGATCTCATCGAGGAACAGCAGACCCTTGTCGGCGCTGCGAAGCAGGCCTGCGCGTTCTCCCGCGGCACCGGTGTAAGCCCCTTTGACGTGACCGAACAGCGCGCTCATCGCGCCATCGCCGCGTAAGGTCGCGCAGTTCACCTCGACAAAGCGCCCACTCACCTCACGGCGTGCCTGCTTGAGTTCGAATAGCCGGCGCGCGAGCTGGCTCTTGCCTGCGCCGGTCGGCCCCAACAGCAAGATCGGTGCGGTGGACCGGCTGCCGACCGTTTCGATCTGCTCGATCATCCGGTTGAACGCTGGGTTACGCGTGGCAATGCCGCTCTTCAGGTGCGTGCGATCTTCCTGCTGCTCACCCTGGAAGCGCTGGGCCAGGCGGTCGTAGCGGGACAGGTCAAGGTCAATCACGCCCAGCTCGCCCACGCTGGCCGTGGCACCCGAGTGGCGAGGTGGTGACGCCTGCAGCAGGCGACCGGGCAGATGGCGGCTCTCGGTCAGCAAGAAGAGGCAGATCTGGGCAACGTGCGTACCCGTCGTGATGTGGATGTAGTAGTCCTCGTTCTCCACATCGAAGGGATACGTACGCGCGAACGCGTAGAGCGTCTCGTAGACCGATTCGAAGTCCCAGGGATTCTCGATATAGGTGTCGTGAACCTTCACCTGGGTCTCGGGTGAAACCTGGAGGAGATCGTCCACCACCCGCTTGAGTGTGCGCGCAGCCCGGCGCCCATCCGCCAGGAGTTCGATCCGGCCAACCAGAAAGTCCTCGTGCATGCCCAGCGATACCGTTGGACGCCACCGCTCCCAGCGATCCGGCTTGTCGCCCGCATCCAGCTGGGTGCCCAGGAACCCAATCACGACCTTGGTCTTCATTGATCCATGTATCTCAAAGACGATATGCACGTATCGTACTTTGGTTCATTGCTATTCGTCGTGGCTCGCGACAAAAAAGAATAATATTTATATAAAACAGTGTATTACGGCTGATCATGCTTGGTTGGCACGCCTCCTGCTCTAACCAGTCAAGAACAAGGGCCACACCTACCCCGTTCCAACTGTTCTACTCCCGGCGGGAATGGGCCCGCCGGGAGGGTGGGTGAAGAAGCCCGGGCCTTTCCATCCGTGTTATCAGGACGAACACCATGAGTACCACTGCATACGAAGTTATCAACGAGCCGGGCGCTGTCCCGATTAAAACCTGGACGCGCGGCGTGCCGCTGGAGGACGAAGCCAGGCAGCAGCTGATCAATATCGCCAAGCTCCCGTTCGTTCACGGCTGGCTGGCCGTCATGCCCGACGTGCATCTAGGCAAGGGCGCCACGGTCGGTTCGGTCGTCCCGACTGTCGGTGCGATCGTGCCGGCGGCCGTGGGCGTCGATATCGGCTGCGGGATGATCGCCACACGTACGACGCTTAGCGCGTCAGATCTGCCGGACGACCTGCGTGGCCTGCGTCATGCGATCGAGTCCGCCGTGCCGCATGGTCGCAACCTGGGACGTCGCGACAAGGGTTCATGGGAAACCCCGCCCGAAGCCACGGTCGCCGGGTGGGGTGAGCTGGCTATGGACTTCAAGCTCATCACCGATAAGTATCCCAAGCTCGGCCGGACCAATAACCTGCATCACCTGGGAACGCTGGGCACGGGTAACCACTTCGTGGAGGTTTGCCTGGACGAAGACGACCGCGTCTGGTTCATGCTGCACTCGGGATCTCGCGGTGTAGGTAACGCCATTGGCACGCACTTCATTGAGCTCGCCAAGCAGGACATGCGCCGCTGGATGATCAACCTGCCAGACCAGGACCTTGCGTATCTGCCGGAAGGCAGCGAACACTTCGGCGATTATGTTTTCGCGGTGGATTGGGCTCAGCGTTATGCCCGCACGAACCGCGCGATCATGATGCAACACGTCGTGGACGCTGCCCGCAAGGTGATCGGAAAGCCGTTCGAGGCCTGGGCGGAGGCGGTGAACTGCCACCACAATTACGTAAGCCGCGAACGCCACCTTGGCAAGGATGTATTCGTGACCCGTAAGGGCGCCGTAAGTGCGAAGAAGGGCGAACTCGGCATCATCCCGGGCAGCATGGGAACGCGCAGTTTCATCGTGCGTGGGCTCGGTAACGAAGAGAGCTTCAACAGCTGCAGTCACGGTGCGGGTCGTGTCATGAGCCGTACCCAAGCCAAGAAGCAGATTACGCTGGAAGAGCATCGCAAGGCCACGGCGCACGTCGAATGCCGTAAGGACGCGGATGTGATCGACGAATCACCAGCGGCTTATAAGCCCATCGATGCGGTGATGAAGGCCCAGCAAGACCTTGTCGAAGTCGTCCACACGCTGCGTCAGGTCGTGTGTGTAAAGGGCTAAGGAACGTAAGGAACCAGGGACATGATCGAGATTGATGGACATGCAGGGGGAGGCCAGTTGCTGCGCACCGCGCTGGCCCTCAGCCTGTGTACGGGTGAGCCCTTTGCCATGGATGGCATCCGCGGGAAGCGCGAGCGGCCGGGCTTGCTTCGGCAGCATCTCACCGCGGTGGAAGCCGCGCGCGACATCGGCGGCGCCACGGTCGAGGGTGCGCTTCCCGGTTCGATGGCGTTGCGGTTCACGCCAGGCGGAATCAGGGGCGGTGACCACCGCTGGACGATCGGCACGGCCGGATCGACCACGCTCGTGTTGCAGACCGTCCTGCCCGCGTTATGGATGCATGGCGTAGCGGCGTCGCTCGCGATCGAAGGCGGTACGCACAATCCTCAGGCTCCTTCGGCGGACTTTATTGCCGATGCGTTCCTGCCGGTGATGGCGAAGATGGGCCTGGAGGCCTCGTTTGCCTTGGATAGCCATGGCTTCTACCCGGCGGGTGGTGGATGTATTCGCCTGGACCTGCACACGAGTTCACGGCCAGCGGCGCTTGATTTGTCTACCCGTGGTGAGATCGTCGAGAAGCATGCCCGGGCGATTGTTTCCGCCATTCCGTCGAAGATCGGCGAGCGTGAGCTGATTGTCGCGAAAGCCCGGTTGGGGCTCGTTGAAGGCGAGGCCTCGTTGCACGCTGTACATGGCGCTGTCGGCCCGGGCAATGCGTTGTCAATCCGCTTCAGGGCGGAGCACGGCACGGCTGTGTTCACGGGTTTTGGCGAGAAGCGCGTCACGGCGGAGGCTGTGGCCGAACGGGCCTGTGCCCAGGCGCGAGCATGGCTGGATGCCGGAGTGGTGGCAGATACCTATCTGGCCGATCAACTCCTGTTGCCGATGGCGCTCGCCGGAGGCGGGAGCTTCACTACGCTTACGCCGTCAGACCACGCACGCAGTAATGCGGCGCTGATCGAAAAATTTCTGCCGGTGGAGTTTGAATTCCGCGATGACGGCCGTGGCCGCTGGACAGTCGCCGTCTCGCGTTAGCCCGGCAGATCCAGGCGCATGTTCTCCGCGTGTAGTGGCTCGCCAGTCACGCGGTCGATGACGACGGGCTCCACCCGCTTCCCGGTCTGCGGATTCGTCATCTGACTAAGCTTGCCAGCGCCGTTATGGCGCCGGCCCCATTCGCCCATGGCGGCGAGGATGGGCAAGAAGTCCACGCCCGCCGGGGTCAGGATGTATTCGTCCCGCGGCGGCCGCTCGCTGTAGCGCCGGGTTTCCAGCACGCCCGCCTCCGTTAAAGCCTTGAGACGCCGCGAAAGAATGTTCGGGGCGATGCCGAGGCTTGTCCGGAACTGGTCGAACTGGGTCTTGCCCAGGCTCGCGTCCCGCAGGATCAGCGCACTCCAGGCATCCCCGACCAGGGCCAGGGCGCGGGAGATCGGGCAGGTGCCGGAAGAAAGTTTTTCGATGTCCATTGCAAAATGATAGTAGCGTCACTATCGTATGGCAACCTAGTTACTTGCACTATGCAACTTACCCATCCGGAGAGACGTCATGAGCACTGAATCCAAAGGCACCGCCCTCGTTACGGGCGCTTCGTCGGGCATCGGCGAGATCTACGCCGAGCGCCTGGCCGACCGTGGCCACGACCTGATCCTGGTCGCCCGTCGCCTCGATCGCCTGGAAGCCCTGGCGCGCAAGCTCACGGAGCGCACCGGTCGCAAGGTCGACGTGCTCCAGGCGGACCTCACACTGCGCTCAGACCTCGCCAAGGTCGAGGCACGCCTTGCCAGCGACACGTCGATCACCTTGCTGATCAACAATGCCGGTATCTCGCTCGAGGGCAGCATCCTGGAGAACAGCGCCGAAAAGATCGAAAAGATCCTGGCCATCAATACAGTGGCTCCGAGCGTGCTGAGCGCCGTGGCGGCGCAGCACTTCGTCGCCCGCAACAACGGCGGCATCATCAACATCGCATCCGTGCTGGCGTTCGCCCCAGAAATGATGGATGGCATCTACAGTGGTACCAAGGCCCACCTGCTCAACCTCACGCTGGGCCTTGCGTCGAAGCTGCAGGGCACGCACGTCCGCGCACAGGCCGTGCTACCGGGCGCGACCAAGACCGAGATCTGGGAAAACTCGGGCAAGGATCCGGAAGCGCTGCTTCCCGGCATGGTCATGGAAACCGCCGACCTGGTCGACGCCGCCCTCCTCGGTTACGACCGTGGTGAAGTGGTGACCATCCCGCCGCTGCACGACGAATCCCAGTACGAGGCGTACAACAACGCCCGCATCGCCATGGGTCCGAACCTCTCGCGCAAAGATGTCGCCCCGCGCTACCGCGCGTAAGCACGGCCGGGAAGTAACGGTGACAGGGGCTTAGCCGACCTTTCACTCACGCAACGTACGAATGCACGCTAAACTGCGGCATTCGTTACGTTACTTGCGGTCAGGCATGCTCTCGTTCGTGTTCAGCGCCTTCGGGCTCTCCACTCTCTGGCTGCTTCCCCTGCTCTGGCGTGTCGTCGCTGCCCTCGTCCGGCGGCGGCGTTCGCCGACGGTCGGGCCAGGCGCCATTCGATTCTGGGCTGGGTTTGTCCTGGTGCTGCTTGCGAGCAGCCTGCTGGAAGGCCTGGTCATCACCCACTTCACGGACGATCCCGCCGTGGGCGGTGTCGTGTGCCGGTGGCTTGGAAGCATGGCAGGTCCCGCTACGCCGATCGCGGCGGCTGTAGCGATCGTGCTGATCCTCATCGCCCTGCCCTGGTATGTCGGTGTGCCCTGGTCGCAGGCGATCGGTGGGCTCAACGGGATCCTTGAACCGATGGGGGCCCTCGCTATCGAGGGCATGAGCCGTCTGTTCCGGCGTAGCGCCTCGCGCGCGACCGGGCGCAAGCCATCGGCCGCAGTTCGTCGGGCGGATCGTGCGCCTGCGCGTCGTAGCGCATCCAAACCTGCGGTGAAGACCACAAACAAGCATACGGCCCCGCCGGCGGCCCGCGTGAGCATGTCGCCCCCTGAGCCGCTGCCGCCGGATCCGGTGCGGCCGTCGGTGACGACACCGGTTATCCCGCGTCACAGGACCAAGCCGGATACCGTGATTCGCGAGCCTTGGCTGGCGCCGCGGGCGATGCAGTCGCAGGTTGACCCCGGGCAGACGATCGCGGGTGAGGTTGCGGCGGTAGCCGTGGAGGTGGTCGATACGCCTGCGGTAGCGCCGATGGAAGCGAAACCGGTGATCGTCACGCCTGAGCCCGCATTGCCGGTCGTAGCGCCTTCGCCCGTCAAGCCGGTATCGCGGTTCGCCATTGCGGCGAATGACTCGTCGCCAACCGAGCAGGTTCCGATCACCCATATCCCGGCGCCGCGTCCATTGCGTACGGTGAACCATGGCGCGATCAGCTTGCCACCGCTTACCTTGCTCGCTGCCGCGTCTCAGAATGCGCTCGGTGTCAGCGACGATGAGCTCGCCGAAACCGGTGAATTGATCGAGCAGCGCCTCGCTGAGTTCAAGGTGCCCGTTCAAGTGGTCGGCGCTTCGGCAGGCCCGGTGATTACGCGATACGAAATCGAACCTGCGACCGGCGTGCGCGGTAATCAGATCGTCGCGTTGATGAAGGACTTGGCGCGTGGCCTGGGTCGCACGTCGATCCGCGTCGTTGAAACCATCCCCGGCAAGATGTGCATGGGACTCGAGCTGCCAAATGAGCAGCGCCAGATGATCGCCTTGTCGGAGATCCTGGATTCAAGCGAATACCGCGAAAGCGACTCGCTGCTGACGATGGCTATGGGCAAAGGCATCACCGGTGAGCCGGTGGTCGCCGACCTGGCGAAAGCGCCGCACATGCTTGTCGCGGGTACGACCGGCTCAGGTAAATCGGTGGCGGTGAACGCCATGATCCTGTCCATGCTCTATAAAGCCACGCCGGAAGACGTGCGCATGATCATGATTGACCCGAAGATGCTTGAGCTTTCGGTCTACGAAGGCATCCCGCACTTGCTGGCACCGGTGGTCACCGACATGAAACTGGCGGCGAACGCGCTGAACTGGTGCGTCGCGGAAATGGAAAACCGCTACAAGGTCATGTCCGACCTGCGCGTGCGTAACCTTGCCGGTTATAACCAGAAGGTGCGCGAAGCACGCGCCGCAGGTAAGCCGTTATTCAACCCGTTTCCCAAGCATCCGGAGGTGCCGGAGCACCTCGACACGATGCCGATGATCGTTGTGGTCATCGACGAGCTGGCCGACCTGATGATGGTAGCCGGCAAGAAGATCGAAGAATTGATTGCGCGCCTCGCGCAGAAGGCACGTGCTGCAGGTATTCATTTGATCCTTGCGACGCAGCGTCCATCGGTCGACGTGATCACCGGTTTGATCAAGGCGAATATCCCGACGCGTGTGGCATTCCAGGTGTCGTCGAAGATCGACTCACGCACCATTCTTGACCAGATGGGCGCCGAGAGTTTGCTCGGTGCGGGCGACATGTTGTTCCTGCCGCCCGGCACCGGTTATCCACAGCGTATCCACGGTGCGTTTGTGGGTGATGAGGAAGTACACCGCATTGTCGCGTGGCTGAAGCAGTTCGGCGAGCCCGATTACAAGGATGAAATCCTGCAGGGTCCGCCAAGCGAAGCAGCCGAAGCCGAAGGCGGCGAGGACGGCGTCGATGCGGAACTTGATCCGCTCTACGATGAAGCGGCGGCCTTCGTGCTGCGCACGCGCCGTGCTTCCATTTCGTTCGTGCAGCGGCAGTTCCGGATTGGATATAACCGCGCCGCGCGCCTGGTGGAAGCGATGGAGAGCGCAGGGATCGTTTCGTCGATGGGGATCAACGGGCAGCGCGATGTCATAGCGCCCGTACCGCAAGATTGATCGCGCGCAAGCGCGCTCCTACAAGGTCGTAGCAACCCTGTAGGAGCGCGCTTGCGCGCGATCGCCGCGTAGCGGCCAAAAAAAACGGGCCGTGAGGCCCGTTTTTGTATCACCCTTCGCGAGGCTTATTCCTTGGTCAGGAGCTTGAGCGGCACGGCGATGGACTTATCCACCGGCTGCTTGTCGATCAGCTTCTTCGCGGTCTCGATGCCGAGGCGGCCGATCTCTTCCGGCTGCTGGGCGACCGTGGCGGCCATGTTGCCATCCTGCACGGCCTTCTTGCCGTCCGGCGTGCCGTCGAAGCCGACGACCAGCACCTTCTTGCTCTTGCCGGCCAGGGCCTGCACCGCGCCGAGGGCCATCTCGTCGTTCTGCGCGAAGATGGCCTGGACGTCGCTGTTACCCTGCAGCAGGTTCTCGGAGACCGACAGGCCCTGCGCGCGGTCGAAGTTCGCTGGCTGCTGCGCGACGACCTTCATGCCGGTGGTGGCGATCTCGTCGTCAAAGCCCTTGCCGCGCTCGCGTGCCGCGGAGGTACCGGCCACACCCTGCAGTTCGATGATGTTGCCTTTGCCACCGAGCTGCTTGGCGAGGTAATCCGCGGCCATCTTGCCGCCGGCAATATTGTCGGAGGCGATATGCGAAGCGACTTCGGCGCCATCGACGCCGCGATCGAGCGTGATCACCGGGATATTCGCACGCTGCGCGGACTGCACTGCACCGGCGAGCGCTGAGGAATCCGTCGGGTTCAACAAGATCACCGAAACACGCTTCTGGATCAGGTCTTCGACGCTGGAGATCTGCCGCGCCGGATCATCCTGCGCGTCGACCACGACCAGCTGCACGCCAGCCGCGTCGGCCGCCTTCTGCGCGCCATCCTTCAGCTCAACGAAGAACGGGTTGTTCTGGGTGGACAGCGCGAGGCCGATCACCGCTTTGCCGCCCGCCGCGGCGCCGCCTGCGGTGGACGCTGCTGAAGGTGCAGATTCGCCCGGACCTTGCTGCGAGCACGCGGCAAGGAGGGTAGCCGCTGCCGCGGCGAGGAAAGTAAGTTTGCGCATGGTGTGTTCCCTCGTGGTGTTCACTGCCGCCTGTCGAGCAGGACGGCGATCAGGATGACGATGCCTTTAACCACCTGCTGGTAGAACGAGCTTACGCCCAGCAGGTTGAGGCCGTTGTTCAGGAATCCGATAAGCAGCGCACCGATCAGCGTGCCGAAGAGCCAGCCGCGACCGCCCGCCAGGCTGGTGCCCCCGAGCACGACGGCGGCGATCGCATCCAGCTCGTAGCCCTGGCCGGCCGTCGCCTGCGCCGAGTACAGGCGCGAAGTGAGCACGATGCCCGCAAAGGCGGAGAGCAAGCCGGAGAGGCCGTAGATCGCGACTTTCATCGGCGCGATACGCACGCCCGAAAGGCGGGCCGCTTCCTCGTTACCGCCGATGGCGACGAGGTGGCGGCCGAACACCGTGCCGCGCAGCAGGAATCCGCAGACGACGAAGGCGATGAACATCCAGATCACCGGCAGCGGGATCAGGTTGGCGATATAGCCGCCACCGATCAGCGCGAAGCCCGGGTTGCTCACCGGGATAGGGCTGCCCTGCGTGTACGAAAGCGTGAGGCCGCGCAACAGCGTGAGCGTACCCAGCGTGGCGATGAACGGCGCCACCTTGCCCCACGAGACCAACGCACCATTGACCATGCCAAGGATGAGGCCCAGGCCCAGGCCCGCGCCGGCGCTCAGCACGATGCCATGCCCCGCGGCCATGAGCCCCGCGGTAATCGCACCGGTGAAAGCGAGAATCGCACCGACGGAAAGATCGATGCCACCGGCGAGGATCACGAAGGTCATACCGAAGGCGATCAGCGCGTTGATCGAGACCTGGCGCAACACGGTGAGCAGGTTGCCCGTGGTGAGGAAGTCCGGGCTCATCACCGAAAGCACGATGAAGAGCAGCACAAGGCCGATCACCGATCCGAGGCGCTGGAGCAACGTGCTTGCCCGGCTCCAGTTCATTTGCAGGGTCATGTCACTTGCCTCCGGTCGCGGCGGTCATCACGGTCTCCTGGGTGGCGCCGTGGGCATCCAGCAGGGCGGTCGCGTTGCCCTCATGCATCACCAGGATACGGTCACTCATGGCGAGCACCTCCGGCAATTCCGACGAGATCATGAGGATGGCCACGCCCTGCTCCGCGAGTTGATTGATGATGTGATAAATCTCGGCTTTGCCGCCCACGTCCACGCCGCGAGTCGGTTCGTCGAGGATAAGCACGCGCGGCTTGAGGGCCAGCCACTTGGCCAGGACGACCTTCTGCTGATTGCCGCCCGATAGCGCACGCACATCCAGCTCCATGTCCCGCGTACGGATCTTCAGCGCGTCGATAAGGCTTGCGGTCTGCTTCTTCTCGGTGCCGCGATCGACCAGGCCGGCATGCGCGGGGACGCGCGGCAAGCTCACGTTTTCGCGCAGGCTCATGTCGAGCACGAGTCCCTGGGCCTTGCGATCTTCCGTGACGAAACCGAAACCGGCGTGGATCGCCTCGGTGGGCGTCTTCGGCGTCACCGCCTTGCCATCCAGGGTGACCTTGCCGGTCTCGAGCTTGTCCAGGCCAAACAGCAGGCGCGCCATCTCGGTGCGGCCCGCGCCCAGCAGGCCGGCCACGCCGAGCACTTCGCCCGCGTGTAGATCGAAGCTGATGTCCTTCACCATGCCGCCGCCGAGGTGTTCCACCTTCAGGCGAACATCGCCGATATGTGGCGTACGGACGGGATAGCGCGCATCGAGCGTGCGACCCACCATCATCTTCACCACTTCGTCGAAGGCGAGGCCTGGTACGTCGCGCGTACCGACGAACTGGCCATCGCGCAGGATCGAGATGCGATCGCACAGCGCGAAGATCTCTTCCATACGGTGGGAGACGTAGACGATGCCGGTGCCCTGCTCGCGCAGTTCGCGGATGAGCTTGAACAGCGTCGTCGTTTCGCTTTCGGTGAGCGCCGCCGTCGGCTCGTCCATGATCAGCACGCGGGCTTTCTGACCGAGCGCGCGGGCGATTTCCACCATCTGCTGCTGGCCCACGGAAAGTCGCTCGACGCGCGTGGTGGGGTCGAGCCGGGTCATACCGACGCGATCGAGCCACTCCTTCGCGCGGGTTTCCATGGCCTTGCGGTTGAGCAAGCCGAAGCGATGGACTTCGCGGCCGAGGAACAGGTTATCCGCGATGCTAAGCGCCGGGATGAGGTTCAGTTCCTGGTGGATGATCGCGATGCCGTACTTCTCGGCGTCGGCGGGCGAGTTAATCGAAGCGGCCTGGCCGTCGACTTCAATGGAGCCTTCATCGGGCGCGTAGATGCCCGTCAGGATCTTCATCAACGTGGACTTGCCGGCGCCGTTCTCGCCCATGAGCGCGTGCACTTCACCGGCGAGCAGCTCGAAATCCACGCCTTCGAGCACCTTCACCGGACCGAAGGCCTTGTGGATGTTGTGCATCCTGACCAGTGGCGCGGCCATCAGAAGGTCACGCCGGCGTGCAGGATGATGTTCGCGTAGGGCGAGGTCTCGCCGGTTCGAACGACGGCGACCGCGCGACGCGTGGCTGCCTTGAAATCGTCGTGGTGAAGTTCGTCGACCGGCACACCGCCCGATTCAAGCCGCGCTTTCAACGCGACCATGGCAGGGTTATGCGCGTGAATCTCGCTGGCGACGGTCGCATGCTCAACAGCGAGTTCAGCGAACACCGCATCGAACACGGTGGCAAACGCGGGCGTGCCGGGCAGCACGGCCAGGTCGATGCAGGGCACGCCATGCGGTACCGGCAGGCCGACATCGCCGATCACCAGGGTATCGGTGTGGCCCATGGCGGCGACGATACGATTCAGCTCTGCATGAAGCAGGCCGCTACGTTTCATGGATGGCTCTCCAGGAATGCCGTGACCTCATCAGCGCGCGGCATACCGCCCTGGGCGCCTAGCCGCGAGACGGCGATCGCCGCGGTCGCGCACGCTTTGCGCACGGCCACGTCGAGCCCTTCGGCGAGATACACCGCGAGGGCGGCATTGAACGTGTCTCCGGCGCCGGTGCTATCCACCGCGTCGACCTTGAAGCCGGCCTGGTGGCGCGGCTCGTCGTCCTTGTCACGGAACCATGCACCATCCTCGCCGCGGGTCAGCACGACCGGGCAGGGCGACTGGCGCATGAGTTCACGGAAATCGGTATCCGCCGATGCGCCGAGCACCATCGCAAGCTCATGCTGGTTCGGCGTGATGAAGCGAACGCGCTCCAGCCATGCGAGCGGCAGCTTCTGTGCGGGTGCGGGATTCAGGATGACCGGCACGCCCTCTTCGTGCGCGATACGCAGCGTGGCATCCACGGCATCGAGGGGAATTTCGAGTTGCACCAATACGGCGTCCGCGCTGCGGATCACCTCGCGCGCCGCTTCCACCTGCGCTGGCGTGACACGGCCATTGGCTGCAGGGATCACGACGATCGCGTTTTCGCCACCCGCGACCGTGATGCTGGCGGTACCGCTGCCGATGCCTTTAACACGCGTGACGTGGCTGACATCGATGCCTTCAGCTTTCAGGCCTTCATACAACGACTGGCCGAAGGCGTCGTCACCGACGTTGCCGACCATGGCCACCTGCGCGCCGAGCCGTGCGGCGGCGACGGCCTGGTTCGCACCTTTGCCGCCGGGAATGGTGAGGAAGCGATCACCGGTGATGGTCTCGCCTGGGCCGGCGAAGCGCGGGGCCAGGGTGACGAGATCCATATTGATGCTGCCGACGACAACAATTCGCGTCATGCCACGAAGCTCCGTTGGGGTGACCGGAATGGGGATGGCGCGCAAATATACGCCCTGGCTGCGCACGATGCTTTCATGCGCATGCTTTCATCAGCGGGAAAGGCCCTTGGCCTCGAGCTCGGTGAGGTAGGCAGGCCAGGCGCTGTCGTAGGCGCGGCCAAGGTCGTGCAAGGTGTCCCAGCCGAAGATGCCACTGGCGTGGCCATCGTCGAAGCGGATGAGGATGCCGTAGTGGCCGGTGGGTTCGATCGCCTCGATGCCCACGTTGCGCTTGCCCGATACCAGAACTTTCTGACCCTTGCCGTGGCCTTGCACCTCGGCGCTGGGTGAGTTCACCCGCAGGTATTCGTAGGGCAGGCGGAACTGCTCACCGTTATCGAAACTGACCTCGAGGACGCGCGAGGCCTGGTGCAGGGTGATATCGAGGGGGCGCGGGCGGTTCATTGGAGCCTTGGTGCGGGGGACCTGTAGGAGCGCGCTTGCGCGCGATGGGAGTTACGGCAGACCCATCGCGCGCAAGCGCGCTCCTACGTCAGGTTGCGTGGCCGACGCCGCCGCCGGTGCCCTGTTCCAGCGGCGGCGGATCGCCGGCCACGGCCAGGAGGGAGGTCGCGTAAGCGTCTTCCATGCTTACCGTGGAGACTTCATCCCAGCTGAAAAACGACGGCTCGCGCAGCCATTCCGCATCCGGGGTGATCTCCTGCATGTTGAAGCCATCGTCTTCGACGTTGATGAGGCGGCCGATGTAGCAGACCTCGGCCTCATCCTCGCTATCCACGTGCACGCCAATCACCGGCGCGTGCGCGGCGGCGGCTTTCACCACCTGGGTGATTTCGTCCAAGGGGAAGTCGGCCGGCGGCGTGGGCGTGATGCCCTTCAGCGCGAGCGCCTTCTCCAGGAAGATCGCGTGCTTGTCCGGGGCCTCGAATTCGGAGATGTCGCGGTGCCGCATGATGTACATGCCGTCGTAGCTGACACCGTCGCCGATGACCCACAAAAGGAAGTATTCGCGACCGACCCCGCCCACGTAGCCACAGAAGCTGCCGTGTTCGAGTTCGCCGCGCCAGATGCGAACGAGCTGGCCGCTGTCCTGCGCTTCACGCAAGGACGCCCGCTGGCCGTTCGTTTTGAGTTGGATAACCTTGCCCATAGTCGTCAGTAGTTTACCGGAGGGGAGGCCCTCCGGTGTTCAGAGGATGTAAGTTCAGAGGATGTAGCGGCTGAGATCTTCGTCCTGCACAAGCGATGAGAGGTTTTTATCGACATATTCGGCGTCGATCACATACTTTTCGCCGGATTTGTCAGCAGCCTCGAATGAGATTCGCTCCAGCAGGCGCTCCATCACCGTGTGCAGGCGGCGGGCACCGATGTTCTCGGTCCGCTCGTTCACCTGGAAGGCCACGTCGGCCAGGCGATCGATGCCGGTGTCCGTGAAGTCCAGGGTGACGCCCTCGGTATTGAGCAGCGCAACATATTGCTTGGTCAGCGCGTTGTTCGGCTCGCGCAGGATCCGCTTGAAATCGTCCACCGACAGGGCGTTCAGTTCGACCCGGATCGGCAGGCGACCCTGCAGTTCCGGGATCAGGTCGGACGGCTTGGCCAGCGAAAACGCACCGGAAGCGATGAACAGGACGTGGTCGGTCTTGATCGGGCCGTACTTGGTCGAGACGGTCGAACCTTCCACCAGCGGGAGCAGGTCGCGCTGCACGCCTTCGCGGCTCACGCCGGCGCCGCCCCACTCGGAGCGCTGGGCCACCTTGTCGATCTCGTCGATGAAGACGATACCGTTCTGCTCGGCGCTATCGACAGCGCGGGCGCGCAGCTCATCGTCATTCATCAGCTTGCCAGCCTCTTCCTCGACGAGGAGCGGCCGCGCCTGGCGGATGGTCATCTTGCGCTTCTGCGACTTCTGGCCGCCGAGGTTCTGGAACATCTTGCCCAGCTGCTGGCTCATCTCCTCCATGCCCGGTGGGGTCATGATCTCGACGCCCACGTTCGTGGCGAAATCGAGCTCGATCTCGCGATCGTCCAGCGCACCTTCGCGCAACTGCTTGCGCATCTTCTGGCGGGTCTCGCTGTCGATGGCCGGTGCGCTGGTACCGGTATCGTCCCAGCCCGTGGCCTGCTGGCGCCGTGGCAGCAGGGCGTCGAGCAGGCGATCCTCTGCGGCATCTTCGGCCTGGCTCTTGACCCGGGTCTTGGCCTGCTCACGGACCAGCTTGTACGAGACATCGGCCAGGTCGCGGACGATCGATTCCACGTCCTTGCCGACATAGCCGACCTCGGTGAACTTGGTGGCTTCCACCTTCACGAACGGCGCATTGGCCAGGGTGGCCAGGCGGCGGGCGATCTCGGTCTTGCCGACGCCAGTGGGGCCGATCATCAGGATGTTTTTCGGGGTGACCTCGTCGCGCATGCCCAGGTCGAGCTGCATGCGGCGCCACCGGTTGCGCAGGGCGATGGCCACGGCGCGCTTGGCATCCTGTTGGCCGACAATGAACCGGTCGAGTTCGTTGACGATTTCGCGGGGAGTCAGTTCGGACATCGGGCTCAGAGCTCTTCGATCGAAACGTTGTGGTTGGTATAGATGCAGATATCACCGGCGATCTTGAGCGCTTTTTCGGCGATTGTGCGTGCATCCATCTCGGTATTTTCCAGCAGGGCCAGCGCAGCGGACTGCGCATAGGGGCCGCCGGAACCGATGGCGATGAGGCCGTGCTCGGGATCAAGCACGTCGCCATTGCCGGAAATAATCAGCGAAGCGTCCTTGTCAGCCACGGCTAGCATGGCTTCCAGACGGCCGAGCCTGCGGTCGGTGCGCCATTCCTTGGCCATTTCCACGGCAGCGCGGGTGAGGTTGTAACCGTGCTTGACCAGCTTCTCCTCGAACAGCTCGAAGAGGGTGAAGGCGTCGGCCGTCGCGCCGGCGAACCCGGCGAGGACGTCGCCACGGCCCAGGCGGCGCACCTTGCGGGCGTTGGCCTTCATCACCGTATTGCCGAGCGTGACCTGGCCGTCGCTGCCGATGACGACCTTGTCGCCGCGGCGGACGCAGACGATGGTCGTTGCGTGCATCGATTCCATGGGGGATTCCTTGGGGGAGACCGCAAACATGGGGCCGCCTGGGCCAGTGACCAAGCCCGGCGACGCCGGGGCGGATGCCTCAGGGCTTCGTGGCCTTGCGCTTCGCCCGCGGGTGGGCGGCGTCATACACCTTGGCCAGATGCTGGAAGTCCAGGTGCGTGTAGATCTGGGTTGTGGCGATATCCGCATGGCCCAGCAGCTCTTGCACTGAGCGAAGGTCGCCCGAGGACTCCAGCATGTGGCTCGCGAAAGTGTGACGAAGCATGTGCGGGTGGACCCGCTTGGCGTGGCCGCTGGATAACTTGGCCAGCCGGGCCTGGATGGTGCGCGGGCTGATCGTTCCGCCATCCCGGCCCTTGAATACGGCCTGCTCCGGCGTGGCGCCGCCTAGCGCGGCGAGGCCATGCAAGGCCGCTACGGCGAACCGACCCACCGGAAGGATGCGGGTTTTGTTGCCCTTGCCGAGTACCCGGACCATGCCCTCGTCCAGGTCAAGGTCGCCCCAGTGCAGGCCGCAAAGCTCGGAGAGGCGCAGGCCGCTGGAATAAAACAGTTCCATCATGGCGCTGTCGCGGGGCGCCAGGGTGCCGCCCAGGTTGGTTTCCACCAGCTCCTTCGCCTCATCGGCGTCAAGCACCATGGGCAACTTGCGGCGGACCTTCGGCCCACGCACGGCCGCCGCCGGGTCGTGGGCAAGCTGGCCCTCGCGGCTCAGGTAGCGGAACAGGGTGCGACAGGCGGAAAGCAGCCGCTGAAGGCTGGCCGGCTGGAGGCCGTCGTCCTTGCCCTTGCCGCTGCCGCGGTGCGCGCGGGCGATCATCGTGCGCAGGCGCTCCGGGCTCAGCTCGTCGAATGAGCCAAGGCGCTCGGCCTCCATGAACGCGAGCAGTTTCTCAAGGTCGCGCCGGTAGGCGGCCAGCGTGTGCGCGGAAGGCGCCCGCTCGGCGGCGAAGTGGCGCAGGAAGGCCTCGACGGCCTCACGCGGGTTCACGCGGCCTTCCGGGCCCGTTCGATCGCCGAGCCGACGGTGGTGGAGATCATGTCGAGGAACAGCGTGCCCATGCCCGGGTGGAAGCGATCGGCATCGGCGCTGCCGATGGCCAGCAAGGCATCCGGGCCGATCCGCATCAGCGCGGCCGAGCGCACGTCGGGTGCGGCATCACCGAACAGTCGGTGCAGCTTGTCGGGAGCCAGGCGCCCCGCCACGGGATCGGCGTGTTGCAGGAACGAAGTGAATTCAGGGAGGCCCGCCGTGCCGCGCGGTTCGCGCAATAGCCAGGGCTCATCCGGCAAGCCAGCCAGGTCGCCGAAGAACACCAGGCGAACCCGCTCGGACTGGAAATCGTCAGTGAGGCGGCGTACGACGCTGCGTACGGTCTCTTCCATGCTGCCGGCGCCCAGCAAGGCCAGCATCAGGCCATGGACCCGGCGCATCAGGCCTTCGTTATCGCCGGCGATGGCTGCGAGGTCGCGCAGGCGCGTTTCCAGTTCGGCGTTCTTCTCGCGCAGCGTGCGCAGCTGGTGCACAGCCAGCGACGCCGCGGGGCCGTTGGCGCTGGGCAGGGTCAGCTCGTTGGCCAGCTCAGGGTAGTCCGCGAGGAACGTGGGATGCCGGCGCAGGTACGACGCTACGGTGGCTGGCTTGATGTCGCCGTCGATCGCGGTGTCGGTCATGGCGCGGGTGTCCTTCGAAATGCTTATGCGTCGAGTGTGCCGTGTTCGCGCGCCCGCGTCACACTTCGCCTTCGAACACGAAGGCCGCCGGGCCGGTCATCCACAACGTGTGGCCCGGGCCGTGCCATTCAATGCGCAGCGTGCCGCCGGGCAACTCGACCGCCACGACAGGTGCGGCGAGGCCCAGGGCCTGGGATACCGCGGCGGCGGCACAAGCGCCGGTGCCGCAGGCCTGGGTCCAGCCACTGCCGCGCTCGTGCACGCGCAACTTCAGCCGATCCACGGCCACGCGTTCCACGAAACCGATGTTCGCGCCCTGTGGGAAGATCGCGTGGCGGCTAAGCACGGGGCCCAGCGCGTCGACGCGGGGATCGGCGATGTCGTCGACGAACACCACGCCGTGCGGGTTGCCCATGGAGACGGCGCCGAAGCTCACTTCCTCGCTGCCGACACGCAGCGTGTAGGTGGCATGCGCGACATGATCGAGCGGGATATGGGCGGGATCGAAGTCGGGCTCGCCCATGTCGACGGTTACCATGCCCTCATCGAGCACGCGTACCACGACCGGGCCCGACGGGCTTTCCAGGCGAACCGGCACGTCGCGTTCGATGACGCCGTCGCGGTACAACCACGCGGCGACGCAGCGCACACCGTTGCCGCACTGGCCTGACGGCGTGCCGTCCGCATTCCAGATGCCGTAGTAGAACGCACAGGAAGGGTCCCGGGCCGGCTCGATGCTGATGAGCTGGTCGAAACCGACGCCGGTGTGACGATCGGCCAGCGACGTGATGCGGGCGGCATTCGGCACGCGCCCCGCATCTTCGCGCCAATCGACGATCACGAAGTCGTTTCCGATCCCGTGCATCTTGGTGAAGCGGGAGGGCATGCTGGCGTTACTGGTGGATGATCGGGTTGTACGGCGACATCGAGGTGCTCACCGGAGCCGGTGAATCGACCGTGGACGCCCGGGCCGGCTGCACCGCGGGGCTCGTGGCCTCTTGCAGCGACTGGCCCTGGTGGCCCTGCGGTGCGGCGGCGGGCTTCGTTGTGGTGCCGGGTGCCGGCGGGGGCGGCAGGAACAGGTCGCCCTTCTGGCCACAGCCTTCAAGGCTGGCAGCAGCGGCGCAGGCGAGGACGAGGGGCAGGATCAGTCGGCGCATGGGCGTCTTCCCGGAAACGGCGGCCAGTATAGCCCCGGGGGCATCAAAGCGCCTTCTCCAGGCGCAGGGCATCCCCGCCATCACCGTAGTACTTCACGTATTCCCCAATGCGGTGGTAGCCCATGCGCTCATACAAGCGAATCGCCACGCCGTTGTCTTTCCGCACTTCCAGGCGCAACGCGCGGCAGCCGCGCGCGCGGGCGGCGTCCTCGGCCGCCTCGATCAGTGCCGAACCGACGCCCTTGCCACGCGCCTGGGGTTTCGTGGCGATCGAATACAGCCGGGCCACGGAGGTGCCCTTGCGATAGAACACAACGGCGGTGCCGAGGAAGCGGCGGTGGTTTGCGCTGGCGACGAGCACCTGCGCGGTTTCGCTATCGAGATGCTTGCGGTACTGGGCGCGGCTCAGCCGGTCCGTGTCGAAGGTCGCTTCTTCGAGGGCGACCAGGTCATCGAGGTCGCTGACCTCGGCACGACGAACGCGTACCGCGGCGGTTACCGGGGGTGGACGCATGCGCTTTAAAGACTCCGGCGCGAGGGATGGGGGCGGGGCAAGCGCGGCACTGTAGACCCGTGGCGGCGACGGATCAATGACTTTTTCCTAAATCCCGCGCGAAAGTCCCTGCACCCTGCCTTGTGTGCCGCGACGTCGCGGAACACACTGCGCCACCGGCGAACATCCGGCCCCGGGCGGGGTCGATGCAAAGGTATCCGCCGTGGAATCGAGGTCACATGAGCCGGCTTGTCATCGTCGTGGAAAAAGCCTCGGACTGGGGCTCGTATTACCCCTCCGCCGATGTCGTCAGCGCCATGGATTACCTCCGCGAGCCGGTCGGTAGCGACGACGAGCGCACCCACGTCATCAACCTGTGCCGTAGCTACAAGTACCTGGGTACGGGGTACTACGTCTCGCTGCTGGCCGAGGCGCGCGGGCACAAGGTGATTCCTTCCGTCCGCACGGTGAACGATTTGCGCCGCCGTTCGCTCTATGGCCTGCAGATCGACGACCTCAACGAGAAGCTCGAGAACTTCCTGCCCGCCGGGGGACGCGACACCACCGACTTTGGCGTGCTGATGTATTTCGGCGAAACCGCCTTCCCCGACCTGCAAGATCTTGCGAGACAGATCTTCGACCACTTCCCCTGCCCGCTCATGCGCATCGAATTCGAGCGCGAGCGCATCTGGCAGATCTCGGCGGTGAAGCCGGTGGGGCTGCATACCCTGGACGACGCGCAGGAAGACGCGTTCGCCGCCGCTTTGGAGAAGTTCTCGCGGAAGATCTGGCGACGCCCGCGCGCACGAAAGCAGTACCGCTATGACATCGCGATGCTGGTCGATCCGAATGAGGCTATGCCGCCATCGAACAAGAAGGCGCTGAAGCAGTTCATCGAAGCCGGCAAGCACCTCGGTATCGAGGTCGATCCGATCGGCAAGAACGATTACCAGCGCCTGGCTGAATACGACGGCCTGTTCATTCGCGAAACGACGGCGAGCGACAACCACACCTACCGCTTCGCGCATCGCGCGGAACGCGAGGGCATGGTGGTGATGGATGATCCCACCTCGATCCTGCGCTGCACGAACAAAATCTTCCTTAACGATCTGATGGTGGCGCGCAAGCTCGCGACGCCGAAGACAGAAATCCTTTACCGCGACGACATCCGCCGCCTGCGCGACCTGCCTGACCGCTTGGGCCTGCCGATCGTGCTGAAGATTCCGGATGGTTCGTTTTCTCGCGGCGTTGTAAAAGTTGAGTCGCCCGAAGCCCTGGAGAAGGCCGCCACGGAACTCTTCTCACACAGCGCCCTGCTCATCGCCCAGGAATACCTGTACACGGAATTCGACTGGCGCATCGGCGTGCTCAATCACGAAGCGCTGTATGCGTGCCAGTACTACATGTCGCGTGGCCACTGGCAGATCTACAACCACGGCGCGAAGGGCACAGCGAAATCCGGTGGCTTCCGCACCGTGCCCGTGCGCGAAGCGCCTTCCGATGTGGTGAAGCTGGCGCTGAAAGCGACCCAGCACATCGGCGATGGCTTGTACGGTGTGGATCTGAAGCAGGTCAACGATCGACCGGTGGTGATCGAGGTCAACGACAATCCCTCGATCGACGCGGGCGTCGAAGATGCCTACCTCGGCGAAGACCTCTACCTGCGCATCATGCAGGAGTTCCTCCGCCGGCTTGAGATGAAGCGGCTGGGTATTCAGCCGTAAGGCGACGCTCGCGGCGCTTGCGCGCGATCGGCCACTCAGCGCCGAAACACGGCCCCAAGCAACTCCAACGGAAGCCGCGGCCTCAAAGTGATCAAAACACTCGCTGGCGCAATCACCAGCCAGAACACAGGCGTCCACCCCAACGTCTCGCTGCGCCCCGACAACGGCGTTAGCAACAGCAGCAACATCCCACCGGCCAGCCAGGCCAGGGCAATCAGGGCAACGGTACGGCGTGGGGTCAGCGTGTCGTGCATGGCGGGCTCCTTGGGGGATGGCATGGACCGATCCTGATCCGCCCCTGTCTCAGGGATAGCGACTGTCTGCGAAGCGGATGACCTCAAGGGCTTGATAGAATCACCCCACCGGGCACGGGGCCCGGCGTCGAGCCAGGAGACTCCATGAGCGCTGAAGCGCAACGTTTCGCCGTATTCGGTCACCCCATCGCGCATTCCGTATCGCCTGAGATCCACGCGGCGTTTGCGAAGCAGTTGGGCATCCGGCTGGAATACACGACGATCGACGCCGCGCCGGCCGATTTCGAGGCCGCTGTGCGCCGCTTCTTTGCCGAGGGCGGCGTAGGCGCCAACGTGACCCTGCCGCATAAGCACGCGGCATTCGCCCTGGCCAACGAACACAGTGAGGCCGCCCTGCGCACCGGCGTGGCCAACACCCTCACCCGCCTGCCCGGGGGTGGCATCGCCGCGCACAACACCGACGGCGGTGGCTTCGTCCGCGACATTACCGAGCGCCATCGCTTCGATCTGCGCGGCCACGATGCACTGCTGCTGGGTGCCGGCGGCGCCGCCAAGGCCGTGGCCTGGGCCCTGATGGATGCCGGGGTCCAGTCGCTGACCATCGTGAACCGTACGCCGGAGCGTGCCGACGAGATCGCCGACGCCATCGGCGAGCCGGCCCGCTGCCATACCCGCTACTGGGATGGCCTCGAGGGCGAGTGCTTCGATCTGGTCGTCAACGCCACCTCCATCGGTGTCACCGGTGGCACCTTCGACCTGCCGATGTCGATCGTGCAGGATCATTCCACGGCCTACGACCTCTGCTACGGCGCCGCCGCGGCAGGCTTCAAGGGCTGGGCGGTCGCCGCAGGCGTGCGCCCCGACTGGTTCCGCGATGGCCTGGGCATGCTCGTCGAGCAGGCCGCCGACGCCTTCGAACGCTGGCACGGCCAGCGCCCGGACACCGACCCGGTGTACCGCGAGCTGCGCAAACGCTACTGATGGCCCTGGCCTGCCGCCCCGGCTGTGGCGCGTGCTGCATCGCTCCGTCGATCAGCTCGCCCATCCCCGGTATGCCGAACGGCAAACCGGCAGGCGTTCGCTGCATTCAGCTAAGCGACGATAACCGCTGCAAGATCTTCGGCCAGCCGGAACGGCCGAAGGTCTGCGCCGGCCTCCAGCCCGAGGCCACTATGTGTGGCCCGAACCGCGAACACGCGATGACCTGGCTGGCCGCGCTTGAACACGCGACCGCCGCCTGACCTTATTTCACCGCGGCAGGATCAAAATGCGGGTTCTCGATGATCCCGAAGCGATTGCCGAACGGATCGGTCACGGCCGCCACCTTGATGCCGCCGCCAACTTCGGTCACAGGGTCGAGTGAGCTGGCGCCCGCGGCGAGAAGCCGTGCGAACACCGCATCGATATCACGGACGCCCCACAGCGCTTGCGAACCCGACGTCCCCGGGGTGCCGTCCGGGATCAAACCCAGCTCAAAACCACCGACGTTGAAGCCCACGTAGAACGGTTCGTCAAAGTAGGGTTGCGCGGCGAGCACATCCGCATACCACCGCTTCGCCGTCGACAAATCGCTGACCGGATAAATGGCCGTGCGTAGACCGAGAATCATGCTGATATCCCTGAGGTGCGCGGTGCGCTTGAAAGAAGAAGCATAGGTGATTCGAAAGCGCGCCGACGTATTAACGAACCAACTGACGAATCCCCAGCGCGACGATCACCGACCCGCAGACCTGGTCGATACCTTTCTTCCAATGCCGGTAGCGCGAGGCGACCCGGGGCGTGGCGAACAGCACGGCGACCGTGGCGTACCAGGTCGAGGAGACCACGGCCACGGTGGCGAGCATGCCAAGGAAGGTGGGTGGGTTGACGTGCGCTGGCGCCGCGGCGGCGAACACCGCGGCGAAGAACGCCATGGACTTCGGGTTGGCGATATTGGTGGCGACGCCGGCGCGGAACGATTGCCAGATCGTTGGTCCGCCTTCGTCCAGCCGCGCCGCACTAACGGCGCCGGCCTTGGCGATCAGGCGCCCGCCGAACCAGATCAGGTAGGCGGCGCCGGCGATCTTCACCGCCAGGGCGATCCACGGGAACGTCGCAAAGACGATGCCCACCCCCAGGATCGAGCAGGTCGCCCAGAACAGGTTTACCACCACGATCCCGGCCACCAGGGCCAGTGCATCGCCCGTGTTGGTCGAGGCCGCCTTGTGCGCGACCGCTACGAAGTTCGGGCCCGGGATCACCACGCCGACGATATAGACGGAGAAAACGACGGCGACGGCGTGGATATCGAGCATTAGGCGATCTTACGCCATGCTCACCGCGATCCAGGCGAGCACGATGGCGACGACATCCTCGATCAAGGCACCCGGGCGATCGGATGTGAACGACCGCGCCATGGCTCCGCGTGCGGCCGCGCCGCCGTAGGTGCCGACCACGGCACCTAAGATACCTGCGACAAGACCGCCGACAAGCATGCCGTGGGCGGCCCCGATGCACGCGCCGCTGAGGGCGCCCGTGACGATACGGGTACCGAACTGCACGGGGATCTTGCGGCTGGGGGTGGAGGGCAACTGATCGGTCACCAGCTCGGCGAGCGCGGCGATACCGAAAATCCATGGGGTCCAGGCGTAACCCATGAAGGCCAGCGGGGTGCCAGCCAGGGCCAGGCCGCCAAAGCGGGCGGCGAAGGCCACGGCGGCGGGGGCCAGCATCGCGCGCAGGCCCGCGACGATGCCGATGAGTAGGGCAAACAACAGGATCATGGCGGCGCTCCTTGGTCGTGCTGGCATTCCAAGCCGCCGCATGGGCTGCTGGCTTGTGTGAAACCACCGCCATGACATGTGAGCTGGCGCACGCTTGTCGCCAGCCTGCAACAATCGGCGGGGAAGATGGCCCGTCCACAGGGGCCGTCCGACAGGGGGCCGGTCTGGTTGTGGGCAGCGTTACGGAACTCCCCCATGAACTCCGCTTCCCGTATCGCCGCGGTTCCCCGCCGCGCGATCATCGTCGTTGCCGTCACGGCCGTGCTGCTCGTGGCGGCGCTTGTGCTCGGTCTTCGCCAGCAGCACCAGCTGGCTGATGCCGACGCCCCGGCCAAACTCCCTGAGCCGGCGGTCACCGCGGGCGCCTCGCCCGAGATCGACATCTTGCTCGGCCTGGCGCGCGATGCGACCAAGGAGGGCCGGCTGGTGGCACCGCAAGGCAATAACGCCTACGAGTACTACCTCAGCATCCTGCAGCTCGATGCCAAGAACGCCACCGCCACCGATGCGCTGCGCGAAACCTTGCCGTTCGCCTCACAGACGATCGAACGCCAGATCAACCGCCGCGACCTGGAAGAGGCGCGGCGCGAGATCGCCCTGCTTCGCGATTTCGATCCGACCAACTACACGCTGATCATCCTCGGCGCCAAGCTCGACGCTCAGCAGCAGGTTGTGACTACAGAGGATGAGGCGAAAGCTGACACGATGCGTAGGCGGAACGGAAGCTGAAATTCAGGGAACAGTCGACGAGTCAGTAGCATCCTGCGCTGGTGTCCCATGAAGGGCACACTGACACCAAGGCAAGGAGCCTACCCATGAAACGTAACGTACTTGGCCTGCTGGCCCTCATCGCGGGCGCCGGTCCGGCCGTTGCTTCCGCTACCGCCGGTCCTTTCGTTTGCGACCGTGCCAAACCGGAAGCGATGCTCCAGTACCTGCAAAAGCACAAGCCGACCCTGGAGCAGGCGCGCATCGCCCTTTCCTGCACCTACGTGGTCGGCCCGCGTGACATCACCACCGCCGAAATCCGCACGGATAATAGCCGCCTGTACCCTCGCTACGACGAGAAGCGCGAGCGTATCGTCACCGGCACCTTCCACTAAGCAGGGCGGGTCGTACCCGGCGGGTTCTCCCCGCCGGGTACTGGTTCATGATCTGTGACGTGGCACTGGCCTATGATCTGCGCTCCCCCAAGGCAAGGAGCCTGCCCCATGTCCCGCATCGGCACACTGTTTTTCATGGCCATCCTCGGCGGCGCCGCGCTCAGCGCGTGCCAGACCGCCCCGGCCTCCGCGCCATCCGCGCCCGCCCCGGTCAAGGGCTATGTCACCGACATGAAGGCCTTCGACGCCTTTATCGCTACCCGGCCAAACGCCCGTGATTTCCAGGCCGCCTATCCCGATGTCCAGCTGGTGATGCCCGACTCGATCACCACCATGGATTTCCGGATGAACAACAGCCGCTACTTCCCGGAATGGGACAGTACCGGTCGCATCATTGGCGGCAAGTTCCAGTAGCCATCTAACGCGCGGGCTACACTACCGGCATGGCTCATAACATCCGCCCTTTCAAGGGCACCCTTCCGCGCCTTGGCGCCCGCGTGTATGTCGATCCGGCCGCCACGGTCATCGGCGATGTCGAACTGGCCGACGATGCATCGATCTGGCCCGGCGCCGTGGCCCGTGGCGACGTGCACCATATCCGCATAGGTGCCCGCAGCAACCTCCAGGACGGTGCGGTCATCCACGTCACCCACGATGGTCCGTATACCCCAGGCGGCTTTCCCACGCTGATCGGTGCGGACGTCACCATCGGCCACGGTGCGGTGATCCATGCCTGCACCATCGAGGATGCCTGCCTCATCGGCATGCACGCCACGGTGCTCGACGGCGCTATCGTGAAGAAGAACGCCTTTGTCGCCGCCGGGGCCGTGGTGCCTCCCGGCAAAGTGGTTGGCGAGCGCGAGCTGTGGGTCGGTAACCCGGCGAAAATGGTGCGCTTGCTGAGTGACGTGCAGGTTGCGCAGCTTTATTACTCGGCGGCTAATTACGTGAAGTTGAAGGACGTGTACCTGGCGGAGCCCGGCTAGGTCGGTCGCGCGCAAGCGCGCTCCTACATGGGGCTTGGGCGGCCGGCCAGCGGTTTGACGCTGCGCCGCTTGATTTGGACTCGCGAGAGCACCACGCTGGGTGTCGAACGAGGAGACACCCATGGATAGCACCACCAACCCCCTTCTGGACCCCAGCGGCGAGCTGCCGGCGTTTTCGGCGATCCGGCCGGAGCATGTCGAACCCGCGATCGACCGGCTGATCGCTAACGAGCGCGCCGGCATCGACGAAATCACCGCCGCAGGCACGCCGCGAGACTTCGCACACGTGATCCTGGCCCAGGAACGCCTGGACCAGGCGATGTCGCGCGCCTGGTCGCCGGTAAGCCACCTGCATTCCGTGGCCGATAGCGAAGCGCTACGCAAGGTCCACGGCGCTGCCGAAGAAAAGCTGACCGAGCACGGCATGGAAGTGGGCCAGAACCGTGAGCTGTACGCCGCGACCCAGGCGGTCGCCGATCGCAGCGACTTCGCCGGCCTGCCCGTGGCCGCACGCGCCGCGGTTGAGCATGCCCTGCGTGATTTCCGCCTTTCCGGCGTGGCGCTCGAAGAGCCCGCGCGTACGCGTTTCCGCGAGATCGGCGTGGAACTCTCGCGCCTGACCACCGAGTTCTCAAACGCCGTGCTCGATGCGAGCGAGGCGTGGCACAAGCACATCACGGACGAGCGCGACCTCGCCGGGGTTCCCGCCTCTGGCCGCGCCGTCTTGCGTGAATATGCGCGCGAGGAAAATCTCGATGGCTTCCTGGTGACGCTGAAACAGCCCAGCGTGCAGGCGGTGCTTACCTACGCGGAAAACCGCGACCTGCGTTTCGATGTGTACTACGCGTACCAGACGCGTGCCTCGGACCAGGGCCCGAACAAGGGCAAGTTCGACAACTCCGAACGCATCGAAAAGATCGTCGCCCTGCGCCACGAAGCCGCGCAGCTGCTCGGCTTCGCGAACGCCGCGGAAGAGTCACTGGCGACGAAGATGGCCGCCTCACCGGAAGAGGTGCTCGCGTTCCTGCGTGACCTCGCCGCCAAGGCGCGTCCGCGTGCTCGCGAAGAGCTGGCCGAACTCCGCCGCTTCGCCACGGAAACGCTGAAGATCGACAACCTGGAACCATGGGACGTAGGTTTTGCCGCCGAACGCTTGCGCCAGGAGCGCTATGCGCTGGACGAAGAACAGCTGAAGCCGTATTTCCCGGCCTTGCAGGTCGTGCAAGGCCTGTTCGACGTGGTCGAGCGCCTGTACGGCGTCACGTTCACCCAGCGCAAGGACGTGGATACCTGGAACAAGGACGTCTGCTATTACGACCTCAGCAATGCCGATGGCAGCGTATTCGCCGGTGCCTACGTGGATCTGTATGCGCGGTCGGGTAAGCGCGGCGGCGCCTGGATGGATGTGTGCGAAGCGCGCTTCCGCGATGGGGATCGCGTGCAATTGCCGGTCGCCTTCCTGACCTGCAACTTCCCGCCGCCGACCGATGGCGCGCCGGCCCTGCTTACTCACGATGACGTGCTGACGCTGTTCCACGAATTCGGTCATGGGCTGCACCACATGCTGACCGAGGTGGATATCCCCTCGGTGGGTGGCATCGAGGGCGTGGAATGGGATGCGGTGGAGTTGCCCAGCCAGTTCATGGAGAACTTCGCATGGGATCGCGACGCCCTGGGACTGTTTGCGAAGCATTACCAGACAGGTGAAGCACTGCCCGACGAACTCTATGAGCGCATGCTCAAGGCGCGCCACTTCCATACCGGCATGTTCCTCGTCCGCCAGCTGGAATTCGGCCTGTTCGATTTCCGCCTGCACCTGGAATACGACCCGGTGAAGGGCGCGCGGCCCATGGAGGTGCTGGAAGAGGTGCGCAAGGAGGTTTCCGTTCTCCATCCGCCGGTGTGGCAGCGTTTCCCGCATGCGTTCACCCACATCTTTGCCGGCGGCTATTCGGCCGGTTATTACAGCTACCTGTGGGCCGAAGTGCTTTCGGCCGATGCCTTCGAACCCTTTGAAGCCGCAGGTGTCCTTGACCGTGCGACGGGGGAGCGCTTCCGGAAAGAAGTGCTCGCCGTCGGCGCCACCCGTCCCGCCCTGGCCTCGTTCACGGCCTTCCGTGGCCGCACGCCCGAGCCCGAGGCCCTGCTGAAGAGCTACGGCCTGGCCTGACGGGGGCCGGAAACCTGCGTGACGCCGGGTGGTCACGCAGGTTTCCATTACAATGGGCCCATGAAGATCGCGTCGTGGAACGTCAATTCGCTGAAAGTCCGCCTGCCCCATCTCCAGCAGTGGCTGGGTGAGGCCGCGCCGGACATCGTGGCGCTGCAGGAAACCAAGCTCACCGACGACAAGTTCCCTGTCGATGAGATCGCCGCCATGGGTTATCGCGTGGTGTACTCGGGGCAGAAGACCTACAACGGCGTGGCGATTCTCGCAAAGGACGAACTCTCCGATGTCGTGACCGATATCGAGGGCCTGGACGATCCACAACGGCGCATCCTGGCGGCTACCGTCGGCGATGTGCGCGTGATCAATCTCTACGTCGTGAACGGCAAGGCACTGGACGACGAGAAGTACACCTACAAGCTGCACTGGCTGAAACATGTCCGCGCCTTCATCGCGCAGGAAGTGGCGAAGCATCCGAAGCTGGTGGTGCTCGGCGATTTCAACATCTGCCGCGACGACCGTGATGTCTATGATCCTGTCGCATGGGGCGAGGATATTTTCTGCTCACCCCCCGAACGTGCAGCCCTGCAGGCCATCCTCGATATCGGCCTGCACGATAGCTTCCGCATGTTCTCCGAGGAAGCCGGTCTCTTCAGCTGGTGGGACTACCGCCAGGCCGCGTTCCGGCGCAACATGGGGCTGCGGATCGACCTTATCCTGATCAGCGATGCCCTCAAGGCCGTGGCCACCTCGTCCATCATCGACAAGGCACCGCGGAAGTGGGAGCAACCGTCCGACCACGCGCCCGTCGCGCTGGAGTTAACGCTTTGAACGTACCCAAATCCGACTGGCCCAGCTCCCTGGACGACAAGGAACTGGAAGAGCTCGATACGTACCTGCGCGTGCACGGTAACGATGGCGATCTCATGCTCGATGGCGTGCATGGGCTGCTCTCGGCCGTGGTGGTGGGCCCGCTTGAGGTAAAGCCGGAAGAGTGGCTGCACGAAGTGCTCCACGACGCGTTCGAGGATGAGGACCAGGGCAACCGTGTGCTGGCGCTGCTGGCCAAGTTGAGCGATTCCGTCAACGTCGAGCTCGATGTTGACGCCTACGAGCCGATCCTCGGCGAAATCGACACGGAAGAAGGCCCGATGCTTTCCGCCGCCGGCTGGTGCGAAGGTTTCAGTCGCGGCATCGACATGCGCGCGGCGCTTTGGGAGGCACGCCTGGCCGAAGACCCGGAGTTGATGCAGCTGCTCGGCCCGATCATGGCCCTGGCCGTGGATGAAGGTGTGCTGCAGGCCGACGCCGAGTTCGAAAAGCTCACCGACGAGGAATACGACGAGTGCCTGGGTCAGTTGCCGCAGGTGCTGAGCGCCGTCGGCACGTACTGGCTGGATAACCCGCCGAAGCCCGAAGAGTTGGCGTCGATGGCGCAACCGCGCGTTGACGGCGATGAACACCCGCCGCGCCACCGTGCGGGCCATTGGGTGCACTGAAGGGCTGAGGGGCCGGGAATCGCGCGCAAGCGCGCTCCTACAACGTCCCCGCAGCGTGGCCCTGCGCGCATCGCCCGCGATGCCCCCGCCCTGTAGGAGCGCGCTTGCGCGCGACAGGTCGCCCCGGAACGCATCGTTCACCGCACGAGTCTTCCCGGCCGCCAACGGAAGCGCCATCTTGTGCGCTTCAACGAACGAACCGGAGCCCACCATGACCTACCGAAGCATTGTCCGCCGCGTCCGCGGCATGGATACCTCCGATGGCGCCGGCGTAAAGCTCAAGCGCGTGATCGGCCAGCCTGCCCTCGACATGCTGGATCCCTTCCTCATGCTCGACGAGTTCCGCTCGGACGAGGCCGGCGACTACATCGAAGGCTTCCCCGATCATCCGCACCGCGGGTTTGAAACCGTGACCTATATGCTCGCCGGGCGTATGCGCCACGGTGATAACCAGGGCAACACCGGCGACCTCGGCCCCGGTAGCGTGCAGTGGATGACCGCGGGTAGCGGCCTGACCCACTCGGAGATGCCGCAGCAGGAAGAAGGCCTCATGTGGGGCTTCCAGCTGTGGGTGAACCTCCCGGCCGCGGACAAGATGACCGCGCCGCGTTACCAGGACATCCCGCCCGCCGATATCCCGGTCGTGCAACCGGTCGCCGGTGTCACGGTGAAGGTGGTGGCCGGCGAGCTGGCCGGTGCGAAAGGCCCGGTTTCCGGGATCGCCACGGAGCCGGTGTATCTGGATATCACCCTGGGGGCGGGTGCGCAGTTCGAGCTGGCGCTTCCCGAGGGCCACAGCGCCTTTGCTTACGTTTTCGACGGTAAGGCAGTCAACGTGGCTGGCCAGTCGCTGGCCCGGGGTGAGCTGGCCGTGCTGTCGACCGGGGAGAAGGTGGCCCTGGCCGCCGCGGAGCCCGCACGGGTCCTCCTCGTCGCCGGCAAGCCGCTGAACGAGCCGGTCGCCCGCTACGGCCCGTTCGTGATGAATACCCCAGCCCAGATCCACGAGGCCATCGCCGACTACCGCGCCGGCAAGTTCTAACCACCCTGTAGGAGCGCGCTTGCGCGCGACAGGTGCTCGCGATAACCCCATCGCGCGCAAACGCGCTCCTACGTGAGACGGGATGAAGCTGAACAGGATGAAGAAGTTCCCTTGGGCGTTTAAGTGGAGGACCGGAAAGGGTTTGTAGGCTTGGCACCATCCGCATTCGCCAGGTCGTCATCGCCCATGCGCTTTTTCCTCACCGTCGCGCCCTTAACGGCCGCCCTGATCATCGCCGCCTGTTCGCCGTCCGCTCCACCGGCGCCGCAGGCGGCTGCGCCGGCCTCTGCCAGCACGTCGGCCACGCCGGCAAGCCCGGATGCGGAGGCCGCTCCTGGCCGTGCCGCACCTGGCCCGGCCGCCCTCGGTACGCCCGAATGGTATGCCTGGGTCGACAAGACCCTGGCCGTCAGCGACGACGGCCACGGCCCGCAGCTGAACACTCCCGCCTGGGATCAGGCTGTGAACGCCAAGCTGGGCGAGGAAGCCCCGCAGGCCGCCCCGGGTTCCCCCGAATGGCAGCAGGCCGTCGACGCGCTACTGCGCACCCGCGTCATAACCCATTGATCTGTAGGAGCACGCTTGCGCGCGATCGGTTGTGCCGCAAGCCCCCATCGCGCGCAAGCGCGCTCCTACAGGGGGATTTCTATCGTCGTCTTGCCCTTGGCGATCTTTGTTTCGCCAGAGGGTAGCGAGAGCACCAGGCCACCGGGTGGATCGATCGGCTGGGTGAGGGTCAGCACCGCTTTCCCACGCTTCGCTTTCAGCGTGTAGCCGAGGCGCCCGTAGGGCGTGCGCAGGTCGTGGAGGGTGATGCCCTCGCCCGCGAGCCACGCCGGTTGCACGCCGGCGGCCAGGACCATGGCCTGGTCGGCCTCGCGCTCGTAGGCGAACAGATCGAGCGCGGAGCGAACGTAATCCGAGGCGATCCAGGCGTGCGGCATGTCGCCTACGAAGCGCGGCTTGCGGGGGTCGTGACCGACGACTTCGGCCCACTGGTTCCATGCAGCGGGCCGCCGGTCGGCAAAGAAGAACACGATCAGGTCGTTGACGCGGTCACGCCAGCCCAGGCGCACAAAGGTTGCGATGGTGCGCAGTTCGTAGGGGGTGTAGTCCTCCCACGCCACCTTGCCATCGCGCCGTGCAACGAAGGTCTGCCAGTACTTCTCAAACGTGCCGTCGACCAACGCCTTGGGAAGCCGCGAGCCTTCGCCGCCGGGTGAAAGCGCGATCGTCGTGGATGTCGCATCGAAATCACCCAGCTCGGCCGAGCCGGGGATGAAGCTAAGGCCCTTCGCCTTAACGGCGGCCGCGATAGAGGCATGCAGATCATCGCGGAATTGATCGCGTGAGGCACCGAACGATGACGCATCATCGGCATGGCCGAGTGCCGAGGCCAGCTCCGCCGCGTCGTCGTAACCCTTCAGGGCCCAGAAGTCATCCCAGTACGAATGCATCGGCTTCGCCGAATACCCTTCGTGGCTGATCGATGCCGGCATCAAACCGTACAGCGCTCGATCCGGACCCTTCAGCCGCGCTGGCACGCGTTCGCTGGCACACAACCCATCCATATAGGTCACGGCCCTGCGTACATGGGGATACAACGCGTCCACCGTCGCTCGGTCGTGTGTATAGCGCCACAGTTCTGCGACGCTGAAGATCAGCTCGCCATGGCTGTCGTTCTCCGGCACGGGATCGGAGCCACGCGCGTCGACACAGCACGGCACTTTCCCATTCGAAAACTGGTGCGGCGCGTACCAGCGAATGAAGTCACGGGCCACGTCGTCATGGCCGGTGCGCAGCAGCCCTTCGAGCATCATGGCGCCGTCACGTACCCAGGTGCGCGAGTACGAGCGCGTCCCCGGCTGCAAGGCAGGGCCATCGCGCGAGATAAGGATCTGCGCGACACCACTCTTCATCGTATCGACGATCGGCTGCACCGCCGGAGGCACGCGTATATCCACCCGATCGAGCTTATCGCGCCACTCCGCCGCCACCGCATCCTCATGCGAAGACAACCATGCCGACACATCGCCGGGCACACTCACCACATCATCCTGCTTCACGGGTACCACAAGGCCAAGATCCACATGCCCATGCGCCGGCACATGCACCGGATACACAAACGCACCCTGCGCAAATCCCGACCCATCATGCAGCCCCACCACCTCCATGGCAGGAGCGCGCTTGCGCGCGATGGGTGCTAGCGAAAGCCCCCCAAGTGCCTCCCGACCCTCCACCCGCTCCATCAACATCGCCGGCTCATTCACCGACCCAATGACCGCATCGGTCTTTTGCAACGGAACAACCTTGCGCGCCCCATCGACCGTCAGCGCCTTCCCATCCCAGGCAAGATCACGAATCGTCGCGATCCCACCGGGCGCATTAAGAAACTGCGTCGGTGGATTCACCTGAAACGGCCGCGCGGCCAGCATCAGCGTCACATCACGCGCCGCGTCGCTCTCGTTGTATATGCGGTAGGAAAGAACCAGTTGCGAAGCGCCCGGTTTTCCCTGCGCAAACGCCGTGGTCCTCAGGCCAAGGCCGTCTTTCTGCCACGTCACCGAAGGGATCGGGAGGTAGCGATCTCGCAGCGACTGCGTGGTGGCCACGTCCGCCCAGGTGACCAGCTTGCCCTGCTCGATCAGGAACGGCTCGATCGAGAAGCCACCACGCACGATCTCGACCGCGCCATCTTCGGACATCAGCGCCGAATCGCGGCTCCCGCCATCCACCCCGACAATCGTCCAGTACGATTGCTCGCCGGAGAATCCGCGGGGATACAAGCCACGACGAACCGCCTTCGCGCGCTGTTCAAACACCGCATTCGGCGTCGGCGGTGGCACCGGTACGGCTTCGGGCTTTTGGGGTACCAGGGTGAGGTTGTCGAAACACACCTCGCCTTTGTCAGGCCCGCTGTTCGGTTGGGCCTCTTTGTACACCACGAACTCCACCTCACGCGTATGGCGCAAGGTGCGGTCTTTGGTCGGCCCCCAGGCGAACTCGACCTGCCGGCTGCTGGCTTTAATGGTCTGCCATGGCTTGGAGGGAACGAAAGCGGCCTTCTGGTACCACCAGACGTTATCGCCGCTGTCATCGATCAGCTTTAGCTGCAGTGTGTTTGCAGGCATGTCCCCGCGAACGTCGAAGCTAAGCGCGAAACCGTCGGGGAAGTCGATGGGCAGCGTCTTCTTGATCGACGCCGCACCCGAGACGCCGTTGAAGTCGAAGGCGAGGCATACGGCTTGCCCCTTCGTGCCCGGGACCGCATGCCGCGATGCGGAGACATCATCAGTATGCGTCGCCTGCCAGCCTGAAGTGGAGTCGAAGGCATCGAGCGTAGTCGCCTGCGAAGCGCCCGCCACAAGAAACAGCAACCCCTGTAGGAGCGCGCTTGCGCCCGACCACTTTCGCCTCACCGCCGCAGGGCCTCTTGCTTTCTCGCGAAAGATATCGCGCGCAAGCGCGCTCCTACAAGGTGCTGTCGCGATCTTGCGCGGGTGTTTCGCCATCATGGGTTAGCCTTTGACGCTGCCTAGCAGGAGGCCTTCGAGGTAGTAGCGCTGCAGCGCGAGGAATAAAACCAGCACAGGGAGGATCGTGACGACCGAGCCGGCCATCATCAGCTCGCTGTCCTGCACGTGTTCGCGTGAGAGCGAAGCCAACGCGATCGGCAGCGTGTAGTGTTCCTGGCCGGTCAGCGCGATCAGCGGCCACATGAAATCGTTCCACGCGGCGAGGAAGGTGAAGATCGCGAGCGTCACCATGATCGGCTTCAGCAGCGGCATGATGATGGTCGCGAAGATCCGGAACTCGCCGGCACCATCGATGCGCGCGGCTTCCATCAGGTCATCGGGGATGCCGCTCGCGTACTGGCGCACCAGGAAGATGCCAAAGATCGTGGCCAGCGCGGGCACGATCACCGCGCCATAGGTGTTCACCAGGCCCATGTATTTCAGCAACAGGAACAACGGCAGCATGGCGACCTGCGCCGGGATCACCAGCGCACCGAGCAGCAGCTGGAACAGGCGCGCGCGGCCCTTGAACTCGAGCTTTGCAAAGGCGTAGCCGGCCATCAGGTTGAACGCCAGCGAGATCAGCGTGATCGCGGTGGAAATAAGCAGGCTGTTGAACAGGTAACGGCCCATGCCGGCGTTCATGAACAGCTGGCGGTAGTTATCCAGCGTGGCATGCGTGGGGAAGATCGGCGGCGGCAAGGCGCTCGCCTCACCCTGGGTCATGAACGACACCGACACCATGTACAGCAGCGGCGCGATGGCGATGGCCGCCGCGGCGAACAGCAGGCCGTTGATGATGGCCTTGGCCATGCGCGGGCTCATGCCGGCTCTCCCCGCTTCGACAAGCGAAGCATCGCAGCGGTCACCGCGAACATGATCACGAACAGGATGAAGGCCACGGCCGAGGCCGAGCCGAGGTTCCACCACTTGAAGCCTTCTTCGTACATCAGGTACAGCACCGAGGTTGTGCTTTGCAGCGGGCCTCCTTCCGTCATCACGTAAGGCTCCGCGAACAGCTGGAAGTAACCCGACACCGTAAGGATGCTGACCATCAGCATCGTCGGCTTGAGCATCGGCAGCGTGATGTGGCGGAACTGCGCCCACGGCGATGCGCCATCGATGCGCGCGGCCTCGTAGAGATCGCCCGGGATCGCCTGCAGGCCAGCCATGAAGATGATCATGTTGTAACCGAAGTTCTTCCACACCGCGAACAGGATGATCGTCGGCATCGCCCAGTGGGGATCGCCAAGCCAGTCAACGGTCGGGAAGTGCATCGAATCGAGCACGTAGTTGATCAGGCCGTACTTGGTGTTGAACAGGTAACGCCAGATCACCGCGACCGCCACGACCGTCGTCACCACCGGCGCAAACAAGGCCGTGCGAAAGAACGGTTTGAACCGGGCCAGTGGCGAATTGAGCAGCATGGCCGCACCGAGCGAGGCGAACAGCGAGAGCGGCACGCCGACGGCCACGAAGTACACGGTATGGCCGAGCGCCGACCAGAATAGCGGGCGCTGCAATAGCGACCAGTAATTCTGTAGCGCCACGAAACGCAGGTTGCGGATATCGGCCAGGGCGTACAGATCGAAATCGGTGACCGACAGAACCAGCGCCGCGACCACAGGCAGCAGGAAGAACAGGCCGAGGATGATCAGTGCGGGCGTGATGAAAAGCCAGGCGGCGCGGGAGGTCTTCATGGCGATGCCTTGTGGCCGTGGTCGAGCATCCAGCGGCGCTTCTCGAGGAGGCGATCGGCGCGGCGGTTGATCTCCGCTGCGGCCTGGTCGATCGTGAGATCGCCATGCGCGGCCTGGGCGGCGACCAGCTGCATCTCGGTGACAATGCGTTCCCACTCCGCTACCGGCGGCGTGGCCTTCACCCGCTCCAGCTGGTCACGGAACGCCGTGGCCTTGTCATCATCACGCAGCGCGGGCGCGCTCCACGACGAGCGGCGTGGCGGCATGTCGCCGAGGATCTGGTAGAAGCGCTCCTGGATGTCGGGGCGCGAGAGGAATTCGACCAGGGCCCACGCATCGTCTTTGTGCTTCGACGCGCGGTAGATCACGAGGCTCGAGCCGCCGGCGTTCGACGCACCCGGGCCATCGGGACCGGGCAGCGGCGTCGTGCCCCAGTCGCCCTGCTGTTCCGGCGGCAGGCGCTTACGGAATTCGCCGATGTTCCATGGCCCGGAGAGATAGAACGCATAGAAGCCCTGGCCAAACGCCGCCCACGGGTTGCCGATGCCGACATTGGTCATCATCGGCGCCTGCTGTTCCTTGAACAACGAGACATAGAAGGCCAGCGCCTTCTTGAAGCCGGCACTCTGGAAGTTGCCGTAGCGGCCGCCGTCACGCAGCAGCGGCTCAGGCTGTTGGAGAGCCAGCGCGAGCAACTGCTCGAACTCGTTGGTCGGTAGCAGCACGCCATAGGCCTTGCCCCGCGGCTGGGCCAGCTTCGCCATCATCGCCTGCCACTCGGCCCAGTCACGCGGCGGGTGGTCGTAGCCCGCTTTGGCGAGCAGGTCCTTGCGGTAGAACAGCAGGCGCGTATCCACGTACCAGGGCACGCCATACAGCGTGCCATCGATGACGTTCGTGGACCAGATCGCCGGGAAATAGTCTTTCTCGTCGACCACCTTCGAAGCGCGGACGCGCGCATCCAGCGGCTCGAGCGCGCCGAGTGCCACCATCTCGGGAATCCACGTATTGCCGAGCTGGGTGATGTCCGGCGTGGAATCGCCCGCGTAGGCGGTCAGCAGCTTCTGATGCGCGGCGGTCAACGGCAGTTGTTGTACCGCGACATGCAGGCCGGGGTGCTCACGCTCGAACTCGGGCAACAACTTCAGAACGGCTTCGCCTTCGCGGCCGATCGTCCAGAACTCAAGCGTCCGCGTGCCCGCCGCTTCCTTCGCACATGAGGACAACGCCGCGCAGGCGAAAGCCAGCGCGGCGATCACGCCAAGGCGGGCGACGCCAGTCACCACAGGCTGGTAGCCGTCTCGGCATCCAGCCAGCCACCGGTGAAACCAGCACGCTGCAGGCCTTTGCGGATGTACGGGTTCTTCTTCATCACGTTCCAGACGAACTCGCTGCGGTAGTTCTCGATCATGAGCACGATCGGGCCCTGGTCGATGCCGAGGTGCACGGTATCGGCCCAGCCGAAGCCCGGCACCAACTGGCCGGTGCGCAGGTCGGTGCGCGTATCGAAGCTGAGGTTAAATGCGTCGACGAAGCCGTACTTCGAATAGATGTACTGGCCGTACTTCTTCTTCATTTCTTCGAGCGCCGGGATCACGATCTCCGGTGCAAAGGCGATGGAGCCACCGGCAGCCATGGGTACGATCGTGCCATCGTCCGAGATGTAGTCAAGGCCGGCGCCGCGGGCGGTGTAACCCTGGAATGTGCGTTCCTTGTCGCCCTGCCTGATGATCAGGCCGCCCGGGCCGTTCGAGGCGGAGAGGCCCCAGATGTTCTTGCCGTAACCGGTCCAGCCACCAGGGTTGGCGATCGCGTAGGCCTGTTGCGAGTACGTAGCGCGGCGGCTGTTCTCGAAGTAATCCAGGCCCTTCTCGCGGTTCCAGGCATCCTCGATACCGCGGAAATCAACCCAGGTGTGGCTGAACTGGTGGCCGAACAGCGGCGCGAAGTTCAGGAAGGTCTGGCCGTGGAACTCGCCCCAGGTCTTGTCATAGGTCTTGGTCCAGGCCGCCCAGGCATCCTCGCCCACCGGGTGCGTGGGCGAGCCCAGCGCCAGGATGTAGACGAGCATGCCTTCGTTATAGCCCTGCCAGTCATGCGGAATCATCTTGCCGCCGGGGGTCCAGCCCATGCTGATCAGCGGTGCGTTGTGCTGCAGCCAGGTCCAGTCCACGCGCCGGTAGATCTGGTCGGCCAGGTCACGGATTTCCTTTTCCTTCGGCGTGTCGTGGTCGAAGTAGCTCTGCGAGAACAGCACGCCGCCGAGCAGCAGGGTGGTATCCACCGACGACACTTCCACCCAGCGCGCAAAGCGCTTGCCGGTCTTCATGTCGAGGAAGTGGTAGTAGAAACCGTGGTAGCCGGTGGCGCCGTCTTCGGAATCGTTCTGCGTCGAATCGTTGAAGAACTTCAGCGTGGTCAGGGTGCGATCGATGGCCTGGTCACGGGTGATATAGCCGCGCTCCACGCCGACGCCATACGCGGTCAGGCCGAAGCCGACGGAGGCGATCGAAGCGAAGGAATCGGTCGGATAGTGATCGGGGATCAGGCCGTTGTCCGGGTTGGCGCTATCCCAGAACCACTGGAAGGTGCGCTTTTCCAGGTCGGCGATCATCGGTGGGACGGGGTGCAGGTCCTTCGAAGGCATCGCGGCGACGGCGGGTTTGGCCTTGGCGGCCTTCGTGCTCTCGCGGGCCATGGCCAGCGGTGCGGCGCAGGCCAGCAGGGTGGCAAGGGCGAGGGTAAGGCGCTTGATCGTGGAGGCTTTCATGGAGGTGTTCCCTGGATCAGTGAGGCTAACGCGGTCGTCGTGGGGACGGCGCCTGCGTAAACGTTTACGTCGCGAGGCCAGAATAAGGCCCCTGGGGGGCCTTCGTCGAAGCCAAAACCATACGGGGAGCCACCCCCGCTGTCCATGGCGAATCCCCTGGTCATACCGTGACCTGAGGGGCGGGGCATTCCCGTGCGATGAACTGCTCGTGGGCCGGCATGAGATCGACGTTCTTCGCGACGACCTCACGCACGCCGGCGAGGAACCGTAGGAGATCTTCCTCCGGCATCTGGTCCACCAAGGGGTGGTAGCCGGTCGGCATGATCCCCTGGCCGATCATGACCTGGACCCAGCTGACCACCGCGAACATCTCTTCGGCATTGCGGAAAAAGCGGCCGCTATGGCGAAACAGGTCAATGTTCGCCTGCAGGGACCCGGGGATCGGCATATTCCGGCAGTGGTTCCAGAACGGCGTGTCGTCGCGCTCGGTTGCCTTGTAGTGCAGAACGAGGAAGTCGCGGATGCGCTCAGCCTCAAAACGGGCCTGTTCGTTGTAGCGTTCCACGAGGACCGGATCGATATCGCCGGTCGCTGGCAATAGCTGCAGCAGGCGTGAAATGCCCGACTGGATCATATGGATCGACGTGGATTCCAGTGGCTCCATGAAGCCGCTGGCGAGCCCCAGCGAGACGACGTTACCGATCCACGGCTTGCGCCGCACGCCGGTTACGAAACGCAGGGGCTTGGGATCCGCGAGCGCGGGGCCATCCAGGTTGCCGAGCACCGTCGCCGCCGCCTCATCGTCGCTGATGTACTGGCTGGAATACACATAACCATTGCCCGTACGGTGCTGCAGCGGAATACGCCACTGCCAGCCGGCACCGCGTGCCGTGCAGCGTGTGTAAGGCGTGGGCGGGCCCACTTTCGCGCACGGCACGGCCATGGCGCGATCGCACGGTAGCCACTGACTCCAGTCCTCGTAGCCGGACTTGCAGGTGCCCTCGATGAGCAAGCCGCGGAAGCCAGTGCAATCGATGAACAGATCACCGGCCACCCGTTCACCACTTTCCAGGCGAACCGCGGTGACATGCCCATTCTCGGGGTTCGTTTCCACCTCACGCACCTTGCCTTCGATGCGCTGGATCCCGCGCTCTTCCGCGAACGCGCGCAGAAACCGCGCATAGAGCGCAGCATCGAAGTGGTATGCGTACGCGATGCTGCCGAGCGGATTGCTCGCGGGTACATCGACCGGTGCCGGCATGAACTTGCCACGCATGGCGGCCACCGTATTGACCGAATAGTCGAGCAGGTCGCCTGCCTTGCCTAGCAGGCGCCCCTTGATCCAGTACTGATGGAACGGCAGCAGGCCGACATCGTGGCCCATCGTGCCAAACCCGTGGACGTAACTGTCACCCACACGCCGCCAGTCGCGGAACTCGATGCCGAGCTTGAACGTGCCCTGGGTGCGGGCGACGAACTGGGCCTCGTTCAGACCAAGCAGCTGGTTGAACGCCTTGATGTGCGGAACGGTGGCTTCACCCACCCCCACGATGCCGATCTCATCGGATTCGACGAGACGAATACGGGCTTGCCGGTTCAGTGTGCGCGCAAAAGCGGACGCGGCCATCCAGCCCGCCGTGCCGCCGCCGACAATGACGATGTCAATGTTGCCGTTGCTCATGGGCGTGAACCACCAGGCCAGGAATAGAAAGGCGCCCGCGGGGAGACTCGCGGGCGCGAAGAGGTGCATCCGGTCATGCCAGCCGGATGCACCCGTACCACGTACGCGTTTAGAACTTGAAGCCGGCGGTGATCTTGGCCGTGCGCGGCACACCGGTGATGTTGCCGTTCTTGTTGTAGACGACCGGTGCGCCCACGGCGCCTGCACCCGAGTTGGAGGTGTAGTCCGCGAAGTTCTTCCAGTTGAACACGTTGAGCAGGTCGATACGAAGGTAGAACTTGGTCTGGTCGTTTGCGTCGACCACAAAGTCCTTCGTGGCCTGCAGGTCGATCTCGCGGTAGCCCCAGATCTTGCCACCCACCAGGAATTTCGACGCGGCCGGCACGGCGGCGATCGGATGCGACGACTCACCCTGCGAGTAGTAGCACCCCGTACCGCAGCTTTCGAAGCCGTTCCAGGGCAGCGGCGTCGCGATGATCAGCTTGCCTGAGAAGGTGAAGCCCCACGGGCCATCCAGCGAGCCGGTCGCCACGAAACGATGTTTCGCGGCCGCGTTCGAAGTGATGAACGGATAGTTGCTGATCGAGCCGTAGTCGAACGAGTAGTGCTCGTTGATATCGCGGTTCTGCTTGGCGTGGCTGTAGGTGTACGCGAAGTTCGCGCTCCAGCCGGAGTCGCGGGTGTACGGCTTGTCGGCGGACAGCAGCACCTGGGTGGTAGCGGTACGGATACCGTTATCACCGCGGATCATCGAGCCGAAGCCCGGGATACCGTTGTTCCAGGGTTGGCTACCGTTCTGGAAGAACGAGCCATCCGGGTAGCGGTTACCCAGGGTGAACGCGAAGCCGTCATACGACAGCACGCGGGTCACCGTCGCGTCGGTGTTCCAGTCACCCAGCTTGTTCGACATACCGATGCTGAACTGGTCCGAGTACGGTGCCTTCAGATCGTTGTTGAGGATGTCGACTTCCTGGCCCAGATTCGTGCCATTCACCAGGCCCTGGAGGACCGGCAAGCCGTTCATGTAAGCCGGATCCCACGCGAAGCAGCTGTTCACGCCCGGCACGCAGGGATGGCTGGCCGTGTTGATGTTGATCTGCTGGTACGGGAGCGCCGACTTGGTCTGCTCGAGCTGCAGGTAATCGTAGAGGTTGCGGTCATACGAACGGCCGGCGCCACCATGGATCACATGCTCTTCGTCAGCGAACAAGTCATACGAGAAGCCGAGGCGCGGCGCCCACTGGTTCTGGGCGTGGCGGTTCTTGCCGTTGCTGATGTAGTCCTGGGTGTTGATGCCGCCCTTCGCCAGGGTTTGCGCGTAGGTCTGGCCCGGGAACAGGGCCTGGGCGTTCGGATCGAGCGAGTTAAACGCGTTGACGACGCTTTCCGGCGTGACCCAGTCGAGGTACGACGGCGTCTTTTCCTTATCCCAGCGCACGCCGAGGTTCAGGGTCAGGTGATCATTCACCGACCAGTCGTCCTGAAGGTACGCGCCGTACTGCTTGTCGTTCGTTTCGGAGACCGAGTTGAGGCCGGCGACGGGGTTAGAGAACTGAATCTTGTACGGGATCGCCTCGGTACCGGTATCGTCCACGCTGTAGGTGTACTGCGGATTCACGTTCTGGGCGTCCTGCGCGTGCAGGGTCACTTCCTTGTACTTCCAGCCCATCTTCAGCACGTGGTCGCCGTACCAGGTCAGGTCGTTGAAGGTGAAGTCGTCCGAGATCATCGGACCTTCCTGGCCCTTGATCTGCGTGGCCAGCGGCGACGCGGCGCCGATACCGATAATCGTGGCGTCGTTCGCCGGCTTGTACGTGTAATTGAGGCCGTTGGCGTAGTTGACCGGCAACGGATCGTTCGACGAGTTCTCGTACGAAGCCTTGAACTCGTTGAAGTACCAGTCGCCACTATGCTGCCAGCGGAAGGTGCCGCGAGTGTCGTGGTTCTCGGTAAAGATGGACTGCGAGACCGACTGGCCCTGGCCGATGTTGTCGGCCTGGGTTTCGCGACGGACCTGCGTGCTGATCTCGATGCGGTCGCGGTCGGTGAATTCCCAGTCGATCTTGCCGAAGTACAGCTTCTCGTCGAACGGCAGGCTCGCGGAACCGAACGCATTCTGTGCAGCGGTCGGCAGCAGGCCGATCGCACTGGCCGGTGCGTCGGAGCCCGGGCTCACGGTGATCGGCGTATCGAACTTCTTCTGCTCAAACGTCACGAAGAAGTGCATCTGGTCCTTGATGATCGGGCCGCCCAGCGCGAAGCCGTATTCCTTCTCGAACGAGCGCGCCTTGTCGCCATCCTCTTCAGCCGGCGTGCGGCTGCGGTATTTGTCCGAGGTGTAGGTATCGAACACTTCGCCGTGGAACTCGTTCGTGCCGGACTTGGTCTCGGCGGTAATCGCCGCCGACGACACCTGGTCGTACTCGGCCTTGTAGTTCGAGGTAATGACCTTGTACTCGCCGATCGCGAGCTGCGGGAACGGGTTGCCCTGGCTGTTGACCTGCCCGGACACGCCGCCTTCTTTCACGTAACTCTTCTGGCCCACGCCGTCGATGAAGACATTGACCGAGCTATCGTTCTGCGCGCCGCCGCGCAGCGAGGTGTGGCCCTGCGCGTCCACGCTGAAGACCATGCCCGGCACGGTATCGGCGAACTCGAGGAAGTTGCGCGAGACCTGCGGGATGGTCTGGATCTGGCGCAGCGAAATGGTCTTGGCCACTTCCGGCGTCTTCACCTCGGTCAGGGTCGAGGCGCTGACGGTGACCCCTTCCATCGCGGTGGCGTTCGCCGCACTAGCCGCGGGTGCTGCCGCCGCTGCGGCGGTCAGGTTCAACGTGGCCGTGGACGCGACAGTCAGCGTCACGTTCTGCTGGGTGCCCGGGCCTGCGTCGACCTGGTAAGTCGCGGCCGGCAGGCCGTTGATGATGTACGAGCCATCCGCGCCTGCGGTGGCCTTGCGCGACAGGCCCGTCTGCGGGTTGAACGCGGTGACCTGCGTACCCGGCGCGGCCTTGCCCTTCAGTGTCGCGGTGACGGTCTGCGCCAGCGTGGCGGTCGGTGCAACGACCGCGGCGATGCTGGCGGCGATCACGCCGCACAGCAGTTTCTTCTTCATCTGCTTCGAAGCTTTCATGGTACCCCTCTCTCCCAATCCTGTTCTGTGTGTATGACCCGGTCCGGCAGGGCATGGGTACGACGGTCGACCTGGTGGTCGTGTCGCGGTGGTCTACGCCACTCTGCAAAGGCGATCTGCCACGTACCCCCGCCCGTCCCGCATGCGGACCGGATGGTTCTCGCTATCCATCAATGACGCCGTCCAGGGATCCAGCCACGGCCCGGCAAGCCGCGTAGTGCCGACGACGGCTTAGTGCCGCCGCCCTGCCTTGTCGCTGGCGCCACAGGAGGCGCGTACGACGAGTTCGGTGCTGACGACGACGCGCGGTTCGGGCGCGGCATCCTCGGGTGCTTCGATCATTCGGCCCAGGCGGTCCATCGCCGCCTCGCCCAGCTCGGCGATGCGCACGCGCACCGTGGTCAGTGGCGGCGTGACGTAACGCGCCATCGGGATATCGTCGAAGCCGGTGACGGCGATCTCGTCGGGCACGCGTACGCCGGCGTCGGCGAGCGCGGAAAGCGCGCCGATCGCCATCATGTCGTTCGCGGCGAAGATGGCATCGGGACGCGGCGACATCGCCAGCGCTTCCTTCGCCATCCGGTAACCGGATTCTTCGGTGAAATCGCCCTGCAGCACTACGGCGGTATCGCCCAGGCCCGCAGCGGCGAGGCCTTCGCGGTAACCGCGGCAGCGTTCTTCGACGTCGTGGTTCACCGCGGGACCCGCGATGAACACGATGCGCTTGCGGCCGCTGGCGAGCAGGTGTTCGACCATGACCTTCGCGCCGCCGAAATCATCGACATCGAGGGCCGCATGGCGCTCGGAACGCACATGGCTGTTGATCAGCACGGTCGGCAGCACGATCGGCAGGTTCTCATCGAGGAACGCGGCGTCTGCATGCGGGGACATCACCAGCAGGCCATCGACGCGACCCTGCATGGCGCGCAGCGCGATCGCGGCTTCGGTGGCATCGCCATGCGAGCTGGAGACCAGCAGGTAGAGGCCGCGGGCCCGTGCGGCCAGGTCGATGCCGCGGATCAATTCGGAGAAGAACGCACCATGTAGGTCGGGCAGCAAAGCGCCGATCGTCTGGGTGCGGCGGGTGATCAGGCTGCGCGCCGCGCTATGCGGTACGTAACGCAGGCGCGTGGCCACTTCGCGGATGCGCTTTTGCGTTTCCGCGGTCACCCCGCCATGCCCATTTAGTGCTCGCGAAACGGAGGCCACCGATACGTTGGCCATCCTCGCGACGTCTTTGATAGTCACACTCACGTGGTCTTCGCCCTACGTCCCCGGCCCCACCGGGGTTCGACGGCGCGGAACGTAAACGTTTTCATCATCCGTGTAAAGTCTGTTAAATCAAGGGCTTGTTGCAGTGCACGAGTAAACGTTATTACGTGCAATACCACTTGATATGGCTATGTAAAAAAGTATTTAGATTCGCAGGGTTGGGTGGTCTTGCCCGCGCTTTTGCGGCGCAGCACGAATCTTTGCGATTCCTTCACCTTTTTGAATGGCTGCCACGGCTAGTAAGTGCCGTGCCGAGGCGCCTTCTGGAGGGTCGTCGTACCCCCTACGGTAGGGGCTTGCTCTCGAACACCGCCTTGCGGTCCGAGCTCAGCCCTGCCGTTCGATCAAGTCATCCAGCCAGCGACTGACGTCTGCGGCGGAAGGCGTCTTCGCCGCAAAAAGCAGGTGATACATCATCGGCGCGACGATGCCATCGATGACCGCGGCGGTCGCCAGCGGCCGCTCACCGCGTGCCAGGGCGCGTTCGTGGATCATGTCGATCTGGGTCGTGCAATAGAGCAGGCACTTACCGGTGTTTTCCGCGCGCGCCACGCTGAGCACGTCGCGCAGCATGGTCCGGCCGGGGGCGGAGGACATCTCATCCCGGTACTGCTCAAGCCATAGGGCCAGATCGCCGCGGTATGTTCCGGTGTCGACCGGTGCGCCTTCCGGCCGAAGCTGTTCCACGGCGACGTCCGCCAGGAGCTGGGAAAGATCGCCCCAGCGCCGGTAGATCGTCGAGGGAGTCACGCCGGCGCGTGTCGCGATGGCCGGCACGGTGACGGATTCGCGCGGGCCTTCGGCCAGTAGTTCGCGAACCGCCTGATGGATAGCGGCCTGCACGCGTGCGCTGCGGCCGCCCGGTCGGGGGCCGGTGGCGCGGGGGCTCGGGGGTGCAATGTCATTCATGGCTGCCTATCATACTCCTAAACGCTAAATAGTTGCTTTAGTGCCGGAGCGGCGTAGACTAACGCGCATTCTTTGCTTTTAGGCAGACGCCCATGAGCGCCCCCGCTATCCACCGGCCGCTGGCCGTGCATACCTTCACCCTGATCAGCTTTGTCGCGGCGTCCACGGCACCGACCCCGCTCTATCGGCTCTACCAGGCGGCATGGCACTTCACGCCGACCCTGCTCACCGTGATCTTCGCGGTGTACGCGTTCGCGTTGCTGCTCGCCCTGCTGGTTGCGGGTCGCCTCTCTGATCATCTCGGCCGGCGTCCTGTGATCGCGGCGGCGATCATCCTCGACGTCCTCGCCATGCTGGTGTTCTTCAGCGCGGATAGCCCGACATGGCTTGTGGTCGCGCGTACGCTGCAAGGCGTGGCGACGGGCGTGGGTATGTCGACGCTGGCCGCGGCGCTCCTCGATCTCGACCGCCAGCGCGGCGCCACGGTGAACAGTCTCGCCCCCTTGATCGGCCTGGCGGCGGGTGCGCTGGGCAGCACTGCGCTCGTGGTGCTCGCGCCTGCGCCGCTGCAAACCGTTTACCTCGTCGTGGGGGGCTTGCTGCTGCTCGCCCTGGCGTTGACGCGGGCCACGCCGGAGACGGCGGCGAGCAAGGCGGGCGCGTGGGCAAGTCTTCGCCCGCACATGGCGGTACCGGAGCGCGCCCGCCCCGCCCTGGTGGCGGTGACGCCGTTGAACGTCGCGCTGTGGATGTTGGGTGGCTTTTATCTTTCGCTGATGCCATCGCTAGTCGCCAAGACGACGCACTCGGCGTCGCCATGGATCGGTGGCCTCGTGGTCACAGCATTGATGCTTAGTGGCGCGGTCGCCGTGCTGCAGGGCCTTCGTCACCCGGCGATCCGCTCGTTAAAGCGCGGCGCCCTCTTGCTCGCAGGCGGCCTGGTGCTTGTCCTGGTTGGCGCGGCGCTCGGCTCCGGTGGATTCCTGATCGGCGCGTCCGTGGTTGCCGGTGCGGGCTTCGGTGCCTCATTCCTCGGCGCGGTGCGTAGCGTGCTGCCGTTGGCCGAGCCGCATGAGCGGAGCCGGCTGATGGCCGCCTTCTACATCCAGAGCTACCTCGCCTTCAGCCTGCCGACCATCGCCGTGGGTTATATCGCGCAGCACTACGGCTTGCTCACCGCGATCAATCTCTACGGCGGCATCATCATCGCGTTGAGCCTTGCCGCGCTGGCGTGGATCGCCGCGCGTGCGCACCATGTGCACGCGCCGGCCATGCCTTGATCGACTGACGCGCCTCGCTTAGCCAGCGGGATGCGCGAGCGCGTAATCGATCGACGCACGGACCGCCGCGACCTGCGCGTCGTTGCATTCCTTCGGCGTCGCCCGCGGGCTATCCGGATACACCTCGGTGGTGGTGCAGTAACGCGCCGGCGTGATCCCGGCGCAGAGGCCGAGCGATTTCAGCGCGTACTCGATGACGCCGTGCGCTACCTCGGGTGAACCGATGATTTCGCCGTTCGCATCGGCGGGTGCGATATGGGTGACCTTAGCCACCGCCTCGATCACCGCTTTCTGGAAGGCCGGTTGCGGCTTGTCGGCGTCGTCGACCAGATAGAAGCCATCCGGTACTTCGCCGGGTTCGTAGTCCTTGCCGTCGCGAGCCGACAATGCGGGGCGAAACTCGGATTCATCGGTGTCGGTGGTCTCGTGCAGGTCGATGTGCATCAGGACCTTGTCGCCAAGCGGCGCAAGCAGGCGCACGAGCGCGGCGGATTCAGCGGCCGGGCTACCTTCGCGGAAGTTGCGGTTCGGATCGATCGCGTCGAAGTTCCAGCGGTGGATGCGCTCGTAGGCCCAGGGGCTCACGCAGGGTACGACCAGCACGTTCGCGTGGCCGACATAGTCGTTACCGTGCTCGCGCAGGAACTGCAGTGCGCCGTGTACGCCGCTGGTTTCGTAACCATGCACGCCGCCGGTTACCACCATCACGGGAAGATCGTCGCGCCAGGCGCGCGTGCGTAATGCATAGAACGCATAGCGTTCACCGGCGTACTCGACATCGCCGTACGTCTCGACATCGTACGAGGCCTTCAGCGGCTCGATCGCTGCAAGCACTTCATCGGCGTAGCTACGTCGTTTCACCTGCGTCGCACGCCACGCATCGATCTCGGCGGGGCCCCAGGGCTGGCCGAGAGTACCGATGGGATAAGGCGTGGTGTGCGTCATGGCGTTGGCTTCGAGGATTACGGGAACCTCGATTGTATACGCCGGGCGCGGCTCAGTTGCCGTGCAATGGCCTACCCGTGGTGGCGTCGGTCGAATCCGCGCGGGTGATCTGATTGAGCATGAAGATACGGCTCAGGCGGAAGCCGAGCCGTTCATACAGCGCAATCGCCGAGTGGTTGCCACCGAACACATGCAGGAACGGGATCTCACCGCGGCGTTCGATATCGGTGCGCACCACGTTGATCAGCAAGGCGGCAAGGCCCTTGCCACGCCACGCCGGGTCGACGCATACCGCGCTCACTTCCGTGTAGCCCGGCACGCGCATCCGCTCGCCGGCCATGGCGATGAGCTTGCCGTTGTCGCGGATGCCGATGTATCGGCCCATCACGTGGGTGCGGCGGACAAAAGGGCCGGGTTGGGTGAGTTGCGTCAGCGCGATCATCTCGTCGACATCGTCATCGCCGAGATCAAGGAAGTCGGCGTCGAAGCCGGCTTGCTCCAGGTGTGCGTCGGCGACCATCTGGTGCACGGCGCCCAGCGTCGTCGAACGCAGGATCGGCGGCACAGCCACGGGTTCGCGCGAAAGCACGGCGGCGACCTCACCGGGTCGCATCAGCCCATGCAGGGCTTCGAACGCGGCGGGGAGCTCATCCGCCACGGCGGCGAACGGCGCGACATCCGGTTGATAGCGCCGGGCCAGCACATCGGCGTCGCCAAGATGTGCCTGCCGGGTGCCCAGGGCCGTCCAGATCGGGGTGGAAAGCTCGCCATGGGGTTCGTTGCCAGGGTCGCCCACCATCCACCTCCTCGATCAGTTAGCCATCATGCACAGGTGTCGTCGAAGCGGCCACCCGCGGTGCGTTTGCCGCCCATACGCTACACGGATCGCCGGCCACCGCGCGACGGCGCGTGGCGACCGCCAGCCAGCCGAAACCGGCACCCATCGCGATCGCGACCAGGTCGACACCGAGCACATCGTAGCGACCCTCGGCTACCGTGCGGGCGAGACGATCGCCATGCAAGGCCATGTCGAGCAGGCCGACCGCGACCGAGGCCGCTGCCGTGGCCCAGAGCAGATCCACCGCTGCCCTGGCCGGGCGCCGCCAGAAGGTCCAGGCAATCGCGGCGAAGAAGGTGATGAAGCACACCGGCTGGACCACGTGCGTCGGCTCGGCCCCGACATAGGGGGCCAGGTGGTTGGCGATGAAGGTCACCGAGATGGCCAGGCAGCTGCCGAGGCATACGCCGACCGTCGCGGTGGCCATGGCGCGCACTTTCAGCGGTTGATCCGCCTGACGGCGTTTGCGCCGGGTTTCGATGTAGAGCAGGTTGCCCGAATAAAACAGGAAGGCACCGGCCAGGCCCAGGATGAAATACAGCCAGCGCAGCGACAGGCTGCCGAAGGTGCCGAAGTGCAGGCCGAAGATCGCCGAGTACGTCGCATGGTTTGCATCACGCACACCGGTGAGCTGCATGTGCGTGACCCGGCCAGTGCTGGCATCGAGCGCGACCATGCCGTACTCGCCCAGGGTCTTCGTCGACGTGCCGCGTACTTCGGCCGCCGCACCGGGTTGGCCGTAGTGCACGTAACGCATGTAATCAGGCTCGAAGTTGGCAGCGCCTGCCTCCAGGGCCGCCTTGCGCGCCAGAGCGCCTAGCGCCGCAGGCGGCAGCATGGTGACGTTCATTTCCGCATCAGCCTTGGGCGCGGTCGCGGACATCGTCGCGGTATCCGGCAATGCACTGGTCATGCGCTCAAACGCGCTCATCAGCTTGCCGTCGAAGATCACGGTGTTGAACGCCATCAGCGCGACCAGGGTCAGGCACAGCAAGGCGCCGGTGACCGCGAAGATGATATGGAAAGGCAGGCTGAGGATGCCGATCACGTTATGCGCGTCCTGCCACAACCGCTTCAGGTTATGGCCCGGGCGCAGCGCGAAAAGTTCACGCACCAGGTTGGGTAGGTGGATCAGCACGCCGGTCAGCAATGCCAGCCCATAGATGATGCTGACGATACCCATGAGGTAAATGCCGATCTCGGGAATACCGAGGTCGTAGTGCAACTCATAGACGAAATCCGCGAGGCCATGCTCGTGGTCCTCCGCATCGTGGGCACCGGGATCATCGATCGCCTGGGTCATCCACGTGCCGTCCTTCTCCATCCAGTACGCCGCCACCTCGTGCGAGGGATGGCCCGCCGCATAGGTCACGCCGATCGATTCGCGCGCCGCCGGATGCTTCGCCACGATGTCGGCCATCATCGCGCCCGCCTGGTCCATCACGCGCGCATCGGCCAGCTCGGCCTTCGGCAGTGCCCAGATATCGATCGGATCGTGGAACATGGTGATCGCGCCGGCGTAGAACGCGATGAACAGTGCAAAGCCGGCGAGCAGGCCGGTCCAGGTGTGCACGGTGGTGAAGGTGCGGATCGTGCTGGACTTCATGGCTCAGATACCGGGCAGGGTGTGCTTGGCGAGGAACAGCGCGGCGAACGCGCCCACGTTGGCGATGGCCAGCCAGGCCCAGGCACGGACCCCGGTGCGGAACATATAGGTCGCCGCGATGACCACCGTCCACAACGGGAAAAACGCCACGAACCAGGGGATGAGTACCGATTCGGTCGGGCCGGGCCACAGGTACGCCGCTAGCCCGACGATGGCCATGCACAGCGGCAAGCCCAGCAGGATCCCGGCGAAGGTCTTGGCGAGCATCAACGTGCCTTCTTGTAGGCAATCGGCTTGAGCAGCCAGACCACGTAGGGGAATACCACGGCACCGAGCATCAGCGCGGTCAGCGTTGAGAAAATTCCCGGAAGGGTCGTTTCGCCGACCACCCAGCAAGCCAGCGCCAACGCCGAGAGGACGCTCGCCGCCACCTTGCCGCCACGGCCCAAAGGCCGCGCCAGCACGCGCTGGTTACGGGAAGAGAGGTAGGCAAGCGCCATGGCGACGAACGCCACCAGGCAGCCAAGGACGTTCATGGGCGCGGCCGATCGTGAGTGATTGATAATTGTTATCATTTACACGCAGCGGGTCAAACCCGACCCACGCCATATCCCACCGGCCGCCTTTCCCGGATCCCCCCATGCCCTCTTCTGACCGGCTCACCCCGGCACTACGCCGCGGCACGTGTAGGAGCGCGCTTGCGCGCGACCCCTCTTCGCCCCAGTGCTCAAGTTTTGACCAACCCAACCGCTAACTGAATATGGGGGTTTGGTAAAACTAGCGTTAACCCCACTCGTTAGATTAGAGTTAACCCCTCGACCGATCAGCGTGGTGCGTCATCTCGTTGCACCACGAGACAGGAACAAAGCGTAACTATCTGAAGTAACAGCCATGTTGACCATCGCCCTCCTCAGCACCGTCCTTGTCGCCAGCGTCCTCGCGGTCGCCTCGTTCAAACGCGTGCCGGAAAACCAGGTCTACAGCGTGCGCCGCTTCGGTCGTACCCCCGCTCTCCTGCCGGCCGGCACCCACGTGATGCTGCCGTTGCTCGATCGCATCACCCACAAGATCGACCTCGGCGGCCAGGTGCTGCATTTCGAGGGTGGCACCGTCTACTGGCAGGTGCTGGAGCCGGAAGCGGCCGATCCGGTGATCGAAGAAGCCCCGGAACTCATTCGCAGCAACGTCGTGGCCGCGCTGCGTGATGCCTCGACGGCACACGCCGCGGACCGCCGCATGGTAGGTACCCAGCTCAAGCACGCCGTGAACGGCTCGCTGCGTTCGCGCGGCATGCTGATCACCCGCGTTGAGCTCGACGCCGCATAAGAAGAGAAAGCGTGTGTGCGTTTAAGAGGCGACGGAAACGTCGCCTTTTTTTATGTGCCGGTTCTCTGGGCGCGAACCGTGGTGCAGGCCAGTGCTTACGGCGATAATTCCCACTTTCACGACGATTCCCAACGCAATGACCGCACGCGACGACCTCAAATCCCTGCTCGAGCGCGGCATTGCCAAGCTGGACGTGTCCTTGCCTGAGGGCGCCGTTGAGCGTTTGCTCGACTACCGTGAGCTGCTCGAGCGCTGGAATTCGGCTTACAACCTGACCGCGATCCGCGAGGACCGCGCCCAGGTGAACCTGCACCTGCTCGATTCGCTGGCCATCCTTCCCTATGTGCACGGCCGTTCGCTGGCGGACCTGGGCACCGGCCCGGGGTTGCCTGGCATTCCGTTGGCGCTGGCCGAACCGGCCCGCGAAGTGCTGATGGTGGATTCGAACGGGAAGAAAGTGCGCTTTCTGCGCGAGGCCATCCGTTCGCTGAAGCTAGGTAATGCCAAGGCGTTGCAGAGCCGCGTGGAGGAGGTCGAAGGGACCTTTGAATGCATCACCGCGCGTGCCTTTGCCTCATTGGCGGATATGCTGGGCTGGGGTGGGCATCTGCTCGCGCCGGGCGGGACGTGGCTGGCGATGAAAGGGAAGCATCCGGAGGATGAGCTGGCTGGGGTGCCGGCAGGGTTCTCGGTGGAGAAGATCCACACCTTGTCGGTCCCTGGGGTTGAGGGGGAGCGGCATCTGGTGGTGATTCGGCGGGATTGAGCGGCGGCGCAGGTCCGATCGCGCGCGAGCGCGCTCCTACAAAGGACCGCAGGCGAGCCAGCGGTGGTGGGGTGGTCTGCAGGCTTTGGGCGCTAGATGCTACGCTAGCGCCCCTTCCGTGCACGGTAGCTAGCGACTTTCCATGGCCCGCATTATCGCAGTCGCCAACCAGAAGGGCGGCGTCGGCAAGACCACCACTTCCGTGAACCTCGCCGCGGCCCTGGCCGCCGCGAAGCGCAAGGTGCTGCTTGTCGACTTCGATCCCCAGGGCAACGCCACCATGGCGTCGGGTGTGGATAAGCACGAGGCTAAGCCGAACGGCTGCGAAGTGCTGCTGGGGGAGGTCGGGATCGCCGATGTGCTGGTCCGCACCGAGGCGGGCTACGACCTGCTGCCGGGCAATGGTGACCTGACCGCCGCCGAGCTCAAGCTCATGGACGGCATGGCCCGCGAGCAGCGCCTGAAAGAGCAGCTCGCGAAGATCGCCGACCGTTACGACACCATCCTCATTGATTGCCCGCCGTCGCTGCACCTGCTGACGCTCAACGCACTCACCGCGGCCGATGGGGTGTTGATCCCCGTGCAGTGCGAATATTTCGCGCTCGAAGGGCTTTCCAGCCTGCTCGATACGATTTCGGCCGTGCGCCAGCGCCTGAACCCGGCGCTGGAAGTGGAAGGCCTGCTGCGCACCATGTACGACGTGCGCAACAACCTCGGAAACGAGGTCTCGGCCCAGCTCACCACGCATTTCGGCGACAAGGTCCTGCGCTCGATCATCCCGCGCAACGTGCGCCTTGCCGAGGCGCCCAGCCACGGCCAGCCGATCCACCTTTACGACCGCGGCTCGCGCGGCGCCATCGCCTATATCGGCCTCGCTGGCGAAATGATCCGCCGCGAGCGCAACCTGGCGGGCGCCTCTGCCGGTGGCGCCGATGCTGGCGAGACCGCCGCAGACGCCACCCCGACCACGCCTTAAGGAGCCCCCATGGCAGCAGCGAAGAAACGTGGACTCGGCCGTGGCCTGGATGCCCTGCTGGGCGGCGGTGCCGGCCCCGAAGCCGCGCCGTCGGTGATCGAGCAGGAAGGCGAGCTGCGCACGCTGCCCATCCACCATATCCAGGCCGGCAAGTACCAGCCGCGCCGCCACTGGAACGACGAGGCGCTCGATGAGCTCGCTGCGTCGATCAAGGCCCAGGGCCTGATCCAGCCCGTGGTGGTCCGTTCCATCGGCAAGAACAGCTACGAACTCATCGCCGGCGAACGCCGCTGGCGCGCTGCCCAGCGCGCGCAGATGAGCGAGATTCCCGCGTTGGTGAAGGATGTGCCCGAGCAGTCCGTGCTCGCCATGGCCCTCATCGAGAACATCCAGCGCCAGGAGCTCACCCCGCTTGAGGAAGCCCAGGCACTCCAGCGCCTGGTCGATGAATTCGACCTCACTCACCAGCAAGCCGCCGATGCGGTCGGCCGTTCGCGCGCGTCGGTATCCAACCTGCTACGCCTCAACGAGCTGCCGGCCTCCATCAAGCAGTTGCTGGACGAGAGCAAGCTCGAGATGGGTCACGCCCGCGCCCTGCTGACCCTGCCTTCGACTATCGCCGAGACACTGGCGCGCGAAGCCGCGCGCAACGGCTGGACGGTGCGCGAACTGGAAGAGGCCGCGCGCAAGGCCCAGCTGGAACCCAAGGGCAAAGCCAAATCGGCCGGCCCCATGGATCCGAACGTCGCCAACCTGGAGCGCGAGCTGGCCGAACGCTTCGCCACCCGTGTCGAAGTGGCGCAGGGCCGTGGTGGCAAAGGCAAGCTCGTCATCCACTATCACAGCAATGACGAGCTGGACGGCATCCTCAGCAAGATCCGCTGACCCCGGGCTGGTGTAAGGAAATGCCTAAGCCCCCGGTCCATGAGGATGTGAACCCGAAGCAGCGCCAGTACGAAGCCATGGTGCGCGCCCTCTCGGCCGACCTTTACCGGTTTGCCTGGTGGCTGACGCGCTCCGAGAGCGTGGCCCAGGACCTGGTCCAGGAGACCTTCCTTCGTGCGTGGAAGAACCTCGACGCCCTGCGTGACGCCGAGTCCACCAAGTCGTGGCTATTCACCATCCTGCGCCGGGAACATGCCCGGCTGTATGAGCGCAAGCGGCTGGAAGTCGTCGAACTGGATGACAACATCGCCGAAGATGCGGCCTTCGCCAGCCCCGAGCGCAGCAGCGATGCCGCGCAGGTGCGCGACGCGATCGGCCGTTTGCCCGACAAATACCGTGAGCCGTTGGCGATGCAGGTTCTCGCCGGCATGAGCGCCGACGAGATCGCCGCCAGCACCGGGCAGAAGCCCGGCGCGGTCATGACCCAGTTGTTCCGTGCCCGCCAGCAGCTGAAACGCCTGCTCGGTGGCCGCGCCGCGGCCGAAGGGAGCCGGACATGAACTGCCTCGACTTTCGCCGCCGGGTCGGCGCTGAACCGCGCTCGCGCGATCCCGAACTGCTCGCTCACCGTGATAGCTGCCGCGACGGCTGCGCCGCATTCTGGCAGCGTGCACAGCGCTTCGAGGATGACCTTGAAGCCGGCATGGCGATCCCGGTGCCGGATGGCCTTGCCGATCGCATCCTGCTGGCCCAGGCCACCGGTGAACGCCGCACGCAGATCGGCCGTCGGCGTGCCTGGATGGCTATGGCCGCCTCGGTACTGATCGCCTTCGCCGGTGTCGGCATGCTCTGGCGCTATACCGACCAGCATTCGCTCGAAGCCATGGCCGTGGCGCACATGCCTGGCGAGATGGATGCCCTGGCCCTGACCCGTCCGATGACCGACGATGACGTGGCGGCGGGCTTTATCGGTCGCGCAACGCAGCTCAAGGGACCGGCGCCAGCCATGGTGACCTACGTGCACGATTGCGTGGTGGGCCAGTACCCCGTGGTGCATGCCGTGACCCGCATGGACGACGAGCCCGTGGTGGCGCTCTACATGCCGGGCAAGATGGACGGCAAACCAGGCACCTTCCACCGCGATGGCTGGGATGGCCGCGAAGTGCAGCTGCGCGGCGGCACCCTGCTGCTGCTCGCCCAGGGCCCAAGCCACAAAGCCATGGATACCGCCGAACGCGGCTGGCGCGCCGCCATCGACGGCTCCAACCTCACCGTCTCCCTGTAGGACCGCGCGCCCACGGAACTGAACGGATGCCGCGGGTGCGGCCTTTTGCAACGCGGCATGGGCGATAATGCCGCCCGACTCCCGCTACCTGTCCCGGAACCACGATGACCGACCTCGCCGTGGTCGTGCCTGTCTTCAACGAGCGCGACAATATCCCACCCCTCCTCGCCGAGATCGCCGCGGCCCTGCGTGGGCGGATCGACTTCGAGATCATCTACGTCGACGACGACAGCTCCGATGACAGCGTGGCCGTGCTGAAGGCGGCGCAGAAGGATTACCCGGAACTGCGGATCATCCACCACGTAAGCCGCAGCGGGCAGAGTACGGCGGTGTGGAACGGCGTGCGCGCCGCGCGCGCACCGTGGATCGCGACGCTCGATGGCGACGGCCAGAACGACCCGGCGGATATCCCGAAGCTGCTGGACGCCCGCGCAGGCGCCGCAGCCGATCTCAAGCTGTTCGCTGGCTGGCGCGTCACACGCCGCGATAGCTTCAATAAGCGCATCTCGTCGAAGGTCGCCAACGCCGTGCGTTCGCGCATGCTCCAGGACAGCACGCCGGATACCGGCTGCGGCCTCAAGTTGTTTGAACGCGAGACGTTCCTGCGCCTGCCCTACTTCGACCACATGCATCGCTACCTGCCGGCGTTGGTCAAACGCGCGGGCTACACCAGCCAGAGCGTGCCGGTGGGCCACCGCCCACGCACGGCGGGCACCTCGAAATACGGCATGCTCGATCGCCTGTGGGTCGGCCTGGCCGACCTGCGCGGCGTGGCCTGGCTCATGCGCCGCGCCAAGGTCACCAAGACCGAAGAAATCTGATCGGAGAGCATCGCGCGCAAGCGCGCTCCTACATGAGACCTGCGAAGATTCTTGTAGGAGTGCGCTTGCGCGCGATCCCTCAGCGCGGGGTTAACTCACGAGGCACCCACGTATCGAGCTTCGCATGCGTCCGCTCGCGTCCCAGTTCGATAAGCTCGCGGGCGCGATAGAACTCATACACCGCCGACACATTCCGTGGCAGCTCGATCAACAGGTCGGGCGGATACGCCGCGATGCGCAGGCGCGACAGGTTCGCCTGCATCAGGTCCATCGCCTGGGTCATCAGCTCGAACGCGCCGGGATCGCGGCGCAGCTTCGATTCCGCCGAACCCGGCATCACCTTGCCAAGCAACCGGCCCAGCTTCGCCGCGTAGCCTTCATCCGGTACGGCAGTGACATCCTTCTCCGGCGCCTTCTGCAATTCCGCGGCGCCATCCACGCTCACCGCCACCACGTAGTCGACGTCTTCGCGCATCAGTGGCAGCACCGGCAGCGGATTCAACAGCGCGCCATCCACAAGGCGGCGGCCCGCATGTGCGTACGGGCGAAACAAGGTCGGGATCGCGATAGAAGCGCGGATCGCGTCGAACAGCGGACCCCGCGTAAGCCACACCTCACGCTCCCGATCGATATCGGTGGCCACCGCGGTGTACGCGATCGGCAACTCCTCGATATTCACCTCACCGATCAGCTCGCGCAGCGCCGCCATGATCCGGTCGCCCTTGATGAAGCCGCCACCGGAAAAACTCCAGTCGACCAGGCGCAGCACGTCGAAACGCGCAAGCGTCGACACCCAGTCGCGGTACACATCGAGTTTGCCCATCGCATAGACGCCACCGATCAGCGCACCCATGGAGGTGCCGGCCACCGCGACGATCTCGAAACCGCGATCTTCCAGCGCCTCGATGGCGCCGATGTGGGCCAGCCCCTTCGCGGCACCGGCGCCCAGGGCGAGTGCCACGCGGGGTTTACGAGGTTGTCCGATCGTGGCGGGCAACGCGCCGGGGTCAGCGATATCGAGGTCGGTCATGGAGCCTTGCGCAGGATCAGTGGTGGTTACCGTTGCCGTTCTGGTAGCCGGAGAGCGCCAGTTGCAGCAGGATCTTCATCTCTTCGCGCAGCGGCAGCGGCCCCACGATCTCCGCATCCGGGCCGTACTTGAGCACGTCCATCAACAGCTCGCGCGAATTGGAATACGGGACCTTCAGCTCATAGCGGCCATCCGGCAGCCAGTCGCCCTTCTGCTGCGAGTGCCAGTGCTCGTCCGCGACCCAGCGGGCGGCGTGCGAGGAGAAACGAATGATTGCCCACGCCTTCGGCTTGCCGGCGAAGATGCCGTAGCTGGAGGCGAGCAGCTCGTTGAGTTCGGTGTCCTCGACATCCTTCGCCCGCGCATCCTGCGCTTGCGGGTCAGCAATGCGATCGACGGCGAAGCTACGAAGGGCTTCGCGATCGTGGTCCCACACATCCAGGTACCAGTTATCGCGGTAGTGGGTAAGGCGCTGCGGCGATACCGTGCGGCGGGTGTCTGAGTTGGTGGTGCGTGCGCGGTAGCGAAAGGTCACCTGGCGGCGCTCGAGCACGGCGCCGGCCACGATGCGGAACACTTGCTGGTCGAGCTTGCGCGCACCCCAGGAGATGACCCGGATCCGGTCCACCGGCAACGCCTTGCCGCTCCCATGGTCTGAAAGCAGGCGCTCGATCCGCGCCTTGAATGGCGCCAGGGCGCCAGCGAGGACACCGGGGTCGGAACGACCGATGAGTTCGTTGAGCGCCATGAGGGCGGCCAGCTCGTCGCTGGTCAGCCAAAGACCGGGGAGCTCGAAGCTATCGGCCTCGGCCGCTTCATAGCGGAAGGAGGCCTGGTCGCCGGCCACGCTCTGCACCGGGGCGCCCAGGGCATCGCGGAGGAAGGCGACGTCGCGGTAAAGGGTGGCGCGCGAGCATTCCAGCTCATCCATGAGCCGCGAAAGCGGGACCGGATAATGCGCGGACTTCAGCAGTCGGTGCAGGGTGAGAATGCGCTCGTAGCGGTCCATGGGTCTCGCCGGCAGGTGGAGCTGTGCAAAGTGTGTCCGCGCGGGCGTGACGCCCGTATCTACGCACAACAAGCATGGCGTTGGGCGGGGCCGTCCGCAAGGGTTGTCGCACTACGCCTGACGGCCAGGTGGGGTGGGCCGGGTCTGCAAGGTTTGCGCCCGGGGCGAATCGGCGCAAAAATGGCTCTTTGCCATCGCCGAAGCCCCCGACCATGGCGCAACCCGACGACGCACCCGCCGTCGTGCTGGACCCCAAAGGCCAGCCGGATGGTGGTTCGCGCGCCCAACGCCTGTTCTCCCTTCCTGCCGTGGTCATCCAGACCGCGACCGCGGCTGGGTATGGCCTATGGATGGTGCTGGGCACCGCCGTGGCCCTGGGCTCCTATCCGGATGGCCGGGGTGACGTGCTGGTACCCCTCTCGTTCGGGCTGGTGCTGGTAAGCCTGGGCCTGGTCGCGACCTGCCTTCGCCTGCGCTTTGCCCGTGAGTGGCATGGCTGGGACCCGTTCAGGCGCATGTTGCCCACCACGGAAGGCATGGTGGCCATGGCGAACTACCTGCCGATGCTGGCACTGGGCGGGCTGGCGCGGGGGGAAAATGATTTCTGGGCCACGCGACTGGCGGGCGCGGCCCTGATGATCTGCAGCCTGGCGACGTTGATCTATACAGCGCGGGGCGTGGCGCGCGATATGCCGGCGCCATTGGCCTCGATGGCCAACGCGCAGCCGCTGGGGCGCGCGGTATCGGCGGTATTCGCCGGTGGGCTATGGTTCTGGCTGTGCGTCGCACTACAGAGTGAGACGGTGGTCGGGCCGCTAAACCCATGGCGGCTCAGTATGTTAGCCTTCGGGCTGGTCCTCGGCGTGATCGAAGGCATGCGCTGGCGGGCCCTGCGCCAACTGGCCGAAGAGCGCGGCGCTGGTGCGTTCTTCGCCCCGGAGCGCGGTGCCGGTACGCTGCTCGCCTGGTGCTTCGGCATCGCCGTGTTATCGGTGGGCCTGCCCTGCATCCTGCTGGTCTCACACCCTACGGGACCGCTGGTGGCGGTAGCCGCCGGTCTGGCCGCGTTAAGCTGCGTTATCGGTCAATGTCTGGAACAAAGGCTCTACGGACGCGCCTGGGCGCAGTTCGGTGGGCACTGAGCTAGCAGTCCCCGGCGCGTGGGTGCGCCACGGGCCGTCCCCACGGCCCACCCAATACATTTCCTTCCACATCCCGGGTAGACGATGAAAAAGATCCTCCTCGCCTCGCTTGTCCTTGCCGCGCTGCCTTTTGCCGCGCAGGCCCAGGACGCCTTCGCCACTGACAATCCCAACGCCGGCCCTGCGCCGAGCTCCGACGCTTCCAAGAATGGCGGCTGGACCGGTTCGGGTGAATTCGGTTTCGCTTCGTCGCGCGGTAACTCGCGCACGGAGAACGCCAACGCCAAGCTCGGCCTCTCGCAGGAAAACGAGGTGTGGAAGAACAGCTTCTACCTCAACGGCCTGCGCTCGAAGGGCGACGTGACGGTAACGGACGCCAACGGCAACGACATTGAGCGCTTCAGCACCACCGCCAACCGTTACGACAGCGGCGCGTCGGTCGGCTACAAGTTCGATCCGCGCAGCTACGTCGTGACCGCGGCGCGTTACGAGCATGACGACTTCGGCGCCAACCTCTGGCAGGGCATCATCTCGGTCGGCTACGGTTATATCGCGCTGAAGAACGAGCGTGCCGAGCTGTCCTTCGAAATCGGTCCCGGTTTCAAGCGCTACCAGCCCGCCACCACCACCGAAGACGTGACCCAGCCGGATGGCACGGTCGTCCAGGTGGTGACCAAGCCCAATGCCGAAAGCGAAGTGGTCGGCCGTGGCCTGGTCAACGGCAAGTACCGCCTTACCGATAACACCGCGCTGGAAGATACGTTCCTGGTCGAAGCGGGTTCGAAGAACCAGTACTACCAGAACGATATCGGCCTCTCAGTCAGCATGACCAAGAAGATGGCGCTGAAGCTCGGCTACCAGATCCGCTACAACAGCGATGTGCAGCCGGGTACCGTGAGCACCGACAAGCTGATGACTACCAACCTGGTTTACAACTTCTAAGGGTTGAAGCTACGCCGCCACGTTCGAATCGCGTGCAAGCGCGCTCCTACAACCGCTGCGTTGTAGGGGCGCCCGCGTGACATGCGCCATCGCCGCGCGACGCGCCCCCACCCCTGTAGGAGCGCGCTTGCGCGCGATCGGTTCTAGCGCTGCGGCTTGAGCAATTCGTCGGCCCCCTGCTCAAGCAGCATCGCCGCCACGGTGTGACCCAGCTCCACCGGCTTGTCCGCCCGCATATCCGCCTGCGCGCGAATCAGCTCACCGGTATGCGCATCCCCAACCAGGCCATGCAAGGTCAGCCCGAACTCGGCGACGACGCACATCGCGCCAATCGCCACCGCGCAGCTACCGCCCAATCGTTCGTTCAATGCCCGCTCGGCATCGATCGCCAGGCGCGTGTCGGCGTCGTCGAGCGGGGCGAGCAGTTCAGCCACGCGCGTATCACCATCGCGAATCTCTACCGCAATCGCACCCTGCCCAGGGGCAGGCAGCCAGTCCGGGCCGGCCAGGCGGCTGCGTACGCGACCACCCAGGCCCAGGCGGTCCACGCCGGCACAAGCCAGCACGATGGCTTCGTAGTGACCATCATCCAGCTTTGCCAGACGCGTATTCACGTTGCCGCGCAGGTCGAGCAATTGCAGGTCCGGGCGCAGCGCCCGCAACTGGGCCTGCCGGCGCAGTGATGACGTGCCTACGCGGGCGCCATTCGGCAGGTCGGCGATCGTCGCGTAATCGTTGCTGATAAAGCCATCGGCGGCGTCAGCACGCGGCAGGATCGCGGAAAGCGCGAAGCCGGGCTCCAGCACCGCCGGCACATCCTTCAGCGAATGCACCGCGATGTCGGCGCGGCCTTCCTCCATCGCGATTTCCAGTTCCTTGAGGAACAGCCCCTTGCCGCCAATCGTCGCCAGCGAGCGATCGAGCACTTCGTCGCCACGGGTGGAAAGCGGGACCAGCTCCACGACCAGGCCGGGGTGCGCCTGGCGCAACAAGGCGGCGACGTGTTCGGCCTGCCAGAGGGCGAGCGCGCTCTTGCGGGTGGCGATGCGAAGCGGTGCAGTCATGGGGCGTCCGGGGGCACGTAGGGCAATACCCGGATTGTCCCGTAAAACACTAGCCGAGCGCATCGCGGCCTGAGGCCGCAAGCGCTCAGGATTCGGCGCGAAGCAGCTGGCGGATGGCGGCCAGGTTGCGCCGGCTCACCTCAGGGGCGCTCTCGGTACCGGCCAGCCGCGCCAGCACGCGGCCATCGGCCAGGGTTCGCAGCCCGACCAGCCGGTCGCGCGGTACCAGGCAATTGCGGTGTAGGCGGATCACCCGCTCGCCCAGGGCGACCTCGAGCTGGCGCAGCGAATCATCGATGAGGCGCGAGCCCCCCGTGTGTTCCACGGTCACGTACTTCTCGCCCGCGGTGAGCAGCAGGACATCGGCAAGTGGAATGCGCACCTCATCGCCGCCACTGCGCGCGCGCAGCCAGGTGCCGCGTACGGGCGGCGCCGCGACCAGCCGGGCCGCCGCGCGGTCCAGCGCCTCGTCCAGGCGCTCGGCGCGCACCGGCTTCAGCAGGTAGTCGGTCGCGCCCAGGTCGAACGCACTGAGCGCGTGCTGTTCGTAGGCAGTGCAGAACACCACCAGCGGACGCACCGGCAGGCTGGCCAGCTTCGCCGCGACCGCGGTGCCGGAGAGACCGGGCATCTCGACGTCGAGTAGCAGCACGTCCGGCCGGTCGCTGGCGCATGCGGCCAGCGCGGCCTCGCCATCGGCCACGCTGCCGATCAGCTCGACATCGCCACGCCGGGCCAGCAAGGTGGCCATGCGAGCACGAGCCAGCGGTTCGTCATCGGCGACCAGGACGCGCACGCGCTACCTCCGGCAGGAACAAGGTGACTATGAAACGGCCATCACGCGCTTCGGCCTTCACCGATGCACGCTCGCCGAAGTGCAGGCGCACGCGCTCGCGCACGCTGCGCAGGCCGTGGCCGGTGCCCGGTATCGAAGGCCCATCGGAAAGCGGGTTGTCCACGGTAAGCGTCACCCCGCCCATATCCTGCCGGCCGCCCAGGCGCAACACGCCACCCTGGCGCGACGGCTGGATACCATGGCGGATGGCGTTCTCGACCAGCGGCTGCAACAGCAGGCGCGGCATCGGCAGCGCCTCGGGCACGTCGATATCGCGTTCCACGCGCAGGCGATCGCCGAGGCGCAGGGTCTCGATATCCAGGTAGTGATCGACCAGCCGCCACTCTTCGCCCAGCGTGCCCTGCGCGCTGCCCTCGCTGCCCAGCGCGGCGCGGAACAGCTCGGCCAGGTTCTCCACCGTGCGTTCGGCGGCGTCCGGATCGACCGGGATCAACGCAGCGACCGCATTCATGCTGTTGAAAAGGAAATGCGGGCGGATCCGCGCCTGCAACGCCGCGACCTGCGCCTGCGCGGCCGCTTCGACACGGAACTGCCACTGCGCCACGACATAGAAGTAGCGCAGCAAGGCGGCGCCGAGCAGGCCGGTGGCCAGCAAGGTATCGCGCACGAAGCGCGCGGTGGAAACCGGGGTCAGTCCGGAGCCGAGGTTATGGTCGATCCAGGCGATGGCCAGGCTGGTGACACCGACCATCGCCATGAGCACCAGCCAGACGCACGCATACGGCAGCATGCCGGGCAGGCGTTGCATGAGTGGGCGTGCCTTGCACAGCACGACGGTGAGCAGCACGGAAAGCCACGTTGTATACAGCACGCCGACCGATAACGAACGGAGCTGGAGCTCGCCGCCCGGTGCCAGCCACATCAGGCAGGAAGTGATCGTGCCTACGACCAGCAACGCGAACAGCGTCGGCAGGCTGCAGAAGTCCGGCAGCGGGGCAGACGCGCGAGGCGAAGCAGGCAGATCGGTAGGCACCATGGGCATGCGGCGAGTATGCCGGATGCCCATGGCGGACGCCGCGCGTAGCGTCACGCGTCGGCGAAGATCCCGCTCATCCAGCTACGGATATCGTTGATCTCCGGCAGGCTCACCTGGTGGCCCATCGGGTAGGTATGCCACTCGATGCGGTGGCCGAGGCTTTCGAGCAGCTGGCGCGATTGCTCACCGAGGGCGAGCGGCACCACCGGATCGGCCACGCCGTGGCCCCAGAACATCGGCGTGGCGTGGTTGGCACCGCTGCGTTCGGCTTCGATCGTCTCGTGCATGGGCAGATAGGCCGAGAGCACCAGCAGGCCGGCCAGCGCTTCCTTATGACGCAGCCCGGCGGCGAGGGTCATGGCGCCACCCTGCGAGAACCCGGCAAGGATGATCCGTCTGGCCGGCACGCCGCGAGCTTCCTCCTGCGCGATCAGCTGTTCCACTTCGCCGATGGACAGGCGGATGCCTTCCGCATCCTGCTTGTCGGCGAGCGCCAGGCCCTTGATGTCGTACCACGCCCGCATCGGCACGCTGTTGTTGATCGTGACCGGGCGCACCGGCGCGTGCGGGAAGACAAAGCGGATCGCAGGCCATGAGGGATCGACCAGCTCCGGCACGATCGGCGCGAAGTCGTTGCCATCGGCACCCAGGCCGTGCAGCCAGATCACCGACCACGTGGGCGACGGGCGGGTTTCGTGTTCGACGGTGGGCAAAGGCATAGGGATCGGTCCGGCTGAAGGAATCCGTTGAATCCTAACAGCCCGGCCACGCGCGCTAGCGAAACAGGTGTGGCACGAAGCAACTGGTGTTCCGGGTGATCCGGTCGTTGTCTTCGCGGATGCCGATGCCAGCGGGTTGGTCGCCGATGATCCACGACCCGACCAGGGCGTGGCGACCCGCAAACACGGGCAGCGGTGCGAGAGCCTGGTAAATGCGATGGGGCGCGACGACCGCGCCCTGGTGTGCATCGAGGATCGCGATACCCTCGCCTTCGCGGCCCCAGAACGGTTTCGCGACGACGGGGCCGGCGATGTCCTTGCGATGAAGGCTCGCGGGAAGCAGGTTCGGGTGATTCGGAAACCAATCCCAAAGCAACGGCAGGATCGCCTTGTTCGAAAGCAGCATCTTCCACGCCGGTTCGATGAAACGGGTACGTGAGGTGGCGATGTGTTGTGAGAACGCTTCATCGAGCATCCATTCCCACGGGTACAGCTTGAACAGCCTATCGATCGGCCGGTCGGCCAGGTCGATGAAAGCGCGGCCGTTCCAGCCGATCTCTTCGATGTCGAGTGCCTGCACGTCGTGGCCGGCTTGCATGCAGGTATCCAGCAAGTAATCGGTCGTGGTGCCGTCCTCGGGATTGTCGTAGCACGCCGCGAAATGCACGCGGTTGCCGCCGCCGACCTGCGGCCAGCATTCGATCAGCTTCTCGTGGATCGAGTTGAACTGGTCGGCCTCGGGATAGCAGGCTTCAAGCCAATACCACTGCACCACCGAGGCTTCGAACAGCGAGGTGGGTGTATCCGCGTTGTACTCAAGCAGCTTCGGTGGTGAGACGCCGTCCCACGACAGATCCATGCGGCCGTAGAGCGAAGGTTCGCGATCGAACCAGCTGCGTTCGGCGAGGCGTGCAGCATCTTCACTGATACCGAGCGCGTCGTAACGCCCATCGCAGACGATGCGGTCCACCGCTTCCAGGCACATCGCATGCAGTTCGCCGGTCGCGGCTTCGACCTCATCGATGGCATCGGCTTCGAACACGTAGCACGCGTCTTCGCGCCAGTACGGCTGGCCATCGATCGTGTGGAAACCGAAGCCAATCGCTTCGACGTCGGCCTGCCAGTTTGGACGAGGCGTGATGGACTCACGGCGCATCAGCCACCTCTCGCACCCACTCGACTACTGGAACCGAAACCACCACGCGATCCGAAGTCGAAGCCGTTGGGGCCGTGACTGGAGAAGCCGCTGGCGCCGCTCGCAGCGGAGCGTGCATACGAGCGACCCGGGCCGGGATCGCTGGCTACCGTGTTCGTCCGCCAGTCGCTGCGATACCAGGGGCCGTAGTAGTGGTAACCGCCCCCGCCGTAATGGCCGCCTCCGGTCGACTGCTCATACGAACACTGCCCGGTCACGTAATCCTGCTCGCAGTCTTCCTTGTTCGCATAGCTATTGCGCTGCACATCCGTGCGCGGCCATGCGGCGTAGCCGAACAACCCCATGATCCCGACCACCACCGCGGCCGAACGCATGCGCTTGCCGCGTTCGCCGATATGGAATAACGGCTCGGCCTTCCCTACGGGGTAAAACGAAGGGTGCCTGTAGTTCGGCGGCAGATTGAATTTCGCATCGGGCTTGCCGCCGAGGGACTTCTTGTCCTTGTTCGCCATGCCCGCCGCCTCAGTAGGTCATGGCGGCGGCGTTGAGTGCGCCGACGCAGGTAGCGACCATGGCCACGAACAACGCGACGGAACACAGGTTCGCTTCGATCTTGCCGCGCAGGTCGCGCACAACCAGGCGCAGCACCAGGTGGGTCAGCAACTGCACCACCCACGCGACACCGCCCCACAACGCGAGGTCGAGCAGGTTGACGCTATGCGCGATCGCACTCGCCAGCGGAAGCACAAAGCCAATGGCGGCACCGCTCAGGCTGATCGCCGCCGCGAGGTTGCCATCGCTGATCAAGGCCATCTCACGCTGCGGCGTGATCCAGATGTAAGTGACGATGAACGCGATGAAATACAGGATGCCCAGGCCGAGGTAGGCCACGAAGGCGGGCAGGGTAAACAGGTCCGGCAGGATCACGAACGCTTCCTTGTAGAGCGCGGCTCCCCATGGCCGCCCCGCCACTATAAGGCGGAGCGGCCGTTCCGTGGGTGAGAAAAATGACCGATTTTGTTACTCGCCGAGGCCCAGCTCGTTCGCAAAGAACGTCATCGACAGTGCCGCATTGCCGACGCGCTGGCTGAAGGGTGCGCCGATGCCGTGGCCGGCGTTCATGCGGGTAAGCAGCAGCACCGGGTTACCCGAGCTGGAGGCGTCCTGCAGGCTGGCCGCGAACTTGCGCGACTGCCACGGGGCGACGCGCGGATCGTTGGCGCCGGTGGTGAGCAGCACCGAAGGGTAAGCCGTGCCCTTCTTCACGTTGTACAGCGGGCCGTAGGCGCGCATGGCCTTGGCGATGGCCGGATCCTTGACCGAGCCGTACTCGCTCTTGTTGTAAGGACCATTGGCAAACGCGGTTTCGTGGCGGGCGATATCGTAGATGCCGACCATGGCGACCACAGCGCGGAACTGCTCCGGGTGCTGGGTGAGCGACGCACCCATCAGCAGGCCGCCGTTGCTGCCACCGAGGATGCCGAGGTGCTTCGTATCGGTCCACTTCGTATCCAGCAGCGCCTGCGAGGCCGCGTAGAAATCATCGAACACGTTCTGCTTGCGCGTGCCCTGGCCCTGCTCGTGCCACTGCTCACCAAACTCGTTGCCGCCGCGGATGTTGGCGTAGGCGAGCACACCGCCGCGCTCCAGCCACGCCAGGTTCGGGCCGATGAAGGAAGGGGTGACCGGGATGTCGAAGCCACCGTAGCTGTACAGGATGGTCGGGCGCTTGCCGTTCGGGGTGATGCCGTCCATCGAGATCACGGTGACCGGGATCTTCGTGCCGTCCTTCGACGTGCCTTCGACACGGGTTACGCGCACCTTCGAGTAGTCGGCCGCTGGCTTCACCTCGAACACGGTCTTCAACGTGCCGCTGGCGCCATCGTATTCCGCCCAGCGGGTCGGCTGGGTCCAGCCGCCGTAGGTGATCAACGCCTTGTCCTGGCCTTTCTCCGCGGCGATACCGCCGATGGTGATGCCAGTCGCCGGCAGCGGCAGGCGGCGCACGAACGTGGCCTTGGCGTCGTACTGGTCAGCCCACCAGTCCGGACCGGCGCTGCGCACGACCAGGAAACCGGTGCCAATCGGGGTGACGCGCTGGATAGCGCCTTCGCCCTGCGGCAGCACGTCCGACGCCTTACCCGTGGCATCGAGCGCGATCACCTTGCCGCGCGGTGCGCCGGCGAACGTTACGACGTAGAGACGATCGCCCACCCAATGTGCGGAGCGCACGTCGGCGTCGTGACCAAGCGCCTTCTTGAAGGCGCCGTTGCCTTCACGCATGAACACCTCGGCCGGGCCGCCGTCGCCTTCGTTCGCGAGAAGCGCGGTAGCCTTGCCGCCTTCCCCTTCGAGCAGGATGTACTCGGCGATAGGCGAGTAGCCCTTGCCGAATACCACCGTATCCTTGTCCTGGGCCTGGCCGATCACGTGGTGCGCGAGGTACGCGTCGAACTCACGCAACGGCTTGTCCTTGGTCGGCGCATCGAAGCGCGCGTAGATCACGCCCTTCTCGTCCGCATCCCAGGCCAGCGCCTGCGGGGTCGTGCCGCCGCCCGCCCAGGCCAGGCTGTCAGAGAGTGGCTTGCCGGTCTGCGTATCGAGGATATGGATCGTGGTCAGCTCGCTGCCGCCCTCGGCAGTGCCATAGGCCAGGTAGCGGCCGCTCGGCGAGGGCCAGTACTCGGTGATCGCGGTGTTGCCTTCGCCCTTGTTCAGATCGACCAGCGTGCGCACCGGGCCGTCCGGCCACGCCTTCGCGACAAGCACCGGCTGCGGCTGCGGCGGGGTGTTTTCGAAGTAGAACAGCGTGCCGCCGGCGAGCACGGGCGACGAGCGCGTGGTCGAGGTGATCGCCAGTTCACGGATCCGCGCGGTCAGTTCCTTGCCCAGCGGCATCTTGCCGATGGTGGCTTCCGTGAAGGCGTTCTGCGCTTCGACCCACTGCGCGACGCCCTGGCCCTCCGGGTTCTCGAGCCAGCGGTAGGCGTCCGGCCGCGGCTGGCCACCCAAGGTGTCCTGAACTTCATGCTTCGGCGTGGGTGGTGGCGTGGTTGCGGCGTTCGCCGAACAGGCGGCGAACAGGCTCAGGGCAAGCAAGCGGGGGACGAAGGGGCGCATGGGACAACCTCGTGGGCGGGATCGCCCGAGCGTAGCAAACCCATGACGCCTGGCACCCCTGCCGCTAGTTGGGTGGCGCTCCGGTTATTCTCGCGGGATTTGCCGCTGCTGGAACGCCCATGCGCACCCTCGTCACCGCCCTCCTTACCGCCCTGGCCGCCGCGCCGGCCTTCGCCGCGCCCCCGCCGCTGGACATGGAAACGATCATGGCCGACCCGGACTGGATCGGGCAGGCGGTGGAAGACCCGTACTGGAGCGTCGATGGCACCCAGGTCTATTACTCGCTGAAGCGCGATGGCAGCCCGGTGCGCGACCTCTACCGGGTGCCGGCCGCCGGGGGTGCGGCCGTGAAGCTGGATGCAGCAGCCGTCACGACGGCCGACGGGACGAAGCAAGTCTTCGATCGTGAGCACCGCCACGCCGCCTTTATCCGCCACGGCGACGTGTTCCTGCGTGATCTGGGCACTGGCACCACCGTGCAGGTCACCCGCTCGGCCGAGGCGGAGACCTCGCTGCGCCTTTCCGCCGATGGCCGCCTGCTGACCTGGCGCTCGGGTGACGACTGGTTCGCCTACGCCACCTCGGGTGGCCCGGCCTGGCAGGCTGCCGTGGTCGAAGCCAAGGATGATCCGAAGACGGACAAGACCTCGGACCTGCAAGACCAGCAGCAGGCGTTGTTCTCGACCCTGCGCGGGCTGAAGAGCGACGAGAAGGCGATGAAGGCCGATGCCGACGCGCTCGCCGCCGCCGATCCAGGCCACGCACCGGCGGCGTTCTACCTCGGCAAGGATGTGTCCATCGTCGATACCTCGCTGTCGCCGGATGGCCGCTACATGTTGGTGGTGACCAAGGCCAAGGCCGCCGATGCCGGCAAGATCGCCGACCTGACCCACTACGTCACCGACTCCGGCTATGCCGAAGCCGAGGCGACCCGCTCCTACGTGGGCCGCAATGACCCAACCCCGCAGGCGCTGAAGCTGCTCGACCTGCGCGCGCACGCCGTCTACAACCTCGATACGGCCGCCCTGCCCGGTATCCACGATGATCCGCTCGCGGCCATCCGCGCGAAAACCGTGGCCGACCTGCGCAAGGCCGGCAAGGACGACCGCGCCGATGCCCTGGCCGCGCCGAAGACCCGCCCGGTTATCGTCAACGCGGAATACAGCCCGGGTATCGTGTGGAGCGACGATGGCCACGAGGCCGCCGTGCAGCTGACTTCGGTCGACAGCAAGGATCGCTGGATCACCACCGTCGACTTCAACCAGCACGCGCTGGTAACCCAGCACCGCCTGAGCGACAAGGCCTGGATCAACTGGGACAACAACGAATTCGGCTGGCTGCGTGATGGCCGCACGCTGTGGTACCAGAGCGAAGAGAGCGGCTACGCGCACCTCTACACCCGCGCGCTGGGTGGCAAGGCGACCGCATTGACGTCGGGTCGTTTCGAAGTGGATCACCCGGTGCTAAGCGCCGACGGCAAGACGTTCTATGTGCGCAGCAACCAGGTGGCGCCGTATAGCTACGACATCTACAAGGTCGCCGTGTCTGGCGGCCCGCTCACCCGCGTGACGAAGTACGAAAGCCTGGATGATTTCGCGCTGTCGCCGGATGGTCGCCAGCTAGCCGTGCTGCACTCCGCGCCGTACGTGCCGCCACAGCTCTCGACGATCTCCACCGATGGCGGCGCCGCGCGTGAGCTGACGAATACGGTCAAGCCGGGCTTCGCCGCGCACGTGTGGATCGCCCCGAAGATCATCCAGGTGCCATCCAGCCACGGCGCCGGCACCATCTATGCGAAGTTCTACGGCCCGGCCGATGCGGCACAGGCCGCGTCACGTCCCGCGGTGATCTTCGTGCATGGCGCCGGTTACCTGCAGAACGTGCACCTCTCGTATCCGTCGTACTTCCGCGAGCAGATGTTCCACAACCTGCTGGTGCAGCGTGGTTACGTCGTGCTCGATATGGATTACCGCGCCTCGAAGGGCTACGGGCGTGACTGGCGCACCGCGATCTACCGCAACATGGGCCACCCGGAGCTGGAAGACCTGCTGGATGGCAAGGCCTGGCTGGTGAAGAACCAGGGTGTGGACCCGAAGCGCGTGGGTATCTACGGCGGCAGCTATGGCGGCTTCATGACCCTGATGGCCCTGCTCCGCGCACCAGGTGAATTTGCCGCCGGTGCCGCGCTGCGCCCGGTGACCGACTGGACCTCGTACAACCACGAGTACACCGCCGCGATCCTCAATGATCCGCAGCTCGACCCGGAAGCCTATGCCACCAGCTCGCCGATCCAGTACGCCGACAAGTTGCAGGATTCGCTGCTGATCGAGCACGGCCTGATCGACGACAACGTGCTGGCCAGCGATTCGATCCGCCTGTACCAGCGCTTCATCGAGCTGCACAAGAAGAACTTCTGGATGTCGCTGTACCCGATGGAGCGCCACGGCTTCGTCCACCCTGATTCATGGCACGACGAATACCGCCGCATCGACGAACTGTTCCACGACAAGCTAGGCCAGTAACGCAGCCGTTGTAGGAGCGCGCTTGCGCGCGATGGGTGCTCGCGGCAACCCCATCGCGTGCAAGCACGCTCCTACAGCAGGACCGGAAATTTACGCAGACGTTACGCGGTCCCCTGCGGCCCTTACACCGTAAATATCTACGCGGGATAAAAATACGTACCGTCCTTTCTTGACGGAACGCACCCGTGGAACTCCTGTACGTCCTCCTCATCGTCGTGCTCACGGCGGTGACGATCGGCTTCCTGATGATCTGCGACCGCCTGGGTCGCCGTTAAGGAAGCCGCCATGTCCATCGTCTATATCATCGCCACCGCCATTGCGGTGCTGCTGTGCGGCTACCTTTGCGTGGCCTTGTTGAAGCCGGAGTGGTTCGAATGACCGCGAACGACTTCTTCCAGATTGGCTTGTTCCTCGCGGTGCTGCTGGCGCTGGTGAAGCCCGTGGGTCATTACATGGCCCTGGTCTTCGCTGACGACGGCAATCGCGTCACCCGCTTCGGTGCGCCGGTGGAGCGGGTGCTCTACCGACTGGCAGGTATCCGCCGCGATGAAGACATGGGCTGGAAGCGCTACGCGCTGGCCATGCTCGTGTTCAACGTGGCCGGCCTCGCCGTCGTGTACCTCTTGCAGCGCACCCAGCAATGGCTACCGCTCAACCCGCAGCATCTGGGTGCGATCACGCCGGATTCGGCGATGAACACGGCCATCAGCTTCGCCAGCAACACCAACTGGCAGGGCTACGCGGGCGAATCCACCATGAGCTACCTGACCCAGATGCTAGGGCTCGCGGTGCAGAACTTCCTTTCCGCCGCCACCGGCATCGCGGTGCTGATCGCGGTCGTCCGTGGCTTCGTGCGTCGGGGCGCCGGCGCGGTTGGCAATTTCTGGGTCGATGTCACGCGCACCACGCTCTATATCCTGGTCCCGCTCGCTATCGTCGTTGCGCTGCTGCTGATCTCGCAGGGCGTGGTGCAGACGCTGTCGCCCTATGTTGATGCGGCGACGCTGCAGCACGGTACGCAGAACCTGCCGTTGGGCCCGGTCGCCTCGCAGGAAGCGATCAAGATGCTCGGCACCAACGGTGGCGGCTTCTTCAATGCGAACTCCGCGCATCCGTTCGAAAACCCCACGCCGTTCTCCAACTTCGTGGAGATGTTGTCGATCTTCGTTATCCCTGCGGCACTTTGCTACACGTTTGGCAGCATGGTCGGTGACCGCCGCCAGGGTTGGGCGATCCTTGCGACCATGCTGCTTATTTTCGTGCCTCTCACCGTTGGCCTCGTCGCCGCAGAGCAAGCGGGTAACCCGGCGCTGCATGGCCTTGCCATCGATGCACAGGCCTCGGCCTTGCAGAGTGGCGGCAACATGGAAGGCAAGGAAACCCGCTTTGGCATCGTCTCTTCGGGGCTATTCGCGGCGATCACCACGGCGGCCTCGTGTGGCGCGGTCAATGCGATGCACGACTCGCTCACGCCCTTGGGCGGCCTGGTGCCGATGTGGCTGATGCAGCTGGGTGAAGTGATCTTCGGCGGCGTGGGCTCCGGTCTTTACGGCATGCTTGCCTTCGCCGTGGTCGCGGTGTTTATCGCCGGGCTCATGGTGGGGCGCACCCCGGAATACCTCGGCAAGAAGATCGAAGCGCACGAAATGAAGATGGCCAGCCTGGCCGTACTGATTCCTTGCGCACTCGTCGTCGTGGGTACGGCGGTCGCCGTGATGGCCCCGGGGGGCAGGGCGGGTATCGCCAACCCCGGTGCGCACGGCTTCAGCGAGATGCTCTATGCGGTGACCTCGGCGGCCAATAATAACGGCAGCGCGTTCGCCGGCCTCTCCGCCAACACGCCGTTCTGGAACGTCCTGCTTGGCATCTGCATGTTCCTGGCCCGCTTCCCGCTTGCCATCGCCATGCTCGCCATGTCTGGCTCGCTCGCTGCGAAACGCCACGTACCGCCTTCGGCCGGCACCCTGCCGACGCATACGCCGCTGTTCGTCACCTTGCTGGCTTGCGTCGTCATCGTCGTCGGCGCGCTTACCTTCCTCCCGGCGCTGGCCCTCGGGCCGATCGTCGAGCACCTCACGTCCGCTACGGGCCACTGATCCATGACTTCTCACGCCCACGCCCCGCGCGGTTTCGATCGCGCGCTGGTGACCCGCGCCCTCCGTGACGCCTTCACCAAGCTCAATCCCCGCCTGCAGTTCCGTAACCCGGTCATGTTCGTCGTGTTTGTGTGCAGCGTCCTGACCACCCTGCTCTGGGTCCAGGCGCTCACCGGCCACGGCGAGGCCCCGGCGGGTTTCATCTTCCAGGTCTGCCTGTGGCTTTGGTTCACCCTGTTGTTCGCCAACTTCGCCGAGGCCCTGGCCGAAGGCCGCGGGAAGGCGCAGGCCGATGCGCTGCGCGGTTCGCGCCGCGATGTGCTGGCCAAGAAGCTGGTCGTGCCGCGCCGCGATTCGCAGATCGTGTTCACGCCCTCCAGTGACCTGCGTACCGGCCACCATGTGCTGGTGGAAGCGGGCGATATAGTGCCCGGCGATGGTGAGATCGTCATCGGTGCCGCCAGCGTGGACGAGAGCGCGATCACCGGCGAATCCGCACCGGTGATCCGGGAGGCCGGCGGCGATCGAAGCGCCGTGACCGGCGGTACCCGCGTGCTCTCCGACTGGCTGGTCGTTCGTATCACCAGCAACCCGGGCGAGAGCTTCCTCGACCGGATGATCGCGATGGTCGAAGGCGCCTCGCGGCGCAAGACGCCCAACGAGATCGCGCTCACGATCCTGCTGGCGAAGTTCACCCTGATCTTCCTGCTTGCCTGCGCCACCCTGCTGCCGTACTCGATCTATAGCGTGGAAGCCGCGGGCAGCGGTAACCCGATCACCCTCACCGTGCTTGTCGCCCTGCTGGTCTGCCTGATCCCCACGACGATCGGTGCGCTGCTCTCGGCCATCGGCATCGCCGGCATGGACCGGATGATCCGCGCCAACGTGATCGCCACCTCGGGCCGTGCGGTGGAAGCCGCCGGTGACGTAGACGTGCTGCTGCTCGACAAGACCGGCACGATCACCCTGGGCAATCGCCAGGCCGTAGCCTTCTACCCGGCGCCGGGCATCGAAGAGCGCGAACTCGCCGAAGCCGCCGAGCTCGCCTCGCGCGCCGATGAAACGCCCGAAGGCCGCAGTATCGTCACCCTGGCCGCGAGGTACATCAGCGTCAGCGTGAGCGAGCGCCGCCACGACGACCGTCGCGCCGAGTTCGTGCCGTTCACCGCGCAGACGCGCATGAGTGGCGTGGACGTCGGCACCCGCCACATCCGCAAGGGCGCGATGGATGCCGTCGAGCGCTATCTCGACGCGCAGGACAGTCACCTTCCGCCGCTGGTCCGTCGCATGGCCGAGGACGTTGCCCGTCGTGGCGCGACGCCGCTGATCGTGGTCGACGGCTCGCTGACCCTGGGCGTGGTCGAACTCAAGGACATCGTCAAGGACGGGATCAAGGAGCGCTTCGCCGAGATGCGCAAGATGGGCATCCGTACCATCATGATCACCGGCGACAACCCGCTCACCGCGGCCGCGATCGCCGCCGAAGCCGGCGTGGACGACTTCCTCGCCGAGGCCACGCCGGAAGCCAAGCTCAAGCTCATCCGCGACATGCAGGCCGAGAACCGCCTGGTGGCGATGTGCGGCGACGGCACCAACGATGCGCCGGCGCTGGCCCAGGCCGACGTGGCCGTGGCCATGAACAGTGGCACGCAGGCGGCGAAAGAAGCCGGCAACATGGTCGACCTGGATTCCAATCCGACCAAGCTGATCGAGGTCGTGGCCATCGGCAAGCAGATGCTGATCACCCGCGGCGCGCTGACTACGTTCTCCATCGCCAACGATATCGCCAAGTACTTCGCGATCATCCCGGCGGCATTCGCCACGACGTATCCGGCGCTCAACGCGCTCAATGTGATGCACCTGGCCACGCCGCGCAGCGCGATCCTGTCGGCGGTGATCTTCAACGCCCTGATCATCATCTGTCTCATTCCGCTCGCGCTCAAGGGCGTGGCGTATCGCGCGCTCGGTGCCGGTGCGCTGCTACGCCGCAACCTGCTCGTCTACGGACTCGGCGGCATCGTCGTGCCCTTCATCGGCATCAAGTTGATCGACATGTTGCTGGTCCTGCTCGGACTGGCCTGACCGAGGCTCCCCATGCATTCCGTGAAGCTCACCGTTTTCATCGAAGACCACGCCGACCTGGACATGGAAGTCCGGGTGGTCGCCCCGGAACACGGAGCGGCCGTTGCAGCCGCGCCGGTCGCGACGATCAAGCCGCGCATCGTTCCGGTCACGCCACCCAACGACGACGAATACACGCTCGGCGGCTACGCCGGCATCTGAAACACCCGCTCCTGATAGGCACAACCCACTAACTCCACCGATAAAGGGGTCCCGAGAGGGATCGGTCAAACGCCATGCGTACCACTCGTTATGCTCTCCTCGCCGCTATCTGCGCTCTCGCACCTGTCACCAAGGCCATGGCCTCGGGCAGTGACGATTGCTCCAGGGGTTTCGTTTCGCGTTTCGCCGCGGCTTACCGCGAAGACGCGCAGCCTGCCGATCCGAATGCGCCGGCGCCGGCGCGTCGCGGCATGGATTCTCCCTTCGATTCGATGCCGTTCCCGTCCTCCGAGTGGCAGCTCGGCGGCGTCGATAATCCGATTGGCGTGCCTGACACAGACGCGCAGTATCCCCTGGAGAAAGCGCTCGCCTGTACCAGCGTTGGCCACTGGATGCAGGACAACCGTATCGAGGTTTATGGCTGGATCAATCCGTCAGCCAACCTGAGCTCGTCGAGTTTCTCCAACTATCCGCTTTCCTACGCCTCGCGTCCCAATCGCGTCGAGTTCAATCAGGCGCTGTTGCGTATCGAGCGTTTACCCGACACGGTTCAGACCGACCATCTTGACTGGGGTTTTCATTTCGACGACCTGTATGGTTACGACTACCACTTCACCACCATGAAGGGTGTCACCAGCGACCAGTTGCTCAATCATCCTAATTCCAACAGTCCGTTGGGCGGCAAGCTGTACGGCAACGATCCGATGATCTGGTATGTCGACCTGTACATCCCCTGGGTAGCGCAGGGCATGCAGGTCACCCTGGGCCGTTATCTGTCCATACCGGATATCGAAGCGCAGTTCTCGCCGCAGAACTATCTTCTGACGCACTCCATTCTCTACACGGTCGATGCGTATACCAATACCGGCATCATCACCACAACCAAGCTAAACGATCAGTGGACGGTGCAGCTTGGCTTGCACGGCGGTGATGATTCGGCCTTCTGGGACAGCACCAGTCGTTTGAGCGTGCAAGGTTGTGTCCGTTGGGTGTCGAAGTCCAACAACGACATGCTGTATCCCTGCGTGGAGTCGTACAACAAATCCAAGCAGACCTACAACAATCTGCAGGAGTTCGTGCTTACCTGGGGCCATCGTTTCAGCCACAACGTGCACATGCTGACCGAGGCCTATCGCATCTACGTGCGTGATCAACAGGGCGCGCCCGCTGGCGTACCCGGTTACCCGCTGGGCCAGGCACCGAACTTCCCGAGCGGCCATAACCCGGCGTTCGGCATCGTCAACTACTTCAATATCGAGCTCAATCCGCACAACATGATCTCGATTCGCAATGAGTTCTACAACGACGAGCAGGGCCAACGCACCGGATACGCGACGCGGTATTCCAGCCATACGATTGGTTTAACGCATTGGGTATCGCAGGACCTGGAGATTCGCCCGGAGCTTCGCTACGAGCACGCGTATGATTTTCCCGCCTACAACGCCGGCGAAAAGAGCAGTCAGGTGACTGCGCTGGTCGACGCCATTCTGCATTACTGAGGCAAGTATCATGAGCAGGCTTATTCGCAACGCGTTGGTCATGCTGTTGTTGATGACCGTGACCACCGGCATCGCGTATCCATTGGTGGTGACGGGTCTGGCGCAGGTACTGTTCCCGTCACAGGCCCATGGCAGCCTGATCGTGACGAACGGCAAACCGGTCGGCTCCGAGCTGATCGGCCAGTCGTTCACGGCGCCCGGTTACTTCTGGGGCCGCCCGTCGGCGACGACGCCGGCCCCGAACAATGGCGCGGCGTCCACCCCGTCGAACCTTGGCCCGACCAACCCTGCCCTGACCAAGGCGGCGAACGATCGCATCGCCGCGCTGCGTGAGGTTGATCCGGCCAACAAGGGCGCCGTACCGGTGGACCTGGTGACGGCTTCGGGCAGCGGGCTGGATCCGGAAATCAGCCCGGCTGCAGCCGAGTACCAACTGGCTCGCGTTGCTCGCGCGCGCCATCTCGACCCGGCGAAGCTGCGGGAGCTTGTTGCGGCGAGTACAGCCGGTCGCCAGCTTGGCGTGCTTGGCGAGCCGCGGGTGAATGTCTTGAAGCTGAATCTGGCGGTTGATGAGGCGGCGCGGTAATTCCGTTGTCCGGGCAATCCCATCGCCGCTGAAGCGGCTCCCACAGTGAGCATCGGCACCGGCTCTTCTGTGGGAGCCGATTCATCGGCGAAAACCAGTTCGCCGCACGCCATCCGCTACCCTTGCCCCATGCTCCCCACTGCCCCCGGCCACCCTCATGACTGACGACCGCGACGCCCGCGCCAACGCGCTGCTCAGTGCCGCCAGGGAAGAGGATGGCCAGCGGCTCAAGGTCTTCCTTGGCGCCGCGCCAGGCGTCGGCAAGACGTTCGCCATGCTTTCCGCGGCTCGTGACCTCAAGCGCCAGGGTATCGACGTGGTCGTCGGCCTGGTCGAAACCCACGGCCGCGCGGACACGGCCGCCTTGCTCGAAGGCCTCGAAGTACTTCCGACGCGCCCTGTGCGCTATGCCGGCCGCGACTTTCGCGAGTTCGACCTCGAAGCCGCGCTACTCCGCCGTCCGGCCGTGTTGCTGGTGGACGAGCTCGCTCACACCAATCTCCCCGGTGGTCGTCACACGCGCCGCTGGCAGGACATCGCCGAACTTCTCGACGCGGATATCGAGGTCTACACGGCCCTCAACGTCCAGCACCTCGAAAGCCTCAACGACCAGATCCGGCGGATCACCGGCGTGGCCGTGCGCGAAACCGTGCCTGATGCCTTTCTCGATCGCGCCCGCGACATCGTGCTGGTCGACCTGCCACCGCGCGAACTGATCGGTCGGCTCAAGCAGGGCAAGGTGTACGTGCCGGAAACCGCGGCCGTTGCGCTGGATGCCTACTTCTCGCCGACCAACCTCGCCGCCCTGCGCGAGCTCGCGGTCGAAACCGTGGCCTCCCACGTCGACAGCGATCTTCGCGAGCACATGCTTGCCCGCGGTGACGCCATGCCGGTGCGCCGCCGCTGCATGGCGGCTATCGACGGCCAGGGCCAGAGCGAGTACCTGGTCCGCATCACGCGGCGTATCGCCGAGCGGCGCGGCGCACCGTGGAGTGTCGTGTTCGTCGACCGCGGCGGCCTCGATGCCGAGCGTCGCGAGCGCGTGGATTCGGCGATGCGCCTTGCCCGCCGTCTCGGTGGCGAGGGTGTGATCCTGCGCGGTCATGCCGTGGCCGATGAGCTGCTCGCCTGGGCCGATCGCGAAGGCGTGGGCCAGATCATCGTCGGACGGACACGCGAGCGGCCGATCGCGCGGCGCCTGGGCTTCTCGCTCACCCAGCAGCTTCTGCGTCGCGGCGCCCACCTCGAGCTGACCATCGTCGCCACGCCCGCCGAGCGTGCCCGGGCGCGTCGACGCCTGCGTTTCAAGGATGGCAACGGATCACGCCGCGAGTACGCTTTCGCCACGGGTGCGACCGCCATCGCGATGGCGTTGTCGTTTGTTGCCGACCGTTTTCTCTCGGTGGCCAACCTCTCGCTGATCTTCCTCACCGCCGTGCTCGTCGTCGCGGTGCGCACGCGCATGGCCGTCGCGGTGTATACCGCGCTGCTGTGCTTCCTTGGCTACAACTTCTTCTTCGCCCCGCCGCGCTACACGCTGGCCATCGCCAATGCTGACGACGTCCTGGCGGTGATCCTGTTCCTTGTCGTCGCACTGGTCTGCAGTCGCCTGGCGACGCGACTCGCCGGGCAGGTGACCTCGTTGCGAGCGGGACAGGTGCGTGCCCGCGCGCTGGTGGCGCTGGGCCAGCAACTGGCGACCAGCGCCGACGCCGATAGCATCCGCAAGGCCGGCGCGGCGGCGCTCGCGCGCGCGCTGTCCATCGAGATCGCGATGCTCGCGCGCGATGTGAGTGGCCACCTTAAGGTGGTCAATTCGGTGCCCGACGCCTTTGCGCTCTCCACACAGGACCTCGCTGCGGCCGACTGGTGCGAAGGCCACGCCGAACCCGCGGGCCGTTATACCGATACGCTGCACGCCGCCTCCTGCTGGATGCTGCCGCTCGGCGCCGAGCATCAGCACGCCGGTGTCGTTGCCCTGCGTTTTCCGCTCGGCACCCGCGAGCCCGATGCCGATGGGCGCAGTCTCGCCATGGCGATGGTGCAGGACATCGGCCAGGCACTCGATCGCGCACGCCTCGCGCACGAACTGGAAGGTGCGCGCGTGCAGGGTGAAACCGAACGCCTGCGCAGTGCCCTCCTCTCGTCGGTGTCGCACGATCTCCGCTCGCCACTGGCTTCGATGATCGGCTCCGCGGGCACCCTGCTCAGTTACGACGCGCAGCTGCCCGCCAATGAACGGCATGAGCTGCTCCAGGCCATCCTCGGTGAAGGCCAGCGTCTGGATCGCTACATCCAGAACCTGCTCGACATGACCCGCCTCGGCCATGGCACGCTGCAGCTCCATCGTGACTGGGTGGACGCGGGCGAGATCGTGGCCGCCGCCGTATCGCGCATGCACAAGCTTTTCCCCGAGGTGCGGATCGACGTGCACCTGCCGGCCGAGACCGTGCTGCTGCATGTGCATCCGGCGCTGATCGAGCAGGCGCTGTTCAATATCCTCGAGAACGCGGGCCGCTTCACACCACCGGAGGAGCCGATTCGCGTCACGGTCCGCTCCGAGGCCGGCCGACTGCTGGTGGACGTGGCCGATCGCGGTCCGGGCATCCCGGAGGACGAGCGAGCTCGGATCTTCGACATGTTCTATTCGGTAACGCGTGGCGATCGCGGCGGCAAGGGCACCGGACTGGGCCTGGCCATCTGCCGCGGCATGATCGGCGCGCACGGCGGTAGCGTGGAGGCCTTGCCCCACGCGGGCGGAGGCACGACCATCCGGGTCTCGCTGCCCCTGCCGCCGCCGCCCGCCGAGAACGCATGAACCCTACCGCTCCACGAGTGCTGGTGATCGACGACGAGGCGCAGATTCGCCGCTTCCTCGACATCGGGCTGCGTGCCGAAGGCTACCAGGTGCTGCTCGCCGCGACAGGCCAGGAAGGCCTGGGCCTGGCGGCGACGCAATCGCCCGACGTGGTCGTTCTCGACATCGGGCTACCGGACATGGAAGGCCACGACGTGCTTCGTGAGATCCGCACCTGGAGCGAGGTGCCCGTGCTGATGCTCTCCGTGCGCGATTCGGAAACGGAGAAAGTCCGCGCGCTCGACCACGGCGCGAACGACTACGTGACCAAGCCCTTCGGCATCCAGGAACTGATGGCGCGCTTGCGCGTGTTGCTACGACAGGGAGCCAAAGGTGGGCAGGCCGACGCTCCGGTGCGCTATGACGATGGCAGCCTCGTGATCGACCTGGCTCGCCGCGAGGTGCTGCTCGACGGCGCCCCTGTCGCCTTGACGCGCAAGGAGTTCGCTGTGCTCTCGCTCCTCGTGCGTCACCCCGGCCGCGTCGTCAGCCAGCAACAGATCCTGCGCGAAGTCTGGGGCGCCACCCACACGCAGGACACGCACTACCTGCGCATCGTCATGGGAAAGCTCCGCCTGAAATTAGGCGACGATCCGTCCACACCGCGCTGGCTGAAAACCGAACCCGGCGTCGGCTACCGCTTCCCCGCCGCCTGACATCTTGAAACCTGCACGCTCCCTGTGGGAGCCGCTTCAGCGGCGAAAGCATGCCCGCAAAATCGGCACCTGAAACCTGTAGGAGCCGATTCATCGGCGAACGGCTGCTCGCAAAAACGGCACAGGCATACGCGACGACATCCTCAAAGCTCCCGCCGGGATCGCCCAACCGTGACGCAGACCACACCCCGGCAAATCCGCCGGTTTTTTCAGACTATTCTGATTCCCACCCCACGATGAACCCATGACCTTCCGCCCCTCTCACCAAGGAGCAAGGCATGAAACCGTTCCGTACCCACGCAGCGATCCGACGCATCTCGGCAGCCGCCAGCCTGCTCTCGGGTCTGGTCACTGCGACTCCTGCATTCGCCGGTTCCCCCGCCTGCACCAGCGAACATTTCAGAACCGGCAAGCTCACCCTGCCGAGCTACGACGAAGCGATGGCCGATTGCATCACGCAAGAAACATCGATGACGAATACGGCATCCGGCACGTTCGAGCCGCTGCGGTCTTGCCACGACATCGGACCGCGAGGCAACCATGGCCCATGGATACATGGTCGCATCGGTGTCGACGTCGTCGAGCGAAGCAGTGGCGATCGCTACACGTTCGAAGGATTGTGGATGTGCAAGCCGGTCGCCGAGGCTGCCTTCGACGGCCCCTCGAGTCGCTGACCGCTTCCTGTGGGAGCCGCTTCAGCGGCGATGCTTTCGCGAGCACCCATCGCCGATGAATCGGCTCCTACAGGTCAAGGCTCAGGCGCCGCTGGCTTGTCGCGCGAGATAACGGCCTGGCGAATCGCCGAAGGCGCGGCGGAACATCGCCACGAAGGCACTCGGCGTGGCGTAGCCAAGGGCGTCGGAGACGACCGAGACGGCCTCGCCGTGGGCCAGCCGTTCGAGCCCACGAGCCAGCCGCGCCTGTTGCCGCCATTGCGCCACGCTGCACTGGGTTTCCTGGCGGAACAGGCGTGTGAGCGTGCGCGAGGACATACCTGCCCAGCTGGCCCATTCTTCGATCCCGCGCGTGTCGTGTGGACTCTCGTACATGGCCATGGCCACGCGGCGAAGGCGGCGATCCACCGGCATCGGCAGGTGCAGCGACTCCACCGGGGCACGACGCAGTTCGTCCAGAAGCACGGCGAACAGGCGTTCGCGCTCGGGGTCGGTCTCCGTGGTAACGACATCGACCGGCCAGGTGGCGGCGCGCTTGACGATGGCGCGGAACAGGTCGTTTACGCCGACCACGCAAGGGCGGTCCGGCAGGCAGGCGGCAGCGCAGGGGGCGATGAAGACGCCCCATGCGTGACTCGGACCCGCGATGCTCACCGTGTGCATCATTCCCGGCGGCATCCAGCCGGCGCGGTGCGGCGGCAGCAGGTAGGAGCCGTGCTCGGTACGACTGATGAAAAGCCCCTGTTCCACATAGAAAAACTGACCACGCACATGGCTGTGCCAGTCGGTTTCGCGCAGCGGCAGCTCGCCTCGGGCCTCGTAAGCGATCAGTGGCGGGCCGTCCGCGCTCTCGAGTAATCGATGTAGGACTTCGTCGTGCATTTGGCCGAATCTCGACATAAGTTGGCCCACTAACGATATCAGGCCGATAGCTTCCATAGCTATCATTTGCAACCCCAAGCAAATGTCCCTGCGCACGGCATCCGTCGACACCTGCGCCCGTGACCCTGAAGCGGAGATCCCTATGATCCGTCTCGTCACTACCGATTTAACCGATTTGAGCGAGGGCCAGGAGGCCGGCGACGCTCTGGTGACCTTCGTCGCCTGCGCCCACGCCATGCTCGATCCGACCACCCCTGAAGAGCAGGTTCGCCGCCTGGAACCCCGCTTGCTGGCTCAGTTGCCGACCCTCAGGGCACTGGGTGTCTTCGACCTGTTCGAGGTGCGTGACCCGGCTCTGGCGGCGTTGCTGGCCGACGAAGGATGAATATCCGAGAAACCTGAACTATCCGCCTAGCGTATATTTGCCTTGACAACTATCTTCGAGGCAATAGAATGCACGTCCATGAACAACCACCTGTGCCTTTCCTACGACGGTCGCGACACCCTCGGTGCCCTCATCGGCATGGTGCGTAGCGAAATCGTCCGCGCCATCGAGGCAGATCTCGCCGCGCTGGGCGCGGACCTCAAGTTCACCCAGTTCCATGTACTAAAGCGTCTGGCCACCCACGGTGCGATGACGGCGACGGAGCTGGCACGGGCGGTGGATCTCGACGGCGGCGCCATGACGCGCCAGCTCGACCAGCTGGAGTCCAAGGGCTACCTGCGGCGCAAACAGCACGAGCAGGATCGCCGTGCATTGCGCATCGAGCTGACCGAAGCCGGTGAGGCGCTCTGGAAGCATCTGTACGAAAGCAACATCGCGACGCTGGATCGGGCCCAGAAGGACCTCTCCAAGACCGAGCGCGATCAGTTGCACGATTACCTGGAACGCGTGCTCAACGCGCTCCGCGACAAAGACTGAACTAAACGTCCGAGGCAAAACGCATGCGTCTGCACACTCTCGTGGCGGCCGTCGGGGCCGCGTTGATTCTTTCCGGCTGTGTCACCAGCCGTGGACTGGATCCGCAGGGTCAGCTCACCGACCCGACCACCCTTCACGCCGACCGTACCTTGTCGAAGGTGGCCGTCTCCCCGGCCGGCTGGCCGTCGGCTGACTGGTGGACCGGTCTGGGCGACAGCCAGCTCGCATCGCTGATCGAGGAGGCGCTGAAGGACAATCCGGATCTGGCTACCGCCGACGCACGTGTGCGCCAGGCACAGGCACAGACCAACGGGGCCGATGCCGCGCGCGATCCGACCTTCAGCGTCGGCGCTGGCGCCGCTGGCGCGCACCTGCCGGGTTCGCTGCTGCCGTCGCCGCCGGGTAACCACTTCTCGTGGACGAAGTTCGGCTACGGCAACTTCAGCTGGGACCTCGACTTGTGGGGCGGCAAGCGTGCCGCGTGGGAAGCCGCCCTCGGCAGCCAGCGTGCCACGGAGATCGACGCCCGCGCCGCGCGTATCGAGATCTCGACGAATGTCGCCCGCGCCTATGTGCAGCTCGGCTACGCGTTCACCCAGCTGGACGTGGCCAAGGCCGAGCTCGATCGCAGTAACGCCTCGCAGAAGCTGACCGTGCAGCGCGTGGCCGCTGGCGTCGACAACCAGACGCAGGTAAAACAGGCCGACAGCGAAGTGGCCTCGGCCGAGCGCGAGATCGCCGTGTCGGAACGTGCCATCGATACCGCGCGCATCCAGCTCAGCATGCTGCTGGGCAAGGGTCCCGACCGCGGCATCGACATTAGTCGCCCCGCCGCGTTGACCCCATCGGCGGTAGCGATTCCGGCGAACCTTCCGGCCGACCTGCTCGGTCATCGTGCCGATCTGGTCGCCGCTCGCTGGCGTGTCGAGGCGGCATCGAAGGACATCGTCTCGGCAAAGACGGAGTTCCTGCCCAACGTATCGCTCGGCATCCTCGCCGCGCAGGCGGCCAGTGGTTCGGACAACCTGTTCTCGTCGCGCGCGCGCTTCTGGCAGGTGCTGCCGGCGGTGAGCCTGCCGATCTTCGACGGCGGTCGCCTTCGCGCCAACCTGTCGGGCAAGGACGCCGAGTACGACCTCGCCGTCGCGCAGTACAACAAGACGCTGGTGGGTGCGCTCAACGAAGTGGCCGACGACCTCTCGGGTCTCGACTCGCTGGGCACGCAGATCCAGGCACAGCAGCGCGCGCAGGACGCGGCACAGCAGGCATACGACCTCTCGCAGCTGCGTTACAAGGCGGGTGTCGGTAGCTACCTGGAGTCGCTCGCGGTGCGTCAGCAGTTGCTGGAAGCCCAGCAGCGCATGGCCTCCCTGAAGGCGCAGCAGGTCGACACGTCCGTCCAACTCATTCAGGCGCTCGGCGGCGGTTTCCGCCCTGAGGCCGACGACCAGCCGGTCGTCGCCGCCACGCCCGCAACCCACTAAAAAATCGCACCGAGGCAGCTTCCGATGTCACAAGAAACCATTGCCCCATCCGGCGCCGTCGTTGCGCCGCCCCCGAAGAGCCGTCGCGGCTTCTTCCTCAAGCTCCTGGTTGCCGTGATCGTGCTCGCCGCGATCGGCTGGACCGTCTGGTACTTCGTGGACGGCCGCTGGGAAGAGGACACCGACGACGCTTACGTCAACGGCAACGTCGTGCAGATCACCCCGCAGATCGCCGGCACCGTCACCTCCATCGGTGCCGATGACGGCGACCTCGTCCATCAGGGCGACGTGCTGGTCAAGCTCGATCCGAGCGACGCCGAAGTCGCCCTGGAGAGTGCGCGCGCCAACCTCGCCAACACGGTGCGCAAGGTACGTGGCCTCTACAACAACGTGACCTCGTCGCAAGCCGATGTCGCCGTGCGCCAGACCGCGGTCGATCGCGCTCGCCAGGACTACAACCGTCGCCGCGATCTCGCCAAGTCCGGCGCGATCTCCGCCGAGGAGCTCTCGCACGCTTCCGATACGCTGACCTCCGCCGAGAGCAGCCTTGCTTCCGCGAAGCAGGCATACAGCAGCAACAAGGTGCTGGTCGACGATACCGTCGTCGCCTCGCATCCGGACGTCCGCGCCGCGGCCGCCAAACTGCGTTCCGCTTACCTCGACGACGTTCGCGCCACCCTGGTCGCGCCGGTGGACGGTTACGTCGCCAAGCGCACGGTGCAGGTCGGCCAGCGCGTGCAGCCGGGCGCCGCCCTGATGGCCGTCGTGCCGCTCCACGAGGTGTGGATCGACGCGAACTTCAAGGAGACCCAGCTCAACAAGATGCGCATCGGTCAGCCGGTGGAAGTGACGGCGGACGTATACGGCGGCAAGACCGTCTACAAGGCGAAGATCCGTAGCCTGGGTATCGGCAGCGGTAGTGCGTTCTCGATCCTGCCGGCGCAGAACGCGACCGGTAACTGGATCAAGATCGTCCAGCGCGTGCCCGTACGCGTGGTCTTTACCGAACCCCGGCAGCTCGAAGAGAAGCCGCTTCGCCTGGGCCTGTCGACCAAGGTCACCGTGAACCTGCACGACCAGAGCGGCCCGCTGCTCTCGACGCAGGCGCCGACCAAGGCCGAGTTCTCCACGCCGATCTACGACAAGCAGCTTGCCGATGCCGACAAGGACATTGCGCGCGTCATCCACGAGAACGCATCGGCGGGTGAAGGCGAGCAGCAGAAGGCTCCGAAGTAAGGAGGCCGCGCAATGAGCACCGAATTTCGACCGCCAAACCTGGCGCTGTCCACGATCGGCCTGTCGCTTGCGACCTTCATGCAGGTGCTCGACACGACGATCGCGAACGTGTCGCTGCCGACCATCGCGGGCAACCTGGGTGTCAGTTCCAACCAGAGCACGTGGGTGATCACCTCGTTCGCGGTCAGCAACGCGATCGCGCTGCCGCTGACCGGCTTCCTGACGCGCCGCTTCGGTGAAACGAAGCTGTTCGTCATGGCCACGCTGTTGTTCTCGCTGGCATCCTTCCTGTGCGGTATCGCGCAGAGCATGACCATGCTCATCGTGTTCCGCGCTATCCAGGGCGCGGTGGCCGGACCGATGTATCCGATCACGCAGAGCCTGCTGATCTCGATCTATCCACCGGCCAAACGAGGCATGGCCCTGGCCCTGCTGGCGATGGTCACCGTCGTCGCGCCCATCGCAGGTCCGATCCTCGGTGGCTGGATCACGGACAACTACACCTGGCCGTGGATTTTCTTCATCAATGTGCCGATCGGCATCTTCGCCAGCTTCGTCGTGGCGAACCAGATGAAGGGACGCCCGGAGGTCACCGAGAAGCCCAAGGTGGATTACGTGGGCCTGATCACGCTGATCATCGGCGTGGGTGCACTGCAGGTGGTGCTCGACAAGGGCAACGACGAGGACTGGTTCTCGTCGCCCTTCATCATCGTTACCGCGATCATCGCGGTGATCGGCCTGGCCGTGTTCCTGATCTGGGAACTCACCGACAAAGACCCGATCGTGAACCTGAAGCTGTTCCGGCATCGCAACTTCGCCATGGGCACGTTATGTCTCGTGCTGGCTTACGCGGCGTTCTTCGCCATCGGCCTGCTGGTGCCGCAGTGGTTGCAACGCAACGTGGGGTACACGTCTACGTGGGCGGGCCTGGCCGCCGCGCCGCTGGGTATCATTCCGGTGATCCTCACCCCCTTCGTCGGTCGCTACGCGCATAAGTTCGACCTGCGCGTGCTGGCCTCGGGCGCGTTCCTGGTGATGGGCGCGACATGCTTCATGCGCTCGGAGTTCTATCTCGACATCGATTTCTACAGTGTCGCGATGGTGCAGCTGATCCAGGGCCTGGGCGTGGCGTTGTTCTTCATGCCGATCCTCAGCATCCTGCTGTCCGACCTGCAACCGCGCGAGATCGCGGCAGGCTCCGGCCTCGCCACCTTCCTGCGTACGTTGGGCGGCAGTTTCGCGGCGTCGCTGACCACGTTCCTGTGGGATCGACGGGCGATCGTGCACCACGAGCGGCTGACCGAAACGATCACGCCGTTCGATCCGACGGCCCAGCAGGCGCTGACCACGATCGGCCACGGCGATTCGCAGTACGCCACCTCGGCGTTGAACGCGATGATTACCAACCAGGGGTATCAGATCTCGTTCAACGAGGTCTTCCACCTGCTGGGGTATGTGTTCATCGCCCTGGTGTTCATTGTCTGGCTGGCGAAGCCACCGTTCGCGGCAAAGGCCGGCCCGGCGGCTGCAGGCCACTAAGGCCAGATGTATGTGGGAGCCGCTTCAGCGGCGATGCCCTTCGACGAGAAAGCCGGCGCATCACAGCGCCGGCTTTTTGTCTTTTGTGGGAGCCGGCAACGCCGGCAACGGCGTTACGGCACCCCGGCTTTTCGCCGCTGAAGCGGCTCCCACATTTCCTTGATCAGAGATTGAAGCCGATACCCACCAAAGCCATCGTCTCGCCGCGGTTCGGCTCGTGGAAGCTGCCGTTCGAGATATGGCGGATCTGGAAGCTGACGTTCTTCATCTGCCAGCCGAGTGTGCTGACGAACTCGTAGTCGCTGGATAAGGCCTGGGTGTGACCACCGGCCGTGCCCGCCACCTGGAAGCTGAAGAACAGCGGCTGGTACCAGTCTGTGTCGTTACCGTAGTGGAAGCGGGCGCCGGCGGCGCCGACCCATACGTTATTGGTGACGCCGGGGTGGTAGTCGGCGTAGCGCCCGATGTGGCGACCGTCGATATAGCCGATGGAGACATCCGGCGACCAGGTGAAGCGGCTCTGGCCCATGGGATGGGCATCGAACACGGACTCGATGAAGAAAGCGCTGGTGCCGTGGGTGTCCATGTAGCTACGGCCGCCCTGGAGTTCCAGGTGGGTTTCGGCGGCGGCGGGGATGGCGACAGCGGACAACGAAAGGGCGGTAATGGCGCCAAGTGCAAAGCGGGACGAGCGCATGGGGGAACTGGTCCTTGTGGTGGGACGTTTTGTTTGTAAACCGGATCGTTCGGTAAATAGTGTTCAGCAAACGTGAATGAAAGAGGGTACATAAGAATATTCGTGCCGATATTGCATCTCCCTTTCGCGCGCGCGACTTGCTCGCCGTGGCGATCAAGACGACGGGCCGCCTGCCGTTACAGATGCACAGGGCCCCGCCGCCGACCGGCCGCGGGAATAGGATCGGCGTTGCGGCGCAAGGGGGCGTGACGGTGGAAGGCGCGATGGACAAGGGCGCGGCGAAGCTGCGCACCCGGCGTATCCGTCTGGCCACCTGGGGCGTCTCGCTCGGCCTCAGCGTGGGTCTGGTCACGCTGGTCGCCTTCCTGCAGATCGATGCCTACCGCGGCATGCTCGCGAACGGGCGCCGTCAGCTCGCCGGCTCGGCCAGTGGCACGGTACGCATGGTCGACCAGGACATCGACGCCAGCCTCGGGCCGCTGCTCGCGCTGCGCAATGCAAGCGACACCGCCGAGTCCGGTTCCCTGCACATGCGCCTGGCCGAAGTGCAGGCGCGCCACCCCGAGCTGCCCACGTTTGTCGCCCTGGATGCCGAAGGCGGCGTGCTCGCCTGTACCAGCGTGCCCCTGCTGAACTGGCGCGAGGGCCTGGACGCTCCCCGGCGCGAAGCGCTCGGCGCCAGCGTGCGCGTCCTCGTGGCCGACGGACAGAACGGGGCGCCACCGACCATTCGCATTCTGGTCGACTCGCGTGTGTCTGAGCCGGCGGCCTTCGGCACCGTGATCGACGAGGCGCGCGTGCGCGATGGAATGAGTCGCTCGATCATGGGCGGCACCGCGGACATGACCGTTTTCTCGCTGGATGGGCGTCGCTTCGCCAGCAGTCGTGCCGACCGTGTTTCATCCTGGAGCGGTCCCGTGCCGACGCCCGGAACGAGTGGCCAGCATGCCGACGACCTCCGGATCTACGCGTGGGCCGCATCGGCGCATTATCCGTTCGCCGTGCAGGTCGGCCTCGAACGTGCGGGCATCTTCGACGAATGGTTCCGCCAGGCTCGCTCGTCGATGCTGGCGACCTTCGCCCTGGTCCTCCTGCTCAATGCCTTTGCCGCCGCGTTCGACCGTGCCTATCGTCGGCAGAGCCACCTCATCCGGGCCCTGTCGCTCAGCACGCTTCATCAGCGCGACACCGACCGCGACCTCGCTGCAAGCGAGGCCGCCTACCGCCAGTTGATGACGCGTATGCCATTGCCCGTGATCATCGTGCGCAACGACCGCATCGAGTACGCCAACCTGCTCGCCGAGGAGCGCCTCGGTCACGACGGCGCGACCCTGGTCGGCCGTCACGCGGCGGAGTTCATGGATGCCGATGCGCTCGAGGCGATGCGCGGTGGAACGCCCGAAGGCACCAGTGTGACCGCGTGGCTGAACCCCGAAGAGGGCATGCCGTTCGAGGCCGAGCTGGCGCTCTCGGACTACCGCGATTCCCGCGGACGCGGCACGCTGGCGATCGTGCGCGACGTGACGCAGCAGCGCCGCTACGAAGAACGACTGAACCACCAGGCGACGCACGACGAGCTCACCGGCCTGCCCAACCGTCGCGCGCTGCGCGAGAAGCTGGAGCATCTGATCCGGCAATCTCAGCGCGACGGCTCGGGCCTCATGGTGCTGTTCATCGACCTGGATCATTTCAAGTTCATCAACGACGCGCTCGGCCACGCGCTGGGTGACCAGGTGCTGCGCGACGTGACACTCAAGCTGGGCGACGTGCTCGACGGCCTCGGTCACATCGGCCGCTTCGGCGGCGACGAGTTCGTCGCGATGCTGCCCTTCAGCTGTTCGCCGGCACGCGCACTCGACGTGCTGCCGCGCATCCAGAGCGCCATTGAAGAGCCCCTGGAAGTGGGCGGTTCGGTGCAACGCCTGAAGTGCAGTATCGGTGTCGCCTTCGCCACGCGCGATGGTTCGGATGCGGACACGCTTATTCGTAACGCCGACACGGCCATGTACGACGCGAAGCGGTCGGGGCGACATACATGGAAGCGTTATTCCGCCGACATGCATGCAACGGCCATGGCCCGCCTGACCGTGTTGTCGCGCTTATCCGGCGCCAATCTCGACAATGAGCTCGCGCTGGCGTGGCAGACCCAGCACGCCGGCGACGACGGCCGCGTCATCGGTGTGGAGGCCCTGCTGCGCTGGCCGTCCGCGCCGGGAGATCTCGGCACGCCTGACAAGCTGGTGCCCTTGCTGGAAGAAACCGGCGCCATCGTGCAGATCGGTCAGTGGGTCTTGCGCGAGGCATGCCGGCAACAACGTCGCATCGCGGGATTGCTGGGTGCCGACTGCCGGATCGCGGTGAATATCTCGGCGCAGCAACTGGTACACGTCGATCTCGTGGCTGAAGTGCGGCAGGCGCTGGCGGAGACGGGCGCGAGTGCGTCGCTGCTGGAACTGGAGCTGACCGAAAGCGCCTTCATGAATGAGCCTGCGCGGGCCATTCGCACCTTGCATGAGCTGCGCGCGATGGGTGTGAGCATCGCGCTGGACGACTTCGGTACCGGCTACTCGAACCTGACGTATCTGTCGCGGTTGCCGCTGGACAAGATCAAGATCGACAGGCACTTCACCAGCGCGCTCCTGCAGGACGACGTGGACGCCTCCATCTGCCGCTCGATCGTCTTCCTCGCCCGCAGCCTCAACCTCGAGGTGGTCGCCGAGGGCGTGGAGACCGACCGTCAGCGTCGCTGGCTGCTCGACGAGGAGTGCACGTCGATGCAGGGCTTCTTCTTCTCCCGGCCGGTACCGATCGACGAATTGGGTCCGGCGACACACGAACTCCGTTTGACCTGACGCTGGCAGGTCGCGATGGCCGGTTGTTCCCCGGGAGAGCCAATGTGTTCTTCCCACGGCGATTTATCCCCCGGGTCACACCCCTTACATTGCTAAGAGGAGGCAGCCGCTTCCGCTTTTCAGGTATTCGCCATGCCCCGCGCGCCCGCTCTCTTCATTTCCCACGGTGCCCCGACATTTGCGCTGGAGCCGGGTCTGCTCGGCCCGCGCCTGACCGACATCGGAGAGCGCCTGGCCAACGCCATGGCCATCGTGGTGGTCTCGCCGCACTGGCAGACGGGCGGTATCCGGGTGACCGGCGCAGCCACGCCGGGAACGATCCACGACTTCGGCGGCTTCCCGCCGCCGCTCTACGCGCTGACGTATCCCTCGCTGGGCTCGCCGGGGCTGGCGTGCGAGACGGCGTCGCTATTGATCGACGCAGGTTTCGTCGCGATCGTCGATCCCGAGCGCGGGTATGACCACGGCGCGTGGGTGCCACTGCGTTACCTGCGTCCGGATGCGGACATTCCGGTGATCCAGGTGTCGATGCCGCACAACCTCGACACCGCCGGGGCGCTGCGCCTGGGCAAGGCGCTGGCGCCGTTGCGTGAGCAGGGGGTCGTCATCGTCGGTTCGGGGAGCCTTACGCATAACCTGTACGAAGTGCGGCGCGCCGGCGAGAACGCCGCATATGCCAGCGACTTCGCGGCCTGGAGTCGCAGGGCCGTGCTCGAGCGCAATACCGACGCGCTGCTCGATTACCGCCGGCTCGCGCCCAGCGCCATCCGCGCGCATCCCACCGAGGAGCATTACCTCCCGCTCCTCGTCGCTGCCGGTGCGGCAGGGAACGACGCCCCCACCGCCATCGATGGGGGCATCACCTATGGCGTCCTCTCCATGGACTCCTACGCCTGGGGTTTGTAGGTCTTTGTGGGAGCCGGCTATGCCGGCGATGGATCCCGACTAAACCGCCCCGTTGGCTTGGCGATAGACCTCGGCTACACCGCTTCGTTGGCCTTTCGCCGCTGAAGCGGCTCCCACATTGTTCTTTTCAGATCTGGGCCTGGCCGCCATCGACGAACAGTTCGATGCCGGTGATGTAGCTGGCTTCGTCGGAGGCGAGGAACGAGACGGCCTTGGCGATCTCGTCCGGCGTGCCGGTACGGCCCAGCGGCGTGATGCTTTCCACGTAGGCGCTGTAGTCGGCGATCTGCTGTTCGCTCATGCCGAGTTCCGATGTGTAGGCCGGCGTGACGACGGTGCCGGGGGCGACGACATTGACGCGGATGTCGCGACCCTTCAGGTCGCTGGCCCAGGTGCGCGCAAACGAGCGGAGCGCCGCTTTCGTGGCTGCATACACGCCGAAAGCCGGCGCGCCCTTGATCGATACCATGGAACCGTTGAGTACGATGGCCGAGCCCGGGCCCATCAGTCCCAGCGCTTTCTGCACGGTGAACAGGGTGCCCTTCACGTTGATGCCGAAGTACTTGTCGAACTGCGCTTCGTTGATCTGGCCGAGCGGCGCGAACTCACCGCCGCCAGCGTTCGCGAAGAGGATGTCGAGGCGGCCACTCGCTTCTTGGATGGTGGCGAAGATGCGGTCCAGGTCGGCGGCGCTGGCGATGTCGCCCTGGATAGCGGTGGCACCGATGGACGCGGCGGCGGCATCGAGTTCCGCCTGGCGGCGGCCGGTGATATAGACGGTGGCGCCTTCGCGGACGAAACGCTCCGCCGTGGCCAGGCCGAGGCCAGAGCTGCCGCCGGTGACGAGGACGATCTTGCCGGCATGGCGAGTGGTGTGGATGTTGCTGGTGGCAAGGGTGTGCATGGTCTTCGGCTCCGATAACCGCGGTGCGGTCGATACGCACAAGATGGTTATTCGGCGTTCGTGGATAAATAATGGAATCGCGATTTCATTATTCATGCCGGGAAACAGCCATGGACCATCTGCTTGCCATCCGCGTCTTTGGTCGGCTCGTCGAGACCGGCGGCTTTGGCCGCGCGGCGGATGCCCTGCGCATGCCCAAGTCCACGGTGACCAAACTCATCCAGGGTCTGGAGGCCGAACTGGGCGTGCGCCTGCTCGAACGGACTACCCGGCGTGTCACGGTGACCGCGCACGGGGCGGCGTACTACGAGCGCACCCGTCAGTGGCTGGCGGAGCTGGACGAGTTCGAGACGACACTGGCACGCGGCCGCAACAGTCCCATAGGCAACCTGCGTATCGACACCGGGGGATCGGTCGCGGCCGGCCTGATTATTCCGGCGCTACCGGCATTCCGGGCGCGCTATCCGGGCATTCACATACAACTCGGAGTGACGGACCGGACCGTCGACCTGATCAGCGAAGGTATCGACTGCGCCATTCGCAGCACGGGGGACGACCCCAACCTGGTCACGCGACAGATCGGCGAGCTGTCCTGGACGCTTTGCGCAACGCCAGACTATCTTGCCCGGCGCGGCACACCCGCGGTGCCGGACGATATCGTCCGCGACGGCCACGACGTGGTCGGCTATTTTTCCGCCCGCAGTGGTCGCATGCATCCGTTGCGCTTTCGCGAGGGCGAGCGAACGTTCGAGATCGAGTTCACGGCCTCGATCGAGGTCAATGAAAGCAATGCGCATACCGCCGCGGCGATCGCTGGCCTCGGGCTCGCCCAGGCCCTCGACTTTACCGTCGCCGATCGCGTCGCCAAGGGAGAACTACTGCCTGTGCTGGCGGCATGGCAGCCCGCCCCACTGCCGGTCTATCTCGTCTACCCGCCCGATCGACGGCACAATGCGCGCCTGCATGCCTTCGCTGAGTGGCTCGCCGTCGAGGGTTTTACCCGGAAGTATTGACGAAGTATTTAATCCGGGTAATATCGCGGCATCGCACCGGATTATCGAGACACCCATGACTACCTTTATCGCCTTCGACGGCATGACGCGCCTTGCCGCGGGCTCGCTCGCGGCCGTTGTCGAGCGCTGCAAGCACCTGCTCGACGCCCAACCGGATGCCTCGCCCATCATCTATGACGACAGTAGCGGCCGCCCCGTCGATGTCGATTACCGCGGTACGACTCACGACGTGCTGGCCAGGCTCCCGGGCAACGAGGCGCCGGCCAAGCGTGGACCCGGGCGGCCGAAGCTCGGCGTGGTGGCACGCGAGGTGACGCTCCTGCCTCGGCACTGGGGCTGGCTTGCGGCACAGCCTGGCGGGGCATCCGTCGCCCTGCGCCGGCTGGTCGAAACCGCAAGTCGCGAACGCGCACCGGCCGATCGCCTGCGCCAGGCCAGCGAAGCGGTGGATCGCGTGATGATGGCGCTGGCCGGCAACCTGCCCGACTACGAAGAAGCCTCGCGCGCCTTCCATCGGAACGACCGCGAGCGATTCGACGTACTCACCGACGCGTGGCCAGCGGATATCCGCGATTACGTGCGCCATCTCGCCGCGCGTGCCGGCGGTGAAGCATGACGTCGCCGGCATCACGTATCGCGCTGACCGAAGGCCCGATCGCCCGCACGTTGTTGCTGTTCTCGCTGCCGATCCTCGGCGCGAACGTGCTGCAGTCGCTGAACGCATCGATCAATGCGGTATGGGTCGGGCACTTCCTCGGGGAGTCCGCCTTCGCCGCTACATCCAACGCCAACCTGATCCTGTTCTTCCTGCTGGGCGTGGTTTTCGGCATCGGCATGGCGACGACGATCATGGTCGGACAGACCGTCGGCGCGCATGACATTCCCGAAGCGCGGCGCGTGGTCGGCACGGGCCTGGGCTTTTTCGTCGCGATCTCGCTGCTGGTCGCGATCGGTGGCTTCATCGCCACCCCGGCGATGCTTCGCGGCATGGGCACACCGCACGATGCGCAGCCCTACGCCATCGAGTACCTGCGGATCATCTTCGTCGCGCTGCCGGCGATGTACCTCTATACGTTTCTCGGCATGACGCTGCGTGGCGCGGGTGATTCGCGCACGCCCTTCGTCTTCATGCTGGTCTCGGTGATCCTCGACATCGCGCTCAATCCGCTCTTCATTTTCGGTCTGGGGCCCATACCGCGCATGGGTATCGCCGGCTCCGCCGTGGCGACGCTGATCGCACAGACCAGCACCTTGCTGGCCCTGCTCGTCTGGCTGTACCGGAAGAAGTATTTCCTCTGCATCCATCGCAACGAGCTGCGCTTGCTGGTGCCCGATGTCACCCTCCTGAAGAGCCTGATCGCAAAGGGACTGCCGATGGGTGCGCAGATGGTCGTGATCTCGTCGTCGGCGATCATCATGATGTCCCTGGTCAACCGGCATGGTTCCCAGACAACCGCCGCTTTCGGTGCCGCCTCGCAACTGTGGACCTATATCCAGATGCCCGCACTGGCGATCGGCTCCGCCGTGTCGTCGATGGTGGCGCAGAACGTCGGGGCGAAACGCTGGGATCGTGTCGCCGGCATAGGCCGCGCGGGGGTGCTGACCAACTTCGCGCTCACCGGCACGCTGGTGCTCATCATCTACCTGTTCAACCGTGCCGCACTCGCGTTATTCCTTGGCAGTGACAGCTCGGCGATCGGTATCGCGCAGCACCTCAACCACATCGTGGTCTGGTCGTTCCTGCTGTTCGGTGTGACCTTCGTGATGTTCGGCGTGGTGCGCGCCACGGGCGCAGTGATGCTGCCGCTGGTCGTGCTGATCATCTCGATGTGGCTGGTGCGCTTCCCGTTCGCCGCCCTGCTGGGGCCGGTCATGGGTGCGGATGCGATCTGGTGGAGCTTTCCGGTGGGATCGCTCGTGTCGCTTGCGATCACGACGGTGTACTACCGCCGTGGCACCTGGAAGAAGGCGCATATGTTACCGGCCACACCCCCGGTCATAGCCGAGGTCGAGCCGGTCGTGTAATCCCTGCTCTCCGTACTCTCCGTACTCTCCGTAGGAGCCGATTCATCGGCGATCCCGCGGCAGCGGGCAAGGGTGTGGCAAGCACCCAATCGCCGATGAATCGGCTCCCACAAGGAGCCCGGCTCATGCCGTGAGCCTGCGCGTGCCTTATTGAGCCTGCGCGTGCCTTATTGAGCCCGCGCGTGCCTTATTGAGCCTGCGCGTGCCTTATGTGGGAGCCGCTTCAGCGGCGATGCCCGGATGTCCGCCGGCCTTCCTGATCTTCAACCAGACCTTATAGCGACGCTTCAACATACGACGATGCTTGCGCCGTGCCACGCGGATCTTGCGGTCGTGGTTCCACAGGTAGATGGCCGGGGTGCTGAGCAGGGTCAACAGCTGCGATACCAGCAGGCCGCCGACGATGGCGATACCCAGTGGGCGACGCATCTCCGAGCCCACGCCGAAGCCGATGGCCAGCGGCAGCGCGGCGCCCATCGCCACCAGGGTGGTCATGGTGATGGGGCGGAAGCGCACCAGTGCGGCCTGTCGGATTGCCTCCACCGGCGTCATGCCGTACTCGCGTTGGGCGACGAGCGCGAAGTCGACCATCAGGATAGCGTTCTTCTTCACGATGCCGATCAAGAGCAGCACCGCGATGATCGTCATCAGCGTGAGTTGCTGCTGCGTGATCAACATGGCGAGGAAGGCGCCCGCGCCCGCGGCCGGCAGCGTCGAGATGATCGTCAACGGATGCCCGAGGCTCTCGTAGAGGATGCCGAGCACGATATAGACGGCGAGGATCGCACCGATAAGCAACACCATGCCGTTGGACTGGGCGTCTTTCAGCCGCTGGTTCGTGCCGGTGAAGTCCATGCGGATCCCCTCGGGCAGGTTGAGCTGGCGCACGGCCTCCTCGACCATGGTGTTGCCCTTGTCCGGGGTGACCTTCGGCGGAAGGTTGTAGGTGATGTCGGCCGATTCGAGCTGGTTCTGGTGAGTGATCGTGGTGGGCGTCGCGACCGGTGCGATTTTTGCAAGCGCGGACAGCGGCACCATTACGCCTGTGGCGCTCTTCACGTAGGTATTCAGCAGGGCGTCGGGGCTCAACGTTTGCGCCGCGGCTGCCGTGAGCACCACCCAGTACTGGTTGATGTCGGAGTAGATGATCGACACCTGACGCTGGCCGAAGGCGTTATAGAGGGCGGAATCGACCATGCCCATGCCAACCGACAGGCGCCCCGCCGAATCGCGGTCCACCTGGAGCATCTGCTGCTTGCCCACCACGTCGAAGTCGCTGCCGACATCCTTGAATTCGGGAATGGTGCGCATCTTGCGCACCAGCTTCATCACCCAGGGCTGGAGGTTCTCGCCGCCGGTACTGATCAACTGGAACGAATACTGCCCACGGTTGCCGTTGTTGCCACCGCCGCCGAGGAACTGCACGGGACTCATGAACACCTGGACACCGGAGAGCTTCTCGTAGTCCTTGCCCAGTCGCTCCATGATCTCCTTGATCGACTCCTCGCGATATCCCGGCCCGCTGCCCTTCGGCTTGAGGTCGACGAACATCAGGCCGGAATTGCCGACGGCCGCACCGTCGTTGCCGCTGCCAAGAATGGTATTCACGTCGGCGACGGAGGGATCGTTCTGCATCATGTCGCCGACCCGCTTGAGGCGGCGCGACATTTCGTCGGGCGAGATGTTCGCGTCCGCTGTCACCTCGGCCTGCAGCATGCCGGTGTCTTCGTCAGGCATGAAATTGCCGCCGGCGGTCTTCACCACGGCGAAGCCAAGAGCAAACGTCGCGAACAGAAGGATCAGCGGCTGCCAGCGCATCACCCGCCGATGCCGCATGGCCCAGTCGAGCGCGCGCTCGTAGGTGCCCAGAAGGCCACGATCGAAGCGCTCGAGCGCACGCTCCCAGCGGCTTACCTTGCGATCGGCTTCGTCGTGCTTGAGATACCGGGCGCACAGCGCCGGCGTCAGGGTCAACGAGACGACGGCCGAGATCACCACGGCGGCGGCGAGCGTCACCGAGAACTCGCGCAGCAGCTTGGTGATCATGTTGTTGCCGAACAGCAGCGGAGCGAACACGGCGATCAGCGATAGCGTGATCGAGACGACGGTGAAGCCGATCTCGCGTACGCCTTCCAGCGAGGCCGGCATCGGGCCCGTTCCATTCTCCATGTGGCGAACGATGTTCTCGATGACCACGATGGCATCGTCCACGACGAAGCCGATGCAAAGCACCAGCGCCATCAAAGACATGGTGTTGAGCGTGTAGCCGAGTGTCCACATCACCACGAATGCACCGGCCAGCGAGAGCGGCACGCTGAGCGTGGCGATCAGGGTGGGGCCGAGGCGGCGCAGGAACACCATCATCACCAGCACCACCATCACGATGCTGATGAGCAGCGCGACCTTCACTTCGTGCAGGGCCGACTGGGTGGTCTGCGTGAGATCGAAGATCGGGGTGACCACGGCATCGGCCGGCAACGACGACTGGAACCGCGGCAACGCAGCCCGGATCGCCTCGGCGGTCGCGATGGAGTTGGCTTCCGGCCGCTTGCTGATCTGCATGGTGACCGAGCGTTCGCCCTGGAACCACGCTGCCTGGTACTGATCCTGCTCGCCGCTGGTCACCTTGGCGATGTCCGACAGGCGCACCGGCACGTTGTTGCGCACGGCGATCAGGATCTTGGCGAAATCTTCCGGTTCACGCAGGCCATCGTTGGCCGTCACCGTCATCTGCGTGGCGCCGTCGGACAGCACGCCCTGCGGGGAATTCACGTTGGCCGCGTTCAGCGCATTGGAGACATCGTTGGCCGTGAGCTGCTTGGAGGAGAGTGCGTTGGTATCGAGCTCGATACGCACGGCATGCGGCGTGCCGCCGAACACCTGTACGCGCGACACGCCGTCGATCTGCTTCACGCTCGGCATGATCAGCGTATTGACCACGTCGAACAGCTTGTCCGGTGGCATCGTCTTCGAGGTGAAGGCCACAAGCAGGACGGGGATCTGGCCGGTGTCGAACTTGAAGTACTGGGGCGGCGTCGGCATGCCGGCCGGGAGGTCGGCCGCGGCCGCATTGATGGCCGCCTGCACGTCGCGCGCGGCGGCGTCGGTGCTGCGGTCCATGGTGAAACGGACACGAACGAAACCAGCCCCTTCAGAGCTGTTCGAGTACATCTGGTCGACGCCTGGAATCTGGCCGAGGTGGCGTTCCAGGGGCGCGACGATGGTCGACGCCATGGTCTGCGCGTTGGCGCCCGGCATCTGCGTCTGGATGAATACCGCCGGCACCTCGATCGAGGGCAGCGCCGCCACGCCCAGCAGCATGTACGCGATAGCACCGGCAAGGGTCAGCCCCGCCGCAAGCAGCGACGTACCGATCGGCCGGCGAATGAATGGTGCAAAAAAGTTCACGACACTTCCTGTGATCGCGGGAAGCATACCCGCGCCCGTGGACTTTATGACGGCAGCGCGACGGTGTCGCGTGTGCCTTTAGTGGGGGCCCTGCCGGAAGGCAGGGGTGCCTTGTTCATTTAGATCGAGGGAATCGCCGATGAAGCGGCTCCCACAAAAAGCCCGGTACTTATCAGGCCCAGGCAGGTCTTTTTGTGGGAGCCGCTTCAGCGGCGATGGCATCGCCTCAACGACAAACCCGCCTCAACGCGCCGGCGAATACCGCACGGTCAGGTAATACGTCCGGCCCAGCTGGTTGTAATACGCAGCAGTTTCATAGTGACGGTCGAACGCATTGGCCAGGCGACCCTGAACGCTCCAGTCGCTATCGACGTGCCACGTAGCACGCACATCGGCCGTGGCGTAACCACCAAGGCGCGTCGTATTGGCCGCATCGTCGTAGCTGTAGCCAGCCGCGTAGACCGAGCCGCCGACCGTGAAGGAGCCCAGGTCGCGGTCCACGTCGACACGCGCCGTGCGCTTGGGACGACGGGCGAGCAGGTTGTTGTACTCGTCGCCGCTGTCGCGGTCCTTCGGCTGCTGCAAGGTGGCGTAGCCACGCAGGTGCCAGCCGTCCACGTCCGCGCCCAGCTGCCCTTCCAGGCCGCGAATGCGCGCCTGGCTGACATTGATCGGCAGGAAGTTCGCGTCGAAGCCGATCAGGTCGTCCACCTTGGTCTGGTAGGCGTTGACCGCCCAGTTCCAGATGCCCGGGCGGGCCGACAGGCCGATCTCGGCGGTGCGCGACTTCTCGGGGCTCAGGTTCACCGGGGCGCCGTACGGGTAGTACTCGTCGTTGAAGGTCGGCGCATGGAATGCCGTGCCGTAGGAGGCGGTGACCTTCATGCCGTTGTCGAAGCGGAAGCCGTAAGCCGCCTGACCGGTGGTGTGGTTGCCGAACTGCGTGTTGTGGTCGTGGCGTGCCGAGAGCTGGATCTCATTGGCGCCGAAGATGCCCTGGTACAGCGCGAACACGCCGGTGTTGTTGCGGGTGTCCTTGAGGTAATCCGTGTCGCTCTTCAGCTTCTCCTGCTGGTAGTCGACGCCGACGCTCAGGGTCTGGCCTGTCGCGAGGGTGATGTCGTTCTGCCAGGACGCCTGGTTGCGCTTGGAGTACAGGTAACCCACACGTGCCTTGTCCACGCCGTAGTTCACGAAGTCCAGGGTCTTGTCGGCGCCGTTGAGGTAGTTGTCGGCACGGTCCTGGTTCTGGCCCAGGCTGATCGACATGCGCCAGTTCTCAAGCGCGTTGAAGGCGAGCTTGGTGCCGGCGACCTGCTGCGAGCGGCGGGTCAGGTTCTGGAAGTCGCCGTCGTATTCGATGTCGCCCTTGCTGCGCAGCCAGCTCCCGGTGAGCTCGGTGCCGTCGTCCCAGCGGTAGCCGCCGGAGAGTGCGCCGTTGTAGGTGCGGTAGGCATCGTGATCGGGCTCGTTGGTGAAGCAGCCCTTGAACACGTCGCCCGCGCCGACGCGGCAGGCATTGATACCCGAGGTGTACTGGCCGCCGAGGCTGGCGTTGTACCAGCTGTGCTGGGTGCCACCGGACAGACCGAACTGGCCGTCGGTGTAGCCATGGCTGCCACCGGTGACCGAAAGCGACGGGGTCGGCGCTTCGCCGGCCTGGCCGTGGCGGGTGAAGATCTGGATGACGCCGCCGATGGCGTCTGAGCCGTAAAGGCTCGACTGCGGGCCGCGGACGATCTCGATGTGGTCGATCTGGTCCACCGGCAGTTGCTCGTAGGCCGGGATGCCGGCACCGACGGTGCCGACGCGCACGCCATCGAGCAGGACCAGGGTGTGCGAGGAGTTGGTGCCGCGCATGAACAGCGAGGTCTGCTGGCCGATGCCGCCTGCGTTGGCGATGACGATGCCCGGCAGGCCGGTGAGCAGGTCCTGCACGCTGACCGGCTGCAGGCGCTCGATGTCCTCGCGGGTGATCAGCGTGACCGGGGCGAGCACTTCATCGAGCGGCGTGGCCGCACGATTGGCGGTAACGACCACCGGGTCGAGCCGGTCGGCGGGAGCGTCGGCCGCGTGGGCGGCGGCGATGGACGACAGCAAGGCCATCGCGAGCAGGGTCTTCTTCATGGAGCCGTTTCCTTATTGCGTCGCTAAAGGCGACACGGAGGACAAACGGCGAACGGCATGCGGGCACGGATCGACCCGGAACGCTGTCCGGATCCGCCCTCCGCGAATCGCCCAACATAAAACGCCCCGCGATAGTCGCGAGGCGAATGCATCGGGCCGGTCTCCGGACTCACTTCAGCCACCTGCCGTGGCGGAACCCGGCGCCTTCCCGCTTTCGCAGTGGCGTATGGCCGGTTTCCGTAAAGACCTTCAGGTCTTCCTGTCGCTTACCGTTGCGGGGGCAGTGCCGGAATAGTCGCGAGGCGACGCACCGGCTTCCCGTTTCATCCCGCTGGCCTCAGGCCAGTCGGGACACCCGAACCGCGCCACTTTAGCGGGCCGTCGGGTTGGTGTCACGCGGATTTAACAACCGTATCGTCGTCAGCCGACCACGCGTACGCCGGCGATCCAGGTCTCCACGACGTCGTGGTTGTCGTCCATCACGACCAGGTCGGCGCGGTAACCGGCGGCGATGTGGCCATGGGTGGCGCCAAGACCGAGGAAGGCCGCGGGGTAGGTCGAAGCCATGCGAGCCGCTTCGTCGTAAGGCACGCCGACCATGTTGATCGTGTTGCGCACAGCCGTGGCCATGTCCAGCGCAGAGCCGGCCAGCGTGCCGTCGGCGGTCTGGCAGACGCCGTCTTTCACCGTGATCGTCTCGCCCTTGAGCACGAAGGTGGGATCGTCCGAGCCCACCGGCGGCATGGCGTCGGTCACCAGCATCATCTTCTCGCGCGCCTTCGCCGCGATGGCGACGCGCAAGGAAGCCGGGTGTACATGATGGCCGTCGACGATCAGGCCGCACCAGCTGGCCGGGTCCTCAAGTGCCGCGCCGACCACGCCGGGTTCGCGACTGGTGAACGGCGTCATCGCGTTGAACAGGTGCGTGAAGCCGCGAATACCCGTGGCCAGTGCGTTGCGTGTGGTGTCGTAATCCGCTGCGGTGTGGCCGGCGGCGACGATCACGCCGTTGGCGACCAGCTCCTGCAGCACGGCGGCGCTGGCGCGCTCCGGCGCGAGAGTGAGCAGGGTCACGCCACCATGGCGGCGGGCGACCATCGCCACGTCACTCGCATCGGCGATGCGGAACTTGGCCGCATCGTGCACGCCCTTGCGCTCGGGCGCGATGAACGGGCCCTCGAGATGGATGCCGAGCACGCCCGGTACGCCCTGCGCCACGGCGTCGTTCACGGCGTCGATGGCCTTCGCCATCACCTCGACATCGTCGCTGATGAGGGTCGGCAGGAAGCCGGTGGTACCGAACTTCGCGTGTGCCTGGCCGATGGTACGAATCGCATCGACGGTGGGCACGTCGTTGAACAGCACGCCACCGCCACCGTTGACCTGGCAGTCGATGAAGCCCGGTAGCAGGGTGCGGCCACCGAGGTCGTGGCGGTCGGCCGCGCGCACGCGAGGATCGGACGGCAGAGCGAGACCGGTAATCTTTCCATCGTCGATCAGGACGGCGAAGCCACCCTGGAATCCGTTATCGGTAAGGACGCGGCCGTTGACGAGGGCGAGGGTCATACGAGGAAACTCCGTAAATCAGACGGTTTCCGTCACCTTGTTCAGGTGCGGCGGGACGTCGGGATTGAAACCACGGCGCAGCGCGAGAGCGGCGGTGGCGCGATAGAAACTCTGGACGGTGACCAGCACCGCGGCGATGGGCGCGGTGGCGACCAGCGGGAGGATGTCGTCGCCTGTGGCGCCCGGCGCGGCTACCCAGACCCTGGCGCCGCGCTTGCGGAACTCGGCGGCGACGTCGAGAACGCCGGGCAGCGTGTCGTCGTTCTGCGCGAAGAACAGCACGGGGAAGTCCGGACCGACCAGAGCCATCGGGCCGTGCTTCACTTCGGCCGCACTGAATGCCTCGGCGTGCAGGCCGCAGGTTTCCTTGAACTTCAGTGCCGCCTCGAGCGCACCGGCGAAGCCGAAACCGCGACCGACGACGAACAGGTTATGCGCATCCACCAGGCCATCGGTGAGCGCCGACCAGTCGGCGTTCCAGCCATGGCGGAGCTGGGCAGGCAGCGCGGTGATCGCGTCGGCGATCTCGGGCTTACCACTCCAGCGCGCGGCGATATGCAGGATCGCGAACAGCGCGCCGAGGTAGCTCTTGGTCGCGGCGACGCTGGTTTCCGGGCCGGCATGCAGCGGCACGACCACATCGGCGACAGCGGCCAGCGGCGAGTCCACGACGTTGACCAGGGCGACCACATAGGCGCCGGCCTTCTTTGCGGCCTCGGCATTACGGACCAGGTCGGGGCTCTTGCCGGACTGCGATATGGCGACGTAGAGCGCGCCATCGAGGCGCTGCGCCGCGTGGTAGATCGAGGTGACCGACGGCGAGGCCGAGGCGGTGACGACACCGAGCTGGGTCTCGAACACGTACTTGGCGTACATGGCCGCGTGATCCGAGCTGCCGCGTGCGCAGGTGATGACCATGCGCGGCGGTGTGGCGCGCAGGCGTTCGGCCAGGGCACCGATCACGGCTTCGTTGTTGGCGAGTTGCCGCTCGACGACCTCGGCGGTCTCGTGCGCTTCGCGGAACATCAGGGTGTCTTGCGGCTGGATCGTCATGGTCTGGTTGGCTCGTTAGTCGCTTTGCAGCTCGGCGACGAAGTCATAGATGTCCCCGCGGTACCAGGAACAGGTGAATTCGACGATCCGGCCGTCGTCGAGGAAGCTGCGGCGTTCGATGCTGAGGCCCGCACTGCCCGCGCTCAGACGCAGCAAGCGGGTCTGCGCCGGACCGAGCACTACCGCGCGCAGGCGCTGCAAGGCGCGAAGCGGACGGTTGCCCAGTTTGTCGAGGGCCTCGTAGAGGGAGTCCTCGACCAGGTTCGGATCGGGCAGGAGCGACAGCGGCACGGCGCTGCGCTCGATGGCCAGCGGTTCGTCGCCGGCGTAGCGCAGGCGGTGCAGGCGGACCACCTGGGTGCCCGGCGACAGGTTCATCGCCATGGACTCCTCGGGAGTGACTTCACCGATCGCGCGCTCGAAAAACTCCGAGCGCGGGTTGAGGCCGCGGGCACGAAGGTCTTCGGTGAAACTGGTCATCCGCGAGAGCGGCTTGACGATGCGCTCGGAGACGAAGGTGCCGGCACCGTGCCGCTGCGTGAGCAGGCCGTCCTCGACAAGGCCACCGATGGCCTTGCGCACGGTGACCCGGGACAGGGTGAGGGCCCGGGCCAGGTCGCGTTCGCTAGGCAGCGCATGGCCGACCTGCACCTCGCCGTTCTCGATCACGTTGCGGATCGCCCGGCGCAGGCGCATGTACGCCAGCGGCAGCCGGGCGGCCGGGTCGTGCTGGAGGCGCTGGTATTCGGCGACGAGGGCGATTTCCATTTCCTGAAGATACCAATACCTGACCACTGGGGCAAGCGCGTGCAAGTTCGCCCATACCACCGGGGGATTCAAACATTCGTTTGCACGATCCAAATGGGCCGTGGAAACGTTTCCGTTGGGTATTCATGCCGTCAATGGCGGCGAAACGCCGCGGCGATTGGTACGGGGCTGGTATGACCTGGTATGTCACTGGTACGATCCGGTGGCATCTTCCCTCGACTTTGAACAGGCCACTGTCGTGAGCGCACAACTCCTGCCGATCGAGCCATTCGATCTGGTCATTTTCGGCGGCACCGGCGACCTCGCCGTCCGCAAGCTCCTTCCCGCCATGTACCACCGCTTCGTCGACGGCCAGATCCAGCCGAGCAGCCGGATCATCGGTGTGGCTCGCGAAGGACTGGACGACGCCGGGTACCGCGAGCAGGTTCGCGGCGCCATCGAGAAGGGCGTGGCCCATGTCGCCAAGGCCCAGCTCGACGCCTTCATCGCGATGATCGGCTACCGCTCCCTGGACGCCCGCAAGCCCGACGGCTGGGACGAGTTCTCGGCCCTCATGGCGGCGCAGCCCACGCACATCCGCGTGTTCTACCTGTCGACCTCGCCGGACATCTTCACCGACATCTGCCAGCGCCTGGGCTCGCTTGAACTCAACGGCGAACGCTCGCGCGTGGTTCTGGAGAAGCCCATCGGCCGCGATCTCCAGAGCGCCAATGCGATCAACGACGCCGTAGCCGGTTACTTCACCGAATCGCAGACCTACCGCATCGACCATTACCTCGGTAAGGAAACGGTGCAGAACCTGTTGGCGCTGCGCTTCGGCAACGCCTTGTTCGAGCCGCTGTGGAATGCGCAGCACATCGACCATGTGCAGATCACCGTCGCCGAAACGGTCGGTGTCGGCCATCGCGCCGGCTACTACGACCGTGCGGGCGCGCTGCGCGACATGGTCCAGAACCATATCCTCCAGCTCCTTTGCATGCTCGCCATGGAGCCGCCGTCGTCGCTGGCGCCGGATGCCGTGCGCGACGAGAAACTCAAGGTGCTCCGGTCGCTGCGTCCCATCGACGCCAGTAACGCCGGCCAGCTCACCGTGCGCGGGCAGTACCGCGCCGGTGCGGCCGAAGGGCAGAGTGTCCCGGGCTACCTGGACGAACTGGGCAGCGACCAGTCCAAGACCGAAACCTTCGTCGCCCTCAAGGCGGAGATCGGTAACTGGCGCTGGGCCGGTGTCCCGTTCTATCTGCGCACCGGCAAGCGCCTCCCCAGTCGCGTGTCGGAGATCGTCGTGACGTTCCGTGCGTTGCCGCATTCCATCTTCGACCCCGCCAATGGCCCGCTGTTACCCAACCGCCTCACGCTGCGCCTGCAGCCCGACGAGGGCGTGAAGCTGTGGCTGACCATCAAGCATCCGGGCCCGGGTGGCCTGCGCCTGCGCCACGTGCCGCTCGACATGAGCTTCGCGGCGGCGTTCGGCATCCAGCAGCCCGATGCCTACGAGCGCCTGATCCTCGATGTGGTTCGTGGTAACCCGACCCTCTTCATGCGTCGCGACGAAGTCGAGGCGGCATGGAACTGGGCCGGCCCCATCCTCCAGGCGTGGGAGGCCGGCGGTGACACGCCGAAGCCGTATACCGCGGGTACTTGGGGTCCGAGCGCCGCCGTGGCGCTCATCGAACGCGATGGCCGTACCTGGGCCGAGGACGCTGCCTGATGAACGCAAAAGTGAATCGTCATGAATTCGCCGATCGCCTGACCCTTGGCGACATGCTGGCCCGCGACATCGCGAGCAAGCTCGACGCCGCCATCAAGGCGCGCGGCAAGGCCAGTCTCGTCGTCAGTGGCGGCAGCACGCCGAAGCTGATGTTCGCCGTGCTGGCAGAACAGGAAATCGACTGGTCGAAGGTCACCATCACCCTGGTCGACGAGCGCTGGGTGGACGAAGACAACGAGCGTTCCAACGCGCGCCTCGTCAAGAAAACGCTGATCGCACACGAAGCGCATGTCGCGGGCTTCCAGCCACTGTTCGACAAGGCGCATGCGGATGACGTCGACGCCGCGCTCGCCGGCGTCGGCGAAAAGGTCGATGCCCTCGGCAAGCCCTTCGATGTCGTGGTCCTTGGCATGGGTCCGGACGGCCATACCGCTTCGTTCTTCCCGGGCGGCGATCATCTCGCCCAGGCGCTCGATCTCGACGGCAAGCAAAGCGTCCTGTCGATGCGTGCCGAAGGCGCCGGTGAGCCGCGCATCACGCTCAGCCTGCCCCGTGTACTCGATACGCGTGCGCTCTACCTGCACATCGAAGGCAACGACAAGAAAGAGGTTCTCGGCAAGGCGCTTGCCGGCGAAGATTTCCCGATTGCCTCGGTGTTGAAGCAGGAACGCGTCCCCGTCGACGTGTACTGGTCGCCCTGAGACCGACTGTCCCAACGCTGTTAAAGCCATCGTGCCGCGCGGGATACGCGCGGCACGGGTCGCCCCGGCGGGGGCCGGCGACCCCACTACGTAGCCACGCGGAACTGCCATGACCATTCACCCCATCCTCGCCGAGGTGACTCAGCGAATCGTCGAGCGTAGCCACGCCTCGCGCGCCGCCTTCCTGGCGAAGATCGAAGGCGCGCGCGGCAAGGGTGCGAAGCGACACCATTTGTCGTGCGGCAACCTTGCCCATGGTTTCGCCGCCTGCGGCGAGAACGACAAGGAGGCGCTGCGCAACGGCCACGCCGCGAACATCGCCATTGTCACCTCGTACAACGACATGCTTTCCGCGCACCAGCCGTACGAAAGCTACCCGGAGCGCATCCGTGCCACCGCGCGCACGTTCGGCGCCACGGCGCAGGTCGCCGGTGGCGTGCCGGCGATGTGCGACGGCGTCACCCAGGGGCGCCCGGGTATGGAGCTGTCGCTGTTTTCGCGCGACCTCATCGCCATGGCCACCGCGGTGTCGCTGTCGCACGACATGTACGAAGGTGCGCTCTACCTGGGCATCTGCGACAAGATCGTGCCCGGCATGCTGATCGGTGCGCTGAGCTTCGGCCATCTCGCCAGCGCCTTCGTGCCGTCGGGCCCGATGCCCTCGGGCATTCCCAACGAAGAGAAGTCCAAGGTCCGCCAGGCCTTCGCCGCCGGCAAGGCCTCTCGCGCCGAACTCCTCGATGCGGAGGCACGTTCGTACCACGGTTCCGGCACCTGCACGTTCTATGGCACCGCGAACTCCAACCAGATGCTGATGGAGATCATGGGTCTGCATATTCCGGGTGCCAGCTTCGAAGCACCGGACACGCCATTGCGCGAAGCGCTCACCGCGGCTGCCGTCGAACGCGTGCTGGCGACGGACTGCCTTGGCGATCACTACATGCCGATCGGTCGCATCGTCGACGAGCGCGCCATCGTCAACGGCGTGGTCGGCCTGCATGCGACCGGTGGTTCGACCAACCACCTGCTGCATCTGGTTGCCATCGCGCGGGCTGCCGGCATCGAGCTGCGCTGGGATGATTTCGACGCACTCTCGGCGGTCGTACCTCTGCTGGCGCGCGTGTATCCGAATGGCTACGCGGACGTGAACCACTTCCACGAAGCCGGCGGCATGGCCTTCCTGATGGACCAGCTCCTGGACGGCGGCCTGCTGCACGGCGACGTGAACAGCATCATGGGTCATGGCCTGGAAGCGTATCGCCATGTGCCCCGGCTTGAAGGCGAGAGCCTCGCTTGGCAGCGCGTTTCCAAGGAGAGCGGCAACCGCGGCGTGCTCCGTTCGATCGCCGAACCGTTCCGCCAGGACGGTGGCTTGCGCATGCTCTCGGGCAATGTCGGCCGCGCCGTGATCAAGGTCTCTTCCGTGCCCGACGATCGCATGATCGTCGAAGCACCGGCCATCGTCTTCGACGAACAGGATGACGTGAAGGCGGCCTTCGATCGCGGCGAGCTCAATCGCGACTTCGTCGCCGTCGTGCGTTTCCAGGGGCCGCGCGCGCGCGGCATGCCCGAGCTGCACAAGCTCACGCCGACCCTGAGCCTGCTGCAGGACCGTGGGCACCGCGTCGCCCTGCTTACCGATGGCCGTATGTCCGGTGCGTCGGGCCGTGTGCCAGCGGCCATCCACGTCACCCCGGAAGCCGAAGCCGGTGGTCCCATCGCGCGCATTCGCACCGGTGACCTCGTGCGCCTGGACGCGCTCGCCGGCACGATCGAAGTGCTGGTCGACGCCGAAGACTGGAACAGCCGCATTCCCGACAACATCGACCTGGCCGTGCACCACACCGGCATGGGTCGCGAACTTTTCGCCATGTTCCGCCAGTCCGCCGTCACGGCCGACCTCGGTGCGGGCGTCTTTTGATATTCCGGAGCCGTACCTGATGAGCAACGAAGCCAAGCAACAACTCGTCGAATCCACCCTGCGCCTGGCGCCGGTGGTTCCCGTGGTGATCATCGAAGACGCCTCCAGAGCCGTAGGCATGGCGCGTGCGCTGGCGGCCGGTGGCATTCGCGCCATCGAGGTGACCCTGCGTACGCCGGCCGCGCTCGACGCTGTGCGTGCGATCGCCGCGGAAGTCGAAGGCGCCTTCGTCGGCGTCGGCACGGTGCTGACCGCGCGCGACCTCGAGGCGGCATACAAGGCCGGCGCGAAGTTCGCCGTGTCGCCGGGCAGCTCGCCGCGCCTGCTCGACGCCGCCGCCGACCACGACCTGCCATTGCTGCCGGGCGCCGCCACCTCCAGCGAGGCGATGAACCTGCTCGAGCGCGGTTACCGCTTCCAGAAGTTCTTCCCGGCGGTGCCGGCCGGCGGCAGCAAGCTGATCGGCGCCTGGGCCAGCCCGTTGCCGCAGATCACCTTCTGCCCCACCGGGGGCATCAGCCTGGCCAACGCCGCCGAGTTCCTCGCGCTGCCGAACGTGGTTTGCGTGGGCGGCTCGTGGCTGACCCCGGCGAACCTGCTGGCTGCTGGCGATTACGCCGCGATTGAAGCGCTGGCGCGCGAGGCTTCGCAGCTCGGTCGCTAGTACCCATCGCCGCTGAAGCGGCTCCCACAGGGACAGCTGCTCCTTGTGGGAGCCGCTTCAGCGGCGATGCTCTGTGCTCTCTGTGGGAGCCGCTTCAGCGGCGATGCTTCGTGCGAAACTCCCCAGCTTCGCCCCACCGCGACATCCCCGCCCATGATCTACATCCTCCTCGCCGTCGCCTTCAGCGTTACCGTCTCGGTCCTGCTGAAGCTCGCGCGCCGCGCGAACGTCGACATCGTCCAGGCGGTTGCCACCAACTACATCGTGGCCGCGGGACTCGCCGTATGGCTGCTCGGCGCGACGCCACAGGCGGCGCTCCAGTCCGATGCACGCACCCCGCTGATCCTGCTCGGCATCCTGCTGCCGGCGATCTTCGTCATGCTCGCCCGCTCGGTCAGCAGCGCCGGCATCGTCCGCACCGACGTAGCCCAGCGCCTGTCCTTGTTCCTGTCGCTGGCGGCCGCCTTCCTCCTGTTCGGCGAGGTACTGGTTCCGCTGAAGATCCTCGGCATCGTCCTCGCACTCGTCGCCGTGGCCTGCATTCTCTGGCGCAAGGAGCGCACCGAACGCGCAGGCTGGCTCGCACCGCTGGCCGTGTTCGCCGGCTTCGGCGCCATCGACATCTGTTTCAAGCTGATCGCGCAGGCGCATGCGCCCTTTCCCAGCGCCCTGCTCGCTTCGTTCCTCATTGCATTGGTGCTCTGCTGGATCGCCGTCTTCGCCCGTGCTCTGACCCGCCAGGCGGCGCTGTCCTTGCGCAGCATCGGTTTCGGTGCGGTGCTCGGCGCGGCGAACTTCGCCAACATCCTCTTCTACGTCCGCGGCCATCAAGCGCTGCCGAACGATCCTTCGTTGGTGTTCGCGTCGATGAATCTCGGTGTCGTGCTGCTTGGCGCGCTTGTCGGCGCGCTGGCGTTCCGCGAGAAGCTCTCGTGGCTTAACTGGCTTGGCCTTGCGATCGCCGTTGCGGCCATCGGGGTCATGACGGTAGCCTGACCTCGCGTCGATCAGGCCTGGGCGGGACTCGTTGCCGCCAGTCGTGCGAACCACTCAGCCACACCGCTCGGCAGGACGACGTCAGCGTGGTGACGCATAGGCTCCTTGACGCCATGTCCAAGCGTGACAAGGACAAGTTGCGTGCCTTCTCGGCGCGCGAACTTCATGGCAGGAACAAAATCACTGTCGCCCGTCACGAGCACGATCAGCGACGAAAGCTTCTTTAGCGTGAGACTCGCCATGTCGAGTCCGATGCGCATGTCAACGCCCTTCTGACCGACTATCGGTTTGATGTCGTCGGAGCGAAGCGTGAGACTTTCCTCGGTCACCTTGCGGAGATCCTTCTTCGGCGTCCAGCCCTCGACAGACAGCTCACCGAGTCGGTTTGCAAAGAAGTCCTCGCATGCCAGTTGGTTGTGCATGACCTCACTGGCTCGATAAGCCCTGGTCGTACCGAAATCGAGTCGTTCCCCGGAAAAGGGATTCTCGATGATCTCGGAAGACGGTGCCGCATCGTAGAAATAGATGCGGTGCAAGCGGTGAGAAAGGAGGAGCGGGTGGCTTCGAATGGCCGCCGACAGTCGGACAATGTCGTCAGACGTGGCAGGTTTCGTTGCGCTGCCGGTCTTCCGCCTGACAAAGCCACCATCGAGCATGATGGAATAGGTGAGCATCCATTCTCCAAGTTAGCCGCCAAGCAGGTGGAGGACGAACCTCGCTTATATGTCACCCGCAGGGCAGCCGTTTCTTGTGTCAAAGGTTCGGTGTCTTGAACCGTCGTCACGACACAGGTGGAGGACGAACCTCGCTTATATGTCACCTGCCGCGCAGCACTTCTTGTGCCGCAAGTTCTACGTGAACCGCCGCCATTATCGCCGCCTTAAGCTCTCCGTCAATGTCGCCCCGACCGATAAGTTCTGTAGGCGCTCACAACCGCCGAGGCGCTGTCGAACCGCGAACGACGAGGTCCGGGCTGAAGCCCTCGTTCTCGATGATGTGCTCATCACCGTCCCGCTCGAGTTCAGCGATGAGCCGCTGCGCCGCATGACGACCGATTTCTTCCGTGTTCTGCCGCGCGGTGGTAAGCGCCGGCCACGACTGCTTCGAGAACGGACTGTCCTCGAAGCCGGCGATGGAAAGCTCCCATGGCACGTCGACACCACCGGACCGGGCGGCCGCGAGGACACCTGCGGCGATCTCGTCGTTCGAGCCGAAGATGGCGGTTGGCGGTTCCTTCAGTGCGAGCAGCTTGCGCGCACCGCGGAAGCCATCGTCGAAGGAGTAATCGCCTTCGACCACCAGTTTCTTGTCGACCGGTAGACCGTACTCGCGCAGCGCATCCTCGTAGCCCTGGTAGCGCTCGGGACTGGACCGATGCTCCTTGCCACCCCAGAGAAAGCCGATGCGATGGTGTCCGAGCTGGATCAGGTGCTCGGTGATCGCATAGGCGGCGTCGCGGTCGTCGACGAAGACGCAGGGCCAACCGTCCTTCGGATCCTGCCGTGCGGAGATGATCCGGACGAAGGGAATCTTGTGCTCGGTCAGCGTGGCCAGCAGCCGTGGCTGCTCGGACATGGGCGGGGCGAGCACGAGGCCGGCAAGGCGGTTACGCCGCACCAGGTCGCTCAGCTGCTCGGCCAGCTTGGGGGCCGACGAGTCACAGGGGTGGATCTGCAGGCCGAAGCCACGCTCGCGGCATACCGACAGCACGCCGTTCTGCATGGCGATGACGTAGTGGGCGTTCGGGTTGTCGTACACGAGGCCCAGCGCGTAGGTCCGGGCGCTGCGCAAGCTGCGCGCCGCCTGGTCCGGCTGGTAGTCGAGGGCGTCGATGGCACGCTGCACCTTGTCGCGGGTGCGCGCATGAACGGATGGCTCGTGGTTGATGACGCGGGAGACGGTCTTGAGTGACACGCCGGCCCGCTCGGCCACGTCCTTGATGGTAGGGCTACGCAATCTCGGACCCTCAATAGCAAGACGGCCATCCTAGCGGATGGCCGTTACGTAGCGAAGGCGGACGTTAGTCCTTGATGTGCTGACCGACCCGATGGCCGGCCGCGCCGTAGTACAGGATGTACAGATAGCAGGGGACCATCAGGCAGAGGAACACGGCCTGGAAGTCATGGCTCTGCTTCAGGTGGGCGAAGAGCACCGGGATGATCGCGCCACCGGCGATGCCCATGATCAGGAAGGCCGAGCCGAACTCGGTCAGCGCGCCCAGGCCCTTGATCGCCAGCGGGAAGATCGCCGGCCACATCATGGCGTTGGCGAAGCCCAGCGCGGCGACGAAGCCCACGGCGGCATATCCGCTGGTCATATAGGTGCCGATCGAGAAGATCACGCCGAGCACGGCCGAGAACGCCAGGTACTTCTGCTGCGAGACGAACTTCGGAATCAGCAGGAGGCCGGCGATGTAGCCGAGCAACATGGCGAACAGGGTGTACGAGGTGAAGTGCTTGGTGTCTTCCGGGGTCATGCCGAAGCCCTGGCCGTAAGTACCGATAGCGTCACCGGCCATTACTTCCACGCCCACGTAGACAAAGAGGCAGAGCACGCCGAGCCACAGGTGCGGGAAGCTGAAGATGCTGCCCTTGGCGTGGCCGATGGCGCGCTCGGAATTCGCACCGGAAGGCTTGATTTCAGGCAGCGAGGAGCGAACCACCCAGACGGCGAGTACAACCAGCAGGCCGGCCATGACCATGTACGGCAGGTGCACCTTGGCGGCGAATGCGGCGAGCAGGGCATCCTTCTCGCCCGGCGATCCGGCGGCGGCGATCTGCTTGTCGAACGTGCCGATATTGCTCATCACCACGGCGCCGAAGACGAACGGTGCGAGTGCGCCGGCCACCTTGTTGCAGATGCCCATGAAGGCGATGCGCTGCGCGGCGCTGTCGATCGGGCCGAGGATGGAGATGTACGGATTGGACGCCGTCTGCAGCAGCGAAAGGCCGGCACCGATGACGAACAGGCCGGTCAGCGCGCCCGGGTAGATACGCATGGTGACGAACTGGCCGAACAGCACGGCGCCGATCGCCATGACGAACAGACCCAGGCCCATGCCCTTCTTCATGCCGGTCTTCTTCAGGATGAAGGACGAGGGCAGGGCGAGGAAGAAATACGACAGGTAGAACGCCATCGGGACCAGGAAGGCATTCACGTCGTCCAGGTTGAAAGCGAGCTTCACGAACGTGATCAACGGGCCATTGAGCCACGTGACGAAGCCGAAAATGAAGAACAGGACGCCGATGATGATCATCGGAACCAGACTGGAATGTCGTGTCTCGTCGACGCCGACCGCGGTGGATGACATGGGTGTTTCCCCTCGTGTTGTTTTCGGTATCCAGGCGGCGGCACCGCCGGATACGCCCCGATTTGTCGCCTTTATTGACTCGTGTGCGTAACGTTGTCAATTGGCTTTTTACGCGGCCCCGCCCCATCCGGCCCCGTTTTCGACTTTCGATGTCGCGCCGCGTCAAATGCCCGATCGACCATGCATTCGCCGTGCCGCACGCCGCGCCATGCCGCGAACTGGACGAGAACGAGGGTGTCCGCAAACGTTTCCTGCTGCGGCGCAGGATGGAATGGTGGATGTCCTAGCCATTTGTCCTGTTGACAACGTTGTCATTCGACTCACAGACTCCGCCTCAATCAGGGGCGTCACAGAAAGTTCATGTGACGACGAACGCATTAGTCATAAGGGGCGGGGCGTGGGCGAATCGGCCAAACAACGGGAAATCGTGCGTGCTTCGCGTTCCGGGGCGTTCATCGCCGCCGACGTGGGCGGGACGCATGCCCGTATCGGCCTGGTGCGTCGTGCCGCCGGCTCGACCGCCATCGACGTGCTCCGCTACGAGCGTTACGCCTGTGCCGACTGGCCCAGCCTGACCGCCGTGCTGCAGGACTTCGTCAGCCGCCTGGATGGCCAGCACCACATCGAACATTGCGCCGTGGCGAGCGCGGGCTACGTGCTAGGCGACGCTATCGTCAACGAAAACCTGCCCTGGCCGGTCTCGATCGGCGATATCCGCGAGACCCTCGGGCTGCTCGGCCTGGCCGTGGTCAACGACTTTGAAGCCGTGGCTTACGCCTGCCAGTTCCTCGAGAACCACCAGACCACGCCGATCATCGAGACCGCCGCCGCACCGGCCGTGGGTCCGATCCTCGTCATGGGACCCGGTACGGGCCTGGGTTCGGCTGTACTCCTGCCGGGTTCGCCGCATGCCACCGTGCTGCCGACCGAAGCCGGTCAGATTTCCCTCGCGCCGGGCAACCCGCGCGAGGTCGCGATCCTCGGCGAGCTCGCCCGCGGCCGCGACTACGTTTCCTACGAGACCGCCCTGTCGGGACCGGGTCTTGTCCACCTCTATGAAGCCATTTCGACGCTGCGCGGCACGCCCGCGACGCTGACCGAGCCCGCCGAAGTCACGCGCGCCGCCCTGGACGGGAACGATCCCGCCGCGGTGGAAGCGCTGGACGTTTTCTGCGGCCTGCTCGGCAGCTTCGTCGGCGATCTCGCCCTTCTCTACGGCGCCCGCGGCGGCGTGTTCCTTGCGGGCGGCATCCTGCCCCAGGTTCGCGACCGCCTGCTCGCCAGCAGCTTCGCCTCCAGGTTCTTCAACAAGGGCGTTATGCGCGCCTTTCTCCAGCAAGTACCGGTACGTCTGATGGACCACGGGCAGTTGGGTGTGATCGGTGCCGCCGGTCTCTACCTGCACGGTTCGAACGCTCACTGAAGAGCGGGAAAGGAACGCAGGCTCAGTACAACAACCGGGTCGAAAGACCCTTCGATAGCAACGAAGCATGACGCGGCCGCGAAACCCGTCACTGCTACATCCTCTGAGGGGAGGACACCATGTCGCATCGTAGAAACCTGCTGACGGCGAGCATCATCGCCGGACTCTGTTGTGTTACCAGCATCGCCGCCGCGCAAGACGCGACGCCGCCGCCGGCAAAGCCGCAGACCGCCCAGCAAAAAGCTGAAGCCGCCAAGGCCCAGCAGCTCGAGGGCATCACCGTTACCGGTATCCGCGCCAGTCTCGAGAAGTCTCTCGATACCAAGCGCAATGCCGATGCCATTGTCGAGGCGGTCACCGCTGAGGACATCGGCAAGTTCCCGAACACCAACGTCGCCGAAGCGATGACGCAGATCCCGGGCGTCACGATCGACCGTCAGTTCGGCCAGGGCGACCGCGTCTCCGTCGACGGCACCGATCCCAGCCTCAACCTTACCTTCCTCAACGGCCAGGCGATCTCGCAGACGCCGTGGCAGTACGGTGCGCAGCCGAACCGCGGCTTCGATTTCACCATGCTCGCGCCGGAAATCATCGGTCGCCTGGAAGTCTACAAGTCGCCCGAAGCGCGCCTGACCGAAGGCAGCCTCGGCGGTACGATCCTGCTGCATACGCTGGAACCGCTCGACCTGCCGGCCAACACGGTGCGCGGTTCGTTCGGCCTGAACTACAACGACCAGGGCAGTGGCGGCTCGCGCCCCACCGCGTCGGCGTTGTACAGCTGGAAGAACACGTCCAACACCTTCGGTGTGATCGCTTCGGCGCAGCATTACGAAGAGAAGATCGACCGCCAGGGCCTGGAAATCTTCAGCTACAGCCCTGTCTCGAAGTGGGCGTCGAGCCCCGCCGTCGCCGCAGGCATCGCCAACGGTTCGCTCAATCCGAACGCCAAGGTGCCCGACGAGGTCAACTCCGCCTGGTTCCAGCAGAACCGCAAGCGCGATACCGCGACTCTCGGTTTCCAGCTGCGTCCGACGGATAACTGGGATATCAATCTCAACAGCCTGTTCATCCGCGAGAACTTCGACAACTGGAACCAGTCGATGTACCCGTTCACGGGTAATGCGCCTGGCAACGTGACCAGCTTCACCCAGGGGCCGAATGGCGTCGTCACCGGCGGCCATGTCTGCGGTAACGACAATCCGGGTTGCCCGGCCATCGGCCCGACCCTGATGGACAGCAACGTCCGCAAGTCCGTGGTCCGCACGGCGGCGTTCGACCTGAAGTCGACGTATCACGGCGACGGTTGGAGCCTGGGCGGCGCGGCTGGCTACAGCAAGGCCCGCAATGACAATATCTCGCAGGCGGTGATCGAACCGCAGTACGCGGGCGGCTATACGTGGGACATCAACCACGGCTTCAACTTCGACAGCCCCGCGGCGGCAAAGAATCCGGCCAACTGGCACATGGGTGACGCGGACGGCCTTGGTGGCTGGCCGGGTAACTACGGCTCCTACAGCGCGGATTCGCGTGACACGTATGCCCAGCTCGATTTCAGCAAGGACTTCGACAACTTCTTCAACGAGTTGCAGGTCGGCTATCGTTGGAACCGCCACGAAGAAGGCATGAACGCGCACGTCTACGGCGGTAATGGTCCGATCTCGCTCGCGGATCTCGGCACCGACGGTCTCACCAATGTCCTCGGCAGCGTGGGTGGCTGGGATGGCTCCTCGCAGCACGTCAGCGCCGATCCCAACGCGCAGTACGCCTGGGTTCGCGGCACCAATGGCGGTAACGAAGATCCGGGTACGTTCCTCAACGGCACGTACAAGCTCATCGAGAAGACCAACGCGGCCTACGCACAGCTGAACTTCGCCGGTGGCGATTTCCACGGCAACCTGGGCATGCGTTACGTCGATACCAAGACCGACGGCTTCGGCTACAACTACTCGGGCGCCCCGGTGCTTCCCGCTCCCGTTGGCAGCTACCAGCAGGCGTCGCAGACCAGCAAGAACTGGCTGCCGTCGCTCAACGTAGCCTATGACGTGGCCGAGGACGTGATCCTGCGCTTCGCCGCCGCCAAGGTCATCGCTCGCGCGCCTTACAACATGCAGGTCAACAACCTGTTCCTCAACGACACCGTGCTGACTGGCTCCGGCGGCACGCCGGACCTCAAGCCGTTCAAGTCGAAGAACTTCTCGCTTTCCGGCGAATGGTACTTCGCACCGCAGTCGTACTTCGCGATCACCGGCTTCTACAAGAAGATCGACGATTACGTCTTCCAGGACGTGGTCCAGGAACAGCACTTCAACTCGGCGACCTCCACCGATCCCGTCCAGTTCGCCAAGGAACTCGCGGCGGGCCTGTGCACGGCTGACGGCTTCTGTACCTACGACATCTCCCGCCCGGCCAACGTCGGCTCCGGCAAGGTCAGGGGCGGCAACGCCAGCTTCCAGCAGGCCTTCTGGGATACCGGTTTCGGCGTCACGGCGAACTACACGTACGCCAAGGGCACGCTCGATTCGGGTGGCCAGCTGCCGTACAACTCGAAGAATGCGTACTCCATCAGCCCGTACTACGAGTTCGGCCCGTTCAGTGCCCGCATCAACTACAACTGGCGTAGCGCGTACCTCGCCGGTGGCTACGTGGCCGGTGCGCCGCCCGCAACCACCGAGGCTTACGCCGATCTCGGCGCAACGCTGGGCTGGAAGCTCAACAAGCAGGTGTCGTTCACGCTCTCGGGCATGAACCTCGCCAACGAACAGTACAAGCAGTACATCGGCACGAAGGACTTGCCGGTTGCGAAGTACACCACGGGTCGCCGCTACATGGCCTCGGTGCATTTCGACCTCTGATAAAGCGTCATGGATCAGCGGCCAGGGAAGGCCGCAAACCCCTCGAAGCTTCATTCCCCACGGGCCCGACTAATCATTATCGGGCCCGCTTTTTTTGGTTCTTCGCGGATTACCGGGGACCGCGCGCGCTCGGCTTCACCGTCGCTCTCTACACCTGGGCGTCTCGCGGGGGAGACCTTGGTGCCCACCCTCGCTGCTCAGACAGTCCTCCGCGTTCGACAAGGAAAGGCCGCTCACGCGGCCCATGTATCTATCTGGCCTACGGCCGCTCCACTTGTGCGGAACTCGCCTCGAGGGTGGACACCAAGGTCTCTCACGACGATACGGTGGAGTGGAAGGAGAGCCGTCACGTGGCGCCGTCGTCGGCCCCGACCGACGATGCTGCCGCGCGCTTTGGCTCGGCCCACGCGAACCTCAGCGCTCGGGAGAGTCTTCGGTGCCCACCCTCGAGGCGAGTTCCGCACAAGTGGAGCGGCCGTAGGCCAATGAGAACACGGGCCGCGCAGCGGCCTTTCCGGTACGAAACGCGGAGGACTGTCTGAGCAGCGAGGGTGGGCACCGAAGGCTCTGCACCGGTACGTCCCCTGAATTCCGTGAAGAACCTTTTTTTGGGGCTGTCAGAGCAAACCCAGGTTGGCCATCGACGTGGGCTCGCCATGGCCGATCACGAGGTGGTCGAGCACGCGGATGTCCATCAGGCGCAGCGCGTCCACCAGTACCCGCGTGATTTCACGATCGGCCCGGCTGGGCTCGGCCACCCCCGACGGGTGATTGTGAGCAAGGATGACCGCACTTGCCCGGTGACGAAGGCAGGCCCTGACCACCTCCCGCGGATACACGCTGGCACCGTCGATCGTGCCGCGGAAAAGTTCTTCATAGGCCAGCACGCGGTGGCGGGTATCCAGGAACAGGCAGGCAAACACCTCGTGAGGGAGATGACGCAGCCGCGCCCGGAAGTACTCCGCGCTGTCGGTAGGGCTCTCGATATGCGGAAGCTCGGCGAGGCTTTCACCCAGCGAGCGCCGTGCAAGTTCCAGCGCGGCGACGATGCGCGCCCGCTTGGCGGGGCCGACTCCACTGACACGAGGCAGGTGGTCAGGATCGGCGAGCAGTCGCCCAAGGCTGCCGGCCTGACCGAGCAGGGCCCGGCCGGTGGCGACGGCGTCGCAGCCCGCCGTGCCGTGACCAAGCAGCACGGCAATGAGTTCGGCGTCGGACAAGGCGGCCACACCGTGGGCCAGCAGGCGCTCGCGCGGCCGCTCGCTTTCCGGCCACTGATGGATCGGCCGTGGCCGGTATGTCCCCCGCTTCATAAGATCGTGCTTCCTGTCCTGCCCCATGTGTGGAGCCCGACGACCAACTTAGGGTTGTGGGTGTTGCCTTGGCGATAGAACGATTCTGAAAAAAAGGGCTGCCTGAAATCCGTTAAGCTAACTGGCCCCCCGAAGCAGTGTCGTTCCGCCATGAGTCTTCGCCAGCGTCGCATCCTGATTGGCGTAACCGGTGGTATCGCCGCTTACAAGATCTGCGAGCTCGTTCGTCGCCTTCGCGATCTCGACGCCGACGTGCGCGTCGTCATGACCGAAGGGGCGACCCATTTCGTCACCCCTACGACCTTCCAGGCGCTCTCGGGACAACCGGTGCGCGTCAGCCTGTGGGACGAGGCCGGCGAAGCCGCGATGGGTCATATCGAACTGGCGAAGTGGGCGGAGCGCGTACTCATCGCACCGGCCAGTGCCGACACCATCGCGCGGCTCGCGCACGGCTTCGCCGACGACCTGCTATCGACGGTCGTGCTCGCCACCGCGGCACCGGTCTACATCGCCCCTGCCATGAACCAGCAGATGTGGGCGAACCTGGCGGTGCAGGCGAACGTCGGCACGTTGCGTGTCCGCGGCGTGGGGATCCTTGGGCCGGCTGATGGTGACCAGGCCTGCGGGGATATCGGCTCCGGGCGAATGCTCGAGCCCCACGAGTTGCGCGACATCCTGGTCGCTTCGTTCGGTGAGCAGCCGCTCCGCGGCCGCCGGGTGCTGGTCAGCGCCGGCCCCACGTACGAGGACATCGACCCCGTACGCTTTATCGGCAACCGCAGTTCCGGACGCATGGGGTTTGCCGTCGCCATGGCCGCTCGCGATGCGGGTGCCGAGGTTACCCTGGTGGCTGGCCCGGTTTCGCTTCCGACGCCCGCGGGCGTGAACCGGATCGACGTGCGTAGCGCCCGCCAGATGCAGGAGATCCTGCTCAAGGCCGCCGCCGGCACCGATATCTACATTGGCGCGGCGGCCGTCGGCGATTACCGCCCGGTGGACACCGCCGACCACAAGCTGAAGAAGACCGACGGTAGCCCGCTTCGCCTCGACCTGGCGGAGAACCCCGACATCATCGCGTCGCTGGCGGCGCTCCCCGATCGCCCGTACCTGGTCGGCTTCGCGGCAGAGACGAACGAGCTCGCCGCATACGCGCAGGACAAACTGCGTCGCAAGGGCATCGACATGATCGCGGCCAACGAGGTTGGCCCGGGACGCGGTTTCGAAGTGGCGGAGAACGCGTTGCAGTTGTACTGGCGCGACGGCGGCGCCGCACTGCCCCATATGCCCAAGACCGAGCTGGCGCGCCAGCTGGTCGCGCACATCGCGCAACATTTTCTCGCAGGCATCGGAACCTGAGCCTTGATCGACATTGAACTGAAGATTCTCGACGCCCGCCTGGGCGACACCATTCCCCTGCCTGAGCCCGCCACCGACGGTAGCGCGGGCATGGACCTGCGGGCGGCGGTCGACGTGCCGGTGACGCTGGCGCCGGGCGACAGCCTGCTGGTGCCGACGGGTCTTGCCATCCATATTGGTGACCCGGCCTGGTGTGCGCTGATCGTGCCGCGGTCCGGCCTGGGCCATAAACAGGGCCTGGTCATGGGCAACCTGGTCGGCGTTATCGACGCCGATTACCAGGGACCCCTGATGATTTCGTGCTGGAATCGCGGAAACGCGGTATTGACCATCACACCGGGTGACCGGATTGCGCAATTATTGCTGGTGCCGGTGGGACGGGCACGTTTGCGCGTCGTCGACGGGTTCACCCCTTCGCTGCGGGGCGAGGGTGGATTCGGTTCGACGGGCATTGGCTGACAGGCGACGGGAGCAAGGGGCAGCATGGGGCGTAACGAGGGAGGGGCGAAGCGGGGGCTTCGCATCGATATGCGACGTCTGCTGCCGTTGATCGGCGCCACGTTGCTGATCGTCGGCGGCGCGTTCTGTGCCTGGCAGGCATGGCTGATCGCCGACGAAACCGACGCGGCGGAGCGCACGCGCGCGGCGCAGCGCCAGGCCGTGCACGACCTCGGCGAGGCGTATGCCGCGCGGCACAACCAGCTCATGCGGGCCCTGGCCGATCCGGACGTCGCGACGGGCATCGACGACCATGTCGCCGCTGCCGCGCGCCTGCGTACGCTGCTTCCGGCCACGTCCGCTATCGAAATCTTCAGTGGTGGCCTGGACGAGGTGGTACGGGCCAACTACCGCGAGTTTGGCTACGCCAAGGCCGCCCAGCTGATGGCGGCGCTCGGCGAGACCGGCGCGCCGCTGGCGTCGAGTTCCATGCACGGTGGTGAGCGTCGGCTTACCGTGGCCGAGCCGGTAAACGTCAGCGGCTCGGTTCGCGCATGGGTCTGGCTCGAATACCCCTTCGACGACATCCACCAGAAGTTCGTGGCATCGTCACCTCCCAGTGGTCGCCTCGAACTACGCCAGGGCAGCGGCCGGGACAGCCTCATGCTGGATGCGGTCGGTTCCCTGGCGGGCGAGATCACGCCGGAAGGCCAGCAGGTTCCCGGAACCTCGCTCTATGTCTTCGCCGCCATGCCGAAGGCCTTCATCGTCATTCCGCACTCCGAGATACTCGCGGTCGTCCTTACCCTGATCGGCATCGGCGGCGGCGTCCTGTTGCTCTGGGCGCGGCGGCGACCCCAGCCCGTGGTCGAAACGGAGCCCGACGAAGTCCTCCTGGTCGACGTGGAACGTAAGCCGCGCTTGCCGCCGGCATCCGGTCCGACCGAGACGAAAGTACCCGCGGCGAAGCCGGTGGCACGCGCGGCGGCGGTGACGCTCGATCCGGCCATCTTCCGCGCTTACGACATCCGCGGCATCGTGGGCACCCAGCTGACCGCCGATATCGCGCGTCGTATCGGCCAGGCCATCGGCGGCCTGATGAACGAACGTGGCCTGCGCGAAATGGTGGTCGGCCGTGACGGTCGCCTGTCGGGCCCCGAGCTTGCGGGGGCCCTGTCGGACGGCCTGCGCGCGGCCGGTATCGACGTGATCGATCTTGGCGCAGTGCCGACGCCCGTGGCTTACTTCGCCGCATTCCACCTCGGTACGGGATGCGCTGTATCGGTCACGGGAAGCCACAACCCTCCGGATCACAACGGCTTCAAGATCGTGGTCGGCGGGGAGACGCTGGCTGAGGGCGCTATTGCCGACCTCCACCGTCGCATCGTCGAGGGCCGTCTCGAGGAAGACGGCCTGGGCACCTGGCGGGAACAGCCGGTCGTCGACGCCTACGTGGCGAAGATTGCCGGCGACGTCTCTGCCGAACGTCGCCTCAAGGTGGTCGTCGATGCCGGCAATGGCGTGGCCGGCGCCGTCGCGCCTCGCGTTCTCGAGGAGATCGGCTGCGAAGTGGTGCCGTTGTACTGCGACGTGGACGGCACGTTCCCGAACCACCACCCCGATCCGTCCGATCCTCGCAACCTCGGCGACCTGATCGCCGCCGTCCATACCATCGGTGCCGATATCGGCATCGCGTTCGACGGAGACGGCGATCGCCTGGGTGTGGTGACAGCCAGTGGCGAGATCATCTACGCCGATCGCTTGCTGATGCTGTTCGCCCAGGACGTGCTTGCACGCAATCCGGGCGCCACGGTGATCTTCGACGTCAAATGTACCGGGCACCTGCGCCGGATCATCCAGGAATCCGCGGGTGCGCCCCTGATGTGGCGCACCGGGCACTCCCTGATCAAGGCGAAGATGCGCGATACCGGTGCCGCGTTGGCCGGTGAGATGAGCGGTCACTTCTTCTTTGCTGACAACAATCGCTGGTATGGCTTCGACGACGGTATCTATGCGGCGGCTCGCCTGCTTGAAATCGTCGCTGGCGACCTCGAGGAGCGCAGCGTCGCGGCCCTTTTCGAGACGCTGCCCACCAGTGTTTCCACGCCCGAACTGCGGCTGCCGATGGAGGAGGGCGCCGCCTTCCGTTTCATCGAAGCGTTCCGTGCGTCCGCCACGTTCGAAGACGCGCGACTCACCACGATCGATGGCATCCGGGTGGATTGGCCCGACGGATGGGGCCTGGTGCGCGCCTCCAACACCTCACCGGCGCTCATGTTCCGCTTCGACGCGGACACGGCCAAGGCGCTGGAGCGCGTAAAGCAGGCTTTCCGCCAGCGCCTGCTGGCGGTCGACCCGAACCTGGTGTTGCCTTTCTGACCGACGGATCAGCCGCCGTTGGCGGCTTTCAGCTGGCGATAGTGCTGCAGCTGGGCATCGATCTTGACCTTGGCGGCGTCCCTGGCCACCTGCTGGCGCTGTAGGGTCGCGCGCAGGGATGCAACGGTGTTGCGCTGTTCGCTGATGCGCTGGGTCAGGTATCCCGGCACCGGCTGCTTGGCCCGCTCCAGGTCGCCGGCTCGCGTGAGCAGGTCGGCCAGTGCCTTCTCCTGTCCCTGCAGGTTGAGGCGAGTGGTGCGCGTGGCCTGTTCGAAGTTCTCCAGCTCGGCATTCTTCGCTGTCATGAACGAAGCCTCGTTGGGATAGGCGTTGAGCATCTGGGCATCGTCGCGCTGGCGCTGTTGCTCGACCTGCATGGCCGCGGCCTTCTGGTCCGCGATCTTCTTCGCCGCAGCTCGCTCATCGGCTGTCATCTGACGGTCCACGTGCCTTACGGTAACGCCCTGCGAGTTGACGACGTCGTAGCCGGCCATCATGGCCTCCGGCGTGAGGCTGTCGCTGAAGTACGAATGCCCTGACGTGTCCTTCCACTTGTAGCGGAAGCCGTTGTTGTTGCTCGTATTGGTGGCGGCAAAGCCGGCTGTGCCTAGGCACAGCATCGCTCCTGCCAGGATGTAACGCACTGCACGCATGGTGTCCCCTCCTGTGGTGGGAGTATAGCCAGCGGGCGGCATGAGGCTATGCAGGAACGACGCGTGGTCCGGCCCCACGTGACGCAGTCGCCGTTTTGCTCAGGCTTTGACGCCGTACTGCTCGCGGTACGCCAGCAGGCGGCCATAGTCGGCGGCCAGCTCGGGCTTCTCGCCCGCGTAGGTCAGGACATCGGCCAGGGTGGCGATCGCAACTACAGGAATGCCGAACTGCGCCGCCACTTCCTGCGCCGCCGACAGGTCGCCCTGTCCACGCTCCTGGCGGTCCAGCGCAATGAGCACGCCCGCCGGCTCCGCGCCCTGCGCCCGGATCAGCTCCAGCGACTCGCGCACTGCCGTGCCCGCCGTCATGACGTCGTCCACGATCAACACGCGGCCCTTCAGTGGCGCGCCGACCAGCATGCCGCCTTCACCATGGGCCTTGGCTTCCTTACGGTTATAGGCCCAGGGCAGGTCACGGTCCTGGGAATCGGCCAGTGCGATGGCGGTCGCGGCGGCCAGGGCGATGCCCTTGTAGGCCGGGCCGAAGAGCATGTCGAACGGCACGGCGGAGCGCGTAGCAGCCTCCGCATAGGAGCGTCCGAGCCGGGCTAGTGCGGCGCCGGAGTCGATCCGGCCCATGTTGAAGAAATACGGGCTGATGCGGCCCGACTTGAGCGTGAATTCGCCGAAGCGAAGAACGTCGCGGGCCAGGGTGAGCTCGATGAATTCGCGCTGGTAATCGTGCACGTCGGTGTCTCTCTCAGGGGTTCCAGGGATGTAACGGGCGCCACAGTACGAATTGCGGTCCCGCCAGTCCGCCATGGTACAGCTCGCCGCTGTCGCGATAGCCCGCTCGGCGATACACGTGCACGGCCGCCTCGTTGCGCACGTTTACCGTGAGCAGGATCCGTTCGCGATCGGGGTGACGTCCGGCGACGTAGGCATGGATGGCGTCGAGCGCGCGTCCGCCGAGGCCTTCGCCCTGTCGACCGGCATCGATCATGAAGCTGCGCAGGGCGACGGCGCCTTCGGCCAGCGGATGTTCGCCCATGGCGGCCGCACGTCTGTCGATGCGCACGTAGCCCACCACGACGCTGTCGACGACCAGGGCCAGCGCCTCACTGCCGGGACACACGGCGACGTCGGCCAGTGAATCCCCGATGCGGCCGACGAAGGGCAACTGCGCGTCCTGCACACGCAGGGCGAGCACGCCGGGCCTGACGTCGGTATCCAGGGGCAACACGCGAATGGCACTATTCATGCCGCCATTATGAGCCCGGTATGATGGGGGGATTCGCCAAACGCACCCCAAGGTCCCATGCGCATCATCTCGCTGAACGCCAACGGTATCCGCTCCGCCGCCACCAAGGGCGTCTTCGAATGGCTGCGTGCCCAGGACGCCGACGTCGTCTGCCTGCAGGAAACCAAGGCGCAGGAAGCCCAGCTGATCGACCCGATGTTCCGTCCGGACGGTCACCACTGCTTCTACCACGATGCCCGCAGCAAGAAGGGCTACAGCGGCGTCGCCATCTATTCGAAGCGTGAGCCGGACGAGGTGCGCGTTTCCCTGGGGCGCGAGGATTTCGACTGCGAGGGGCGCTATATCGAAGCGCGCTTCGGCAACCTCAGCGTCGTTTCCTTCTACATTCCATCAGGGTCGTCGGGCGACGAGCGGCAGCAGTACAAGTTCCGCGTCATGGAATGGCTCACGCCCATCCTTCGCGAGTGGGCGGCCAGTGGCCGTGAATACGTGCTGTGCGGCGACTGGAACATCGTCCACACCAGGAACGACATCAAGAACTGGACCTCCAACCAGAAGAATTCCGGCTGCCTCCCCGAAGAGCGCGCGTGGCTCGACCTGCTGTTCAAGGAGATCGGCTGGGTGGACAGCTTCCGCGCGATCAAGCCCGACGCGGTGGAATACACCTGGTGGTCCAACCGTGGCGCGGCGCGTGCAAACAACGTGGGTTGGCGCATCGACTACCAGATCGTGACGCCGGGCATGGGTGCCCGCGCGCGTGACTGCTCGATCTATCGCGACGAACGCTTCTCCGACCATGCGCCGTTTACCGTGGACTACGCCGAGTGACCCAAGCCGCCGGGGTAGCCCGCTACAAAGGGCTGCGGGGCGTGGCCGCGGCGTTCGCCCAGCCGGGTGCGGTCACCATGCTGTTCTTCGGCCTTGCTTCGGGCCTGCCGTTCCTGCTCGTCGGCAATACGCTCTCTGCCTGGCTGAAGGAATCGGGCGTGGACTACGGCGCCATCGGTCTGGCGAGCTATGTCACCTTCAGCTACAACTTCAAGTTCCTCTGGGCGCCCCTGGTAGACCGCTTCCGCCTGCCCTTGTTCTGCCGGCTCGGCCAGCGCCGCGGTTGGCTGATGTTCGCGCTGCTGCTGCTGGCGGCGGGCTTGCTGTCGATGGCCTTCATGCCGCCCACCGCATCGCTGCCGAACTTCGTCGGCGCCACCCTTCTGGCCGCCTTTGCCGGCGCGACGATCGATATCGTCGTGGATGCATATCGTGTCGAGATCGCCCCGCCGGAAGCGCAGGGGGCCCTGGCCGCCACCTATACGCTCGGCTATCGGTTCGGCCTCATTGCCAGCGGCGCGGGCATCCTGCTGATCGCCGACCAGGTGGGTTGGCAGCGCGGATACATGGCGATCTGCCTGTTGTTGATCGTACCCATCGTCACCGTGCTGATCGCTCGCGAGCCCGAGCACCGCGTACGCGAACGCGTGCCGCTGCGCGTTGCCGTGCAGGAAGGCTTCGTCGGTCCGTTCCGCGACTTCTTCTCGCGTTACGGCATGGGGCTGGCGCTGGGTCTGCTCCTGTTCGTCGCCCTGTTCCGCTTGCCCGACCAGATGCTCGGCGTCATGGCCTATCCGTTCTATCTCGATGCGGGCTTTACCAAGACCCAGATCGCGGAAGTGTCGAAGGTGTATGGCGTCATCATCGGCATCGCCGGTGCCCTGCTCGGTGGTTGGGCGGTCACCCGCTTCGAGATGCGCCGCCTGCTTGTTATCGCTGCCCTGGGCGTGGCGCTCTCGAACATGCTGTACCTGCTGATGGCGCAGAACCCGGGCCAGACCTGGGCATTCGTAGCGACACTCTCGGGCGACAACTTCGCGCAAGGTTTTGCGGGTCCGGTTCTGGTTGCTTTCATGTCCGGCCTGGTCAATCGCAGCTTCACCGCCACGCAATACGCGTTGCTCAGCTCGCTGGCCAACCTGCCCGGCAAGCTGATCGGCGGGATGTCGGGGTTCCTCGTCAAAGACTCCGGCTATTCGGCGCTATTCGTCATCAGCACGGTCTCGATCGTGCCCACCCTGATCGTCCTGGCCCTGCTCTGGCGGCGCCTGCCGACCCCAACGGACAGGCCGTAAGGCCAGCACAACGCGCGGCCGAAACTGTGTAAGATCTGCCGCACAGGGGGCATGCGCGAGGAGGTAACGCACGTGCCAGATATCGTGGTGCGACACATCGACGAGCAGATGGCCGAGCGAATCAAGACGCTCGCGCGCGAACGCCGCTGGTCGATCAATGAGGTGATCCTGCATGCGCTGCGCTATGGCCTTGGCCTCAGTGCAGGCGACGTGTTCAGCGAGCTGTTGCTGCAGCCCGGCGATATCGCGCACCTGACCGGGGCGTGGGATGCCGAAGAGCAGGCCGCTTTCCAGGAAGCGCTGGCGGCACTCGCCCAGGCGTCACCCTCTACCCTTGCGGATGCGGCCCAGCGCCAGGCGAGCGTCCCCGATGAATCGTTCTGAGGCTCAGGGCGCCGCGTAGAGCGCGCCCAGCAGGCGCGGGCCACGTGCGCCCGTGACGCTTGCCAGGTTGCCCGGCTCGCCGCGAAGGCGGCGATAGGCCAGCCAGGCGAAGGCCATGGCTTCCATGAAGTCCGGATCGATGCCGAACACCGAACTCGTGACCAACTCGCGTCCAGGCAAGCGCTCGGCGAGTGCACGCATCAGGGCCGCGTTGTGCACGCCACCACCGCACGCGACGACATCACTGGCGTCGCCGGCGTGGCGCTCGATGGCATCGGCGATCGATACCGCGCTCAGTGCCAGCAGGGTGGCCTGGACATCTTCCGGCGTGTTGTCGGCCACGCGGGGATGCGTGTCCAGCCAGGTCAGGTGAAAGTGTTCGCGGCCCGTGCTCTTCGGCGGCGGCAGGACGAAGTACGCGTCGTCCAGCAGCTCCGCGAGCAGCGTCGCATCGACGCTTCCCGACGCCGCGAAGCGACCGTCGCGGTCGAAGGCTTCGCCACGGTGACGCAGGCACCACGCGTCCATGAGCCCGTTCGCCGGACCCGTATCGAAACCGGTGACGTCGCCGGCAGCGGACAACCGCGTGACATTGGCGATGCCGCCAAGGTTGAGCACCACGCGCGCGCCATTCTCCGGCCGCAGCACCGTGGCATGGAATGCCGGGACCAGGGGTGCGCCCTGGCCACCCGCCGCCACGTCGGCGCGTCGGAAGTCGGCAATCGTGTCGATGCCGCAGCGCTCGGCGATGACCGAAGGGTCGCCGATCTGAAGAGTGAAGGGCAGGGGGCCGTCGGGCCGGTGCCGGATGGTCTGGCCGTGCGAACCGATGGCCGCCACGGCCGTGTGCGAGACCTTCGCCTTTGCGAGCACCGCCTGCGCCGCGTCGGTGAAGGCGTGGGCGACGGCGACGTCGAGTCGGCCGTAGTCGTCCAGGGCAAGTCGGTCTTCATCCTGGGCGACGGCAAGGATGCGTCGGCGCAGGGTGTCGTCCCAGGGATGCGTGAGCCCGGCCACGAGGGATGGGCGCCCTTCGTCGAAGCGGACCAGCGCGGCGTCGATGCCGTCCGCACTGGTTCCGGAAATAAGGCCCAGGTAGAGGCCGTCGGTGGTCGGCACGAATCAGTCGTCGCCGCGCGAAGCGGTATCGGCGCGCGCGAGCTTCGTGTTGTTGTCGACCTGGTTGAGGCGGGCCAGTTGCGGACCGACAACCTCTTTCTTGAACTTCGCCAGCTGGGCGGCCGGCAAGGGCTCCGGCTTCGGCAGGGTCACCGTCTGCGGATCGCGCTGCACATTGTTGACGCGGAATTCGTAGTGCAGGTGCGGGCCGGTGGCCAGGCCGGTCATGCCGACGAAACCGATGGTGCTGCCCTGGCTCACGCGCTGGCCAACGCGCAGGTTGGCGAAGCGTGACATGTGGCCGTAGGCGGTGCTGATCGTTGCGTTGTGCTGGATGACCACGAAGTTTCCGTAACCATTCATCCAGCCACGGAACTTGACTACGCCATCGCCCGCGGCATGGATCGGGGTGCCGGTCGGCGCGGCATAGTCGACGCCCTTGTGTGCGCGCATCGTGCCGAGGATCGGGTGCATGCGACCGGCGCTGAACTGCGAGGAGATACGCGTGAAGTCGACCGGAATGCGCAGGAAGGAGCCGGTGAGCGGGCGACCTTCCTCGCTGAAGTAGCTCCACTTGCCGTCGCTGTTCTTGAAGCGGTAAGCCGTATAGCGCTTGCCCTGGTTGACGAACTCGGCGGCGACGATGTCGCCTTCGCGAAGGTACGACCCGTCGCTGTAGACATCGTCATAGATAACGGTGAAGTTGTCGCCGACACGCAGGTCCTGCACGAAGTCGATGTCGAACTTGAACACCTCGGCCAGCTTGAGGACCATCGCATTGCTCATGCCGGCCTTGGAGGCCGCGCCGAACAGCGAGCTGTCGATGTCGCCATGAGCGATGTGCTCGCGACGCTGCACATCGCGGGTCTTCGTGGTGAGCTGGGCAGTTGCGCCGTCGAGACGCAGGGTGGCGATGTTCGCCTCGTCCTGGTCGAAGCGCACACCCTTGAGCGTGTGGTCGCCGCCGACCAGAAACTGGAACTCCTGGCCCGGCTTGATCTGATGAAAGACCCTGGTGCCGCCCGAGCCGTCGATCACGTGCTGCAGGTCGGTCATCGACAGGCCCTGGGCCAGGAAGATGTCGGCGAGGGTCTCGCCCGGGTGCACTTGCACGGTCTGCCATTCCTCGACGGGAGCGATCGGCTTGATCGCTGCCGGGTCCATCTTCGGCAAGGCCAGCGGGACGATGGCGTGGTCGAAGGGATCCGCGGAGACCAGGGGCGTCGCGATGGCAGAGGACCTTGCGGCGGCGCCCGGTGCCGAGGTGACCGACGACGACTTCATGGCGCCGGCCCAGGCCGGAATCACGAGGGCGGAAAGGATGACAAGAAGAAAGGCCGTACCCGCGAGAATCCAGCGCTCTCGCGACCAGCTCAGCGGCTCCGACGACGCATTTCGACTGAACGACCAATGCGCCCGGCTATCGTAGAAGTGCGAATGACGACGCTGCGCCTTGCGACGGATAGCTTGCTTGCGGGCACTGTGCGCGCCTCTGTTCTCATCAGCCATTGTCTTTCTAGTATCCGCTCGCCCCGAGTTGTCGCGTACCATAACGGCCTCGCGCAAACGGCGTCAACGCCTTTCCCATCAAGGCTTTGCATCGCATCTTTGGGTTAACGCACAATTAACCTCCACGGCGTCTTCACACACAAATGTGAAGGTCGTCGGCCAACGACTACCAGAGAGAAAGCATGAACGAGCTGGACCAGGCCCTGGCGCTGATCGCACGCGGCGCAGACGAGATCATCAAGAAGGACGACCTCGAAGCCAGGCTCAAGACGGGCCGCCCCCTGCGCATCAAGGCCGGGTTCGACCCGACGGCCCCCGACCTGCACCTGGGCCATACCGTCCTGCTCAACAAGATGCGCCAGTTCCAGGATCTCGGCCATCAGGTCATCTTCCTGATTGGCGACTTCACCGGCATGATCGGCGATCCCACCGGCAAGAACGTCACCCGCAAGCCACTCACCCGTGAAGACGTGCTGGCCAATGCCGAGACCTACGCCGAGCAGGTGTTCAAGGTGCTCGACCGGGAAAAGACCGAGCTGCGCTTCAATTCCGAGTGGTTCGGCAAGATGGGCGCGGCGGACATGATTCGCCTGGCCGCCCAGCACACCGTGGCCCGCATGCTCGAGCGCGATGACTTCGCCAAGCGCTACAAGTCGGAGCAGCCCATCGCCATCCATGAATTCCTCTATCCCCTGGTCCAGGGTTACGACTCCGTGGCGCTGGAATGCGACGTGGAGCTCGGCGGTACCGACCAGAAGTTCAACCTGCTCATGGGCCGGGCCCTGCAGGAGCACCATGGCCAGCCGCCGCAGATCGTCCTGACCATGCCGCTGCTGGAAGGCCTGGACGGGGTCAACAAGATGTCCAAGTCGCTGGGCAACTACATAGGTATCAACGAGCCGGCCATCGATATGGTCACCAAGACCATGAAGATCGGCGACGACCTCATGTGGCGGTGGTTCGAGCTGCTCAGCTTCGATGTCTCCATGGATGACATCGCCCGGATGAAGGAAGAGATCGCCTCGGGCGCGTTGAACCCCCGCGACGCCAAGCTGCGCCTGGCTCGCGAACTGACCACGCGCTTCCACGACGCAGCGGCCGCTGAGCAGGCGATCGCGGGCTGGCATGCCGTCGTGCGGGGGGAGGGCGATACCAGCCTGCTTCCTCTGACGGATATCGAAACGCCTGCCGAAGGTTTCCGCCTGGCGGGGCTCCTCACCGCCGCGGGCGTCACGCCGAGCAATTCAGAGGCAAGCCGGAAGCTCAAGGAGCGTGCGGTACGTATCGATGGCGAGGTGGTCGACGACGCTTCGCGGGTCTTCACGGCCGGATTTGAGGGCGTGCTGCAGGTCGGCAAAAGAAATTTCGCCCGTATCCGCCTGATTTAACGTCGCTTTCAAAAAAGATTCACAAAAAGGCTTGCAGGGGTCTCAGGAATCGGTATTATTCGCCTCCCGCAGCGGCCCACGTCGAAAGACGAACGCTTCGGCAGCTATATCGCTTCGGCGACAACCTCGAAAAAAAGATTCACGAGGGTGTTGACGGAAACGAAAAACGATATAGAATGGGCGGCTCACTAGGACGAAATGTCCTGACGCAGAAAGCGAAATGCCTCTGCGGAGCGAACAAGATCTTTGACAGTGTGCGCA